>JBEKHV010000117.1:0-2596 GCA_050012095.1 Bryobacteraceae bacterium | reverse complement strand
CGGCGGCGCTGCCCGCCGGCGACGCGCTGACATGGGGCAAGGAACCGATCGAAGACCGGACCAGCCGACGCGCGACGATCTGCCTCAACGGGATCTGGCAGGCGCTGCCCGCGGTGAACGAAGCCCGCGTGCGGCCCACCGCCGACTGGGGCTACATCCGCGTTCCCGGCGGGTGGCAGGACAACGGGAATCGGATGCCGGGCATCGTCGCCGCCGGAAGCGGCGGCTCCTGGCAGAATTTCAACGGCAGCCAGGTTTCCCGCATGTGGTATCAGCGGCCGATCAATGTACCGGCCGATTGGGCGGGCCGCGCCGTGCTGGTGGCGTTTGAGCGTCTGAGCACTGACGCCCGCGTTTTCGTCAACGACCAGGAATGCGGCGAAGCGCACTGGCCGGAAGGCACCGTCGATATCACGCGGGCGGTCACGCCGGGCAAGGAGGCGACGTTGCGCGTGCTGGCGGTAGCGGCGCCGGAGGAGTCGGCTGTCGCGGCCATAATGGCGGGCAACGAACCCACGCCCGCCGCGGAGGCGCAGGCGGGAGGAGGTCGCGGCGGGGCAGGCCGCGGCGGGGCAGGCGGGGCGGGCCGCGGCGGAGCCGGCGGCCGTGGAGGCTTCGGCCGCGGAGGCTTATCCGCGCGCGGGTTGATCGGCGACGTCCTGCTGTACAGCCGGCCGGCCGGTCCTCATATTGACAGCATTTATGTCCGGCCCTCGACGCGCCAGAAACAGCTCGCCCTGGAAGTCGAGCTGACCGGCGTGGCTCAGAGCGGCAGCGTGCATTTCACGGCCGTCGCGCTGGATGAGAAAGGCCGGGAAGAGCGCCGCTTCGAAACGGACCTGCCGGTGCGCGCCGCCGCGACGCAGATCGTGCGGCCGGCCTTTTCGTGGCCGAATCCGCGGCTGTGGGACATCGGCCAACCCAACATCTACACGCTGGCGCTCAAGGTCCAGGGCGCGGGTCTCGACGACGAGATGAAGCAGACTTTCGGCTTCCGCGAGTTCTGGATCGACGGCCGCAAATATTACCTCAACGGCGCGGAGCTCCGCATCCGCCCGGTGATGGGCCATCCGCAAGCCCGCGCCACTGCTGAGGACATGGACGGCCATATCGATGCGTTCCAATGGGCCGGGTACAACTTCCAGGAACTCCCGCCGGACGAGCCGGACACCCGCGGCGCGCCCGATACGAGCCGCATGTGGTACCGGCGCGCCGATCTCAAGGGTTGGCCCATCACCGGCGTACTGGAGGATATCACACGCTACGCCTCTACCTGGAGCGATCCGGAAACCGTCGCGCGGTACCGCGCCGCCGCGGCGGCCCAGGTCAAGCGCTATCGCAACCATCCCTCGATCGTCATGTGGAACACGAGTTTCAACTACGCCCACGGCGACGAGGGCCCGCGCATCATCGGCAACCGCGGCAAAGCCTGGAACAAGCTGGGTTCGTGGACCGACGGCCGTTTTCCCAAATTGCAGGAAGCGATTGAAGCGCTGCGTTCGCTCGATGGTACGCGCCCGGTCATCTCCCACCATTCCGGCTCCGTCGGCGACGTATACAACCTCAACCTCTACATGGACCTGGTTCCCTTGCAGGAGCGCGAGGAGTTTTTGAGCTATTGGGCCGCGTTCGGCGACATGCCGTTCTTCGTCCCGGAGTTCGGGTGCCCGCTGCAAAGCACGTACCACCGCGGCCGCGATGGTTTCAACCAAGCCATCGCCAGCGAGCCGTGGGCCACGGAATTCTCCGCCATCTATTTCGGAAAGCAGGCCTTCGCCGGCGAAGTTCCGGAGTACCGCGCGCAGATGCCCGCGCTGTTCCAAAAGGACCAGACCTATGGGAGATGGCAGGACTTTGCCGGGGAGATTTTCGCCCCGAACGTCCAGCAGGTCCAGGAGCTGTTCATCCGCAACACGTGGCGAAGCTGGCGCACCATGGGCAACACCGGCGGCATGTTCCCGTGGTCCAACGGCCACGGCTGGGACCACAGCCCGGACGGAGCCAAGGTGGTGAATCTGGCGCCGTTTGCGGCGGGCCGGCGGGGGTTCTATTTCCCCACGGCGCGCATGTCCAACCTCCACTGGCTGGAACCCTCGGCCGCCCGCATGATGCCGGCGGGAAAGGCGCTGGTTGAAAACAACCAAGCGACGCTGGCGTGGATTTGCGGTCCCGGAGGACGGCCCAACCCGGGCGTGGCCGGCCCCGATCAGGCGTTCACCGCCAAGGACCACAACTTCCGGACCGGCCGGAGCATTGAGAAGCAGATCGCTTTACTGAACGACACGCGCGCCTCCCAGAAGTATTCGGTCCAGTGGGAGGCGACCGTGGCCGGCCGACGGGTGGGTTCGGGAACGAAGCAGGGAACCCTGGATCTGGCCCAGACTTTGTTCGTGCCCATCACGTTTAACGCCCCCGATCGCATCGACGGCGCAAAGGTGGATGGCCAGATCACGATGTCCGCCAAAATCGGCGAGGCGACTCACGAAGACCGCTTCGCGTTCCGCGTCTTTGCCCCGCCGGCGGCGCTCACCGGCACGATCGCCGTGTACGACCCGGCCGGCCAAACCACCGATCTGCTGCGCCGCCTGGGTTGTAC
>JBEKHV010000116.1:0-3229 GCA_050012095.1 Bryobacteraceae bacterium | reverse complement strand
CGCTCGGACGGTAGGCATCTCTGCCTTCGCCTGGGGCCTGCTACCGGGCGCTCCGGCGCTTACCCGGGCAAGACTTGCACCTGCTAGAAGAACGCGTCTTTCAGGACGCACCATGGTTTCAGAGTATACACGATGTGGCGCCGCCGGTCTTGCCGGCGGCGGTTTTGCGCCGCGATCCGGGCCCGGCGCTACCTCAGCGCTTCGGCGGCGATGACGGCTTGGCCCAGGGCGATGCCGCCGTCGTTGGGCGGGACTTGGGCGTGCAGAAAGACCTCGAAGGCGGAGGAGCGCAGGCCGGCCGTCACGAGCGCCAGCAGGCGCATGTTCTGGAATGTTCCGCCGCTGAGACAGACGCGGTTCAGCTTGGTCTCGCTCCGCAGCCGGCGGCAGACTTCGATCGTGGCATCCGCCAGCGTGTTGTGGAAGCGGGCGGCGATGACGCCGGACGCAACGCCGGCTTCCGCTTCGCGGGCGACGCGCTCGATCGCCGGGCGGAAATCCACCTGCAAGGGCGAGCCGGCCTCGATCTGGAAGGGATAGCGCGCGGCTTCGCCGTCTTGCGCGACGGTCTCCAGTTCGATGGCGGCCTGGGCCTCGAATGTGATTTCATGCCGCAAGCCGACGATGGCGGCCACGGCGTCGAAGAGGCGGCCGCAGGAGGAGGTGGGGACGGTGTTCACGCCCCGCTCGATCATGCGGCGCACCACGCGGACGCGTTCCTCCGCGACGCCTTCCAGGCGGGCCGCGGCGCCGAACGTATCGACCAGGTACGCAAGGGCCGCGCGCCACGGCTCGCGAACGGCCGCGTCGCCGCCCGCCAGGGGAATGTATCGCAGGTGCGCGCGCCGCTCAAACCCGGCGTATCCCGCGACGAGGAACTCGCCGCCCCAGATGGTTCCATCCGCGCCGTAGCCGGCGCCATCGAACGCCACGCCAATCACCGTGCCCGCGAGGCCGTTCTCCGCCATGCAGCTTGCGAGATGCGCGTGATGGTGCTGCACGCCCAGCTTCGGAAGGCCGGGGACGCCTAGCGCATATTTGGAGCTTAAATAAAGCGGATGGAGATCGTAAGCCACGGCCCGCGGCTCCACGCGGAACAACTTCTTCAAGTTGGCGAACGTCTCTTCGAAGAAGCCCAGGGTTTCGTAGTTTTCCAGGTCGCCGATGTGCTGGCTCAGGATGGCGTGGCGGCCTTTAGTCAGGCAGAAAGCGTTCTTCAGCTCGCCGCCGCAGGCCAGAAGCTCCGGAACCGGGCGCCCCAGATCCATGGTCCGCGGGACGTAGCCGCGCGACCGGCGCAACGCACGCTCCTTCCCCTCGAACGTGCGGACCACCGAATCGTCGGCGCGCATGTGGATGTCGCGATTGTGCAGAAGAAACCAATCGGCCACGCCCGCCAGCCGCTCTTGCGCTTCGGTGTTGGAAACCACGATAGGCTCTTCGCTGAGGTTGCCGCTGGTCATGACCAGCAGGGAGTAGGGCGCGTCCACGAACAACAGATGGTGCAGCGGCGTGTAGGGCAACATGATTCCCAGCGTGCGGTTGCCGGGCGCGATGGCGGGGGCGAGAAAGGCAGCCCGGGAGGGCCGCCCCACTGGGAGAATGACGATGGGCCGGCGCGCGCTGGTGAGCGCGGCCCGGTCGACTTCGGACAGTTCGCAAACTTCCTCCACTGCCGCCAGATCGCGCGCCATCAACGCGAAAGGCCTGTCGCTGCGCCTCTTTCGCTCCCGCAAGCGGCGTACGGCGGTTTCGTGGCGCGCGTCGCAGGCCAGATGAAATCCGCCCAAGCCCTTGATGGCGACGATCTCGCCCGCCGCCAGCCGCCGCCGCGCCTCTGCGAGAGACGCCGAAAGCGACGGACCGCATTCCGGGCAGGCGTTGGGCTGCGCGTGAAAGCGCCGGTCGGCCGGATCGTCATATTCCCGCCGGCAAGCCGCGCACATGGTAAAGGCGGCCATGGTGGTCTTGAGGCGGTCGTACGGGATGTCGCGAATGATGGTGTACCGCGGGCCGCAGTTGGTGCAGTTCGTGAACGGGTAGCCGAAGCGCCGGTTGGCGGGATCGGTGAAATCGCGGCCGCACTCCTCACAGGTAGCGACATCTGGCGACACCAGGGCAAACTCGCCGGTTTCGGCGACGCTGGGGCGGATGGCGAATTCCTCCTCTCCGGCAGGCTCGATTTCCCAGCGTTCGATTTCCTGAATCCAGGCTAGCGGCGGGGGCTCCTGAGTGACGGCCTCAAGGAAGCGCTCGACCGCGGCCGGGGCGCCCTCGGCTTCGGCGATCAGACCCGCCGACGAGTTCAGCACATAGCCGCCGAGTTTCCACTCCAGCGCGAGGTTGTGTACGAACGGCCGAAATCCCACGCCCTGAACGATGCCGCGCAGGCGAAGCCGGACGCGGCGGCGCGGCGGGAAGGGGAAAGCCATCTGCTCCGATTTTAGCCGCAATCGTGGGGCGGACCGGCGATCGCCGCGCGGTCAGACGGAGCAACCGCGCCGACCGTGCCTTCCTTGATATGATTGGCGCGAATGGCTCAAATGAATTTGACGGCCGTTTTCATGAAAGCGCCCGAGGGCTATATCGCGTTCATCGAAGAACTGCCTGGCGCGAATACTCAGGGGGAAACTCTGGAAGAGGCGCGCGCGAACCTGAACGAGGCCGTCGCGATGGTTCTGGACGCGAACCGTGCTTTATCCGAGCGATATCTGGAAGGCGCGGAGGTCATTCGGGAAACCTTATCCTGCCTGCGGCCTGAAGCGGACCGATCTGATCCGCCATCTGGAACAGCACGGCTGTGAGTTCCTGCGCCAGGAGGAGCAACCACACGATATACGTAAATCGCAAGGCCCGCAGGTCTTCGGCGATTCCGCGGCATCGTGAAGTGAACGATTTCCTCGCCCGAAAAATCTGCGATGATCTCTTGGTCCCGCGGCCCTAAAGCGTGGGATGCCAGCCGACTTCCTGGTGATAGATCCGACGGAGCCTCCTCGAACGCGGTTTGGGGGCGTTGACATTCAGCGGGTCAGTTCTGCGCGTCGGCGACTATGCGGCCATGTGGAACGCTGAAGGGGTCGCGGGAGTCCGAAGAGCGCTTGGGCGTAGTTTCCAGGAATCCCGTTTGAACTAAGCCGCTCGCGCGGCGGACGCTACGCGTGGCTTCTTCCCGAGGCCGTCGCGCGGTAGAGTGCGGGTCACAAGGAGGTCCCTGTGACCCATCTTCGCA
>JBEKHV010000115.1:0-4066 GCA_050012095.1 Bryobacteraceae bacterium | reverse complement strand
CTTGGAACGAATGCTAAACTTCTTCATTGCCGGTCTCCTTTTGCACTTCGAGTGCGTATTGGGAGCTTAACGCGTCCCGCTGGAGACCGGCTTTCTCATTCCATCTTGCCGGCGGTGGGTTTAGCTCCGGCCAAGTTCTTCATTTCCAAAGGTCGCCGATTTTGGCCCGTGCTACTTTGAAAGCATGGCGGATGAGACCAGCTCTCTGAACGGCTTCTGCGAGATAGTGGAACTCGGGAAGGGGGCGTTGAAAGGTCCCAAGGAACTCGACGGCCGCTGGCGAGGCTGAAGGCACATGCCGCCCGCCACCGCAGCGCCGGTCGTGGAACTCGCCACCGCCGGGATGGGCGCCGAGGTTTTCGATTTCCTATACCCCCATAACTACATCCATCCGGATCTGGATAGGGATGCGTTCGCCGCCTGTTGGAAGGCCCAGTTCTTCGAAGCGGGACCGGCGTGCGTCCTGGTGGCCCGGGACGGCGGTGGGCGCCTGATCGCGCATTACGGGATACTGCCGATGCCGTATGCGATCGGAGGAAAGTCCGCGCGCGCCGGCTTCATCTGCCAGTTGTTCATCGATCCGGCCTGGCGCAAGACGCCGCTGTTCTTTCGGCTTGAACGCCGCCTGCTCCGTGACTACCCGGAGTTCGGCTTTGACTTCCTTTATGGCCTGATCGCCATCAAGCCCGCTCTGGCGGGGCATTTGGCGATGCGCTATACGCGTGGTCCGGACTGGAGCGTTTATGCGTTCCCCGTCGCGGCCGGCGGCGGGATCCGGGCGTTGTGGACGGGTATGCCCGCCGCCGCGCGCGCGGCGATTGACGCCGTCGCCAGGCCGCTGGCGCGCGCGGCGCTGGCGCTACGGCGTCCCGCCGCGGGGCGCGTGGAGGTGGAAGAAGTGGCGGATGTCGGCCGGATGGATTGGGACCTGGTGGCCCGGGCGCAGGCCGGTTGGCGAGTCCATGCGGATCGGCGGGAGGAAGCGTTTCGGCGCCGCATCGCGCCGTTCGGCCGCAAACGGTACCGCGTGTTCGCGGCGGCGGACGGGAAGGCCCGCGGCTATTTGGTGCTGCGCCTCACGCGCGTGAAGCGATTTGCGGTAGCGGCCATCGTCGATGTGATCGTTCCGGCCGGCGACGAGCAGGCGTGGAACGCGCTCCTCGCGCACGCCTGCCACATCGGTCTGGAGAACGGGAGCCATGCCGTGGTGGCATTGGCCCGCCCAGGCTCGCCCGAGGCGCGCCATCTCCGCTCCAACCTGTTCTTCCGCACGCCGTCTTTTTTCACGCTGGTGTACGCCGTCCCAGAGGCCTTGCGCCCCGCCGGTGACGCGGCCTGGACCGGAGACTGGGGCTTGAGCTGGTTCGACCACGATTACATTTGAAAAACGACATGCGCCCGCACAGGCCTCTGTCCAACTTTCTGACCGTGGACGTAGAGGAGTATTTCCACGTCAACTACGAGGGCATCGATCCCGGTTCCTATGCCAGCCGGAAGACGAACCTGCCGGCGCTGGTGGACCGGCTGCTGAGCGTCTTCGATGACGCGTCCATCCGCTGCACGTTCTTTGTGCTGGGCGTCATAGGAGAGAAATACCCGGAACTGGTTCGCAACATTCATGCGCGCGGGCATGAAGTGGCGTCGCATGGGTACGATCACAAGGCGGTGCGGGAAATGTCCGGCGCCGAGTTCCGCGACGATTTGCTGAAGAGCCGCGGCATTCTGGAGTCGATCGTCGGCCGCAAGATTCAGGGATTCCGCGCGCCGTCGTTTTCCGTCGATCGGGAGACGCTGCCCATGTTTTACAGGGCGCTCCAGGAGTGCGGATACGGCTATTCCTCTTCCGTTTTTCCCGGCAAGACGTTTCTGTACGGAGTTCCGGGCGCGCCCTTTCATCCTCACCGGCCCGCGTTCGGCGGCGTCCCGTCGGGCGTAATCGAATTCCCGATCACCCGCTTCGAGTTGTTCGGCAAGCGCTTTCCGGTCTACGTTCGCCTATTTCCGGCCAGCGCCCTCCAGCGCAGGATACTCAGGGAAAACAGGCAAGGCCGTCCGGCCATGATCTACGTGCATCCGCGCGAGATCGATCCCGGGCAGCCGCGGCTCCCCCTCTCGCGAGGCCGCGCGCTGATACACTACTGGGGCATTCGCGGGTGCGAGGCCAAGCTGCGGCGCCTGCTGGCGCGGGGCGCGCTGGAATTCACCTCGATTCGCGACTATCTGGCGGATGGCGCGTTCGAGCGCACTGAGGTCGTTGCAGGGGACGAACCAGCAGGCTGAGCATTTGCGCGCGGACCATTGACCAGCGGACGTCGACTTTCCGGAAGCCCATCTTTCGTCACCTCAGGATCTGGAAAAGGTTACTGTAGTCGTCTGTCCAGAGCCTGATTGTCCGTTCGGGCTTGATCTCGGTCGATCCATCCACGATGAGCTTATCGAAGCCACTGGCCGGCGACGTCACCAGCACCCAGGTGGCGGCGAAAACGTCCTGCGAGTCGTCGTCGTCGTTAGCCACGCGGCGGTCGGTCCTGCCGAGCGCCCGGCGCTCGCCGTCCACTACCGGCTCCAGGTCGAGGAAACGGTTCGAAATGTTGACGGCCAGGATGCCGTCCGGCTTCAGATGCCGGAAGTACAATTCCATGGCCTCGCGCGTGAGCAGGTGTACGGGGACGGACTCGCTCGTAAACGCGTCCACCGCCAGGACGTCGAAGTTCTCCGAGGCCTCCTTTTCCAGCGAGAGCCGGCCATCGCCCAGGACTACGTCATGCCGGGCCTTGCAGTCGGCCAGAAACGTGAACTGCGTGCTTGCGGTGGCTGGCTCGGGCATGCTCAGACGCAGCACCCAGGGGTTGATTTCGTAATAGCGGTAATAGTCGCCCGTCCGCCCATAGGCCGCGATGGCGCCCGTACCAAGGCCGATCACGCCTACTCGAATGGCGCCGGTCTTCTGCTTGGCGCGGATGGCCAGCCCGATGCCCGAGTTGGGGCCAAAGTACGTGGTCGGCGAATCGCGCCGCGCGGGGTTCAGAAATTGCTCGCCGTGATTGATGGTTCCGTTTGTCAGGCTGCGCGTGGCGGCCCAGTCCGTGGACGGGCCCGAGTCGTGCACTCTCAGGCCGCCATAGAAATTGCGGACCATCAACCGGGTTCCAGAGGTGACGTAGCGCGTCTCGAAACCCACGCAGCCGGCCAGCAGCAGCGCCGCCAGCTCGGTAAGGAACGCCGCCCACTGTTTCCCGCGGCGCGTCCATCTGAACTTCCAATCGCCCCGTAGGAGAGCCAGCGCCAGCGCCGCGCCAACCAGCAGCTCCCGCTGCACGACCCAGCGGTCAAACTCGTCGGGCGCCTCCCAGCCTTTTCGAAACCACTCGACCACAACGTGCGCCGGAGTCGCGAGCGATCCACGCCAGGGGTATGCGACGTATCCGGCGGCGGCCAACACGGCCACGGCGAACAGGTAACGCCGGGTAGGAAGCAGGTAGCGCTGCCAGGTCGCGTCCGGATGCGCCCGCAGAGCGGCCACTGCATAATAGCGGCGCCGCCAGTCCGACCAGTAATCCGCCCGCCGCGCCGCCCGCCGAAATCATCAGGTAGAAGTGCGTCAGGTAGCGGGGATGCGGTTTCAGACGCGCCAATTCCCCGTGGCACGCCATACAGCAAGTGAAGAGGCCTATGAGAAACAGAGGAATCCCGACCTGGATCGGCAGGACGCCGGCGTTTTTGCTGAACATGGCATACGCCATGCTGGCTAGGGCCACGCCCAGCAGTTCGATGTACGGGTTACGGCGATACCAGCCGGCCCTTTCGAAGCACAGGATGAAGGAGAACAGATAGACGCTAAGGGGCAATACCCATAGGAGCGGAATAGCCGCCACATTCTGCGAAAGTTGGCTGGTGACGGCTAGCAGCAGCGCCGACGCGCAGGCGGGCAGCAGCAACCACAGGGCATAGAGCTTCAGTCCCGGCCGCTCCGCGTCCTCGGTTTCGGCCTCCAGTTCCAACGGCGGCGCGCTGCCCGAGCGAAACGCCGTGAAGCCGCATAACAGGATGAACCCGCCGTAGGCGA
>JBEKHV010000114.1:0-4046 GCA_050012095.1 Bryobacteraceae bacterium | reverse complement strand
GCATGCCTGAGGCAAGAGCCTTCAGGAGAGCCGGACGCGGGAAATCCGCACCTCCGGTTCGACGAGGGGAGAGTGGGTCGCGGCTCGGCCGTCGCCCTCTCTCCTACTCTACCGGCTCGGAGTGGTCAGGCTACCGCGGAGTAGCCGGCAACATGCCGGCCACGAACGTGGGCGTCCACGAGCCGCCTCGTCCAGCCCGGCGCAGGATGCGGAACTGGACGGCGTCGCCCGGTTTCAGCGTGGCCTGGATGGCCTGCACGTCCTCCACAGAATTGACCGGCCGGCGATTGATCGACAGGATGACGTCGTTGGCCAGGAGGCCGATATCCTCGGCGAAGGAATCGGAATCCACCGCCGTGATCTGGACGCCGCCGCTCTGGGTGATCCCTAGGGTCTGGCGTCTCTGGTCGTTCAGGGGCTGAATGGATATGCCCAAACGAGACGCCGGGCCCGCGGGTCCGGCGGGACTCTGCTGGCTGCCGCCGCCGAATTTCTCGGGCCATACCTGAGTGATGTCGCCGATCTGCACCTTCACATCCTTCCGCTGGCCGTCGTGCACGACCCCCATGGGCACCGTGTTGCCAACCGGTATCGCGATGACGCTGCTGATCAGATCGTTGCCCGAGTGCACCGGCTTGCCTTCGAGGGAGACAATCACGTCGCCGGTTTCGACTCCGGCCTTCTCCGCCGGGCCGCCCGGAACCAAACTCTCGACGAACGCGCCCTCGGATACGCCGGCTAACTTCAGATTGGCGCGCTCCGAATCGGTGTCCGACCTCGTGATGCCGACGCCGATGGAACCGCGGGTTACCTTGCCATTCTTGATGATCTGGTTATACACATCGGCCGCGGTGTTGATGGGCAACGCGAACCCCACTCCCTGGTATCCGCGCGAGTTGGTGGCGATGGCCGTGTTGATGCCGATCACCTCGCCGCGAATGTTCAGCAGCGGCCCGCCGCTGTTGCCCGGGTTGATGGCGGCGTCGGTTTGGAGGAAGCGCTGGTACTGCATGCTGGGGTCCACCTCACGTTCCTTGGCGCTAATGATGCCCGCGGTCATGGTGGCCTGAAAGCCGAAGGGGGAGCCGATCGCGATAGCCCAATCGCCCACCTGCACGGCTTCGGAATTGCCGATCTTCGCCGAGACAATGCCCGTCTTACCCTCCACGCGGATCACGGCCAGATCGGTCGGCTCGTCCGTCCCGACCACCTTGGCCTCGTACAGTGTCGAATCGCCGGTGAACTTCACCTGGATGCGATCCGCGTTCTCCACGACGTGGTTGTTGGTCAGAATGTAGCCCGCCTTATCGACCACCACACCGGAGCCCTCCGCCTCGCTGGGAGTCATCTCCGGCATCTGGCCGAACGGATTGCCGCCGAAGTACCGGAAGAAGTCCTGTATCCCGCCGCTGTCGCCTTGATCCTCGTCGGGGTTCGTCGGACGACCGCCCCGGCTCCGCGAGGCGGCTCGCGGCGCGTACTTGATCGTGATGTTGACCACCGATGGCTCCACCTGTTTCGCGATTTGCGAAAACGCGGTCGACAATTCGACCGGATTGGGGATCACCAGCGGCGACGCGCCTGGCGCCGCCTGCCCGCCCTTGGCGGCATGCACGCCCCAGTTGACGGTGACGACCGTGCCGATGACAATGCCGACGCACAGCGTCAGGACCACCAGTGTGAACGAGAGCAGCTTCTCTGTGCGCAATTTGTCGAAGAAATTCATGGAAATTCCTTTACTCCTTCGGGTCTCAAGCGGGGATCGCAAAGGCCGCCCTTGATCCCGTACTCAGATGGATGTGGCCGCGGATTCAATGGTTTCACCTCCACCAGCGCGACTCCTCCCAGGATGAGGACCGCGCCCGCGGCGGCGCGCGCCGAGAGGCCCTCACCCACCAACAGAAACGACGTGATCCAGGCGAAAACCGGTTCCAGCGCGTAAATCAGGCCGGTCCTCACGGAGGTTGTATACCTTTGCGCCCACGCCTGGATCGTAAATGCGAGCGCCGTGGCCAGCAGGCCCGTTATCAGTATGGCGCCGATGACCGCGGGCCGCCATTGAACGTGCGGCCGTTCGACCCACCAGAACGAGCACACCGACAACAAAGCCGCGGCGCCCACCTGCATGATTGCCAACACTTCAAAGGACATGCGCTCGGAAAAATGGCCCAGCACTACAATGTGCGCGGCGAAGCCCACGGCGCAGAATAACGTCAATACATCGCCGAGGCTGACGCCGCCCCTCACGCCCTGTAAGGTCATCAGGACCAGACCCGCCGTGGCGGCCAACAAGCCAGCCACCTCGGAAATCAGGGGCCTAGTCCGATAGACGAGCGCGCCGAGCAAAGGTACCATCACCGACGACAATCCCGTAACGAATGCCGATTTGGGTGCGGAGGTGAGGCGTAAGCCTAGTGTTTGTAATACGTAGCCGGAGAAGAGGAATACTCCGGCCAAAGCTCCGGCTCCCGCCGTCCGCCAGCTCCAGCCGGGCGCTTTCCGGGCCAGCAGCGGCAGCAGGATCAGTGCGGCGAGTGAAAACCGCAGGGCGAGGAAGAACAGCGGGGAGATGTCCGCCAGCGCCGATTTCACCACGACGAAGGTGGCCCCCCAAATGACCGTGTTCCAGACGAGCGCCGCTTCCGCCTTCCGGCGGGTCACCCCTCGCTCCCGGCGCTGGGCGGCGAACCGGAATCGCGCATCAGGAGCAGCAACAGCAGCAGAATGCGCTTGAGGCCGAGATCGCGTCCGTCCGGCCGGTACCACTCCCGCATGGTGTGGGCGCCGCCGCCCGTGCCGCCTGCTCCGATGGCGATGGCGGGAACGCCGAGCGAGAGGGGAATATTGGCGTCGGTGGACGAGCAATCGAGGTGCGAGCGAATGCCCAGATGGGCGTCCACGGCGCACACGTAGCGGAGGATGGGGGCATCGTCGGGCAGCGCCGCGGCCGGGCGCGAACCGATCTCCTTGAGCTTGCCGGCGATCTTTCCTCCGGCGGCGCGCTCGTTTTCGATCTGTCTGGCGCGGTCCACCGCGGCGGAAAGGACGCCCACCAGCCCGTCCATCCTCTCATTGCTCTCGGAGCGGATGTCCACCTTGGCGCGCGCCGTGTGGGCGATGGCGTTGATACTGGACCCGCCTTCGATGAGGCCGACGTTAAAGGACGATTTGGGAGCGCCCTCCAGCCGGGTATCCGCGAACAGCGCGACGGCGCGGCACAGGGCATGGAGCGGATTGCCGACCCCGTAATCGCTCCAGCTATGCCCGCCCGGTCCGGTGAAAGCGATTTCGAAGCGGCGGCTTCCCAGTGCGCGCGTGGTGATGTGTTCGATATCGGCGCCGTCCACGACCAGGAAAGCCTTGATATCGCGCGCCAACGGCGAACCCTTCGCGAGGCGCCGCATCCCCGCCAGGTTGCCCTCGCCCTCTTCGGCGGTATTGGCCGCCAGCATGAGCCCGTGACGCAACTCCGGACGGCCGGAGCAGCTCTTCCACGCGCGCGCAATGGCCAGCATGGCGGCCAGGCCGGCGCCGTTATCGGCCACGCCGGGGCCAGTCAAGCGGCCATCCGGTTCCACGGCGATGTCATCCGGGCCGCGCGGGGCGATGACGGTGTCGAGGTGCGCTGTCAGCGCCATGTAGGGGGGCCGTCCTTCGATGGCGATCGCGTTGCCGGCGCTGTCGAGGGAGGCGTCCCAGCCCAGGGCGCGGAACTGCTCCACAAACCAGGTGGCGCGCTCCCCTTCGAGAAACGTAGGCGCGGGCACGCGGCAGAGCTGCAAATGAATCTCGTTGACCCACCGTTTCTCGCGCGTGAACCACCGCAGACACTCGCGCACCCCGCGATGCCCGGCGAGCCCGCCGAGATCGATCCCCGTTTGCACGATGTTGGCGGCCATTCTCCCTGCCAGTGTAACAGGCGGAAGTAGCGCCGCCGGTCTTCCATGAGAAAGCGGCTCCTGTCAAGCACTAGGTTTTTGGCCGGGCCAGTGAATTAGCCTGATCGCCGACCAACGGGAGGCGCGGTTAGCCTACAAACGTCTCCT
>JBEKHV010000113.1:0-4555 GCA_050012095.1 Bryobacteraceae bacterium | reverse complement strand
GTAGGACCGCTGCCGGTGGACGGCTCCCCGGCCCGGATCGGATTCCGGCCAAAGTCGGTGAAATGGGTTTCGTTCCGCATCGGCGCGACGCAAGGAAGCAACCCCGGTCTAGCCGATATCATGGTACGTGGTGAACTGAACCCCTGGAGCACGCTTCCGGCGCCATCGAGTTCGGCGAACTGAATCGAGCTGTATGCGTCCGGTGAACCCATCTTCCCCGGCTTGAAAGCCTGAGCCATACTCCTTGGTGGCGACATCTGCGCTCGACGTGTCCGGTGCGCCGGGCGAACGCCGGAGGCCTTGCGTGAACGGGAACAAGCAAGACGTGGAAACCGGAGCCAGTACCCTGGTTCCCTTGCGTATCGCGGCGATGCGCCAGCCCCCATCGGTGCGCTTTAGAATCGGCGTCGTCCACATCCGCCGGGTCGCCCCGCTCGCCATCCCGGCGATTTCGTAGCGGCCGTCCGCCAAGGCGATATACGACGCATTGCCGGCGCCTGCCATGGAGCAGGCAGTTATACTCAAGACTGTCTTGAGTCCGGCGCCCAAAACGTTTCCGTTCGGCAACGATCCATCCAAAATCGACGCTTACCGGTCTTTCTGGGAGAGAGCAGCCGTGCGGCGGCCCATGGTGGGCTTTTCGCTGGCCGGCTGGTTCCCCTTCGACGAGTTCGCCGCGTGCCGGGCGTGGGCTTCCGCCGACTATCTGACTCCCGACATGATCGACCCGGAGGCCTTCTTGCCCGACCACGTTCGCATGTTGCGTGAAGGCGAGTGGATGGACGACGACATGATTCGCGGCGCATGTCCTGGCCAGGTGGCCATTCCCTGGCTGCCCGGCATGCTGGGCTGCCGGATGCGAATCCTGCCGCACAGCGTGGTGGGAGAGGAGCGCCACCTGGATTGGGGCGAGGCGTTGCAGGTGCGGCTGGACCGCCAGAATCCGTGGCGCCGTAAATATCTCGAATTCGCGGACGCACTAGTGCGGGTTTCCGCGGGCTCTTTTCCGGTGAGCCACGCCGCGGAACTGGGGCCCACCGACCTACTGGCTGTCCTGCGTAGCCACACCCAAAGCGTGTGGGATCTGGCGGACGAGCCGGAGAAATCGCGCCAACTTCTTGAATTGACCGGCGAGATCTTCCGCGCCCTCACCGAAGAATTGTGGATGCGGCTGCCACTGTTTCACGGCGGCTATTTCGATGCGCAATACTCGCTGTGGGCCCCCGGACCCATCGTTCGCCTGCAGGAGGATGCCACGGCGCTCTATTCGCCGGCCTACTACCGCGCATTGGTGCAGCCCGTGGACCGGAAGGTGGCGGCGCACTTCGCCAACAGCTTCATCCACCTGCACTCCACCTCCATGTTCCTGCTGGACGCCTTTCTGGAATGCGAGGGAATCCGATGCTTCGAAGTGAATCGGGACGCCCTCGGGCCGCCAGTGCGGGAGATGGCCGGCCACTTCCGGAAAGTGCAACGCGCGGCCAAGCCGCTGCTGATTCGTGGCTCGTTCGAACCCGACGAAATGCGGTGCCTGATCGACTCACTCGATCCGCGCGGCCTGTTTCTGAACATCATGGTCAGGGACCGGAAAGAGGTCGAGGCGTTGCGTCCCCTGGTGGGCATGTGACCGGACCGGCCACGGCATGAGTCTGAAAACCAAACCCGTGACGGCGACTTGTCCCTGATTTCCGTGTCTCACCCGAGGGGCGCAGCGCACTCCATAGCCTGTCACGGGTTCCAACGAATTCAACGGGTTCCAAAAGTCCAGACCCGTTTTTCCCCCGTTTCCCCCGCCCGTTTTCCTCGACCCGTTTTCCCCGTTCACTCCGTCTTCGACAGAGCTTGCAGTTTGGAAAAGGTCCGCAACACGGCAACGCCCCAGCCCTGGGCTGAGTACCGATGCAATTGCGTGCGGTAGAAGGCCCGCTGAGTAGTCCAGGCGGTATCCGAGCCGGCGTCGTGAACACCGGAGGAGGGGTCGCCACCGGGCGCTGCCTCCTGTCGCGCTGCGTTGGCGGCGGATAAGGCCCGTTCGATTGTCTGCCTGGTTACTCCGAGCGTCGAGGATTGTCTCTCGTCCCGCATAATGACGAGCAGGCTGACCACCAGGAGCGCTGCACAAGCGCGGGCGAGCGTGTTCCTGCCAAGCGGCGTCCACCCGGCGCGCCAACTTACGGCAGACTCCACGGGCACGGTTGGACGGAGACTGACCGGGTGCAGGCGGTAGCGTTGCAGTGCGCTCAGCTTTTCCGCTTCGATCGCCCGATCCACGAGTTCGTCTCTCTCGTCAGTCATGCAGCCCTCCTTTCCCCACTTCCTCCTTGATCATTCTGCGCGCTCGGGACAAGCGCGACATGACGGTCCCCACGTTGATGTCCAGGACCTTCGCCGTTTGAGAGTAGGATAGCTCGCCATAGACGTTCAGGACGAAAACTTCTCGCAGCTTGACGGGAAGTTTTCCAACGGCGGCTTTGACTTGCTGCAATTGCTCCCGGATTCCGAGCAGGGCTTCGGGATTCTGATCATGGCCATGGTCCCGCGTCTGATCCAGCAGCAGAAGCCGCTTCCACCGCTTCCATTTGTAGCTGCGAAGGCGGTCCAGGCAGATGTTCCGGGTCAGTTGGAACAGCCAGGCCTTGGCCGCCTCCGGCCGGCGTATTTGATGCAACCGTTGTTGAGCGTGCAGGTAAGTTTCCTGAGCTAACTCCTGAGCGTCCCAGTAATGGCGGGTGAACCCAAGACAGATCAAGAAGACGGTCTCCTCATATGCCAGCAGATCGTTGATGTCAATCCGCGGTTCGGCAAGCTTCGCCTTTGAATCGGATCCCGCCACTTCGAGTAGTCTGCTCACGGCTGCGGCTTCCACGGCCCGGCGTCCGCCTATCCTATCGCTGCTGATCGAGCAGCTTCTTCAGATTCTCGAGTTCTTGCATGACGGCCTGAGCCAACACGGCGATGCTGGGAGCCGTGTGCAACTCCTTGCCGGTGACAGCCTTTACGAAAGCTATGTACTCCTGATCGGCGATAGGGGCCAGGACTCCTTCCTTGTCGTCCGTGATCCTCAGTTTGAATATTCTCAGTACTCGAGTATAGCGGTCGTAGAACTCCTGGCTGACCCGCTGTTCGGCCCTGGCCGCCTTGGCCTGGGCCATCGTTTCGTTAATAAAGTCGTTGATGACGTCGTAATGAGCCACCGTGGAACTGGCTGTCTCGTTAAAGAACAATACCAGTTTGTCCACCAACGCATAGCCGGCTTGATCAGCGGCCGCCGCCCGGGTCCCGCCGCTCAGGGCCAGAGTGAGCAACAACGCTCCAACGCACATTCTCACTGTTCGCAACATGGTTCGCTCCGTTAAGTAGAGGATTGAAATTCCGAGGCTTGCGATCCTCCGGCCCAACTTGAGCCCGTCGTGGCCGACCCGAGCAACGCGTCCTCTTTCTTTCATGCGATAAGACGAGATCCAAGAGGATGTATTCCATTCCAAATTAGAAAAACGCTCCGGACGCCGCCCACAGGGGAGGCATCTGGCGCAGCGTTTGGAAAGCGTGCGCCGGCAAGAAACCGGCGAGCGCCGGGACGGGCATCTCTCCCGTTGCCACACGCTCACAAAGCTGCCTGTTCGTAGCTATAACTCGATTGCCGCCTGGAATCAATGACTTGCCAGCGCCTCGCGCGAGAGCTGCCTCGAAGGCCCGGCGCGCTACGAGCTGCCGATCAGAATGCCTGCCGCGAACACCAGCGAGCCGCCGAAGATCACTTGCAACGCCGCCGAGAAGAAGGGCGTGTCCATGTACTTGTTGCGGACGAAGCTGATGGCAAACAGCTCGGCAATCACCACCGCCATCGCCACCACCATCGCCGCGTGAAAATTGGCGATCAGGAACGGCAAGGTGTGGCCGATGCCGCCGGCGGTCGTCATGAGGCCGCACACCAGGCCGCGGATCCAAGGATGGCCGCGGCCGGTCAGCGAGCCATCGTCCGATAGCGCCTCCGCGAAACCCATCGAAATGCCCGCGCCCACCGACGCCGCCATGCCGACCGGAAACGCATCCCAACTGGTCTTGGTGGCGAAGGCAGCCGCCTGGTTTCCGGCCCCTCATCGTCCTGGCCCGGATCGGCTACTACTTACCCTGAAATCCGAAGTTGAATAAGCAACGCTATTGCTTTCAGCGGCTTGCGCGGTGGAAGTCCAGCTTCGGCGATCCGGCCGGAAGACTTCGCGCGCATGGGCGTCTGGGTGTGGAAGGCGGCTTTCGAGATGCCGCGGAGCCTGGGGTGATCGCCGGCGCCGGTGTGGACGGAAACATGCGACTCAGAAACAAGGTTGCCATTGTCACAGGAGCGGCTCACGGCATCTGCCGAGCTATTGCCGAACTCTACGCTGAAGAAGGCGCAGTGGTCGTAATCGCCGATATCGACGCCGCGGCCGGCGCGGGAGCGCAATTGCAATCAGGGTTTGGGTTTTGTACCTGCCGTCACACTCCTCGGGGGGCATACGCTGCATAAAGCGCGGCGGGCCAGGGATTTTGAAACGCGGCGTCGGGAAATGGCATC
>JBEKHV010000112.1:0-4826 GCA_050012095.1 Bryobacteraceae bacterium | reverse complement strand
AGTGGCAGTCTTGCTGCCCCTGTTGTAGGTGGCCGTCACGGTGACCGAGGTCGAAGCCGTCACCGTGGTGGTATGCACGGATACATAAGCGCTCTTCCCACCGGCTGTCACCGTCACGCTGGCGGGAAGCGGGAACGCGGCGTTGCCGCCCGAAAGCGTAATCGTCGCCCCGCCCGTAGGAGCCGGCCCGCTCAGGTAGATGCCGAGCGTGGCGGTCGAACCGCCCGTCACGCTGGCCGGACCCACGGCGAGAGAACTGATCGACACGGAAGTGGTATCGGCTGCCGTTTTGGTCTCGCTGGCCCTCACGCCGGAACCGCCCGAGTGGACGATCCAGGTCATGCCTTGGGCGCTAGCTTGCTGTGCGAGCAGGCGCAATGTCACGGCGGTGGCCGCTGGGCTTGCCTCGTAGACGCCATAACTCATAAAGAGGACATTCGTGAGGCGGCTCGTCACGGCGTATTGCGCGGCATCGAATGCGTCGCGCGCGTAGACATAGATCAGGCTGGAGTTCCGCGCCGCCACGCCGGCCCATTCCAGGTCGAGCGCGCCCTCCAGCGCATCGCCGTTCACCATCCCCGGATCGGGGCTGCCGGGCGCCAGGACCACTTGAGGATCGTTCTTGGGCAGACCAAAGACCGCGCGGAAGTCCCGGACGTCGGAAAGGTTGACCGCCGATTGGCCCATGATCGCCAGCTTCTGTCCCGCGCCGTCGGAGCCCTTCTGGAACAGGCTGTCGATCCCGTAGATGGCGGTTAACTCGTCCGGCGTCAAATAGGAGCGGCCCGTGGCCGGCGCGGCGCTCGCCAGGGGTGGCTGGGACGCGCGGGGAAGGAAATCGGTGAGGCCGCGCAAGGCGGCCACCACTCCCGCCAGCGCCCCGGGGACGGACGGCTCGGTCGCATTGGCGAAGTGCGACTCGCCATCCACCTGGTAGCGGTGGATGTCCGCGCCGAAGGCTCGGAGTACCTGTCCGGCGCTGCCGCTGAAGCCGATCCAGTTGCGGCTGGGCGCCACGCTTCGGATCGTGAAGCCCTGCGCTTCCAGCCAGGCCGCGATCTGGTCGATATCGCTTTGCGAGACAGCGAAGCGGTCCGCGAACTGTTCGGGCGTGAGCCAGTTGTGGTAATCGGGCGAGGCCGGGTCCCGCTGCGCCTCGAGCAGCGACGTCAGAGCGGCCTGCTGTTCGGCGGAAGGACCGAGCGCCAGCGCGAGGTCCTCCAGTGGAAAGGCGGCGTCCACCGGTCCAAGGTCGAACCGAGGCTGAGCAAGTGGATGGAGGTACCCGGCGAGCACGACCGCCGGGCTGCCATCGATGGGGGTGGTGATCCGTTGCGCCGCGAGCGGCGTCGCGGCCGTCAGCGCGGCTAGCGCGCACATTGCCATGACTGGCGCATCGATCGTATGGCGGCGAATCTGTCGTTCCATAAGTTTTCCGTTCTCATTTTAAGTTATACACCCGCTAGTGGTCTGCGGCGTTAGTAACATGCTTTATCTTTTTGCACCCGAACTTCCGGGCGCGCCTGTGGAGCGAGCCTCTGGCTTGCCACGTCGGCATTCGTGCCGACGTTCGGCGCTAGATGCCGGCACGAAAGCCTTATAGCAGGCGGGACGCCCACTCCACAACGCGTTCGATAATTGTCAATCTGTTTGCCGCACTACACTAACGGGGCTTCGCCCCAGCCCGCCCAGGAGCGATTTCCGGACTGGAAAAACTTGACTCATTTGCATCAAGTTTTGAGCGTCAAGGAGTCTAGTACCCGCGTGGGACTTCTACCGCGACGCCTGGATGACGTCGGGCGCGGCGGCGCGGCGCGGCCAGTGGGAAGGCCGGGCCACAAGCCGGTGGTCCGCATGGGTAGCCATGGCGCTCCCTGCTTCCCCAGTGACGGACGTTCCGCACTCGCCGTCAAGAAAAGCTCGGACGCTCGGGCGCGCGGCGATCCCTCATCAACCGGACGCAAGACTCAACGAGCTGCTTCGCGGGCCTTGGGGGCGTAGGCCTCCCGCATCATGAACAGATAAGAAAGTACGCCCGCCAACAGGACTACCAGGATCGCCACCATCGGAGCTTCGTAGCTGCCGGTCTTCTGCAAGAGCCAGCCAGTGAGGATCGGAGCGACGATTCCGGCTAGACTGCACGAGCAGTTCTGAATCCCGGAGATCCGTCCAATGGCCGCGCCGGGGATCAGCGTTTGCGTGAGCGCCCAGGAGTTAGCCGTGGCCAATCCCAGGCCGGAGAGCGACACCACCGCGAAGATCAGCGCCGTGTCAAGCGAAGTAGCTCGGGCGCCGATCAGTTCCGTGCAGGCGATCGAGAAGCCGGCGATGGTGAAGCACTTGCGCACCGTCACGGGGTTGTGCCCGCGCCCAATCAACAAGTCCGCCGCCCATCCCGCCAGCGTAGCCACGATGGCCATGCCGCCGAAGCTGAAGAACACGAAGAGGCCCATCTTTCCGAAACTAAGGTGACGCCTTTCCACGAAATAGGCCGGCATCCAGGTCATACAGAAGTAGACGAAGTACATGTAGCAGAACGACGCGATGACGGTGCCCCAGGTCACCGGACTCGCCATGATCCGGCCGAATGGGACGGGCGTTGCGCCATCCTTCTTCACGGCGGCCCGCTCGAGTTGCCGGTCGTCATTGCGAACCAACAAGAGCCAGGGCGCAAGCCATATCATGCCGCCCAGTCCGACCAGCACGAACATCATCCGCCAGTCATACCGCCCGATCAGCCAGGCGGCCAGCGGCGTTCCGATCGCCGGCCCGATCTTCGTACCCGTCATGTAAAGGCCGATCGCCAGGCCGCGTTCCTTCTCCGCGAAGTGGTACCGGATCCACCGGTAACTTGCGGGGGCCACAACCGCCTGACCGGCGCCCAAGAGAACTTGCACCAGGATCAACTGCGGGATCGACCGCGTCAGGGCCGTGCCCGCCGAGGCCAGGCACCAAACCGTAAAGCCCAGGAAATAGGGAAACTTGACGCCGTAGCGGTCCACGGCAAAGCCGGCCGGTATCTGCAGCGCGGCATAGGTCCAGAAGAACGCAGAGTTTATGATCCCCCGATCCGTGTAGCTCAGATGGAAGGCCCTGATGAACTCCGGCAGGGTCAGGGGAACCGACAAGGCGGAACGCGACACATAAGCGATGACCATGCCGAGGCTTAGCACGGCGATGACCATCCAGCGCACCGGCTGGCCTTCGCCTCCCACGGATTTCAGCGGGGTAATTGTAGTGGTCACAGAGCGCCTATATTAGCGCATCGGTACGCCTGCCGCCAGGAGCCGCGTCAAGATTCACCGGATCGCCCCGAAACTCATTTGCCGGAAGAGGCAAGCCGTTCCTTGCATTGCGCCGCTAACTTCTCCGCGCCGCGCGCGAGAATTCCGACATCGCTGCCGACAGCTACAAATGTGAAACCCGATTCAAAGTATCGCACGGCTTCGTCGGGATCCGCGGTCAGGATGCCCGCCGCCGCGCCAGCGGCGCGAATGCGGGCACAGGCATCGGCTATCGCACCCTGAACCTCCGGATGGCGCGGATTACCGAGGTGGCCGAAATCCGCGGCAAGGTCGCTCGGCCCGATGAAAATCCCATCGACGCCCTCGACCGAGGCGATGGCCTCGATTTCGCCGAGAGCCGTACGCGTCTCCACCTGGACCAATACGCAGGCGCTCTCGTGAGCCGTGCGATGATAATCGGCGACCCGGCCGTAGCGATTCGCCCGCGGCGCGGTGCACACGCCCCTGATCCCGCGTGGAGGATAGCGAGTCGCCGCGACCGCCCGCCGGGCCTCTTCGGCGTTCTGCACGAACGGAACCAGAAGCGACCGGGCGCCGACGTCCATAATGCGCTTGATGAGCACCGCGTCGTTCCAGGCGCAACGCACAACCGGCTCCGCAGTCCCGTTGGACATCGCCTGTAATTGGGATAATAGCCCAGGAATTTCGTTGGGGGCGTGCTCGGTATCGATCACGACCCAGTCGAAACCGGCGCCGCCAACGATCTCAGTTGCGATATTGCTGCAAAGGGCGCTCCATAACCCAACCTGGCGTTGCCCGCGTTGCAGGGCGGCTTTGAACAGATTCGGAGGCAGGGACGTAGCGGCGTTGGACATCGGTTTCCTTTCTCAGCGTCAATTTCGCAGCGGCGACGAGTCGCGCCGGAGGGCCGCGCCTTGCCGGCGCGGTTTCTTCGGAATCCTGGAAACGCCCAACCCCCGCGCCCAATTCGGAAAGCCATGAATCCCCCAGCGGATCGATGGGGAACTGGGTCCGCTTTCCTCATCAGTCATCATACAACGCTGCGGGGCTTGCTAGGTCCTACTTTCCGGCGCAAAATTCGGTTTTCGGCAAAAACCAGCCCTCGCGGAGCGCGCACGAACACGACAAAAAGCCCGGCGGGCTGAACGCCGGGCACGGAAGTGATTGATTATTGGAGACTTCGGAATTTCACTTTTTGCGTTCTACGAGTGCTGCACCAATATGGTGCAGGTTGTCGGCGATCACGCCCAGGCCGACCCAGCGCTTCATTCCGGCATCGCCTCGGTAGATGCACCGTCGAAGACCGTGGGCGAGAGGTCTCCGACAGGCCGCCTTGGACCATGGTTTCCGATGCACGGAGAAGTCGCTCCATGAGCCGCTGTCGCTGCTTACGCATAGTTTAATAGTAAGATACGTTCGTCCGGTTTCGCTGTCAATAGAAAAATGACATGAACCATCAAAAATGTTTCAAGGCGGGAAATTGTACGGTCTTGCAGAGCTCCGTCGCCGCGCCCGCTGGATCGAAACAGCTTAACCCCTCATTTTTGCGCCGGAAAGTAG
>JBEKHV010000111.1:0-4930 GCA_050012095.1 Bryobacteraceae bacterium | reverse complement strand
AGAAGGAGACGTTTGTAGGCTAACCGCGCCTCCCGTTGGTCGGCGATCAGGCTAATTCACTGGCCCGGCCAAAAACCTAGTGCTTGACAGGAGCCGCTTTCTCATGGAAGACCGGCGGCGCCCACTAAGGCGGAACCCGCACTTCCGTATTCTCGCGTTCCGGCCGCTCCGGCCTTTTCCCTTCGATGGAGGCCGCGATACCGAACGTTGAAACCCCTCCGGACATGCGATATGCGATATTACTGTAAAGCCTCGACGAGCCGAGGTCTGCGATGAATATCACCGAGCTCTTCATCCGGCGGCCCGTCATGACCACGCTGATCATGACAGGCATCCTGCTGTTTGGCGCCGCTGGTTATCGCGCGCTGCCCGTGAGCGATCTGCCCAATGTCGATTTCCCAACCATCCAGGTGAACGCCGGCCTGCCCGGCGCCAGCCCCGAAACCATGGCCGCCGCTATTGCGACCCCTTTGGAGCGCCAGTTCTCCACCATTCCCGGCCTGGATTCGATGACCTCCACCAGTTCGCGCGGCTCCACCAGCGTCACCCTGCAATTCGTGTTGGATCGGCAGTTGGACGGCGCGGCCATGGATGTGCAGGCGGCCATCGTGGCCGCCCAGCGGTTGCTGCCGACTGGGATGCCCAGCCCGCCGACGTTCCGCAAGGTGAATCCCGCGGACATGCCGATTCTCATGATGAGCCTGAATTCTCCCACGCTGCCGCTCTCGGCCGTGGACGAATACGCCGAGACGATGATTGCGCAACGCATCTCCATGATTAGCGGCGTGGCGCAGGTGTTCGTCTACGGCGCTCAGAAATTCGCGGTGCGGGTGCAGCTCGACCCCAGCCTCCTGGCGGCCCGTGGAATCGGCATCGACGAGGTGGAGAATGCGCTCCTGGCGCATAACGTGAACATGCCCACCGGCACGCTCTGGGGTCCCCGGCAAGCGTTCACCGTGCAAGCCACGGGGCAGCTCAGCAACGCCGCGGAGTACCGGCCCATGATCGTGGTTTACCGCAACGGATCCCCGGTCCGGCTGGGCGACTTGGGGCGCGTGATCGACAGCGTGGAAAACGACAAGGTGGCGGCCTGGTACAACAGTGCGCGCACCATCAGCTTGATGGTCCAGCGCCAACCGGGCACCAACACGGTGGAAGTGGTGGATCGCATCAAGAAACTCCTGCCGGAGTTTCGCAGCCAGATGCCGCCCGTGGTGCAGCTCGACATCCTCTATGACCGGTCGCAATCCATTCGCGAGTCGGTCAACGACGTAAAGCTCACCCTGGTCCTGACGGTGGGCTTAGTGATCCTGGTGATTTTCCTGTTCCTGCGGAACGTCTCCGCCACCGTGATCCCCAGCCTCGCGCTGCCCATGTCGATTATCGGCGCATTCGCCGCGATGTCGCTGGCCGGCTATTCGCTCGACAACCTTTCGCTCATGGCGCTGACCCTTTCCGTGGGGTTTGTGGTGGATGACGCCATCGTGATCCTGGAGAACATCGTGCGGCACATGGAGATGGGCAAGCCGCGCATGCAGGCCGCGTTCGAGGGCGGCCGTGAAATCGGCTTCACGATTCTTTCCATGACCCTCTCGCTGGCGGCGGTGTTCATTCCGGTCTTGTTCATGAGCGGCATCCTGGGCCGCCTGTTTCACGAGTTCGCTGTCACCATCATGTCGGCCATCCTGATTTCCGGGCTGGTCTCGCTCAGCCTCACTCCCATGTTGTGCAGCCGCTTCCTCAAGCCGCCGGGCGGGCAGAACCGGTTTCAGCGGTCTTCCGAAAAGGCGTTCGATGGAATGCGCGCGGCCTATGCCTGGACGCTCCGCGGCGTGGTCCGCCACCGATTCCCGACCTTGGTGGCGGCCGCCGCCACTCTGGCCGCCACGGTCTACCTCTATGGGCTGGTCCCCAAGGGATTCATCCCGAGTCAGGATACCGGGCAACTCAGCGGATCGACGGAGGCTCCGCAGGACGTTTCCTTCGATGCCATGGTCCAGCGCCAGCAGGAAGCGGCCGCTGTGATCGCCTCCGATCCGGATATCGACGGCTACGCGTCGAGCATCGGCCAGGGCGGCGGCATTTCCTCCGGAAACCAGGGCCGCTTTACGATTCGCTTGAAACCGCGCGACGTGCGCCGCAACACGCCCGAACAAATCATCGAGAGGCTGCGGCCGCGGCTCAACGCCATCCCGGGCCTGCGTACGTACCTGCAAAATCCGCCGCTCGTGCGCATCGGCGGGTTCGTCAGCCGAAGCCTGTATCAGTACACGTTGCAGGGTCCCGACATCGGCGAGCTATACCGGGCCGCCGATACGTTCGAGAAGCGCGTGCGGACCGTCCCGGGCCTCACCGACGTCAACAGCGACTTGCAGATTTCCAGCCCGCAGATCACCGTGGATATCGACCGCGACCGCGCTTCCGCCCTGAGCGTCAACGCGGGCCAGGTGGAGGACGCGCTTTACGACGCCTATGGAGCGCGCGAGATGTGCGCGATCTACAGCCCCACCAATACCTATTGGGTCATCATGGAGCTGCTGCCGAAGTACCTGACGGACCCCGGTCATCTGCCGCTGCTCTACGTCCGGTCCTCGAATGGCAAGCTGGTCTCGCTCGATACGGTGGCCCGGATGCGCACGGAAGTGGGACCGCTCACGGTGGCGCACCTGGGCCAGTTGCCGGCGGTCACGATCTCATTCAATCTGTTGCCTGGAGTTGCGCTAGGCGACGCCGTCGACCGCGTGGAGGGTTTGGCCCGCGAGACTTTGCCGGCGTCCTTACACACCAGTTTCCAGGGAATGGCGGCCGCGTATCAGTCCTCGCTGGCCGGCATGGGGGTGCTGCTGGCCATGGCGATCCTGGTTATCTACGTGGTGCTTGGCATTCTCTATGAGAGCTTCATCCATCCGTTGACGATTCTCTCGGGCCTGCCCTCGGCCGGATTAGGTGCCCTGGTGACGCTGCTGATCTTTCACGACGAGCTGAACATCTATTCCTTCGTGGGGATCATTATGCTGATCGGGATCGTGAAGAAGAACGCGATCATGATGATCGATTTCGCCGTCGAAGCCCAGAAGCGGGGCCGCTCGCCCGGCGACGCGATCTACGAAGCCTGCCTGGTGCGTTTCCGGCCCATCATGATGACCACGATGGCGGCGTTGATGGGCACGTTGCCCATCGCGTTGGGCTTCGGCGCCGGCGGCGAAGCGCGCCGCCCGCTCGGCTTGGCGGTGGTGGGGGGCCTGGTGGTCTCGCAGTTGCTGACGCTCTACATCACGCCCGTGATTTACGTGTATCTGGAGAAGTTCCGGAGCTGGGGCAAGAAGTCGCGGAGAGATAAGGCGGCGCCGGCGTACGCGGCGGCGAGGTAGGCGCCGCGGGCCCGGCCGAACCGCCCGGCGGCGAGGTGCGGGCCGCCGAGGACGACGCCGCGGTTGTTGAAGCAGCTCACAGGGGCGCTCGGGCCGAGCGGCAGAACGCATACGGCCGGGGCTGTCTGCTTCATCAGTCCTTGGTCTCGGTCCCGCGGGTCTTCACCAGCGCCTCACGTTTCTTTCCATCCTTGCCTGCGTAGGCAGCTTCATACATCTCCTGGGCCTCGTCGCCGAGCTCAACGGCCCACTCCTGGCACTGTTGCTGGGCCTCGGCCGTCTCGCGCCGTATCAGCGCCGGGAATCCAGCGGCGAAATGCCTACGGGGTACATTTCCGGAAAGCCCACTTGTCATTCCCAATGGTCGAAAGCCCTTGTCTGCTGAACGAGTTGCGTCAACCGGCTAGTCCAGACCGCTACTTCTAGCATCGTGCCAAAGTGGGACCCCGTCCGCGCATCAATCGCCTGGAAGATGAAGTGGCCTTCGCGGTCGAACAGAAACGCCGAGTCGGGGTTTGGGAATAGGGCAGCAACTGGACCGTTCTGAATCGTTCACCTGCCGGACTCGGCGATAACGGAATATGCTTGGCCCAGGTTGGTGAAATCGGAAACCGATGATCCATCGGCGCTGACTCTTCTAAGCGCCGGCCTGTAACCTAGAGCTACTACCAGTTCACCCGTCTCCGGATTCCGTGCCAGACCCCCCACCCTGCCGCCTACGCTGGCAAACCTAGAAACGTCGCCAGTGGGAGTCACTCGGAAGATCGCCTGGTCCCGATATGAGCCCACGAAATAGGCTCCATCCGTTCCCTCAACGATACACGTTGCACTGGTCATCCGGTCGCCGCGGAGAGGAAGCGAAGTGACAACGCCTGCCTGATCGACGCGCCACAGATGGGCGGCGGGACTGTTATCTTCGACGACGAAACAATCCCCGGCGCCATCTACAAGGAGGCCAACATCTTCCCACTCGGAGTAGTTCTTGACCGGGTACTGCGCCACCAGGTTCACACTCTGCCCGTCCGGAGAGACTCGCCAGAGCGCGTGGCGTCGGTTGTCCCCAACAATGTAGTTGCCAGCGGGATCTACCGCGACGGCTAACCATCCGGAGCCAGCTGGGGCCGCTGCGATCTGCGTGACGACCCCAGATGCCGTCACACGAACCAGCGACGAGATACAAGCCACAATATAGTCGCCGCGGCGGTCTATCGCCAGCCCCCGCCCTCCTACCCCCGCAGCCAGAGTAGTCGCGGACCGTCCATCATCAGGAATTCGCACCAAGTCACCGGAGGCCAGAACGACATAGGACACGTTTCCCGCTAGCGAAGGCCACACCGACACGAGCAGAACGACGATGCAGCGCGACAGCGACCGCATAAGCACCTCCTGAGTGAATCTTTGCACTGCCGATTCTAGAAGTCAACGGGCGTTCCGGATGTGAAACGTTAGCCCTCTATCGGAAGTGACGCGGCGAGATAGGATTCGGGGGTGAGCGAGGGGAGACCGCCGCGTCACTTTCGATAGAGCCGTTTGAAGTGAGCCGCTCGCGGTTGCGGCGG
>JBEKHV010000110.1:0-5041 GCA_050012095.1 Bryobacteraceae bacterium | reverse complement strand
TTGCGAAGGCGGGGACGGTCCGCTTCAGACTCTACCGATCGAGCTCGACCGTGCGGGATGCTTCCCAGGGGACGGTCGTAATGAGGGGCGGCAATGTGACGTTCACCCTAGCGCCCTTGGAAATGGTCACGCTCGTGAGCGCCCCGGCCACGAATGCCACTCATCCGAGCAGCGTCAAATAATCGGCCAGCGCGGAAGAACGCAAATGCCTATTATAAGCCTGGTTGCGGAGTTCCCGGCCAATGACTTGGCCGTATGAAAACCTTAACCTTACTCTTTGTCGCCGCTCTCACTTCCGCAGCGCGCCCTGCACAGGTCGCGATTGTTGTTTCGCCGAAAGCGACCGCTGTCGAGAAGCTCGCGGTAGGGGAACTCTCAAGCCACCTACACTCGCTCTATCCCCAGGTTCGTTTTGCAATTGCCGGAACACGACGCGCGGACCAACCGGCGGTGCTGGTGGGGACGGGTGCGAACTCGCCGGAACTCGCTGGCTATGTCGATGCAGGTTCGCTCAAGACTCCGGAGAGCTTCGCCATCGCAAGCCGCGCATCCACGGCCGTTATCGCCGGCGCCGATCCGCGCGGCGTCCTGTTCGGCGTCTACGCCCTGCTGGAAAAGCTGGGTTTCGGATTCTATCTTTCTTATACGGCGTATCCGCCCGCGCGAACCGGGCCGTTCTCTTTTGCCGGCTGGGAACTCGCGGACCGCCCGCTGGTTGCGACTCGCCTCGTCTTTAACTGGCATAACTTCCTGAGCGGGTGCTCGACGTGGGACCTGGCCGATTGGCAGAACTGGATCGCGCAATCCGCGCGCATGCGCTTTAACGCCATCATGGTCCACGCCTATGGAAATAACCCAATGTTCGCCTTCACACACAATGGACTCGAAAAGCCGACCGGCTATTTGAGCACCACCGCGCGTGGACGGGACTGGGGCACGGAGCACGTCCTGGACGTCCGGACCATGATCGGAGCGGCCGGCCTGTTCGAGTCGCCCGTCTTCGGCGCCGACGCCGCCATGGCATCCGAAGGACAAACGTATGCAGCCGCCACGGCGCTCATGCAGAAGGTGTTTCAGTACGCGGCGGATCGTGGAATGGGGGTGACGTTCGCGCTCGATGTCGACACGCCCTCCGCGAATCCGCAGAACATTATCGCCACTCTGCCCACCAGCGCGCGGTTCGCCGCCGGGGGCATCCAGGCGGTCAATCCGGAAACCCCGGAAGGGTATACTTACTACCGTAGCCAGATCGAGCAGTTACTACGGACTTATCCGCAGATTACTCAACTTGCCGTATGGTTTCGCGGCGAAAGGAACAGCCCTTGGCGCGGGTTGACGCCCGAGCAATTCCCCGGAAGCTGGCGGCAAGAGTACCAGCGCGCCATCCAGTCGCGCCCGGGCCTGCGGGCTAACGCGGACTCTCCGAGCATGTTCGCGATCGGCAAGATCGCCGCCGCCTATCGCAAGATTCTGGATGAAAGCGGCCATCGGGACGTGCTGCTCGCGGCGGGAAGCTGGAGATTCGACTTCCTGTCCGCCGCGGACGCCTTCATGCCGCGGAACGCCGCTCTGATTCCGCTCGATTACTCGTACCAGCTCCCGAGCGATCCGGCGCAGGAGGCCATCCGGCTGGTGACTCGCAACCGGCCGGTGATCCCGATTGTGTGGGCGCAGCACGACGACCGCAGCTATGCCGGAAGATCGTACACGCCGTTCCCGGGATTTGCGTCGATATTGCGATCGAGCGGCAGTCCCGGTTACGGCATCATTCACTGGACCACGCGGCCCTTGGATCTTTACTTCAAGAGCCTCGCCAGCCAGGTTTGGAGCGCGAGCGAGAACGAAACGCTCGACGCCACCTGCGAGCGCATGGCGGAACGCACCTTCGGCGCCGTGGCGCGCGACAGCGCGAAGCGTTACTTGCTGGCGTGGATCCAGGACGCTCCGCTGTTCGGCCGCGAAACCGGGGACAGGTTCATCGACCAATACTTGGCGGAGGCGCCGGCGGTGGAGGGGTGCGGCCGGAGACTCCGGCTCCTGCTCACCTTCGAGCGGCAAGCGCAGTCTCAACAGGCCAAGACCTGGGTGCGGTACTTCGAGAATTGGGAACGCTTCGTACAGGCGTTCTATCAAGCGCAGAGCGCACTGCAACGCTCCTTGGAAGCATCCGCACGGGGAGATGTCGAAGGCGCGCGGAGCGAGATTTCGGCCGCGCGGCCGGAGGCCGCGGTCGAGCAGTATGCGCGAACGGTCACCCAGGGAGGCGCATCGCGCGGAGAGAAAGGCATTCTGGTTTCGCTCAACCTGCGATGGCTTCCGTACTTCGCCGCTCAGCGGCAAGCGCTAGGCATGGAGCCGCTGCACGTACGGTTTGCGCCTACCATGCCGGAAGATCTCGCGCAGGGGCCCGGCAGATTCACCTACGCATTCGACGCGGACAAGCGCATATGGCTGGTGCTTGGATCGGCCGAGACCGGAGGAGACGTGCAAGCGGGCGGCGACAACACGCCCTGCTCCGGCGGGTTGAAGGTCGATCATGCGATCTCGCTGGCGCTGATCGGGATGGGTGGCCGGCCACTTCCGTCCGGACCTGTGCGAGTCAGCCTCGAACTCCCGCCGGGCGTGCGCGTGAACGCGTCGGGCGCGCGGGTCATGGACGGCAAACTCAACGTGACGCTGAAACCGGTGAACGGCCCGGCGTCGGTCTGCGCTCTCACCGCCGACCTGGGCAGCCAGCCGGGTGTACAGTGAGCAGGACCCGGAAGTCCAACCTTCGGACCTGTGCGCCAGTATCGGGATTTCGGGTTATTAATGGTGGGAAACCATTCCGAGGAGGAAGTATGAGGATCACCAGACGCACCGTTCTCGGCGCTGCCGCAAGCGCTATTCCCGTATTGCGGCCGCCCGCATCCGCCCAGCAAACCACGCCTGCCGTAGGAAGGGGGGCTGCGATGCTGCCCGCCGGCGACGAGCTGACATGGGGCAAGGAACCGATCGAGGACCGAACCAGCCGCCGCGCGACAATCTGCCTCAACGGCATCTGGCAGGCCATGCCCGCGGTGAACGAAGCCCGTTTGCAGCCCGCCGCCGACTGGGGCTACATCCGCGTTCCCGGCGGGTGGCAGGACAACGGCAATCGCATGCCGGGCATCGTCGCCGCCGGAAGCGGCAGCCCCTGGCAGGATTTCAACGGCAGTCAGGTCTCCCGCATGTGGTATCAGCGGCCGATCAGTGTGCCCGCCGATTGGGCGGGACGCGCCGTGCTGCTGGACTTTGATCGTCTCAGCACGGATGCCCGGGTCTTCGTCAACGACCAGGAATGCGGCGAAGCGCACTGGCCCGATGGCGCCGTCGATATCACGCGGGCGGTCACGCCGGGCAAGGAGGCGACGCTACGCGTGTTGGTGGTGGCGGCGCCGGAGGAGTCGGCTGTCGCGGCGATGATGGCGGGCAACGAGTCCGCGCCCGCCGTCCAGCCGCAGGCGGGGGCAGGCCGCGGCGCCGCGGGCGCCGCTGGCGGTCTCCCCGCGCGCGGTCTGACTGGCGACGTCTTGCTGCGCAGCCGGCCCGCCGGTCCCCACATCGACAGCATCTACGTCCGGACCTCGACGCGCCAGAAACAATTCGCTCTGGAGGTGGAGCTGACCGGCGTGGCCCAAAGCGGCAACGTGCATGTCACGGCCGTCGCGCTGGACGAGAAAGGCCGCGAGGAGCGCCGGTTCGAAGCGGACCTGCCCGTGCGCGCCGCCGCGACGCAGATCGTGCGGCCGGTCTGGTCGTGGGCGAACCCGCGGTTGTGGGACATCGGCCAGCCCAACCTCTACACCCTGGCGCTCAAGGTTCAGGGCGCGGGCCTCGACGACGAGATGAAGCAGACTTTCGGTTTCCGCGAGTTCTGGATCGACGGCCGCAACTACTACCTCAACGGCGCGGAACTCCGTATGCGCCCGGTGATGGGCCAACCGCAGGCCCGCGCCGCTGAGGAAATGGACGGCCATATCGATGCATTCAAATGGGCCGGGTACAATTTCCAGGAAATCTGGCCGAACGACGAAAGCGCCCGTGGCATGCCCGATACCTATCAAATGTGGTACGCGCGCGCCGACCTCAAGGGCTGGCCCATCAGCGCCGTGCTTGAGAATTTCCGAAGCTACGCCCCCACGTGGAGCGATCCGCAAACCGTCGCGCGGTACCGCGCCGCCGGCGCGGCCCAGATCAAGCGCTATCGCAACCATCCTTCGATCATCATGTGGAACACGAGCCCCAACTACTCCCGCGGTGACCAGCTCCCGCGCATCATCGGCAACTGCGGCAAAGCCTGGAACAAGCTGGGGGAGTGGACGGACGGCCGTTTCCCCAAGCTGCAGGAAGCCATTGAAATCCTGCGCTCGCTGGATGGCACGCGCCCGGTCATCTCCCACCATTGCGGCTCCGTCGGCGACGTGTACACCCTCAACCTCTATATGCTAATGATGCCCTTGCAGGAGCGCGAGGAGTATTTGAGCTATTGGGCCGCGTTCGGCGACATGCCTTTCTATGTCGTGGAGTTCGGGGCCCCGCTGCAATTCACCTACCACCGTGGCCGCAATGGTTACGAGCAGGCGAGCACCAGTGAGGCGTGGGCCACGGAATTCTGCGCCATCTATTTCGGAAAGCGGGCCTACACCGGCGAGCTGCCCGAATACCGCGCGCAGATGCCCAAGCTGTTCCAAAAGGACCAGACCTATGGGAGCTGGCAGGACTTCCCGGGGGAGATTTTCGCCCCGAACGTCCAGCAAGTCCAGGAGTTATTCATACGCAACACGTGGCGAAGCTGGCGCACGATGGGCAACACCGGCGGCACGATCCCGTGGTCGAACGGCCACGGTTGGGCCCGTAGCGCGGACGGCAACAAAGTGGTGGAGATGGCGCCGTTTACGCCGGGCCGGCGGGGGTACTATTTCCACACGGCCCGCATGTCCAACCTCCACTGGCTGGATCCCCAGGCCGCGCGCATGATGCCGGCGGGAAAGGCGCTGGTAGAAAACAACCAGGCCACGCT
>JBEKHV010000109.1:0-5831 GCA_050012095.1 Bryobacteraceae bacterium | reverse complement strand
CCGGGCTCGTGACAAGCCGGAGCGTTTCGACTTCACAAGCCGCATTGAGATGCTTAAGTGAAGAGTATTGGGCTTCAGCCATGCCGCACCGTCGCAAAAGGTCGGGCTTTAGCCCCTGCTCCTGCAAGACCTGCCGCTAACGCCCGCTCGCCCAGCCCGACCTTCGCCGAAGAGCTATCGTGGGTGGGCGCCATCGTCGGCGCCGGACCCCCAGGCTGCAAAGCGGGGACTGGCTCGAATTTCGCCGCCTTTGCGAAACTTCGTGCCTGTACCCGGTTTGCCCCAGGAACCGCGGCTGCCTGCCCCAATCGCCCAAGCGCTTTGCCTCGGTGTCAAGGCAGGCCGTCAAGTTTGGGTTTGGCGCTGTGTTTACGCGCGTGCCGTCAGCCTCGATTGCCGGACGCAAGCCGACTTATCGGTACTGATTTCCGTGACGGCCGTTCACCGGAGTGCTCCGCATTTGGAAACATCGATGTCGGCATTGCCGGACGCAAGCCGACTTATTTGGTAGTCTCTCCCCGAAACTCCTCAGACCTCCGCGGACCTCTCCTGGGTCGGGGCCTACCTTTGTTTTCACCCGCCCGTTTCGGGAGCGCGGTTGCGCTGGCGAAATGCCGATGTAGCGACAACGAACCTCTTGAATCAGACGCTTTGCGGGTTTCCATCACGGCGCCGACGATATAGCCGTCCCGCACCACGGCTTCCCGCTCAGTATCAGGAAGGTTTTCGGCACGGATAACATCGGCGTTAATCACACCGCGGCGCCACAGGCACGGCGTGGACGACGTGAGTACCCGCACTTCGGCCAGCACGCTATGCCGGGCTGTGCCGCGGGTCCAATTCGCGTAAGGCTTCGTCTTCGGGGTTCGAGGCGGCCACCGGTCGTGAAGCGAAAAAGGCCGCGCCAAGTCAAATAGAGCGGCCAATCTCATCGCCTGGAGCCGGCCCGGTCGAGTCCCGCACCACGAGCTCGGGATCGACTACAATCCCGGCTCCAGGACGCCTGGTCGTCCGAGACGGGATATTCGCTCGCAAGCTCCGGGAGGCAAAGCGGGCCTGCCCCGGGTGCCGCCGCAACGGGGTACACCTCCGGACACGCGCCCGTAGCTTCGCGATAACTCGCGGAGACAGCCGCGCTGAACTCCTCGACCCGGTCTTGCTCCACCAGGGCTACCATGCAGCCTCCAAACCCTGCGCCCGCCTGCCGCGCCCCGATCGCGCCCGGTGCTTCCTGCATCGCCTTCATCATCGCGATCATCGGAGGGGAGCAGATCTCAAACTGGTCTTTCGCGCCGGCGAATGATTCCGCACACAGCCGGCCCATGACTACCCGGTCGCCGCAACGCAGGGCAGATGCGAGGTCGAGCACGCGCTGGTTCTCCGCCACGATGAAAAGGCAGCGCTTGAGCACGTCCGCGCGCAATCGCGCCGAATTGGCTTTCAACTCGGCTATCGCGATGTCCCGCAGAGCCGCCACTCCAGACCGCGCGGCGCCCTCCTCGCACTGGCTCCGCCGCAAGGCGTATTCCTCGCCGGCCAACTGCCGCCGGGCGCGCGTGTCGCAAATCACCACTTGCACGCCGGGAGCAACCGGGACCGGACATGTTGAAAGGTCGCGGCAATCGAGCAGCAGCGCGCAATCCTCCTGCCCCAGACAAGACGAGTACTGGTCGAGAATTCCGCATCGCACTCCGACGAACTCGTTCTCGGCCCGCTGGCACAGGCGTGCGATGGCTTCGGCCTCCAGACGCCATCCGCCCAGTGCCCGGAACAGTACGGCGGCCGCGCACTCCAGCGCCGCCGACGAACCGAGTCCGCTTTCCAGGGGAACCGTGCTGTGGATCACGCCATCGAACCCATCCAGCCGCAACCCTTCGGCTTGCAGCACGGCGGCGACTCCGCGGACGTAGTTACTCCACCTCTTCTTAGCGGTCCGGTCGATCCGGTCGAGCGTAAAGCAATCCCCGTCTTCGAGATTGGCGGTGAATAGCCGCACCTCTCGGCCGCCGTTCGCCCGGGCGGCAATCCATGTATCGCGGCTGATAGGAAGCGTCAAGACGTACCCCAGGTTGTAATCCGTGTGGCTGCCCATCAGGTCGACGCGCCCCGGCGCCCGCACCCATAATTCCGGTTCGGACCCGAATCTGCTCCGAAACAACCGCGCCACTTGTTCCCACCGTTCGCTTTGCGTTGTGCCTGTCATCCCTCCAACTCCCGAAATGCCTCGAGCATCGCGTCCACGCTCTCGGCCGGAATATCGGACTGCATCCGGTGCGATGGGCCGAGGACCAGTCCCGTTCCCGACGGCGCGAGCAATCGCGCGCATTCGAGCGCGGCCTTGCGGATCTCCTTCTTGTCGCCGCGCGGCATTACCGATTGAGTCGAAATGCCTCCGTAGAAACTCAGCTTCTGCCCGTACTCGCGCTCCAGCCAGGCATGGTCCATCACTTCCGGCTGAACCGGATTCAACGTGGTGGCCCCGATCTCGACAAGGTCCGGCAGGATCGGCTTGATATCGCCATCCGAGTGCAGGATCACCGGCAGTCCCGCGCCGCTGAAAATCGCGAACATGCGGGCGAGCCGGGGCTTAATGAGCCTCCGCCACAGGCGCGGAGAGAAAAGCATCGAGCGCTGGGCGCCGTAATCGTCGCCGAAATATCCGCAGTCCACGTCTGCCGCAACGAACCGGCGCGCCAGCCGGATTTGAATTTCCGTGATCCGGTCCAGCAGGTCTGCCACCCAATCCGGCCGGTCGGCCATGTCCATCAGCAGAGCATCGAAGCCACGTAACGACCACGCCCGCTCGAATAGGCACATGCCGAAGTTCGGTGCCACGAAGTAATCCGCCCCCTGGGCCGCAACCGACTGGCGGGCATTTTCGAGCAGGTCCGCTGCATCCGGGTCCGGCCAAGTGTAACCGTCCAGGTCGAGCGAGCTTCCGAGCGGCGCGAACGCGTGCCAGTAGCCCTCGGTACGGGTATCCCAACCGGCGCCCCACCAGTCGTACTCGATGAAGCCGTCATCGTTCATGCGCCTTGCGTGTGCGATATCGACCCGTAGCAGATGATTACCGAGGCGATCGGGCAATTCCGCCGCAGGAATCCCGAAATGCTCCGCCAGCCGCCGGCCCATCGCGCCAGTGAAGCTTGTCTGGAACGGCAGATGGTCCACGGGTTCCCTGCGCAGGGCCCGCCGCATCCGTTCCTTCCGCGTTAGCGGACCCGAGCGCGGACGCGTTTCAGAGCCCAGAGCGGGCGTCCCTCCCGCGCTCACGATGAGATCCTCGTCCATTTGCCTCATATCCGTCTACCAGAAGTACACGTTCAAGAAAACGAAGGCGGCCGCGACGATCGACGCAAAAAACAGCGGCTGCCGGTAAAAAGGAAGCCTCGGGCCACCGGGAATTCCCGTTAAACCGTACACGAGGCCATGGAGTTCGGAAACCGGCTTGGGCGTGGTGAAAAAGCTGACCGCGCCCGTCACGATCACGCAAATCAGCCACGACCAGACGAATCTGTACAGATTCTCCGCCATGGCTTTGGCATCGGACGACAACGCTAGAATGGCCAGCGCCGCGGGATGCAGTTTCACCACCAGCCACAGAACGACGGACGCGGCCATCCCGGACAATAGTCCCCAGAATCCTCCCGCCGGCGTGGCCCGCTTCGAGAGCATTCCGATGATTACAGTGCCGAACAGGGGGATGATAAAAAAGCCGAACAGCGCCTGGACGTAATCCATGATGCTGGCGAACTGCATCACGAGGTATGCAGCGCCGATGCTCGCCGCCAATCCGATAGCTGTGCACCAGCGCCCCATTCGAAGGCAGGTCCGGTCGTCTGCGCCGCGGTGAAACACCGCGCGGTAGATGTCGTGGGTCCAGACGGTGGCGAACGCGCTGACGTTCCCCGCCATGCCGGACATGAATCCCGCAATCAGCGCCGTCACCCCGACTCCCAGAAACCCGGGGCCGAGATAACGCGCCATCATCAGCGGCATCACCTCGTTGTAGCTGTGGCCGCCGGTCGCCAGCGCTTCCGTCTCGCCCGTCAATCTGAAGGGAAGGACGGCTAGCCCCAGCAACCCGGGGAGGATGACGATTGCCGGTAGCATCATCTTGAACGCCGCGCCAATGATGGTCGCCATCTTCGCCGATCGCAGGTCGCGAGCGGCAAGCACCCGCTGGACCACCAGGAAATCCGTGGTCCAGTACCCGAAGGCGCCGATCAGCCCCAATCCGAACACGATGCCCGTCCAGTGCACGCCCATTGGGTTGTCGGCGGCCGCTCCCATGTTGCGCCATATGTGGGTGTAGTCCTGCCCGGGAGCGCGCTCGGCGATGCGCGCCAGCATGCCCTTCCACCCGCCCGCCTCGATCAGGCCGTAGATCGGAATGAGCGCTGTGCCCGCCCATATCAGCGCGAATTGCACCACTTCGTTTACAATCGCCGAGAGCAGGCCGCCGAGCGCGACATAGATGCCCACGGTCGCGGTCGAAACCAGAATGCTGAACTGCATGTCCCACCCGAGGATCACTTTCATAACTACGGCCATCGAGAACATATTGATGCCGCTCATCAGGATGGTCATCACCGCGAAAGAAATCGCCGAAAGGAGACGCGTGCTCTCCCCATAGCGCATCTTCAGATAGCCCGGGACCGAGTGGGCCTTCGAGACGTAATAGAACGGGATCATCACCACGCCCAGGAACAGCATTGCGGGGACGGCGCCAATCCAGTACCAATGGGCAGCCAGCATTCCGTATTGGTACGCCGATGCCGCCCATCCCAGCAATTCCAGGGTCCCCAGATTTGCGGCTACGAAACTCAGTCCCGCAATCCACGAACCGACGCCCTTCCCGGCGAAAAAGAAGTCGTCGCTGGCCCGTACGCGGCGCTTCAGGTACACGCCGATCCCCAGCACCGTCGCGAAATACAGGCAGATGACGAGGATGTCAATGGGGGTCAACCTGACGAGGCGGGAGCGTGTGCCGGTCTGGTCCGCAAACAACTCAATTGGGCCAGTGCTACCGATGACGAGCACGCGGGGGATCTGGCGCACAACAGAGGAGTGATTTAAGCCGCCAGTGAGAACCCCTTTTCTCAATATTAGGATCCTAATGCTTCAATGCATTTTAACCTGAATTCCGAAGTGAGACGATAAACTCTCCTTTCAGCGGGTTCGAAGAAGAGGGTCCTCCGTGCGGCGCGTGCATCGGGTTCCGAGGATCGGAGTCAACTTCGGCGAAGTTGGGGACGGACGGGACGTTTACCTAAGCCGGCTCCAGGACGCGCGGAACGTCCCGTCCCCGGTCTCTCAGGTGGGGCGGGCCTCCCGGCCTTTCGGGAATTTACAGCCAAGAACAGCGAAGCCAGCAATCGCGCCATGCGCGTCTGGTTTAGGTGGGCCAGGCCGTTTGGCCTGCCCCGTCCTCGGCTGAGTCGCGCGGGCGCCGGAAGGCCAGGAGGTCCGCCGCACAACGGGTGCGCATTTTCGAGGGCACGACTTCAGCCGCCCCCGCAAGGTCCGGGCTTTGTATCAGGGCACGACTTCAGCCGCCCCCGCAAGGTCCGGGCTTTGTATCAGGGCACGACTTCAGCCGCCCCCGCAAGGTCCGGGCTTTGTATCAGGGCACGACTTCAGCCGCCCCCACAAGGTCCGGGCTTTGTATCAGGGCACGACTTCAGCCGCCACCGCAAGGTCCGGGCTTTGTATCAGGGCATGGCTTCAGCCCAATACTCTTCACTTAACAACATTTGTGTGCTATTATGTTCTGGGAAGGAGCACTGTTTCCAGAACATGGCTGGCCGCCCTGCGTCCCTTCCGCCAGG
>JBEKHV010000108.1:0-6097 GCA_050012095.1 Bryobacteraceae bacterium | reverse complement strand
CGAACACGTCTTCGCCGGCGGCGAACGTGACGGCGACGCTGTATGACGACACCGGCGCGACGATCGGCGGAACGACGCTGCCGCTTCCCGCCATGGGGCACACCGCGTTCATGCTGACGGACACGTTCCCGGCCGCGGCCGGGAGGCGCGGGACGCTGGTACTCACGCCGCCCGCGGGCTCCCAGATCGGCGCCATAGCCTTCCGCGCGAACAGCGAAGGCTCTCTGGCGACGGTTCTACCGCTGACCAAGTAATACAACGCGGCAGGGAAAGCTCCGGGCAACACAACGGTAAGGCGGCGGGCTCGTCTTATTCAGTTGCATCTCTGGGCCCGGCGCTACTTCACCGAGTTGAAACGGGCTTCGATTTCCGGCCAGTTGACCACGTTCCACCACGCGGCGGCGTAGTCGGGACGGCGGTTCTGATACTTCAGGTAATAGGCGTGTTCCCACACGTCCAGGCCCATCACCGGGAATTTGCCTTCCATGAGGGGGCTGTCCTGGTTGGGCGTGGAGCAGACCTCCAGCTTCCCGCTGGATTTCACGAGCCAGGCCCAGCCTGAGCCGAAGCGCGTGGCGGCGGCCTGGTTGAACTTCTCCTTGAAACTATCGAAGCTTCCGAACGTCGCGGCGATCGCCTGGGCCACGTTGCCCACGGGCGCTCCGCCGGCGCCGGGGGCCATGATCTTCCAGAACATGGAATGGTTGACGTGCCCGCCGCCGTTGTTCCGCACCGCGATGCGAATGTTCTCCGGAATCAGGACGCAGTTGTGGGCCAGCAAATCCTCGACGGTCTTGCCGGCCAGTTGCGGCGCAGATTCCAGCGCCTTGTTTAGGTTGTTGACGTAGGCGGCATGGTGCTTGCCGTGGTGGATCTCCATCGTCATCGTGTCGATGTGAGGCTCAAGCGCCGAGGGCGCATAGGGTAATGGCGGCAAGGTAAATGGCATAAGTTTCCTGGTTTTCTCCTCTATAGAGAGTAGATGCTCGGTCCAGCCGCCTGGTCGCTGGCAAAAGGCTCAGGCCCGAGGGGTCCGCGCCGTCTTATGAGGCTGATCCGCCGGCCTTCTCAAGGGCCTGGGCGAGGCGAAACATCGTAGTCTCGTCGAAGTGACGGGTCAGGATCTGCATCCCCACGGGCAGCCCGCCGGTGGTTTTTCCGCACGGGACGCTCATGCAGGGAATGCCCGCCAGGCTCCCCGTGATCGTATAGATGTCGGAAAGATACATGGCCAGCGGATCGTCCACTTTCTCACCCAGCTTGAACGCCGGGAAGGGGGACACGGGAGCCACGATGGCGTCCACCCGCTCGAAGGCCCTGGCGAAATCGCGCGCCACCAAGGCGCGCACTTTCTGGGCCCGCAGGTAATAGGCGTCGTAGTAGCCGGCGCTGAGTACGTAGGTTCCCAGCATGATGCGGCGCTTGCACTCGGCGCCGAATCCCTCCCCGCGTGTGTTCCGGTACATGTTCGCCAGGGTCTCGGAATGCGCCGAGCGGAACGTATACCGCGCGCCGTCGTAGCGCGCCAGGTTGGAACTGGCTTCCGCCGTCGCGATGATGTAGTAGCACGCGATGGCGTATTCCGTGTGCGGCAAGCTGATCTCGGCCACTTCGCAGCCGAGCCCCTTCAGAACGTCCACGCCTCGCGCGATCAAATCGGCCGTTTCGCTCGTCGAGTCTTTCAAATACTCGCGAGGCAACCCCAGCCTCAGCCCTTTGACGCCGCCGTCGAGCGACGCCGCGTAAACCGGCACGGGCGCCCGCGCCGAAGTTGCGTCGCGTTCGTCGGCGCCGGCGATCGCTTGCAACAGCGTCGCCGCGTCCTTCACCGTGCGGGCGAACGGGCCGATGTGGTCGAGCGAGCTGGCGAACGCCGTCAGGCCGTAGCGCGACACGCGGCCGTAGGTGGGCGTCACTCCCACCACGCCGCAGAAGGAGGCGGGCTGGCGGATGGAGCCGCCCGTGTCGGAGCCGAGCGCCGCCACGGCCGTGCCCTGGGCCACGGCCGCCGCCGAACCGCCGCTCGATCCTCCCGGAACGCGGTCCAGGGCCGCCGGATTCCGCACCGGCCCGAACGCCGAGTTCTCCGTGGAAGATCCCATGGCGAACTCGTCGCAATTGGTCTTGCCGATGAGTATCCCTCCCGCCTCTTCCATTCGGACGATGGCCGTGGCATCGTACGGCGGAACATAGCTGGCCAACAACTTGGAGCCGCAGGTGGTGGTGATGCCCTCGGTGAGAATCACGTCCTTGACCGCCAGGAGCGCGCCTGCCAGCGGGCCGGGATCGACGCCGCGCGCGATGCGCTCATCCACCCGCCGCGCGGCGCTCATGGCGCGCTCGGGTGAGAAACGCAGATAGGCGCCGGTCTTGGGATTCTCAGCTTCGGCGAAACGCAGGGCTTCGACGGTCAGCTCGGCGGCGCTAAACCGGCGCCGGAGCAAGCCTTCGCGAATTCCTTCGATGGTGAGAGAGGGAACGTTCATTCGCGCCGTCCCGCCAACAGGGTCACCGCTCGATGACCTTGGACACCTTGAAGTACCCGCCGCCGTGCAGTGGGGCGTTCGCCAGAGCCGCTTCGTTTCCCAGCGGCGGCTCGGGCGTATCCGCGCGGAACCCGGCGGGTTGTTCGAATAGCACCTGCGCCATAGGCTCCACGCCGGCGACGTCTACGGCGTTCAGTTTGTCCATATGTTCCAGAATGCCGTCCAGGTCCGCCCGGAACTTCGCGATTTCGGCATCGCTGAGCTTCAGGTGGGCCAGCTCCGCGACGTAGTGGACTTCCTTCTCCGTGATCTTCACGCCATCGCCTTTTTCCGGGATGCCCTGTAGATGGAACGCAGAATGGGGTCGGCAATGCTCTCGGCTTCATCGAAAGTGCGCGCGGGCGCCGGGGCGATGGCGCGCTGCGGCTCCTTCCGCCGGGGAACCACGCGAAACTCCACGTCTTCCACCACGCCGTGGCCGAGGTTCTTGTCCAGAACTCCGAGAATCTGCCCGGTGAGCGTGAACAACTGGCGCTGCCAGACGGAATCCTCCACTTCGACGATCAGGCGGGACCGCACCATGCGGGCGGCCCGTGTGTGCGCGGCGAGTTTCTTGCCGACGCATTGCGCCCACGCGGCGCACGCAATTCGCTCGTCGCTGCCCGCTTCCCCGGGCAGTCCCAACCCGCGAATGAGCTTGCTGGCGCGTTCCATACTGGCTGGAAAACGCCTCATTGTAGCATGGCCTCCGCCGGCCTTTTCTTTGCGGCCGCTCACGGCAGCTCCACTAACATCCGGTCAATCTCGCCCGGCGAGATGTAGAAATGCGGTGATGTCCGGACCCAGCCGTTCCGGGGAGCCGCGATGATCCCGCGCGACCGCAGGGTCCGTACCACCTGCTCGGCCGGCACGCCCGCCTTCCGAAAACTGACAATTCCCGATGCGTTCTCCGGTGTGCGGCGGCCCAGCACTTCGTAGCCGCTCGCCTGAACGCCACTGGCGATGCGGTCCGCCAGATCCCGAACAGCCGGGCCAATCCGCTCGATTCCAACTTCAAGCAAAAACTCGATAGATGCCTTTAACCCAAAGCAACCAATGGTGTTCAACGTGCCGCATTCATACCGGCCCGCATCCGGTCTAAGGGCCATGTCGCGCGATCCATAATCGGCGTACCCAGCCACATTCGTCCAGCCGAACTCCACCGGCTCGACGCGATTCTGGAGTTCGCGGCTGACGTAGAGCACCGCGCACCCCTCGGGGCCGAGCAGCCACTTGTGCCCATCGGCCGCCAGGGCGTCGATGTGGCAAGTCTGCACATCCAGCGGAAATACACCAAGGCCCTGTATGGCATCTACCATGTAAATGCAGTTGTTACGACGGCAAATCTCGCCAATTTCTTGAATTGGGGCGCGGAATCCGCTGAGGAACTGAACGAAACTGATGGAGAGCAGGCGCGCCCCCCGGCAGGCTTCTTCTATGCGATCAAGAGGGTCGCTCACGGAAAGCCACTTCACCGTGACTCCTTTCGCCTCCAGGCGCTTCCAGGGGAAGTAGTTGGCCGGGAACTCCTCGTGGAAGCCGACCATGCGATCGCCCGCTTTCCAGTCCAACCCCATCGCGATGGTGGCAATCCCTTCGGAGGTATTCTTGACGAGCGCGATTTCCGCCGCATCGGCGTGGATCAAGCGCGCGGCGGCCGCGCGGAGACCCTGGTAGACTGCCATCCATTCGCCGTAATGCAGGCTGCCGAAGTGGAGGCAATCCTCCGCTAGGTGTGTCATGGCGTCCGCAGCCGGTTTGCACAGAGGCGCGACGGCGGCATGATTCAGATAGACCAAGCGCTCGCGCACCGGAAACTGGTGCGCGAACCGTTCCCAAAGCGCCGGTCCGCTGGCGGAGGTGGCCTCGAACCCAGCGCCCATGCCTTATTGTCCCAGCTTGGGAAACAGCGCCCGGTCGAGAATCCGCCGCGTCACGTCCTCGTTGGTGAGGAACTGGCCTTCGCTCTTGTAGAACAGCCGGTGCCCTGGCAGCATGCCGATTTCGATCGTGAAGGGATCTTCGCAGCCATCAATCTGAAACCCAGGCAACTTGGGGGCCGTCGTGATGGCGACTTCAGTCCGCGGCTGCCATTGGCCATCGCGCTCCTCGCGGATCGTCACCGTGATCCTGGGGTGTTCCAGCCGGATCTCCGCCGATTCCGGCCCGAAAGCGCTCCGGTAGACGTCCACGCACGCCGACAACTCGCCATACCACTCCTCCAGCGCGCTAGGGAGCCGTTCCCGCACGAGCGTCTCCCGCTGGCGGCGCTCCTGCTCCTCGGTGATCCGCATATCGAGCCACTGAAAGGTCATACCGTCGCCTTCATGGTACCAACCGGCGCCCCAGGACGCCTGGCCCCGGAGCCGCCGCCGCGTTTCCGTTGCAGCCGCGCCGCGGTGTGATTACAATGTAATTATGGGAGGTCTCCTATGAGAGTCGGTCTGGCGGCTATTGGCAATTCGCGTGGTATACGCATCCCCAAGCCCCTCATCGACCAGTGCGGCTTTGGCGATACGGTTGAGATGCGCATCGAAAGCGGCTGCTTGGTCATTGCGCCCGATCGCCGTCCCCGCGACGGCTGGGAACAGGCCTTCCGCTCGGCTGGTCCAGCGCTCAATGACGAACTCTTGTTCGATCCCGCGCCTCCGAATGAATTTGACCACGAGGAGTGGCGTTGGTGATCCCTTCGCCGCTGCTGGATGAGGTCTGGCTGGCGTCGCTAGACCCCACGCTTGGATCGGAGATCCGGAAAACCAGGCCTTGCCTGGTCGTCTCGCCAAACGAGATGAATCGCCATCTTCGAACCGTCATCGGCGCTCCCATGACCACCGCCGAGCGCCCCTACCCGACGCGCGCCATGGTCGCTTTCCAGTTATAGAGGACGACGGAGAGGCGCCGCGGACTCTCGCGCACAGCGCTTGGCAAGGCCAGAGGCCTGCTTGACTTGAATCAGACCCTATTGTACGAATTAAGGGTCGCTGAAAACGAAGCGGGGCAGAGATATCCGGCGAGTCGGAAGCGGCGCCGCGAGTCACCCGCGCGAAAGAACCGCTGGATTTCCGGGAGTCTGGTGCTGGACAGCCGCGGTGAATCCGCTTGGCCGTCCGGAACGAAAGGGCTGGCGAGACCTCGGGAGTCGGCTGGATCGGTTCGGTGACAGAGGCTCTGGCGACGATGCCGCCGACAGTGGCGGAAGATGACGTCGTGACAGAGCGGGAAGGAGTCCAAAGAATATGAAAAGCCATCCCTCGCGTTCGCGGGCGTTACTCCGCCGAACTCTCAACGCGGGTCTTCTCAAGGTCCGCCGCGGCATAGCCCGCGCCACCCGCCATGCCGCGGCATTCCTGGCGGGCGACGCCGGCTCGCTTTTGGGCGACTGCTGGTGGAGCCAAAGCGGAGACGATATCTACAACAACAACAGCGGCAAGGTCGAAATCGTCTCGCCGCTGGAGGTCGCGGGTTCGATTCTGGTGCAGAAGACATCGACCGCGATCCAGAGCGTCTTCCACGACTTTGAAGGAGGAGCGCGCGGGGCCCTGGTGGTTCAGAACGACGCCGATTACGCGGCC
>JBEKHV010000107.1:0-6388 GCA_050012095.1 Bryobacteraceae bacterium | reverse complement strand
TTCGACAGGCGAGACGCCGCCCAGACCGCCACCCATCTGGTCAGACGCCTGGGAAAACTCGGCTACGAGGTCACGCTCAAACCAAAAGCGGCATAGCCCGCGCGGGTGAATTTTCGAGAGAGGCTATGGAAAACCCGAAACTCTTCGGATCGGCGGCGGCCGTTACGCCACACGTGGACGTCCGCCAAAGCATCCCCGGTCAATTTTGAAAGCCGCTACTTCCCCTCTTGGAACGTGACATAATCGTACCCAGAACCAAGATTCTTCACTTCTCAGGAGGGGGCGCTCGATGGCTGCGGCCACACAAGCTCAAGTTACGCCCGAACGAATTTTCCAAATGGCGTGGGGTTTCGCCCCCACGTTGATGATAGGAGCCGCGGTGCGTCACCGCGTCTTCGACATCCTGGACGACGGTCCGAAAACCATAGAAGCGGTGGCCTCGCTTTCGGGAACCTCGGTGCGCGGAATGCGCGCCTTGATGAACGCGCTGGCGGGAATCGGGCTGTTGACGAAGACCTCCGCGAAGGAATTCGGGTTGAGCGCGGATAGCGCCGCGTTCCTGGTCGGCTCGAAGCCGGGGTATCTGGGCGGCCTGATCGGCCACGTGTGCACGGACCTGATCGCCATGTGGCAGCCGCTGGCGGACGTGGTGCGGACCGGCAAACCGGCGGAAGGCGTGAACCAGGAGCGCCGGGGAACCGAGTTCTTCGAGGGATTCGTGGAGTCTCTGTTCCCGATGAACTATCCGGCGGCGCAGGCCCTGGCGCAAGCCCTGGGCGTCGCCAAGGCCAAGAAGCCGGTGAAGGTTCTGGATCTGGCTGCCGGGTCGGGCGTGTGGGGAATCGCCTTGGCCCAGAAGTCGTCGCAGGTGAGGGTCACGGCCGTGGATTTTCCCGGCGTTCTGGAAGTGACCCGGCGGGTTGCGGCGGCCCACGGCGTAGCCGGCCGGTTCTCTTATGTCCCCGGCGATTTGGCCACGGCCGAGTTCGGCGGCGGTTACGACATCGCCACGCTCGGCCACATCCTGCACAGCGAGGGCGAAGCCCGCAGCCGCGCGCTGGTGAAGAAGACCTACGCCGCGCTGGCACCGGGCGGTACGATTGCGATCGCGGAATTCCTCGTGGAAGACGACCGCTCCGGCCCGCCGATAAGCCTGATGTTCGCGGTCAATATGCTGGTGGCCACCGACGAGGGCAGCACGTATTCGTTCCCCGAAATTTCCGCCTGGCTGCGCGAAGCCGGCTTCGAGAATCCGCGCACGGTGGAAGCCCCCGGTCCTTCGCCGCCGATATTGGCGACCAAGCCGGCATAAGCGCTCCGTGTAGCGTCCGGCTCCGGACGCGGTGCTACAATCCAGTTTAGGGACTTCGGGAGGGTTCGTGGCTGCCTTCATTCAGAACCAGTTCGAGCGCAACGCGATCACCACGTCGGTGGATTACGTCTTCAACTGGGCGCGTAAATCGTCGGTCTGGCCGCTCACGTTCGGACTGGCCTGCTGCGCGATCGAGATGATCGCCGCCAGCGCGTCGCGTTTCGATATCGCGCGTTTCGGCGCGGAAGTTTTCCGCCCCAGCCCGCGGCAATCCGACCTCATGATTGTGGCCGGCACCGTGACGCTCAAGATGGCGCCGGTGCTCAAGCGCCTCTGGGACCAGATGCCCGACCCCAAGTGGTGCATGTCGATGGGCGCGTGCTCCAGCGTCGGCGGCCCGTTCAACACCTACGCGGTTTTGCAGGGCGTGGACCGCATCGTGCCGGTCGACGTCTACGTTACCGGCTGCCCGCCCAGGCCCGAGAATCTCTTCTATGGGCTGCTGAAGCTGCAGGACAAGATCGACCAGATGACCACGTTCGTCAAGCGCCCCACCGAGGTGCGGCTCGACGAATCGATGCTGGAGGAATTCAAGAGCCAGGTGCGGATCGCGCAGATTCAGAACCCCGCGTAGGATACGGTGTTTTACAAGGATTCGCGAGAGGTTTACCGCGCGGCGGCGCTCGACTCGTTCGGGTGGCTCCTCCACGGCTTTGGAACGCGGCGCGCCGACGTCCCCGCGTTGTACCCCAATCTCGCCACGCTGAAGCAGGTTCATTCGGCGGAATGCGTAGCCGCGAGCGGCCGCTACGGAGTTCTCGGCGAGGGCGACGCGCTGCTGGAGAACGCGCCCGGCGCGGTGGTGGCCGTCAAGACGGCGGAGTGCATTCCCATCCTGCTCGTGGATGAACGCCGGCGCGCCGTCGCGGCGGCGCATGCCGGCTGGCGGGGAACCGTGGCGGGTATGGCGCGGCGGGCGGTGGAGGCGATGCGCGGGCGGTTTGGAAGCCTGCCCGCCGATCTCCACGCGGCCATCGGGCCGGGCATCGGAAAGTGCTGTTATGAAGTGGGCGCGGATGTGTCCGGCCATTTTGGGGAGCGGGGAAGAGCGCGCATCGACCTTGCGGACGCCAACCGGCGCCAGCTTGTCGAAGCCGGCGTAACGCCGGGGCGCATCTACGCGTCGAATCTGTGCACCATGTGCCGTCCCGAAGATTTCCACTCCTTCCGGCGGGATAAAGAGGCGGCTGGCCGGATGTACTCCTTCGCCGGTATCCGCGTAGCGCTACAGTAAGGTTGAGGCCCAGCTTATGTTCACGTGGATCTGCCCGCAATGCCGGCGCGAAGTTCCTCCCTCCTATACGGAGTGTCCCGACTGCGCGGCCAAGGCCCGGGGCGCCGGAACCGCACCCCCGCCTCCGCCCGCCGAGCCCGCGCCGATCCCTTCGCAGACCGTACCACCACCGGAACCCCCGCGCATGCCGCCGCAGCCCTCTGCCGCCCCCCCGGCGCCGCCGCAGCAGCAGCCTTATGCCGCCCCTCCGGCGCCGTCGGCCTACGACAGGCCTCTCGCCCGGCCGCGTCCGGCCGCGGCCGGATTGCCGACATGGCTGTTGGCCGTTTTGTTCTCCCTTGCGTTCCTGGGAGTGGGGTCTGGAATCTACTGGCTGGTGGGAGCCCTGCACGGAAACAGCCAGGCGGCGCCAGCGGCTGCCGTGGAAAGCCCGGCGGCCAAACCCGGCGCCAAGACCAACCCGTACCAGAAGTACATTGAAGTATCCGGTATCCGCATCGCCGAGGATCCCAAGCACAAAGACCAGGTCCTGGTGAGGTTCATGGTCACCAACCACGCCGAGGCGGACATCAGCGGGCTGGCAGGCAACGTTACTTTGTGGGGCCGAACGGCCAAATCCGAGGAGGACGCCGCAGGCACGTTCTCATTCCGCACCGACCTCAAGGCCCTCGAATCGAAGGATGTGACCGCGCCGCTCGTCACCAAGCTGAAGATCTACGAGCTGCCCGACTGGCAAAATGCCACGCCCGACTTACAGGTCACTGCTCCGGGGGGAGCTTCTGAAGGTTCTCCCGCGTCTCAGTGAGGGCCGGGTCAATCGCGAGCGCGCGGCGGAAATCCGCGCGCGCCATTGCGTACTCGCCTAATAGGGCAAGCGCCACGCCGCGGTTGTTGTAGCATTGGGCGTTGCCCGGATCGAGCGCCAGCGCCCGGCCGAACTGGATCAGCGCCGGTTCCACCTGCCGCTCCGCCAGGAGCACTTTTCCCATCTCGGCGAAAATCGTGGGATCGTGCGGCGCGGCGTTCTCCGCGGTTTCCAATAGCTGCAGGGCCTGCGCCGCGGGAAGACTGCGGGAAAGCTGGATCTTGGGCCGCACCTTTTGCGGCGCGCGGCTTACGGCCTCCTGCCAGAGCGAGCGATCGCTCAACCAGACCGCCGAGCGCACGACGCTCAACAGCGTGAGCGCGGCCGCCGCGCACGCGGCCAGCGCCGGGGTTCTCACGCGCGCCAGCAGCAATCCGGCGGCCGCGGCAAAGGCGAACATGGGCAAATACATGCGGCGGTCGGCTGAAAAATCGGCTGCCGGGAGCAGGGAAGAGCTGGGCAGGAGCAACAGCAACCCGGCCAACGCCCATGCCGTCCAGCCGCGCTGGCGCGCGCGCCACGCCCAGAGCGCCGCGGCCAGAATGGCGAGCCAGGCCAGCGCCCCTAGCCACACGGCCGGAACGCGCATGTCCGGATCCACCGTGAAGCCGTAAGGGATTACCAGCAGACGCAGGTATCGCCAGATCACCAGTCCTTCCGCCAGGAAGAATTTTCCTGGCGAGACCGCCGGGACAATTGCGGAGGCAGCGTAGGCCGCGCGCGCCAGCGCCGCTATCGCCAGCGCACTCATCGCGCCGCATGGGAACAGGCCGTGCGGCTGGCCCTCCCGGTTCCGTGTAGTCCACCAAGGAATCATCGCGAACGCCGCGCATTGTTCATTGGCCAGGAGCGCCGCGGCGAACCATGCCACGGCCATCCAACGCCGCCCGCTTAGCCACGCGGCCAGCGAAGCTAAGCAGAAAAGCGCCGCCAGCAGCACGCTTCTCCCCCAGACATAGTTCACCGCTTCGGCCTGGATGGGATGCAAGGCGAACACGGCTGCCGCAGCCAGAGCCGCCCGCTCCGGCAGGAGCCGGCGCAGGCACTCGTAAGCCAGGAGCGCCGCGCCCAAGTGCAACGCCAAGTTCAGCAGATGGTAGCCCAGCGGGTCGCGCCCGCCCGCCATGTAGTTCAGCCAGAAGGTCAGGCTGGTGAGCGGCTGAGCCCCGAGGGCGCCCGGCCGCAACTTCCAGATTCCCAGCCAGCCCGACGAAGAGGTTAGAACCGGGTCGGAGAAAATGGCATAATCGTCGAAGTGAAAACCAGAGAAAAGCGAGATTCCAAAAGCGGCCAAGGCCGCGCCCAGCAGAAGAAGCCGATTCCGCATCGCCATCTACGAGCTTACGTGAAACCGCCCAAGACCGCAGCAGCCAGGCGTGAGCGAACGGCTGAAATCCTGGCCCGGCTCGACCGCATGTATCCGGCCGCCACCTGCGCGCTTCGCCACGATAACGCCTGGCAGTTGCTGGTGGCCACGATTCTTTCCGCGCAGTGCACCGATAAGCGCGTCAACGAGGTGACGCCCGACCTATTCGCCAAGTACCCGACCCCAGAAGACTTCGCTGCTGTACGTCAGGAAGTGCTTGCAAATGATATTCGTAGCACTGGTTTCTTCAACAATAAGGCGAAATCGCTTGTGGGAGCGGCAAAGCGGGTGGTGGCCGAGTTCGGCGGTGCGCCCCCGCGCACCATGGAAGAGATGCTCACGATTCCGGGGGTCGCTCGAAAGACCGCCAACGTGGTGCTCGGAACCGCCTACGGAATCGCTTCGGGCATCGTGGTGGATACCCATGTCCAGCGCCTTTCCGCGCGGCTCGATCTCAGCAAGAACGCCGACCCGGTGAAGATCGAACAGGATTTGGTCCAGATCATTCCGCGGGAAAAGTGGATTCTCTTCGCGCACCAGACGATCCTGCACGGCCGCGCGCTGTGCCAAGCGCGCAACCCGAAATGCGCCGTGTGCGACCTGAGTTCGTTGTGCTACGCGAAGGACAAGACAGCGTAGCGCGCCGAAGATTTGGGAACCCATCCTCACCGCGCAGCCGCGGGCGCCGAAAGCCGACCGGCGAGAGCGGAAAGCCGTTCTTTCGCATATTGCGACCGTAACCCTCCGGTTCTCCCATCCCTCTAATGAGCAGGAGGGGAAATCAAAATGAAATCGAGAATGTTCGGAAGACTTCTCCTGACGGCCGCGGCGCTGGCCGCCGGGGTTTCCGGCGCGGGCGCCACGAAGAGCGGCGGCGCGGCGCCCAACGATGCGGCGATCGCCCAGCGGCTGTCTCATGAAGTCGCCATGTACTCCAAGTACACCATCTGGGACGGAATCGGCTTCGACGTCTCCCATGGTTCGGTCGTCGTGTGGGGATCGGTCACCGAGCCCTATAAGCGGAGCGCTATCGAGGGCATCGTTCGCAACGTGCCGGGCGTGACGGCCGTCACCGACCGGATCGAGGTTCTACCGTTCTCTCCCCAGGACGACATGCTGCGCGTACAGGTCGCGCGCGCCATCTATAGAGATCCCATGCTTTCGCGCTATGCGGTTGTGCACCCGGCGCCGATTCACATCATCGTCGATAACGGACACGTGACTCTTGCCGGAGTCGTGAACAGCGCTCTGGAGAAGACCTTGGCCGGCATGCGCGCTTCCAGCGCCGGACTCGGTCTTGGCCCCGTCGTCAATAACCTCGTAGTCGAAAACCCGCCGGCCCGCAAAGGCTAATCCTCAGCGATCCCGCCCATCGCGACGGCCGGAGGTTGCGCTCCGGCCGTCCATGTCTTTTCGACGCCAAGCCAAGACCACCGCCGGCAAGATGGAATGAGAAAGCCGGTCTCCAGCGGGACGCGTTAAGCTCCCAATACGCACTCGAAGTGCAAAAGGAGACCGGCAATGAAGAAGTTTAGCATTCGTTCCAAGAGT
>JBEKHV010000106.1:0-6795 GCA_050012095.1 Bryobacteraceae bacterium | reverse complement strand
AGCGTGGCCTGGTTGTTTTCTACCAGCGCCTTTCCCGCCGGCATCATGCGCGCGGCCTGGGGATCCAGCCAGTGGAGGTTGGACATGCGGGCCGTGTGGAAATAGTACCCCCGCCGGCCCGGTACAAACGGGCCCAGATCCACCTGTTTGCCCGCATCCGCGCTGGCGGCCCAGCCGTGGGCGTTCTCCCACGGGAACATGCCGCCGGTGTTGCCCATGGTGCGCCAGCTTCGCCACGTGTTGCGCATGAACAACTCCTGGACTCGCTGGAAGTTGGCGGCGTAAATCTCGGCCGGGTAGTTTTGCCAACTCGCATAGGTCTGCCCGCCTTGGAATGTGCTGCGGAGCAGCGAGCGGTATTGCGGCGTCTCGTCGGCGTAGGCCTGGTTTCCGAAGTAAATGGCGCAAAACTCCGCGTCCAGCGGCTCGGTGTTGATCGAGCTATGGAAGCCATTGCGGCCACGGTGGTAGGTGGGTTGCAGCGGAGCCCCGAACTCCACGACGTAAAAAGGCGCGTCTCCGTAGGCCGCCCAATAGCTCAACCACTCCTCGCGCTCCTGCAAGGGCATCAAGTCCATGTAGAAGTTGAGCGTGTACACGTCGCCGACGGGTCCGCCATCATGGGACATGACCGGACGCGCGCCATCCAGCGAGCGCAGGATTTCAATGGCTTCGTGCAGCTTGGGAAAACGGCTGTCTGTCCATGCGCCCATCGTGTTCCATGCGGCGGCGAGGTTGCCGATGATGCGGGGGTTCTTGTCGCCGCGGCCATAGTTGGGGCTGGTGTTCCACATGACGATCGAAGGATGGTTGCGATAACGCTTGACCTGGGGTGCGGCGGCCGCGCGGAATCGCTCGCGGGTTTCCGGATCGCTCCATGTGGGGGCGTAGCTTTGGATATCCTCAAGCACGCACGCGATGGGCCAGCCCTTTAGATCGGCGCGTTCGTACCACATGAGATAGTCGTCGGGCTGGCCCCGGTTGCTGATACCGGTCGGCCAGATTTCCTGGAAGTTATACCCGGCCCACCGGAACGCATCAATGTGCCCGTCCCTTTCCTCGGCGGCGGCGCGGGCCTGCGGACTGCCCATCACCGGGCGCATACGGAGTTCCGTGCCGTTGAGGTAGTACTTGCGGCCGTCGATCCAGAACTCGCGGAAGCCGAAAGTCTGCTTCATTTCGTCGTCGAGGCCCGCGCCTTGGACCTTGAGCGCCAGGGTGTAGAGGTTGGGCTGGCCGATGTCCCACAGCCGGGGGTTCGGCCACGACCAGGCCGGCCGCACGATCTGCGTCGCGGCGGCGCGCACGGGCAAGTCCGTTTCGAAACGGCGCTCCTCGTGGCCTTTCTCGTCCAGCGCGACGGCGGTGAAATGCACGTTGCCGCTTTGGGCCACGCCAGTTAGCTCGACCTCCAGCGCGAGTTGTTTCTGGCGCGTCGAGGGCCGGACGTAGATGCTGTCGATATGGGGACCGGCGGGCCGGCTGCGCAGCAAGACGTCGCCAATCAGACCGCGCGAGGCGAGGCCGCGGCCGGCGCCCGCGGCGCCGGGGGCGCCGCCAGTTGCCGCCGCCTGCGGCTGGGCGGCGGGCGCGGGTTCGTTGCCCGCCAGCAGGGCCTCGACAGCCGACTCCTCGGGCGCCGCCACCACCAACACGCGGAGCGTCGCCTCCTTGCCCGGCGTCACCGCGCGCGTGATATCGACGGCCCCATCGGGCCAGTGCGCCTCGCCGCATTCCTGGTCGTTGACGAACACCCGGGCATCCGTGCTGAGACGATCGAACTCCAGCAGCACGGCGCGTCCCGCCCAATCGGCCGGCACGTCGATCGGCCGCTGATACCACATGCGGGAAACCTGACTGCCGCTGAAATCCTGCCAGGCGCTGCCGCTTCCGGCGGCGACGATGCCCGGCATGCGATTACCGTTGTCCTGCCACCCGCCCGGAACGCGGATGTAACCCCACTCGGCGGTGGGCTGCACGCGAGCATCTTTCACCGCGGGCATCGCCTGCCAAATCCCGTTGAGGCAGATCGTCGCGCGATGGCTGGTCCGGTCTTCGATGGGTTCCTTGCCCCATGTCGGCGCCTCGCCGGTGGGCAGCGCCACTGTCCCCGCTGGTACGGCGGGCGCGGCCTGTTGGGCGGATGCGGACGGCCGCAATACTGGAATCGCGCTGGCCGCGGCGCCGAGCACGGTACGTCTGGTGATCTTCATACTTCTCCTCCGCAATGGTCTCCTACCATTGACCGGAAATTTCAATTTTGGCTTCCATGGCCCCGTCGTTCATGCCCAAGATGCCTCGCCACAATACGCTGTTGAAGAGATTACGCCAGAGGGGACGGCAAAGCAACCATATCGAGTACGCCCTGCAACAGCGATGAACCGGCAAGTCCACGCGCTCTTGACCCTTCTGGAAACCCCACAGCCCATCAGTGACGAAGAGTTCGCCCGCCGCCTCGCAGAGGCTCCCGAAGAAGAAGTCGATGACGAGACCGTCGCCCGCATCCTGGCCGCCGAAGCCGAAAAGGGAGAGAGCATTTCTCACGGAGAAATGAAACGGCGGCTGATACCAATGTGATGTTGTTCATCAGCGTCCAGTCCTCCAGCGCTTCCACTGGCCGTGGGTTCGAACCCCGCCACCCACCCCATACAAAGCGGCTTTACGCCATCAGTACCGGTTCAGGCCCCGCGTCAGCTCGATGTAGGTGCCGAACGGGTCCGTGATGAAGACGACTTCGAGATCCGCGCCGGGACGCGGGTTGTAGGGCACGTCGAACTTCTGGCCTTCGGCTTCCAATTTCTTGCAGAAAGCGGCGAGGTCCTGGATCTCAAAACCGATGTGATCGAGCCCGCGGCCTTTGGTTCCCACCTTCGGCCCCGTGGCCTTGTCAAACGTAAGGTTGGTTCCAGGTACGTCGGCGGCCGCGAAGTTCTTGCGCTTGCCGGGGACCGCCCCGAAAGTCTTCGCGTACCAGGCCTGGATCGCGGCCGGGTCCGGCGTAACCCAGTGGATATGGTGGAAGACGATCGGGTCTTTGAGAGAGGCGTCTTCGTTGAATTCAACCCGGATGCCGGCCGGAGAAAGCAGGAAAGCGCCTTGATTGGAGGCGTCGAACGGCGTGATGGCGGAGAGGCCCGCCTCCTTCCATTTCGCCTGGGCGGCTTTGGCGTCCTTCACCAGGAACCCGACGTGATCGATTACCGATCCAGCCGTTCCAGCGGAGGTGTCTGCCCGGTTAATAAAGACCAGGATGCCGGGGAACTTGGCTGCCGTCAGGCGGCCCGAACCGGCGGGCACGCCGCCGAGCGCGAGCCAGAAACTCCGTTCCGCTTCCGGGTCCTTGGCGTACGCGTGCAGGTGGCCTATCGACACCCCCATCTGGTTGGGCGCCGCAACCTGGGCCCGCAAGGGCGCCAGAAACGCGGGGACCAGGATCGCGCTGAGGAGAAGCTGGGATCGATACATGGCGCTTATCACCCTAACATGTTTCCGCCGGCGGGAACAACGCCACGTGCAGGTTGCACGCGGCGCTCCCGCCACCCACCCCAAACACGCGATAATGAAAAGCGATGAGCAGCTCTCTTACCATTCCTAAAGCCAAAACCGGCGCCCTGGACTTGTTGTCGCTGGGCGCGTTGGTGCATCGCCTGGACCCCGGCGTCGTTCCGTTCCGCAAGGCGACCCAATGCCAGATTCACGTCAGCGGCGGAGAGTTCAACGTCGCCGCCAACCTGTCCGACTGCTTCGGCCTGACGACCGGCATCGCCACCGCCATGGTCGGTTATCCGCTGGGCGACCTGATCGCCGAGCGGGTCAGGGCCATGGGCGTTAAGCCCTTCTATAAGCGGTTTGAGCACGATGGCGTGACCGGCCCGAATATGGCGGCCGTCTACAGCGACCGCGGATACGGCGTGCGCCCGCCCGTGGTGTTCTATAACCGGTCGTACGAAGCCGGAGCGCTTTTGAAGCCGGGCGACTTCGATTGGAGCGCCATTTTTGCGTCCGGCGTGCGCTGGTTTCACAGCGGCGGGATCTTCGCGGCGCTCTCGCCAACCACCGCCGAACTGGTGATTGAAGGCATGCAGGCGGCCAAGGCCGCCGGTGCGGTGGTCTCGTTCGATCTCAACTTCCGCGAGAAGCTGTGGAACCGCTCGGGCGGCGTCGAACACGCGCACGAGGCGTTGGGGCGCATCGTTCACAACGTGGATGTGCTCGTCGGCAACGAGGAAGACATGCAAAAAGGTCTGGGCGTTCCCGGCCCGGAAGTGGCCGCGAAATCCAAGCTCGATCCGAGCGCATTCCTGGGGATGATCGGCCGCGTGGTGGAGAAGTACCCGCGGATCAAGGTGGTCGCCACCACCCTGCGGGAGGTCCACTCCGCCAACCGGCACAGTTGGGGAGCGGTGGCCTGGATCGGCGGGGAAACCCACGTCGCTCCCGTGTGCGAACTCGAGGTCTACGACCGCGTGGGCGGCGGCGATGGTTTCGCTTCGGGCCTGTTTTACGGCCTGCTGGCAGGCGAGACCCCCGCCGAGGCCGTGAAGCTGGGCTGGGCCCACGGCGCCCTGCTCACCACCTTTCCGGGCGACACCACCATGGCCACCCTGGAACAGGTGAAGACCTTCGCCAAAGGCGGTTCGGCGCGCATCCAACGGTGACGTGGGGCTTTTGTTCCCGCAATAAATGTGAGACGCTGGAGCTAGCCCGCCGACCATTTAATGGACAGTCACATGGCCGCGACGGCGGGAGGAAACATGTCCATGTTACCGGAGTTCCTAGCGCCTGAAACCACGGTCCGCGAAGCCGGGGCCAGCCCGGATCTCAGCCTCGGCAGCCACGCCGGCGAGATGCTGATCATCACGCTCGGAATCACGCGGATCATCGAACAGGAAAGCATCGACGTCTCGATCTGGGGTTCGGCCGACGGGACCGAATGGGGATCCAAACCGCTGGCGGCGTTTCCGCAGAAGTTCTACTGCGGAACGTACCAGATTGCGCTCGACCTCTCCGAGCGTCCGGATGTGAAGCGCCTGCGCGCCAAGTGGCAGGTGAATCGCTGGGGCAAGGGCGAACCCAAGCCCCTATTCACCGTGTACCTCTTCGCGCAAGCCATGAACCAGGAAGCGATGGCGGTTGGCGCTTGAGTTCGTCTCCAGCTCCGCGCGCCTGAAATCACGGCGAGGGCAGGATTGCCTTGGTGGCTGTCTTGTACATCGTCAGCAGCATGACTGCGGGCGTCCGGGCCACGATTCCGTGCTGCAACTGGGGCGTCATGTACGCATAGGAGCCCGCTTTCGCTTCCCGCACATCCTCGCCCAGGGTCAACTGCGCTTCGCCGCTCAGGAAGTATAGCGAGGCGGCCATGGGGGCCGTGTGGGCAGAGAGTTCCTGACCGGGCCCGAAACCGAAAATCACGACTTTCACGTGGTCGTCATTGTATAGCGTGCGGCTCAGAATGCCGTTTTCGGGGACCTGGACTTCCGCTTCCAGGCTGGCGTAGAAGGCGTAGGCGTCGCTCATAGGGATGTGACGGGACAGCCGCGGAGGCTGTTCCACTGCTATCCTAGAATGACACACTGGGGTTCCCGATGATCACCCGCCAGGAAGCGCAGGAGTTGTTTCGTTCGGATGACCTGATCGGCATCGGCATGGAGGCGGATGCCGTGCGCCGCAAGTGGCACCCGGAAGGGATCGTCTCCTACATCATCGATCGCAATATCAACTACACCAACTTCTGCACCGAATATTGCAGTTTCTGCGCGTTTTACCGTCCCATGGGCCACGAGGAAGGGTACGTCCTGCCGAACGAGACCATCTACCAGAAGATCCAGGAGACCATCGACCTGGGCGGCACCGGCGTCTTGATGCAGGGCGGGCTGCACCCCGATCTGAAAATCGAATGGTACGAGGATCTGTTCCGCGGCATCAAACAGCGTTTCCGCATTCACCTGCATTGTCTTTCGGCGCCGGAGGTGACCAACATCGCCGAGGTAAGCGGGTTGAGTCTGCGGGATACGATCCGGCGCCTGATGGACGCCGGGCTGGATTCGATTCCCGGAGGAGGAGCGGAGATTCTCGACGACGCCGTGCGCCATCGCATCAGCCGCTTGAAATGCTCGACCCAGGACTGGCTGGATGTACACCGCACGGCCCACGATCTGGGCATGCGCACCACCGCCACTATGATGTTCGGCTGCGGCGAGACCATCGAGCAGCGGATGAACCATCTGGAACTGGTGCGCAACCTTCAGGAGGAAACCGGCGGCTTCACGGCTTTCATCCCGTGGACGTTTCAGCGCGAGAACACGTCGCTGGGGCGCTTCGTGAAGGAAGAGGCCACGGCGGTGGAATACCTGCAAACGCTCGCCATTTCGCGCATCTACCTATCGAACATAGACAACGTGCAGTCCTCCTGGGTGACTCAGGGCCTGAAGACCTGCCAGTTGGGTCTGCGTTTCGGCGGCAACGACGTAGGCAGCATCATGATCGAAGAGAACGTGGTCGCCGCCGCCGGCGCGCACCACTGCACGACGGAAGAAGAACTGCGCCGCATGATCCGCGACGCCGGGTTCGTGCCGAAGCAGCGGGATACGTTGTACCGGGCGTATTTCTTGAGCTGATCGTTTACCGTTTACCGCTGTACGCTATATAGTGTACTGTCCAGTTGTGGGCCGCGCAGTTGGGTGTCAGCAAATCCACTGTCAGTACGGTGTGGCGGAGTCATAATCTCAAGCCGCATCGCGTCAAGGGATTCAAGCTCTCCCGCGACCCGCGCTTCCTGGAGAAGCTGACCGA
>JBEKHV010000105.1:0-6942 GCA_050012095.1 Bryobacteraceae bacterium | reverse complement strand
GAAGGGAAGAAGGAGACGTTTGTAGGCTAACCGCGCCTCCCGTTGGTCGGCGATCAGGCTAATTCACTGGCCCGGCCAAAAACCTAGTGCTTGACAGGAGCCGCTTTCTCATGGAAGACCGGTGGCGCTACCTTGCGCGGCTTGTCAGGAGAATTACGAAACGAAGCCATTTCTTGCCATAAACATAAGGAAATAAAGGTACTTGAACATTCGGCGACAAACCCATTTGGGGGGTGAAGACGCCCTCCGGCATTCGGACCTCTGAGCCACGGTCTCCGGCGGTTCGGCGGAGACTTTGGCCCAGCGGTAGGGTGCGGGAATGCGTACTCCCGCGTCATGCGGGTATCCCCCCGCTTTGAGATATAGCACGAGAAGAGGCTTGAGTCTGAAATGTGGCGGGGCCAAGCGATAGAGAACACAGGAGTTGTCCGTGGGATGGGCCGGTGATCGGCGCGCCGGGCTGGCGTGCATGCGGCTACCATGATTGGCGGCGCCGGTCAAGATCAATCCGCAGAGGCTTGTCGGCCCGAATCCTGGAGTTCAGCCGTGATAAACTGCTGCGAAGAGGTCCCGGCAAACCTATGAAGCCCATCATCACCACGTTCTTTACGGTGGCCGCGTGTCTGGCGATGCAGCAACGGCTGGCCGCCGCGCCCCAGGAAATACCGGCATCGGCCGGCGACGATATCCGAGGGTACAACGATACTCCGCAGTTGCCGGGCCAGAAGTGGAAGGTCCACGATATGGAGCGGCCGCGCCCGCTGAAAGTCACGCCCGGGCCGCTGCTGAAGGAAGCTCCGCCATCGGACGCCATCGTGCTATTCGACGGAAAGGACCTTTCCCAGTGGACGCAACTTGGCCCGGACGGACAGAACCAGGAACCCCGCTGGAAAGTCGAGAACGGATACATGGAAATTGCGCCAGGCAGCGGCGGGTTGGTTACCAAGGCAAGTTTCGGCGACTGCCAACTGCACGTGGAGTGGATGGTCCCGAAGACAACCACCGGTTCCGGCCAGTGGCGCGGGAACAGCGGCGTGGAACTCATGACGCGCTACGAAATCCAGGTGCTGGAGTCTTACGAGAATCCGACCTACGCCGATGGAGGCGCCGGGGCGATTTACGGCGTCTGGCCGCCGCTGGTGAACCCGGCCCGCCCGCAGGGCGAATGGAATGTGTACGACATTGCCTTCGAGGCGCCGCGATTTGACGGGGACAAACTGGTCAAGCCCGCCTACGCGACGCTGTTCTTCAATGGCGTGCTGGCGCAGAATCATCGCGCCTATCTGGGTACAACGGTTTGGAGACAAGTGGCCAAGTATACGCCGCACCCCGCCGAGCAGCCCTTGAGACTGCAAGACCACGATCGGGCCGTTCGCTTCCGGAATATCTGGATTCGCAAAGTCTCAAGCCCCGACGGGCAGTGAGGCGCGCGGAACCGTACGGCGGGCGGCCCAAAACAGGGCGTTTATATACTTGACACAACCGCCACCCGTCGATTGACACCGATTGCCGATCCGATCCATCCTAAATACGTCCATGCCCCGAAGAAAAATGTTCCCGCCGCTGCCCGAAATACCTGGAGAATCCCAACAGGATCGTTTTAGGCGGATCGGACAGGCGCTCCTTGCCGTTCCAAAATCGGAAATCATGCCTGAAGCAGCCTTGGCGCAACTCGAAGCCCAAAAGCAGAAGATTGACGCCAAACTCGCTGAACTTCGCCGGGAGATGGCGAGGCGGAAGGAGAAATAATAACGTTTGACATTATTCTGGCGTAATCCAACTGTTGCATTGACTGGTGTTCAGGCAATGGTACAGAATTTACGCAGTATGCCACTACCGCTCGTACCAATAGCGCTTGGCGCTCTCTTTGGCAGCGCCGCAAGCAAGAAAGAACGGAAGGACTTTCAGGCCGTCAAGGGCAGAACGAAAAAGGACGGGACAACCGGGAAGGCTTATGTTCGGAGAAAGGCAAGATCCAGGTAATCGGCGGCAACTCCGCTGATACCCATGCCGCCGCCGTTCAACATCACAGGCGCTCCCAACGCCGACTGGATCATCTTCATCGTTGGGGCGGTCATCTCCCTTTATTGGCTCAGAGCGCAGCTTGCAAGGGAAGGCGCAAGGATGTTCTTGCGAAATCTCCTGAAAGCCGCCATGGTCTTCTGCGCTTTGATGTCTATGCTCACCGGGTTCCGGTCACAGACGCACCTTCTACCTTCCCAAGAACAGATCATCGCCGGTTTCGTGGCGCTGATTTCCTTTGGAAAATGGCAGAGCAAGAAACGCTCCCGGTATATCTCGAAGGCGACAAGACGGGCGGTTATTGAAAGGGGCCTCAAGGGTGAAGAATTCGATCCGCAGAAACATCACATTGACCACGTGTGGCCGTTTTCCAAAGGCGGCAGTCATACCACCGATAATCTGCGGGTAATCGAGAAGAAGAAGAACCTGCAAAAAGGTGCCAAGCGACCGCGACTGCGAGAAATGTGGCAGTGAACATCTCAGGACTTAGGTTGCCTGAATGTCAACTGTTTCTTCGAGTTCATCCCCGCTGTCGCTCGTGATGTTGACCTTGATCTGCCATTTGCCGAGATCAAGTCTGCCCCGTTCGATCACGTTTATTGTCCAGTCGGATATCGAATCGAGCGCTCCTCCCGGCCCCGCAAAAGGATAAAGTTCGCCGCCGATATCATTAATGAGATGCAGCACGATCCAAGCGTGTTCGTTCGAGGAGAGCGAGACCAAAGGTACGGGCTTTCGTGCCTTGTCGCCCTCAAAGGTTACAAACCACCCACGTTCCGTGAACGTTTCTTTTGTGAAGAGATTAGTGAATCTGAGGTTAGCCTTGATGTTGCGACAAAGGTATCTAAAGTCCATTTCTGTGTTCCTGAAGGCAATCATGAACGCCGAAGTTCCCATCCCCGGCCCTATCCGGGCATGGGTCTTATGGACAAATGCTAACCTGCCCACGGGAACAGTCGCAAAAGGCGGCGTTGGGGTCACGGTCACAGGCAACTCAGTATCCGGCGTCTGCGTCACCGATTGCAGCTCTACTATCGGCTTATGACGAACCAGAACATCCCAAATAAAGAGGGTTATGCCAAACAGACCCAAGCCGATCATGACCACATACGGCCAGTGCAGGTTCAATTGGAGACGTGCCAACCACATTCCTATGGCTGAAAATATGCTCGCCCCCACGCCCCGGATAAGATAGTCCAAAACCTTATCGCCTCGAACAAGCCACCAGAGGCAGTGCGCCACAATCCCTTCTCGAACTCTATGAAGAAAAGACGATCTTTTCGCCATCCTGTCAAGTTCACACTTTCACATTTCATGTCTCTATACATCAGAGGTTTTTCCGGTCAATCTCTTGTACGTCAACCGTTTTCCAGCGCAGCATCGAACGGCGTGTCGAAACCGGCCAAGATCGCCACAGGCATCATTCCGATGATTGTAGCGAAATACCTGTTCGTCCACATAGCGAAACGTATGAAACGGCGCAACCGATACGTAGGTTCCCTTGAGCGTCCGCTTGAACATGCTCCAAAAGTTCTCCACCCCGTTCGTATGCACTTTGCCATTCACGTATTCAATGGTGTGGTCCACGAATTGATGTAAATATTCGTCGTCCAGCCCCTCATACGACTTCAAGGCATCCGTGAAGATTTCGGCTCCAGGCGTGACATGCTCTCGGACGATGGCCTGAATCAGCGCCTTCTTGCGGGTTGGGACAACTCCTGCTCGGATTGGCCCACCACGTTCCAGAATCGCCATGACTGCGGTTTTGTCCTTGCCGCCAGTTCCGGTGATCTTCCGCTCCCGAACGTGCTTGTGCATATTTCGGGCCTTGCCGCCCACAAAGGTTTCGTCAATTTCAACCTCTCCTGCGGCCTTCTCGAAGGATTCGGTCTGCATCGCCAAGCGAATCCGCTGAAGCATAAACCATGCCGTTTTTTGGGTGACGCCAAGCGCCCGATGGAGTTCCAACGAACTGATGCCGTTCTTGTCATTGGTGATGAGCCAAATCGCTGCCATCCACTTGTCCATGCCGATGGGCGAGTCTTCGCAGATGGTCCCGACTTTCGGGGAGAATTGCTTACGACAGGTTTTGCACTTCCATATCCGGCGACTTGGGGCGTAGAAGTTCCGTTTGGATTGGCAATATGGGCATATTGGGCCATCCGGCCAGCGGAGCGCCGCAAAGGTCTTGGTTGCTACATCTAAATCGGCGTAGTACCGAATCGCCTCTAGCAGCGTCGTGGGTTCCGTTTTGGCTTCCTCAACCATGAATCCATTGTATCAAAATTAGGCGGTTGTGTCAAGTACATAAACGCCCAAAACAGCGCCGGAGATATCAACAGTGATTGGACGACCGGCCACAGCAGCCTTCAGATTATAGTCAAAGCCCTCACGCCACCGCGAGAAGCTCGATACGGAACGGGGACCGGAGGGTTCACCGCCGGCAGGCGGTTCTCTCGCACGCCGGCGAGACCGCTCCATATCTGTCGCGGCTCGGAACGGGGCATGGCGAAACGGGCCCGCCTGGGCCTGTCGCGCGGCGGGTCCACTATAGGCGGCAGTTCGGGCGAGCGGGGACGGCGGCCGGGGACGGGCGGGACGTTCACATCAACGGCCACTCAAGGGCGCGGAAAAAAAGCTCTGTCCACCTTCCAGGCGCGCCTGAGGCGATCAGAACTTTTCCCAATGCAGCGATGCGGAGAGCGGCCTCTTCTCCTTGCGCGGCTCCTCGGCTGGATGGCCCATGGCGAGCAGACTGACCACCTTGAAGCCTTCCGGCGCGCCAACCATGCGACGGATTACTTCCGCGTGCGGTTTCTTGTCACCCGCAACCCAGCAAGCTCCGAGGCCGTGCGCGTGCGCCGCCACCAGCATGTTCTCACTGGCGTTGCAGCCGTCTTCCAGATAGTACTTGGTGTTCTTGCAGAGAACCACCACGCAAAAGGCGGCTGGGGCGATGAAGCTTCCGTAATCCGTCGCCGCAGCGATGGCGCGGAGCATCGGCCGGTCCGTGACCACTACGAATTCCCAGGGCTGGAGGTTGACGGCGGTAGCGGCCAAACGGCCGCAGTCGATGATATCCTCGATTACCGCGCGCGCTACAGGTTCGCCCGTGTAGGCGCGAACGGAGCGCCGCGTTTTTAGAGCGTCGATGCAATCCATGATGGGTGAACACGACAATGTAGCACCGGGCACGGCGGGCCGGGCAAGCTAAAGCGTGCCCCGACGGATCGGCTCGGAACGTCCCTGAACGTCCGTAAAGGAAATCGGAGTCGAGTTGGAGCGGCGCTGTGTGGGGCAGAGGGGCCGCTGGGATCTGCACCCTTTGGGTGCAGAATTGCCACGGGATTCGCGATGGGGATTCCTCGCCGACAGAAACCGTCGCCCGCCGAAGGCGAGTTTCTGTTCCAGCTCGATCCGGAGCCACTGGAAGAATGCGTGACCGCGTACGCGGGCATACCGTTATTCGTGCAGGCCGTCCGTTCGTTGGATGCGCCCGGCCGGTGGGAGCCCGGCAGCTACGCTAGACCCCGCGTGAGAAAATGCGGGCTAACGCGCCCCCGGGCTTGCGATGTCCCTCGATCCTGTTCGATATTCGCGAGGCCCGCAGCCGAAGCGCCCGCCGAAGGCGGTGGCGAAGTACTGGCTGGAAGAGAATCCGTTCGCCAGCGCGATATCGGTAATCGTCATATCGGGCCGCTCGCGCAATGCCTTCGCGGCAAGGTCGAGCCGGCGCTCCTTCAGGTAATGCATGGGCGTCATGTTTGTCAACGACTTGACATGCGTCCCGAACTGCGTGGTTGCCAGCCCGCAGGACTTCGCCATGGCGCCCAGCGACCACTCCAGCTCCATGTGCTCCGGATGCGCCCGGAGATCGTCCAAAAAAAGCTGCACGGTCCGGCGCGAATCCGAGAGAGACCGATCCAGCGGAACGCGCTTGCGTCGAAACAGCTCCAGGAGCTCAAGGAACATCTGGTTGATCCCGACCGCAAGGCGGGAGATACCGCTCCCCTGGCGGTCCGTTTCCACGGCCGCGGCAATCGAGCGGACGCAGCGGCCTATCTCGGGCGTACCCCGCCACACGGGTTGCTCATTGTGGCGGATGACGTCGGTCAATTCGGCCAGGTCCGAGGGGCTCAACAGCAACCAGGAGGGCCACTTCCACGATTGATGCGGGCGCCGCACGCCCACGTCCAGAATAAGCCAGTGCAGCCGTCCGGCGCGAACCGTTGGGGTTCCGACCTTGTGGGGCTGCCACGGCCGGGTAATCGTAAGGTCGCCCGGCTTCAACGAGCAAGCCTGGCCATCGACGGCGAAACCGAGGCTTCCGGTCTCGAGAAATGTCAGCTCGATCCCTTCGTTGCGGTGCCACGGAAGAGCCCAGTTCTGATCGTTCTTGGCGTCCCAATAGCCGACATTCCTCAGGCCGGGCAAGCTACCCTTCGGGAGCCGCCCCCCCGGGTAGTGGCCACGTCTCAAGGCTACATGGCGGAGTTCGCCCCGACTTATCGCTTCTCTCACCGGTTGGCAGGTATCGGCGGTGTAGACTGCGCTTTGGTTCCTATAGATGGGGATCGCAACCGGCATGAAATTGGCCTCCAAACGTTAAACGTTCGAAATCTTTCACTGAAGGATTTCGAAAGACGGTAGTATATCACGCGGTTAAAATCTAAAATTACGGCTTGTTTTGTGAAGCAAGTCGTGAAACAATACTTCTGCCGAACTTCGGGCGGCTGAGGCGCTGTCGGCGAGCGGTGGGCTCGGTCCGGCTGTCATCCGCTGTTGGACGGCTGAGTGCCTCCTGACTGACAAGGGGGGTTATTCCATGGCAAAGCGGGCTTTTGGCAGCAAGCGGACGCCAGCGTGGCGCCGGGGGCTGCATGGCCTGGCGGTTGCCGCAGCCGCTGCCTGCGCCGCACT
>JBEKHV010000104.1:0-7827 GCA_050012095.1 Bryobacteraceae bacterium | reverse complement strand
GAAATCAGACGAAATTCCCAGTAATCCGGGCTCGTGACAAGCCGGAGCGTTTCGACTTCACAAGCCGCATTGAGATGCTTAAGTGAAGAGTATTGGGCTGAAGCCATGCCCTGATACAAGGCAGGAGGCTGATCTTGCTTCGTACCAAACGGCTGCGTCGAGAAGACAACCTTCACGTTGTCAGGCTTGCCTTCCTTGCCCTTCCAGGCCTCGGTGATGATGCCAATTTCGCCGTTGGCGACGAAGCGTAGCCCCTCGTCATCCTTCGGAAGCCACTTGGGCTGATTGACCGTCTGCATGACCTTGTCATGAAAGACGATTTCCTGATCACCCATCGGCGACGGCCATCTCGACTTGTGGTCTCGCGCCATGCTGAGCATGTTGGCGCGGAAGCGGTTTTGAATGACGCGGTTCAGCTCGTCCGTGCCGAACGGCTGAATGCGCGTAGCCGACAGGACTTGCCAGTTCTCGCAGGCCTTCCAGTTTTCCTTGTCGATCCCAAGCGAGCGGTTAAAGGCTGTTTCATCGTCGCCGTGGATGCCGAATTCCGACTTCAGCACGTTGTCGATTTCGGAGAGCAACTGCGCGTGATCGTTCCAGAAAGCGATCCGGACGTCTCCCAGTTCTCCCTTCTGGACGAGTTCGGACAGCACGGCGTCATCGCCCGGCCCGCCTTCATCGCGATAGCCCGCGGCCAGCTCCAGGCCCTTGCTGAAGATTTCCCCGCCCGCGGCCTGCGTCACGCGCATGCAAGTTCTCAGCTCCGCAACGCATTCGGGATGCTCTTCCCGCATCCAGCGAGGAATGTCAACGAAGGGACGGCCTGGGCCGATCGGCGGGAGTTGGTAAGGGTCGCCGACGAAAATCAGCCGGCGGAAAGCATTTGTATCGACCGCCCGAAACAGAGCCGCCATCAGCTCCACTGAGGGCATGAGCTTTCGTCAATGACTACGTTCGTATATCGCGTCCTTCCTTTCGTCGGCTCGTCGAAAATGCGGTATCTCGGGCCGAGCATGCCGGCGTTCCAAAGGACTTGGTGAATGGTCTTCGCTTCCCGCTGCGTCGACGTCCGCAGCCGGACTCGCGCCTTGCCGGTCGGTGCCGCAAGCAGCGTCGGCGTATGGCTTTCAAGCTTGCGCAGTTCGTCCAGAAAAACGCTCAGAACGGAGGTTTTCCCTGTTCCGGTACCGCCGGTCAAGATCGTGATCCGGTTGTTGAGCAGCACCTCCAGGGTGCGGACCTTCTCTTCGATGGCCTCGTTTTCGCGCAGCGTTCTCGGCTCGCCGAAGCCGCCTTTGTCCTTCGGACGAGTGAGCAGCGCGCGCCAGTCTGGAGCCGGTTGTGGCAGATCGACCTTGCCGATCCCTTCCAGCACCTTCGCAATCTCCACTTCCTGCCGGCGCACCGATTTAAGCGCGACGAGCCGGATCTCCGGGGCGATCTCCTCTTCCTCCGGCTCCTCTGCCCCGAGATCTTCCGCCAGCTCGTCATCAACGGCGGCGACGGCCGCCACAGCCTTGACCTGAGTTTCGGTAACGCGCCAGGACTCAGGGTAGGTTTCTTCCTTCAGCCAGAGAATGGCCTCATGGAATTTGCGGTCCTGCCCTTCCCAGAAGACTTCGCGATCCGCAATGCAGCGCCGCTTGTCGGGAAAGTGTTCATGGACCTTGCGCATGAAGGTCTCGAACGGCAAAAGCGTGTCGCCGGCATTCGCCGCCTGGCGCAGCACGGCACAGGCCGTGGCCCGCACACGCCGGACATCGTCGTGAGCGATGGGCGGCTCCTTGCGGAATAACGCCGCGTCGCCTTCCGGCCACATGCCCTGATCAATTGTTTCAAGGCCGATGGGCTCGCTGTGTTCGGAGCCCTTGTCCTGCTCGAAAAGAACGTATGGGTTTTCGATAATCCTGTCGGCGCGCGCCAAAATGCCGCGCTTCTCGCGCCCGTCCTCGTTCGCAACGCCTATCACCTGGTCCGCCGTTAGCTCGAAACGCACCAGCGTGTCGAGCAGCTTATACCGCGAGGGCATCGAGCGCCATTTCGCAGTTGCCGCCTGCAGCCCCGCGTAGTAATTGTCAACAGGCGGGACGATCCGGCCAGTCAGGATATTCTTGACGTGTTCCCACGGATCGCGCTGCGACTTTTCAAGGCCGCGCAGCACCGTCGCGTGGTAATCGTGCCCCTGCGCACAGCCAAGGTAGCGCAGCACCGAGCCGATCCCCGGATAAGCGCCGCGACCGGCCCAGACCTCATCAAGAACGCCATTGCACCAGTCGATGGCGTCATCCCATGCGCCCGGAACAAATCCGTCCGCGCGGACGCGCTCGATAGATTTCAGGATGGCTAGGATCGCCGATACAGCTTGGCCGTCAGTCACATACTCCGCGACATACGAAAACGGCAGGCTTAAGCCCTCCGGCGGCAGGCAAATGACGGCCTCAGTGTCTTTTCCGAGCGCAAGGTACTCCTGATACGGAATGCGGACGCCCTGGTTCGGATAGCCGCTCGTGATGCGCCGGGACCAGATTGGGAAATTCCCCGGTTTGTCGGCGCGTTTCCCGAAATAACGCTGATCGCCGATCTCGACGATGCGCGAGACCCCTACGAGCATGCGCGGGACCTCGTCATTCACGGCATTGCCACGGTTACAGTAGTAGAAGATCAGCGATTCGTGCTTCTTGAGTTTCCCCCAGAAGTTATTCAGAAGGGCGCGCTGACGATTATCTTCCATCACCCAGGTGGGCGACGAATCGAGATTGCGACGTTCCGGAATTTGCAGGTTCTCCTCTTCGCAAATTTCGCGGAAATTGCCTTCGAGCATCCAGCGGTACGGCGTGGGGCAGCAGGAATAGGGCGGGATCTCCTCTTCCGTGCTGGGCAGACCCCGGCCTTCGAGCGGATCGTCATGCCGGATGAAAAACTTCTCGTCGCCAAAGGCATTGGCGTCGCGCTGGCAGGGCGGCAGGTAACCCGTTTTTTGACGTATCACAACTAGCGACTGGCCGCAGTTTGCCTCCTCTATCGCCTCCTGCCGCGACTTGCGGACATGCTCATGGACCATGCAGGCCGCGTTCAGCGCCGGATGCCTGCAAACCCGACCGTTCCAGGCGTTCTCGTGCCATGTCAGGCGTGCCGATAAATGGGTAGCCATCTTCCGCTTTCTGCCCGTTCTGCACTGTGATCAGGCAAGCGTTAATTCTATTCCACAGCGTTGGATGAGAGGTGGGTTATTACCTCGGAATCTCACGGAAGACCCCCAAACCCTGCGCCAGATCCGGATTAAGCAAGCCGGGACGCCTGATCCAGTTACAAACTGGCGCTTTTCAGCAGCCTGCTAGAATCCAGCCCTGCTTACCCGCGCTCCAGAACGATCAACTCGACGGTATCGGTGGGCAGCGGATGGGACAATCTCATACTGCCGCCCTTGCCGGATTTCCTCTCGACCAGTTCCAGGTTCTGGGTCGCGCTTAGCCGGTAACGCTTGAGGCTGAACGCCTTTTCGCCCCAGGGCAAATTGCTCACCGTGAGATCGTAACCGGCGTTATCGCGGTAAACAATATCTGTGCGGTGGGGAAGCCATATATGGCCCCGCCGGTCGGGTGTCTGGGCGCTGGCCGTATGCATTCTCGCAAGCAGGCGATCCGGAATCGCGTAATTGGCGATGAATATCTGAACGGTCTTGTCATCCGTGGAGCGGCCGGCAAGCGCGGCGAAGCCGAACGTATCCGCGCCCTCGACCGCAAGACGTTGCGGCGTATCCAGCATCTTTCCCATGGCCTTGAAGGTATAAGCAGGTTTGAAATATCGTCCTTGCAAATCGAAGAGTCCCATCCAGGCCGCGTCGCCGCGATAAAAATGCGCTTGATCGAGGGGAGCGTCCTGACCGTAACACAGAACCGCGCCGATGTAAGCGGCGTTGTGCGCGCTTTCGAGTTCGGCCTTCGCGGCCTTCGTAAAGTTGGCCATTAAATTCCATTCCGAGAGAATGCTCTCCGCTTTGGGAAACCCATGTGCATCGAGGACGCCGCGTATTTCCCTGGCGAGCCGAACCGCATCGTAGGGGTCTTCGGTGCTGGCGTAGTGGTGCCAGGAGTAAAAGTCCAACGGCAACTTGTGCGCGGCGCAGTAATCGAAAAAGCCCTCGCGGTAAGGTGTATCGCCGTAAGGATCTTCCTGACCGTTGCCGCCCACTTTGAGCGTGGGATCGGTTGACTTCAGGGCCCGCACCGTTTTCTCGTACAGAGAGTAAAACTGCTCCGGAGTTCCAGTCCAGAAGCCCTCCGGCTCATTCCAGAACTCCCAGTAGCGGATCTGGTAGTGGAACCCGTTTGCCCATCCCTGGTTGTAATGCATGGCAACGTGCTTCACCGCGTCGGCATACTTGTCGAAATCGGCCGGCGGGCTGAAGTCAACCCCATAACTGCGTCCCACGCGATAAAAAATTTCCGCGCCGCTGGCTCGAATGGCGGCGAGCGCCTTATCGGTCGGACCAAAATTGTAGCTCTCGGGCTTTTCTGGGTCGGCGCTCATGTCGGGGAAGATGATGCTTGCATTGCCCGCCTTCACCACCCCGGCGCGTTGCGCGGGATCGGGAATCAGGTCCGTCAATTTCGGGTTTGTGTATACGAACTTCGAATCTATATCCGCGGGACCCATCAAATCGTGGGTGCGAACCTGGCTGATATGCACATCCCTGTATTGCCGTACGAGATTGGGAAGTCCAGCCATTACCGGAAAGGGCGCGCCGTTCGCGCCATCTAAAGAGTGGATATTACCGGCGATTTTGCCTGCGTCGACTTGCAGAGCGCGGAAACCGTTGCTCGGGTTGAAATCTGCTTCAATCTCCGTTATTGGCTCCGCTTTCAACACTTCCCCGTACACTCCCGCAAGAGTGCCGAGCCCAATCGCCGACTTCTTCAAGAACATGCGTCTCCGCATTTTCATCTCCTACTTTCTCACTGTACCGCGTATGTCAGTGCGCAAACATGCAGAACCTTCTTCTTTCGCGAGGCGCCTGGCCTTTATCCGATTCGCGGCAGCGGCGCCTCAAGCCCATGTCCCCTTTTTCGCGGCAAAGGCCTGTAACTCACCTACGGTCTTTTCGGGAAAATCGGCCTTGGCGGAAAATTCCCAACCACGAAGTTTGTCGATCGCCACCCGGCTGCGCTCAATATAATGCCGAAGCTCCTCGAGGCCATATTGCCGGCCAATGCTCTCGCGCTTACACCGGGCCGCTTTGCCTTCAGCACAAACCACGATTCCAGCTTCATCCACCTCTCTTGGACCACATCCTGAGAATGCTCTTTAAGCAACTTGTCCAGGATTTCCTTTTGGGCCTCCCGGCCAGCACTGATTGTACTCCAAACCGGTTCCATTGGAGCCGTTTGTCTCATTTCTTCCATCCGGGGCGGCTCCGGCAGCCCACGAAGGGGCCACCCCTGGCTCCTCCGGTTGCGCAAAAGCCTGGAAGTGTCTCATTTCAAGCGGTTCCTCAGACACCTGTCCGTCTCCTCCCCCTTCGCTCGGCTTGTTTCCCTGCCGCGGCCTATCCGGTGGGCACCGGCAGGGCGCGCCTGCGATAGCTGCGCCCAATCCACGGCGCGGTCCACAACGAACGCCCCTAGGCACGCGTCACACAGCGAAAAACCGCCGGCAAACTCGCATTGTCCTCCTGCAACCGCCGGTTCCGGACGCCTTCCGCGACCATTCGCCACGCCCCTCAGATGCACGTCCGCGATTGAATGCCCATAGCTGCCGCGTCCGCCGCAAACGCGAGCGGCTTCCTTCAAGTGGCTGTATCGAAAGCGACCCGGCCAGCGGGTTCTGCAACATTTCGCGGAAGTGTCTCGCCGGGTCGCTTCCGATACAGTGCTACCACTTTAGCCGCACGGGCGGTTGCCTCAGCCACCTTGAACAGACGCGGCCCACCCATACGCTGAACGATGAACAAGAGTGTTCGCACAACTCGGAATCAGGCGCAGGCTCGCTAGTCTGTTTGAAAGTGACAGCATCAGGGTGTTAAGTTCAGACTGTGGGTACCCGAACGCTTTGGGTTGTGTTCGTAGCGGCGGCCGGCGTCGTGAGCGCGCAAACGCGGTTCCCGATGAAATATCTCGACGAGGTCGGCCATCTGGGCGGGCTGGACCCGAGAACGAGTGTAGACCTGGGCATAGCGGTGGTGTACGCCGAACCCGGAGGCGATCTCCGTTTCGAAGGCCATGATTTGAAGGGAAAGCTTTGGAGGGTGTGGATACCGCCCGCCGCAGGGATTGGAGGAACGGATGTCTGGACCGCCGATTTTGATCGGAACGGCCGTCAGGACTTGCTCATTGCAGCGTACTTCCCGAGCAATGGCCGCTGCACCGACGGAGCCGAAATCTACACTTTGATGTTCGACGATCTCGGGCGGCCGATGCCATGGCTAGCGCACTCCAACAGCTTTACCGATTTCGAACGTCCTCCTGTTCCCATCGTTGACGCAAATGGCGATGGGCGAGCCGAAATGGTGACGGTGAGCTGTGAATACTCGCCTCCGGGGACAGTACTCGGCGATGATCGCCGGATCAGTGGAGTCTATGAAGCCAAAGATGCGCGTTGGCTTCCCATCAGAAACGCACCGGAGGACGTTTATCTCGCAGCCGCGAAGGGGCAATTGAGCCAACGACCGCCAGGGACGGAGCGGTGGCTCGAGACCGACCCGGCGAGCTGGCCGGATTTTCTTGCCGGCTACGATAGCCAGCCGACGGCGCAGATCCGCTCGGTGATTACTGCGGCGGTTGGCTGCGGAGGCATCCGCCTCGCGGTCGTCAATGGCCGCGTGGTTCGACCGACAGATGATCCATGCGATCTCCTCCGGTACAACCAGGTCGTGTATTCCGATGGCAAACCGCGCCAGGGCTGGCCTTTTGTCGTGATCGATTCTTCGGACGGCCGCGACCTGTTCTTCTCGGATGCCGGCGCGGCTTTGCGGAATGCTCTAAGGATGGGCTATCGGTTCAAGATCCTCGAGGACGCAGCGTCTCCGGACTTGTTGTGGATGGATACCCGAACTGGGGCGCAAATAGGACAGGTTTCGTGCCGGCTTCGAATGGGCGAGGTGAAGCGCGTGAAGTTGTCAGTAGGGGAACAACTACCGAGTGGACTGGGCCTTTCGGATGTCACACTGAGCGTGGGGCAACGGTGTCTTGTATTCCGACCAAACGGAGAGAATCCGCCTGCCGCGGCAGAGTTGCAGAACTGCCCGGCAATTGCGAAGCTCCAGAGGGCAGGCGTTACCGGCGGGACCATCACGATTCGGGAGAGTGAGGCTTGGCAGGTCCTGCCCGGCAGGAACCTCCTTCGGATTCTTCGTAGTAACGATGGGGGCCAAATCGGTGCGATCCAATTCGGACTGCCGCGAGGGATGGCCGGAACCATTGTCGCGGCCGTAGCGTTCAACGACGGTTGGCTGACGGAGTGGCAGTCCGGGTCCCGGCGATGGCTCCTCCTGTACTCGCGGACGGGCAAGCCGATCAGCACCGCGATGGAGTTGCCGATCGATGGCGAACTGTTCGACAGCCAGAACTATGACGGCCTGCACTTTCTGAAATGGGAGCGCGGAAAACCAGCGGAGCTGATCACTGTGCCGGCTTCGGTTGAGTGGTCAAGAGCACTCGATCCGCATTGATTTTGGACGCAATTGGTTTTTGGCCTCCGGGTTCTGGCCGGTAAACGTTAGCCCTCTATCGGAAGTGACGCGGCGAGATAGGATTCGGGGGTGAGCGAGGGGAGACCGCCGCGTCACTTTCGATAGAGCCGTTTGAAGTGAGCCGCTCGCGGTTGCGGCGG
>JBEKHV010000103.1:0-8356 GCA_050012095.1 Bryobacteraceae bacterium | reverse complement strand
ATTCTCGGCAAACCGAATGAATCCTGGCCCTTTTTGGGCATGTCCTTCGAGGAGCGGCAGCGCTATCAATCGATGTACAAGACCTGGAATCCGCAGGGCTTCAACGCCGATGAGTGGATGGACCTGTTCGCCGAATGTGGCATGAAGATGTTCGCCTTTACGACGAAGCATCACGAGGGTTTTTGCATGTTCAACACGCATACCCGCGTCCGCAGCCGCGTGAACTGGACGGCCCCGGGCGGGCCGAAGATGGAGGCCTGCAACCTGGCTTAGACACGAACTTTCGTCCCTACGGCGACCATCCGCTCCAGACGCCTTCGGCGAATACTATGTACAACTTCGGTTCCATCAATCCTGCGAATGCGAGGACGAAGCTCGGCGACCGCATCGTGATTGTCCCCGACCCCAGCCCGGCTGAAGTCAGCCGCATGGTGGCTCGCCATCGCGCCCAGTTAAGCGAGCTTTTGACGCGCTATGGACACATCGACATGATGTGCCTGGATGGGGATTTCGGCCCTAAGGTATGGCCTCTGATTCGTCAGACCGTTCTCCATATGCGAAAGCTGCAGCCGGACGTCATGCTGCGCGATCGCGGGATCAGCAGTTACGGCGATTACTACACTCCCGAAGGGTTCGTACCGGGCAGTAAGGAGAACACCGACATGCCCTGGTTCGTCATTTACCCGCTCGGAAGATCCTTCTCCTATGAGGAAGTGGCGGCGAATCACAAAGGAGCTGCGTGGGTAGTGCGGAGCCTTGTGGATTCGGTAGCGAAGGGCGGTAACTTCATGGTGGCGGTCGGCCCCAATGGCAACGGCCAATTCCATCCCACCGCGATCAGCCAATTGAAGGAAGTCGGCGAATGGCTCAAGGTCAACGGCGAAGGCATTTATGCTACCCGTCCCCGCGACGGCGCTCTGTGGTCCGAGGGTGCCGATATCCGTTTCAACCGAACCAAGGATAAGAGAACAGTCTATGCATTCGCGCTGGCATGGCCCGGCGAAAAGTTGGTCCTCCATTCGGTCCACCCCGTGGGGGGCTCGCCCATCCAGATGCTGGGCAGCGGCGCGCCGCTGAAATGGAGCGCGGCCGAGGGCGGCGGCGTGGAAGTGCAAATGCCGGCTGGAATGCAGAATGAATCGCAACGTCCCTGCCGTTTCGCCTGGGGATTTAAGATCCGCACGGAGCCCGCGTAAGGCTCGGGGGGTCGCAGGTAGGGGCCGGCACCGTAATCCACCTGCTTTTTCGCCGGAGGCCGTTTCGATCGCGCGCCCTTCCGGAAACGAACCATCCGTGGACCAGGTTCCGCCCGGTCCCCCAGACCAACTCACCGGCCTGGAGCCGGATCTCACTATGCCCCCAGGCGCACAAACGCCGGACGCCGGACCGCGCTCACAGTTGTGATGCCCTCACGCCGCGATTCATAATGGAGTTTCATGCCGCTCGACGATCGTGCGATCGCCATCAGCGCTACGTTCACCGCCGAAGCGATACAGCCTGGATTGGCGTTCTGGATTGCGGAACTGGGCCTGGAGTACGGGATCAGGTTCGCCGGTTACAACACCCTGTTCCAGCAATTGCTGGATCCGGCCGGGCTGTTCGCCTCCAATCGCGGCGGGATCAACGTGGCGCTGGCGCGTTTTGAAGATTGGCAGGCGGCCGGCGTGGATGAACAGGTCCGCCGGCTGGCCGAAGCGCTCCGCTTGGCCGCCGCGTACCCGGCCCCATTGGTGCTCGCCATCTGCCCTCCTTCGTCCCGGCAGGAAAACGGATTCGATTCCCGCGTGCGGGTCCTCCGTAAAGCGGTTGCCGATCTGCCCGGCGTGTTTTTCATGACGCCCGCGGATCTGGACGCGCTCTATCCCGTCGGCGATCCTCACGACCCTCACGGCGAAGAGTTGGGAAACCTGCCCTATACTCCCGTGTACTTCGCGGCCCTGGCGACGGCCATCGCCCGCAAGATCCACGCCATCGTGACGCCGCCTTATAAGGTGGCGGCGCTGGATTGCGATGAAACCCTGTGGGCCGGCATCTGCGGCGAGGATGGGCCGCAGGGCGTGGTGGTGGACCCTCCGCGCCGGGCGTTGCAGGAGTTCATGGCCCAGCGGCGGCGCGAGGGCATGCTGCTGGCGCTGTGCAGCAAGAATAACGAAGAGGATGTGATGGAGACGTTCCGGGCGCTCCCTGGGATGCCCTTGCGCCTCGAGGATTTCGCCGCGTGGCGCATCAACTGGGATAGCAAGGCGGATAACCTCGCCGCCCTCGCGGCGGAGCTCGAACTGGGCATGGACAGTTTCATCCTGGTGGACGACAATCCCAAGGAGTGCACCGAAGCTCAGGCCGCCTCGCCGGGGCTTCTGGCCCTCTCGCTGCCGGCCCGCGCGGAAGAGATTCCCGAATTCCTCAAACATGTTTGGGCCTTCGACCGGGAGCGGATCACCGAAGAGGACCTTCGCCGTCCGGAGTTATACCAGCAACGCGCCCAGCGGACGCGGGCCGCGCAAGCGGCGGGCAGTCTGAAAGAGTTTCTCGCCTCGCTCCAACTGGAGATTGGGATCGCGCCCGTGACGCCGGCTCAGCTTCCCCGCGTGGCGCAGTTGACCGCGCGCACCAACCAGATGAACGCCACGCTAGCCAGGCGCACCGAGCCGGAACTGCGGGCGTTGTTGTCCTCGGGCGCGGAATGTCTCGCGGTGACCGTGGCCGACCGTTTCGGCGATTACGGCCTGGCGGGGGCCATCGTATTCCGCGTGGAGGGTGCGGACCTGCGGGTGGACGCCTTCCTGTTGAGTTGCCGGGCCTTGGGGCGGGGCGTCGAGCACCGCATGGTGGCGCGGCTGGGAGAAATTGCCTCCGAGCGCGGTCTGGAGGGTGTGGAGATTCCTTTCGTCGCCGGGCAGCGCAACCGTCCCGCCGCGCTGTTCCTGGAGTCTCTTCGCGCGCGCGGCGCCGGAGGGACGTACCAGTTTCCCGCGGCGGAAGCCGCGGCTGTGCGCTACAAGGCGGGCGAGGCGGTCGCGGCGCCGCCGGCTCCCCTGGCGGCCGATGCGCCTCCCGCGCGGAAGCGCATCGATTACGCGCGCATCGCCGCCGAGTTGCGCGATCCCCACGCCATCCTGGAGCGGATCCGCCGCGCCACGCGCCGCAGCCCGCGTCGCGCCTCGTACGACTCGCCTCGGACGCCGCTGGAGAAGGCCCTGGCGGAGCTGTGGGCGGGACTGTTGAATCTGCCTTCGGTCGGCGTACACGACAACTTCTTCGATCTCGGCGGCCATTCGCTGCTCGCCGTCCAGTTGCTCTCGCGTGTTCGCCAGGCGTACGGCGTGGACCTGTCTCTGGAGGTAGTCTACAGCGGCGAGTTCACGGTCGCGGAGTTGGCCAAGGCCATCGAGTTGAAAGAGATCGAGCAAGCGGGCGCCGGTTATCAGGATCTGATCCAGGAAATCGAGGCCCTCTCCGACGAGGAAGCGCGCCACCTGCTTGCCGAAGAGCAAGGCGCTTCGTAATCCATGCGCATTCTGCTGACGGCCACCGCGTCCTACGCCCCGCCGCGGGGCGGCGCGACGCGCAGCAATCTGGTCTGGCTGAACCAGTTGGCCTCTTCCGGGCACGAGTGCCGTATCGTGTGCGGGCCGGCCGGAGAAGGCGCGCCGCTTCACCCGCATGAGTTGATCGCGCTGCTGGCGATCGACGATCCCGCCCGGCGTGTGCAAGTCCTGCGCGCTGAAGTCTCCGATTTCCGCCCGGACTGGGTGCTGGTCTCCTCCGAAGACTTGAGTCATGCCCTGCTGCGGGAAGCGCACCATGCGGCTCCGGGCCGCGTCGTCTACCTGGCGCACACGCCGCAGTTTTTCCCGTTCGGCCCGGCGAGTTGGAACCCCGAGCGCCAGGCCGCGGAGCTGGCCGCGCGGTCGGCCGGCGTGGTGGCCATCGGCCCGCACATGGCCGCGTACATCGAGCGCGAACTAGGGCGCCCGGCGGTGGTCATTCATCCGCCCATCTACGGCGCCGGCCCGTTTCCCAACCTGGCCAACTTCGAGGCGGGGATCGTCGCCATGATCAACCCGTGCGCGGTGAAGGGCATCTCGATTTTCCTGGCCGTCGCCCAACGCCTGCCCGCCTTTCCGTTTGGCGCCACGCCCGGCTGGGGAACCACGGCCGAAGACCGGCGCGCGCTGGCGCGCCTTGCGAACGTCCGGACTCTGCCGAATCCGCCCAGCATCGACGATATGCTCCGCGGCACGCGCGTTCTGTTGATGCCCTCGCTGTGGTACGAAGGGTTCGGGCTGATCGCCGTAGAAGCCATGCTGCGTGGCATTCCAGTGGTAGCGAGCGATTCGGGCGGCCTTTGCGACGCGAAGAGGGGAACCGGGTACACTGTCCCGGTGGCTGGAATCGAGCGGTATCAGCCGGTGTTCGACGAATACGGCATGCCTCAACCAGTGATTCCGGAAAACGACCCGGGGCCTTGGCTGGCCGCGGTCCGCGAGTTGCTTTCGGATCGCGCCGCGTATGAGCGGGAATCGGCGGCTTCCCGGCGGGCCGCCGGCCGTTTCGTGGATGACCTCGATCCGCGCGGCCTGGAGCATTATCTAACCTCTCTTGCGGCCGGCACCGTGGCGGGGCGCGCCGCGCGCCCGGCGGCCTCCACTATCGAGGCGCTCTCGCCCCAGAAGCGGGCGCTGTTGCTGCGAAGGCTGAGGGAGCGCGGAGCGGCGCGGTGATGCGCATTCTGCTCGCCCAGAACTCGCTCTATTACCCCGCTCATGGCGGCGGGGATAAATCCAACCGGCTGCTGATGGAGGCGCTGGCGGTCCGTGGCCACGCCTGCCGCGTGGTCGCGCGCATCCCCGTGTTCGGGCCGGCGGAGCAGGCGCGCTACGTGGCGGACCTGGCGGCCCGCGGAACGGCGCCGGTTCCCCGCGTGCCCGGCGTGGTGGAATTCGAGCGCGGGGGCGTCGAGGTGCGCGTGGTTGCCAACGCCGGCCTGCGCGCCTACTTCGACAGCCAGGTGGAAGAGTTCCGCCCCGGCGTCATCCTGACTTCCACCGACGACCCGTCCCAGCTCCTGTTGGAAGCGGCGCTCGGATCCACGGCCCGCGTCGTCTATCTGGCGCGCGCTACCCTGGCGCTGCCCTTCGGCCCCGATTGCGCTTTTCCGAGCCGGATCAAAACCGGACGCATCCGCGCTGCGGACGCCGTAGTCGGCGTGAGCGAATATGTGGCGCGCTACGTCCGCGAGTACGGCGGCATCGGGGCCGTGCATGTCCCGATCTCGCTGATCGAGCCGGCCGCATGGCCCTATCTCGGCCGCTTCGACAACGAATTCGTCGTCATGGTGAACCCTTGCGCCGTCAAGGGCGTTGCCATATTCCTCGCGCTGGCGGACGCCTATCCGGAGACGGCTTTCGCCGCCGTCCCCATGTGGGGGACCAACCGCGAGGACCGCGCCGCTCTGGCCGCCAGGGCCAATGTGAGCCTGCTCGATCCGGTGGACGATATCGACGCGCTATGGGCGCGGACCCGCGTGTTGCTTGTGCCCTCGCTATGGGCCGAGGCGCGGTCCCGCATCGCGCCGGAAGCTATGTTGCGCGGCATTCCCGTCCTCGCGGCCAATGTGGGGGGCATTCCCGAGGCGATGATGGGCGTGCCATATCTGCTGCCGGTCAACCCCATCGTGCACTACCAACCCCAGGTGGACGAACAGATGGTACCCGTGGCCGACGCGCCGCCGCAAAACATCGCTCCGTGGCGCGACGCGCTAGCCCGCCTCTTGCGTGATCGCGCTCACTACGAAGAACTCTCACGCGCGTCTCGCGCCGCCGCCATAAAGTATGCCCAAACCCTGACCGTGGCCCCCTTCGAGTCGCTGCTGGAGGCGACGCAGCTCCGCCCCAAGCAGGGTGGGGCAGGCGCTTCCGCCTGCCCTTCGCCCATTTCTTCACTGCCTCTGGAGAGACTCTCCCCCGACAAGCGCCGTCTCTTAGCCCTCCGTCTCCGCCAGCGCGCTCCCGCTGCGGCTTGGTTTCCCGGAACCGATGCCGCCCGAGGCATGCGTCTTTTCTGCTTCCCCTACGCCGGCGGCGGCGCCGGCGCTTACGCCGGCTGGCGCATCACCACCCCACCCGCCACCATCTGCCCCGTCAGGCTGCCCGGCCGCGAAGCGCGCTCCGCGGAGGCACCTTTCGAGCGCATGGCCCCGCTGGCCGATGCGCTGGCCGCCGCAATCCAGCCCTACCTCGATCTGCCGTTCGCGTTTTTCGGGCACAGTATGGGCGCGTTGGTGGCCTTCGAACTGGCGCGGCGTCTGCGGCGCTCCGGCTTGCCGCAGCCCAGGCTGTTGATCGCGTCCGCGGCGCGCGCGCCGCGGTTCCGCCGCGATTACACGCCGCCGCCAGAGCCGTCGAAGGCGCAGTTTCTGGAAGAACTGCGCCGGCTGGAAGGCATCCCCGCCGAGGCGCTGGACGACCCCTTGTCGCTCGGCGTCATCCTGCCCGCGCTCCAGGCCGATTCCGCACTCTACCGCAACTACGTGTACGCCGAAGACGCGCCCTTTGCGTTCCCCATCCGCGCGTATGGAGGCGCCGGGGATGTCCACATTCGGTCCGAGCATCTGGCGGCATGGGCCGGCGAGACCAACGCGTCGTTCGCCGTGCGGCTGTTTCCGGGCGGCCATTTCTTCCTTCACTCCGGCCGGGCGGACGTGCTGGCGGCGGTGACCGAGGATCTGGAGCAGGCGTGCTGAAGGAGGGGGAAGTCCACGTCTGGCGCGTGCGGCTCGACGATTCTCCGCGGGGTTGGTTCCCGGCGCCGACCGCCGGCGAGGCGGCGCGCGCCGCGCATTTCCGGTCCCCGGCGGCGCGCCGCCGCTATCTTCGCTCGCACGGGGCGCTGCGTGCGATTCTGGCCGCTGCGACCTCCGCCCCTCTCGATTTCGCCGTCACCGAGAAAGGCAAGCCGTACCTTCCGGGCGCGCCGGAACTGCGCTTCAGCCTTTCGCGCTCGCAGGGAATGGCGCTGGTGGGGGCGGCGCTGGAGGTGGATGTGGGCGTGGACGTGGAACGCCTGCGGCCCATGCCGGACTGCGCCGCGATCGCCGCGCGCTTCCTCCCGCCCAGCGAGGCGGCTGCTCTTCAAGATATGCCTGCCGCCGCGCGCGGACGGGATTTCTTCCGGCGCTGGACGCGCATCGAGGCCATGCTCAAGGCCAGCGGCGCCGGCCTTCACGGCGCCGGATTCGAGATCCCCGGAGAATGGACCGTCCGGGAAATCGATGTGGGCGAGGAATTCGCGGGGGCCGCCGCCGCCCCGAAGGACGGCATGCGCGTAGTCATCCACGATTTTGGTGGCGCAGACGATCGTTTTTTATCGTCTGCGATTCTGGATCTGTGAGCCTGGACCCTGCCGCCCCGCTTACAAACAGGACATCCTGATGCCGACGCGCTTGCGGAGAAAATGCGTGCGCCGCTCCGGAGGCAACGCCAGCAGCCACCGGATCTGATCGCGCCGATCCCGTGGTCGGCCGGCAGCCCTCTTGCTCTTGATGATTGGGAGCGTTCTGCACTCACCGTAGCACAAGGAGCGCGCCTCGGAAGGGAACGCCCCCTGCCCCCGCACGGGCCGCGCGCGTATCGCGCCGCCCGGTGCGGTATCCTGTTGTTGCTTATGGAACTGAAACTCGTGCCGCTGGAGATTCCCGACGGCGGAAATCTGATTCTCGGCCAGACCCACTTCATCAAGTCCGTCGAAGACCTCTACGAGGCGATCGTCAATACCGTCCCTCAAATGAAATTCGGAATCGCCTTCAACGAGGCTTCCGGCCCGTGCCTGACGCGGGTGGACGGCAACGACGAGGAACTGAAGGCCCTGGCGGCGCGCAACGCCTCCGCTTTGGCCGCCGGCCACATTTTCGTGGCGGTGATGCGCGAGGGTTATCCCATCAACGTTCTCGGCCGCATCAAGGACGTGCCCGAGGTGTGCTCCATCTTCTGCGCCACCGCCAATCCGGCGCAGGCGGTGGTGGTGGAAAGCGCGCAGGGCCGCGGCGTGCTCGGCGTCATCGACGGTTCCCCGCCCAAGGGCGTCGAGACGGCCGCCGACGCGGAGGCCCGCCGGGGCTTCCTGCGGACGATCGGATACAAACGATAGCGCCTACGGCGCAAGCGCAAGTCATCGGATCCGAGCCGCGAACGTAAGAGCGGTGGGCTTTAAGCGCGCGGGGCAACCGCTCTCTGACGTTCGGTTACCGGGATAAGCCTGGCTGATCTTGTGAACTGAAAGGAGTTCACCATGTAAACTGCCTGTTCGACATGTAGCCGAACGAACGGGGGTTCCCGTAAGGGAGCCAGTGCGGTTC
>JBEKHV010000102.1:0-8095 GCA_050012095.1 Bryobacteraceae bacterium | reverse complement strand
GGCGGCGAACCGGGCGAATACGTCGTGATCGCCCGCCGCCATGGCCGCGATTGGTTTCTGGGCGGCATGACGAACTGGGAGTCTCGCCAGATTGACATACCTCTTGCGTTCCTGGGCGCCGGAAAATTCACGGCGCGCATTTACGCGGACGCCGCGGACGCCGCGATCCACCCCAAGAACGTCACCATCACGACCCAGGCGGTCGACAGCTCGATGCGCCTGAAGCCCCGGTTGGCGCCGGGCGGGGGATATGCCGTACGGTTCATTCCGCGATAGGATTTTCGATTTGTCGATTCCGATCGCGGGATTCAGGCGTTGGGGATCGAGAGCGTTGGCGTAGAGAGGCAAGGCAGCGTCGTGCAAGTCGAAGACTTTTACTTTTAGGGGGAAATATGTTTTCACGGCAAGTATTCCGCTTCGCAGTGTTGGCCGCTCTGTTCGCTCTGACCCTGACGGCTCAGACCGGAAGTGGCCGGGTTCAAGGCACAGTCAAAGATAGCAGCGGGGCTTCCATTCCGGGAGCGACCGTGACCCTTGTGAACACCGCCACCATGGTGGAGAGTTCGACAAAGACCAACGACGTCGGGCTCTTCGTTTTCCCGCCGGTCGTGACGGGCAACTACACCCTCACCGCGCAATCGCCGGGCATGGAGACCTGGAAAGGAGCCTTTCTGCTGCCGGTGGGGCAGACGGTGGAAATCAGCCCGGTGCTGAAGGTGGGGGCGGTTACGACGCAGGTCACCGTAGCCGGGGATGTGGCTCCCCTGGTACCGACCTCGGATTCGACCCTCTCCACGGATCTCGAGCACGCCCGCATTGAGCAACTGCCGATGGATTTTCGTAACCTTGCGATTCTCGCGGTACTCGACTCGCCCGGCCTATTTCAAGGACAGGACAGCGGCGAGATCAATCAGGGCCCTAGCAACCCCATCGTCTACGGGTTGCGCGACGGGGTGGAACTGTACCAGGATGGCGCGGCGGTCAAGAACCGTGACACGGGGGACTGGGCCGGACGGCTCCCCGGCGTGGATAGCGTCGGGGAGATGCAGGTGCAGACCAGCCTTTCCTCGGCCCAGTTCGACCGGCCCGGCTCGGTAATCCTCTCGACCAAGAGCGGGACCAACGGCATTCACGGCAGTCTGTTCGAGACGAACCGGAACAGCGGGGTAGGAGTGGCCCGCGCCCGCACGGATTTCTACACCAAGCCTCCGCACCTTGTCCGCAACGAATTCGGCGGATCGGTGGGCGGTCCAGTCTACCTTCCGAAGATCTACAACGGCAAGAACAAGACCTTCTTCTTCACCTCGTATGAACTCTTGCGCCTTGGCCAGGCCTCGACCACGAGCACGACGGTGCCGACCCTGGCCCAGCGGAATGGCGACTATAGCGGGGCGAGCGACGGCCTCCCGCTGGTCAACTCCATCGGGCAGTTGACCGTCCTGTACGATCCGAATAGCACGGGACCGGCCCCGACGTGGACGCGCACGCCGTTTCCGAACAACAAAATGCCGGCGACCAGCGAAGGCCCCATCGCCAAGTACCTATACAACATCGAGCCGGCACCGACGAATAACGCCAACCCCAACATTGGCACCAACTACTTTGGCCTCAACAACAATCCCTATCGGGACAGCATGAGCACGACTCGCATCGACCACCGTATGAGCGATCGCGACCAGGTGTTTGTCAGAGTCTCGGACAACCGGACTATACAGGAGTCCCACAGCACCGTGCCGTCGACGAACGACCTGATGAACACTGGAATAGGTACCGACCATAACACCAGCTTCGCCGGGACCTGGACCCACTCGTTCTCGCCCGCCTTCCTGAGCACGACGCAGGTCTCTTTCTACCACGAGCACAAGACCAACAACTACCCTGGCGTTCCGGGCATCTCGAACCTGTCCGACTATCTGAACATCCCGAATGTGGCGAACAACCCTAACATTGCATTTTCGGCTAGCGGCATGGGTTTTGGCCTTAACCTTCAGCAGTCGAACGGGCGCTGGAACAACGATAATATTATCTTGTGGAACGAGGATTTTACGCGGATGTACGGCCGGCATCAGCTTCAGTTCGGCGGGAGACTTCACATCGAGTTGCTTCAGTCGCTGACCGACCAGCCCTATGCTACGGCCTCCTTTGGTAGTTTGTACACGGGGCTGTACAATCCGGCCAGCGGATCGGCGTACAGCGCCCTTCCGCTCACCGGCTTTAACGGGGCGAGCTTTTTCCTCGGCGACGCCGACTCCTATTCCGATGGCGTGGTTCGCCCCCTGTTTAAGCTGCGCGATAACGAGTACGCTGGGTACTTTCAGGACAATTGGAAGGCAACTTCCAGACTGACCCTGAATTTCGGCCTGCGCTACGAGGACATGCCCGCGGAGAGCACCGCCGGTAACGAGATGGTAGGGTTCGATAAGAACACGGATTCGATGGTGCTCGGCGCATCGCTCCAGAATATGTACCTGGCCGGGATGACAACGCCCACCGTTATCGGCCAGTTACAGGCCATTGGCGCAAAATTCGAGACGGCGCAGCAAGCGGGCCTGCCGTCGGGCTTGCTGTACGGCAACCCCTGGATTTTCGAGCCGCGCATGGGATTCGCATACCGGCTCGGCGATAACGTGAAGCCCATGATGTTGCGCGGAGGCTGGGGCCTCTACGACTCACAGACGGGCTTGCGCGTTTGGGACAACACAGTAGCCGGTAGTGTGCCCTATGGTTACAATGTTGCGTACTCGGTAAACAACGCGGCGCTGGCTGGAGTTGCGCCCGGCCTGGACGGTCTTCCGAACTATGAGCTGCGGTCGGCTCCCCAGTACACGGCTGGCATCGGCACCAGCACTGTTCTGAACAATCCCGCTTTGGTAAAATTCACCCCAGGGTGTTGCGGGTTCTCATATCTAGACCCCCATCGACGACCCACCCGCTCCGCGGAGTGGAACTTCTCCATAGGGCGCGAGGTTTTGCCCGGCATCGTGGCCACAGCCAGCTACGTGGGCACGCACGGGTGGAACCTTCCTCAGCTCTACAGTTTCAACGCCGCCCCGAACTCTTACATTTGGTATACGACGACGGGCCTGCCATTGGCTACCGGCACCTACGCTTCGACGGCGCAAAACGCCTACGACAAGACCACGTGGGGCACGATGCAACAGTTCATCACGAATGGTTTCTCCAACGATAGCAGCGCCACCTTCGAATTGCAGCGGAGGTTCTCCCATGGTTACGGATTCGAGTTTTCCTACGTGCTGAGCGATGCGTTCGAAGACTCTAACAGGGTTGCTAATGGAGGCGGGCCGACCTTCACGCCGGCCTCGACGTATCTGCCGGGCGCGGTTCCAACGGATTTCAACGCGATGGACCGCTTTCTCAATTACGTTCGAGATACGATGATCCCCCACCACCAACTGAAGTGGAACTGGGTGGTGGATGTTCCGTTCGGGCGGGGCGAACTGCTGGCCAGCCATGCGGGGAAGATCCTGAACGGCATCATCGGCGGCTGGCAGCTCGCCGGCACGGGTAACTACCAAAGCCGGTACTGGACTCTGCCGAGCACCAACTACGGCCCGATGACGCAGCCGATCATGTACGGAGTCAAACAATTCCCTATTCAGAACTGCACCAGCGGGGTTTCCACGTGCGTTCCGGGTTACCTCGACTGGAACGGATACATTTCGCCGCCAACCATCAACAGAGTGAACGCGGCGGGCCAGTGCACCGGGATTTGCGGCATTCCGTCGATTTACTCGCCATCCAATCTGCCGTTAGTTCTGTACGGCCAGACGGCCCTGCCGGCCAATGCTCCCGCCAGCACCAACCTTTCCACATACTGGGAAACCCAAGAAGTGTGGATCAAGCTGGCTAACGGCACCGTGGTGCCGGTCGCCATGAACACGAACCTCCCCGCGTGGCGGCAGCAGTACGAGCCGGCCCCATGGGTGTTCGGCCTGAATGCGTCGTTGTTCAAGGTGTTTAACGTGACGGAATCGGTGAAGCTACGATTCAACGCCGACTTCTTCCAGGTTTTGAACAACCCCGGGCTTGCGGCGCCGGGCAGCAACGGCATCCTGAGCGTTCAGAGCTCCTACAACTCGCCGCGCGACCTTCAGCTCACTTTAAGGCTGACGTGGTAAGAGACAAAACTTAAAGACGCGTCTGCAAGGCGCATGGAAGGTATGTATCAATGAATCGCCGATCGTTCCTGACCAGCAGCCTCGCCGCGGCAGCGGCCCTGAAGGAGTCGCGCGCCGCCAGCGAGCGCGTCAATCATCAACTTCCCAGTAGGGAGAAGAACCAACGGTCGTACATTGAGGACATCCCCGTCCCGGAGTACCGCTGGGCCTCCGACGCGGCCTACGAACGATTCCGTGACATTAAGTATGGGGTGCGATTGCACTATGGGCTCTACTCGATTCTCGGCCAACCGAACGAGTCCTGGCCATTCCTGGGCATGTCCCGGGAGGACCGGCAGCGGTATCAGTCGATGTACAAGACCTGGAATCCGCGGGGCTTCAACGCCGATGAGTGGATGGACCTGTTCGCCTCCTGCGGGATGAAGATGTTCGCGTTTACGGCGAAGCATCACGAGGGGTTTTGCATGTACGACACGCATACCCGCGTCCGCAGCCGTGTGAACTGGACGGCCCCGGGCGGGCCGAAGATGGAGGCGTGCAACCTGGCGTACAGCATCATGGAAACGCCCTTCCGCCGCGATATGGTGAAGGAGCTGTGCGATGCCGCCCACAAACGCGATATCAAAATCGACCTCTATTTTTCCCATCCGGACTGGTACGACACGAACTTCCGTCCCTACGGCGACCATCCTCTCCAAACGCCTTCGGCGGGTAACATGTATGTAGGTCCTATCAATCCTGTGGACGCGAAGCGAAGGCTCGGCGACCGGGTCGTGATCGTCCCGGATCCCACCCCGGCTGAAGTCAGCCGCATGGTGGCCCGGCATCGCGCCCAGTTAACCGAGCTCTTGACGCGCTACGGGCCTATCGACATGATGTGCCTGGATGGGTCCCTCGGTCCGGCGGTTTGGCCCGAGATGCGTAAGACTATTCTGCAACTGAGAAAGCTCCAGCCGGACGTGATGCTGCGGGACCGCGGAATTGACAGTTACGGCGATTACTACACTCCCGAAGGGTTCGTGCCGGGCAGTAAAGAGAACACCGACACGCCTTGGTTCGTCATTTATCCGCTCGGAAGGTCCTTTTCCTATGAGTCCGTGCCGGAAAATCATAAAGGAGCCTCATGGATTGTGCACAGCCTGGTGGATTCGGTGGCGAAGGGGGGCAACTTCATGGTGGCGATCGGCCCCAATGGCGACGGTCAATTCCATCCCACTGCGATCGGCCAAGTGAAGGAAGCCGGTGAATGGCTCAAAGTCAATGGCGAGGGCATTTACGCCACCCGCCCTCGGGACGGCGCGCTGTGGTCCGAGGGCTCCGATATCCGCTTCACGCGAACCAAGGATAAGAGGACCGTCTACGCATTCGCGCTGGCATGGCCGGGAGAGAAACTGGCGCTGCGTTCGGTCCAGCCCGTGGGGGGCTCGCCTATTCAGATGCTGGGCGGCGGCGCGCCGCTGAAATGGAGCGCGGCCGACGGCGGAGGGGTGGAAGTGCAGATGCCGGCCGGGATGCAGGATGAATCGCAACGCCCCTGCCGTTTTGCTTGGGGCTTTAAGATCCGCACGGAGCCCGCGTAAGACTAAAGGGTGGTAGCCAGGGAGTTTTTCCGTCAATGAACGCCGTGTTTTATCTTCTTGTGGGGGAAAGGAGTCCATGAATACCGCTGTAATATCCAATTTCCATCTGTTGCGCCGGGCGCTGAGGAGGCCGCGGCTGTGCGCAGCCGCCGCGGCGTGCTTGCTTGCTCTTCCGTGCACATCCACCCTGTCCGCGGCAACACGCAGTTTGGTCCTCAAGTCCCCCAAGGGGATTTTGACGCTGAACTTCGCGCTCGATGCGTCGGGCGCCGCCACCTATTCCGTCCATCGCGGCGCGGAGCCGGCGCTGCTCACCTCGCGGCTCGGCTTCGAGCCGGACTGGGCAAGCGGGTTCACCCTTGCTTCGAGCGCCAGAACGAATCATCGCGGCTCCTGGAAGGTGTTGTATGGCGAGCGCGACGTGATGCCCGACGACTACAACGAGCTCACGGTCAAGCTCGCGCAGGCGAGCGGCCACGGACTCACCGTTCAGCTCCGCGCCTACGATGGCGGCGTGGCCGTGCGTTACGGCGCACCAGAGCCCATGGAAGTCCGGAAGGAATTGACGGACTTTCACTGGCCCGCCAACAGCTCTGCCTACGAAGAGCACGGCACCGAAGGCGTGTATAGCCTCAACCCGGTGTCGCGGATTGCGCCGCTTTGCCAGACGCCTCTCACCGTGACGTTGGCCGACGGAACCTATGCGGCCATCCTGGAAGCCGCGAACGTCGATTTCCCGCAGATGACGGTGGGCGCGGAACAGGGAGTGGCCGACACCCTGATTGCGGAGCTGGGCGGGCCCGGCGCCCTGCCCGCGGGAGGCTTCACGCCGTGGCGCCTGGTGATGTTCGCCAAAACGCCGGGCGAGCTGCTGGAGCACAACTACCTGGAGCTGGATCTGAACGCTCCGCAGGCGCTCACCGATGTGGCCTGGATCAAGCCCGGCAAGGTCATGGGCGATGTCACGGTTTCCACCGAGGGCGCGCACAACGTGATCGACTTTGCGGCGGCGCACCACATCGAGTACCTGGGCTTCGATTGCTGCTTTTACGGATCGGGCGATGCGACTCACGAGCGCACGGTGGACAGGGGCAGGCCCGCGCCCCCGCTCAGCATTCAGGATGCCGTGCGCTACGGCAAGGAGCATGGCGTGGGCGTCTGGGTCTACATCGACCACCGCGAGGCGGAAAAGCAGCGCGACATCCTCTTCCCGCTCTACGAGAAATGGGGCCTGGCCGGGGTGAAGATTGGATTCGTGAAAGTCGGCGCACAGCAGGATACCGCCTGGATCACGGAGACCGTTCGCAAAGCCGCCGAGCATCACCTCATGCTCGACATTCACGATGCTTACCGCCCCACGGGATATACGCGCCTCTATCCCAATCTGCTCACGGTCGAGGGCATCCGCGGCAACGAGAACTGGCCCACGCCGGAGCACGATGCAACCATACCGTTCACGCGCTATCTGGCTGGCTCGGCCGACTACACCATCTGTTATTTCAGCAGCCCGCAGCTCAAGAACACCCACGGCCATCAGCTCGGCATGACCATCATCTCCTACAGCCCGCTGCAATGGGTCTTCTGGTATGACCGGCCATCGGGCTACCGCGGCGAGCCCGAGATCAGTTGGTTCGAGCGTCTGCCCACGGTCTGGGACGAGACCCGTGCGCCGCTGGGCGAAATCGGCAAATACGCGGTGGAAGCGCGCCGGAGCGGAACAGATTGGTTCGTGGGCGCTGTTGGCGACAGCCAGGGAAACAACCTGCGCCTGCCCATGAAGTTCCTCAAGGCCGGCGTGACCTACGACGCCACCATCTATAGCGACGACCCCGCCGTGCCCACGCGCACGCAGATCGCCATCACCCACCGCAAGGTCACCCGCGCGGATACCGTCGATCTCGCCCTGCTTCCGAGGGGCGGCGAGGCAATTTATCTTACGCCCGCGACAGGAAAGGCGGAGAAATAGAGCGCCTCGGAGAGCAAGTTGCGCTCGGTTGGACCCAAGGGGGGCGTAAGACTGCAATTGGCGGAAATACAAGAACCTAATTCCGGAGTATATCCGCAAAGAGGAGATGAAATGCGAAGACGCACATTCCTAAAGAACTCGGCGATTGGGATCGGGACTCTTGCCGGAATGTATGGTGGAGGATTGAAAGGAGCGGGCCGCGATCAACCCAAGATGATAATCACCGCGGCTTCCGGTGCGCGGCAAACACTAATTGGCATGGGCGCGACAGAAGGAGCGCCGCGCACATATCCAGGGTTGCCCTTGGAAAGCCGTCTGGACATGGCGAGGATGATTTGGGGCGCCGACGGTCTTGGTTTCCGGTTCTGCAAACTGTGGGCCGACGGGCGCTGGGCCCCCAACGGAGCCCA
>JBEKHV010000101.1:0-8331 GCA_050012095.1 Bryobacteraceae bacterium | reverse complement strand
GCTGGACGAAACCGCGTTTTACGCCAACGGGAAGAAGTACCCGTTCAACCTGGGTCTGGGGAACGTCCGGGGTCCGATCCCGATGCATGGATTCTTGACCAACGCTACCCAATGGGAAGTCGAGGAGATCCAGGCCGACCAGAACTCCGCCTGGGTCACCAGCCGGCTCGATTTCTACCGCCAGCCGGATTGGATGGCTCAGTTCCCCTTCGCCCACACCATCGAAATGACGCACCGGCTGAAAGACGGAGTCCTCGAAGTGATGGTCAAGCTGAACAATCTGAGCGCCGCGCCCATGCCGGTCGGCATCGGCTTCCATCCGTTCTTCCAGGTGACCGATGCGCCGCGCGACGATTGGACGTTTTCCATTGGCGCGCGCACGCGCTGGATCGTCAATCAGAATATCCCCACCGGCGAGACGGAGCCGATCGAGAAGTTCCTGCCCGACAATCGCGGCGGCTCCCTCAAAGGCAGGACGCTGTCAGACGTTTTCACCGACCTCATCCGGGACGCCGACGGCAAGGCCACTATGTGGCTTCAAGGCAAGAACGAGAGAGTCGAAGTATTGTTCGGCCCGACCTATAAGTCGGCTGTCGTCTGGTTCCCGGCCGGGCCGACCCAGAACTTCATTTGCTTCGAGCCGATGGCCGGCATCACCGACGGGATCAACCTGGCGCAGAAGGGCCTCTACAAGGAATTGCAGTATATTCCTCCCGGCCAGACGTGGCAGGGAAGCTTCTGGATCAAGCCGGTCGGGTTTTAGGGCCGGAAAGAGATCGCCGATTTCGGGAATATGGGCGCGTCTAAGATCCCAGTGCGTGCGATCGCCGTGGCCTGCAGCTCGCTTCTACTGGCGCGTGTGACGGTGGCTGCCTTCCTCGAACAGGCGCGCAAGTGCGTCCCGGGTTGACGCCGGCTCGATATGACGATTGCCATCACCGGAGCCTCGGGCCTGATCGGGAGAAGGCTCCTGAGCGTCCTCGGGCGGCGAAACCATACGCTGCGCGCGCTCAGCCGCCGCGCGGGCGTGATCCTGCCGCCGGGAGTGGCGCTCTCGTTATGGGACCCGCGCGAAGGCGAACCTGCCGAAGCGGCTCTGCGCGGCTCGGACGCCGTGATCCACCTGGCCGGCGAGAACGTAGCGCAACGGTGGACCGCTTCGGCGAAACGCCGCATCCTGGAGAGCCGCGTAGCCGGCACGCGCGCCCTAGTGCGCTCCATGGCCAGTCTCTCGCGGCCGCCGACTGCGTTGATCTGCGCATCGGCCGTGGGCTACTACGGCTCGCGCGGCAATGAGACCCTTACGGAGGCTGCCGCTCCCGGCGCCGGCTTCCTGGCGGAAGTCTCGATGGCGTGGGAGCGGGAAGCGCAGGCCGCTCAGGCGCTCGGCGTGCGCGTGGTCCGGATGCGGGTCGGCGTGGCGCTCGATCCGCGCGGCGGCGCGCTCCAGCGCATGCTGCTTCCCTTCCGCATGGGCCTGGGCGGGCCGCTCGGCGACGGCCGGCAGTGGATGTCGTGGATCCATATTGAGGACTTGGCCGAATTGTTCCGCTTCGCGGTGGAAACGCCCCTCGAGGGCGCCGTGAACGCCGTGGCGCCAAACCCGGTGGAAAACTCCGCTTTCACTCGCGAGCTGGCCCGCGCCCTGCGGCGGCCGGCGCTGTTGCCCGCGCCCAAGTTCGCGCTCCGGGCGCTGTTCGGAGAGATGGCCGACGCGCTGCTCTCCAGCCAGCGGGCGATCCCGCAAGCAGCGGTGCGCGCGGGCTTTCAATTCCGTTTTCCGAATCTGGCTCCGGCGCTGGCGGATCTTCTATGGTGAGGTGGGGCAGGCTTCCCGGCCTGTCCGGGTGTTTTTCTAGCGGTCTCCTCATCCTGCCGCGCACGGCTGGCATCCAGTCTTTCGTATAATGAATAGGAGAAGGGTGAGTGCTTCCGTGTCCCTGCGTACGTTCTTCCGTATTTCCGCGCATGCTCTGATGCTGCCTGTTCTGGAGAGCGGCGAGGAGATCCTCGTCGGCGGGCAGGCGGTCATGGAAGGCGTCATGATGCGCGCGCCCCACAGCTACTGCGTGGCCGTCCGCAAGCCGAACGGCGAGATCGCCATCGAGGAACAGCCGCTGGCCCGCATGTCGGAGAAGTACAAGATCTACCGCTATCCGATCTTTCGCGGCGTCGGCACGCTCTATCAGGCCATGAAGCTGGGGGTGCAGGCGTTGCGCTTTTCGGCCAATGTCGCTCTGGCGGAGGAGTTACATCCGGGGGTGGGGCCGGCCGCCAAGGAGCCGCCCCAGTGGGCCATGGCCGCCAGCCTGCTGTTCCCGCTGATTTTCTTTATTTTCATGTACAAGTTCGTGCCCTTGTACCTGGTGACCAGGCTGGAACGGTTCTATCCCGTGCTTTCCCACCGCTTGGCGTTCAATACAGCCGATGGCGTCATCCGGATTTTGATTTTCCTCGGCTTCCTCTTCGTGGTCTCGCGCTGGAAGGATATGCGCCGCGTGTGGGAATACCATGGGGCGGAGCACAAAGTGGTTTTCAACTTTGAATCGGGCCAGCCGGTGACCGTCGAAAACGCGCAGCGCTTCACGACCTTCCATCCCCGCTGCGGAACCAGCTTCCTGCTGATGGTCATGGTGGTTGCCATGGTGGTCTATGCGTGCGTGCCGGTGGACGGTTTCCTGGCGAAGTTCGCGGCGCGCATCGCGCTGCTGCCGTTGATCGTCGGCCTCAGCTATGAGCTGATTCGCTACGCCGCCAAGCGGCGCGGCTCGGTCCTGGCGGCGTTCACGGCGCCGGGGCTGTGGCTCCAGCGCATCACGACGAAGCCTCCCGACGACATCCAGACGGCGGTGGCCATCCGCGCCCTGGAAGGCGCCATGTCACTCGAAGAAAAACAGGGCGGACAACTAGTCATCGCCTAACCCCCCATGCAGTTCATCCCGAAACTTGATCAGCTCGAAAAGCGCTTCGACGAGCTTACCCGGCAGATGGCCGATGCCGCTGTCATCAGCGATGCGGAACGGTACCGCAAGATCACGAAGGAGCAGAGCGGACTTTCCGAGGTTGTCGCCCGGTACCGCGAGTGGAAGAAGGTGGAGGGTGAGCTGGCGCAGGCCCGTCCCATGTTGCAGGATCGCGACCCCGAGATGAAGGCCATGGCCGAGGAAGAGGTCGCCCGGCAGGAGCCGGAATTGGCGCGCATCGAGGAAGAGATCAAGGTTCTGCTGCTGCCCAAAGATCCCAACGACGAAAAAGACGTGGTGCTGGAAATCCGCGCCGGCACGGGCGGCGACGAAGCCACGCTCTTCGCCGCCGAGGTTTTTCGCATGTACTCGCGCTACGCCGAATCGCAGGGCTGGAAGGTGGAGATCACCTCCTCCAGCGATTCCGCAGTGGGCGGCCTGAAGGAAGTCATCGCCCTGGTGAGCGGCGACAAAGTCTACAGCAAGCTTAAGTACGAGAGCGGCGTGCACCGCGTGCAGCGCGTGCCGGTCACCGAGCAGCAGGGACGCGTCCACACGTCCGCCATCACCGTGGCCGTGCTGCCGGAAGCGGATGAGGTGGAGGTCAAGATCGACCCCAAGGACATCCGTATCGATACGTTCTGCTCTTCCGGGCCGGGCGGGCAATCCGTCAACACCACTTATTCCGCCGTGCGCATCACGCACCTGCCCACGGGCTTAGTGGTTTCCTGCCAGGACGAAAAATCGCAGATCAAGAATCGCGCCAAGGCCGAGCGCGTGCTGCGTTCGCGGCTGTACGAGCTGGAACTGGAAAAGCAGCAGGCCGCGGTGGGGGCCGAGCGGCGCAGCATGGTGGGAACGGGCGACCGCAGCGAGAAGATCCGCACTTACAACTTCCCGCAGAACCGCATCACCGACCACCGCATCGGCTTCACCTTGCACCAGCTCGATTTCGTGATGGATGGCAAGCTGGACCCGGTCTTCGAAGCGCTCATCGCGCATAGCCGCGCGCAGCAGTCGGGGAACGGCGCGGCAGCCTGACCTCTCATGACCGTACAGACGGCGCTGATGCAGGGCGTAAGCCTGCTGGATGACGCCGGCATCGCCGCCGGGCGGCTGACAGCCGAATTGCTGCTCTCCCACGCCATGGGCCGCGAGCGCGTCTACCTCTATGCGCACCCCGAGCAGGAATTGAAAGAGCTGGAGCGGCTCCACTACGGCCGCTACCTGCACGAGCGCATGCAGGGCAAGCCCACCCAGTACATCACCGGAAAACAGGAATTCTACGGCCGCGAATTCCGCGTCACGCCCGACGTGTTGATCCCCCGCCCCGAAACCGAGCACGTGGTGGAGGCAGCGCTCCAGTTATGCAGGCCCGGACGAATCCTCGACATCGGTACAGGTTCCGGCGCTCTGGCCGTGACCCTGCAACTGGAAATCGGCGCCGAGGCCTGGGCCACCGACATTTCCCCCGCCGCCGCAGCCGTGGCCGCCGGCAACGCCCGCCGCCTCCGCGCGCCAGTTCACGTGGTGGTGTGCGACGTGATGGAAGCGATCACCCCCGCCTCCATGGACATGGTGGTTTCCAATCCACCGTACGTGCCCCTCGCCCAGCGCGAGGGCCTGCAGCGTGAAGTGCGCGACTGGGAGCCGCACGTCGCTCTCTTCGCCGGAGAAACCGGATTCGAGGTTTACCACCGCATCGTAGCCGGCGCCCCGCGCGTCCTGCGCCCCGGCGGCTGGCTCATCATGGAACTTGGCTTCGGAAGTTGCGAGGAAGTGTCGCGGCTGCTCGAAGGATGGAAAGACGTCCGGGTTACGCCGGACCTGGCCGGAATCCCACGGGTGATTACCGCGCGGCGGTAGTCCGCCTGGTTATGAAAGGGCGGGTTCAGGCCGGCCCCGACAACGTTCACGTGCGAAAATGCTGTCGCGTTCCTGGCGAGGTCAGACGGGGCGAGGTTCGACGGTTTCAAAACGCGCCGATTGTGATATGCTCATACGTATCGCAGTTCCAAAAAAAGGAAGTTGCGGTCGAAACGGCAACGTTTCGAGAAGACAAGGAGGCTCATGCAGAGAAGATCTTTTCTCTTGTCCCCAGCCTTGGCCGCGGCTGCGGCGCAAGCGCCTGTATCGCCGAGCGCCCCCGCGGGCTCGGCCGCGCCTGCTGTGCCGGCTGCGAAACTGCCGACTCGCCCCAAAGTTCCCGGAACGCTCAGTTTGCGGGCTCGCAGCCGCACCCCCGAGCAAGTGGGCGGCACTGGCGCCACCGAAAAGGAACTGCGCTGGGAGGTCGCCCAGACGGCCATCATTATTATCGACATGTGGGACACGCACACCTGCCTGTGCGCAGCCCAGCGCGTAGCCGCCATGGCGATCCGGATGAACCCGATCGTCAACGCCGCCCGCACTATGGGCGTGCAGATCATTCACGCGCCCAGCGACACGATGAAATACTACACGGGCTGGCCCTGGCGGATCAGGATGCAGCAGGCCCCGACGGCTCCCTCGGTCATCCCCGTGCGTGCGACCGACCGCACCCCGGAGGAGGTGCGCACGTTTCCGATCAACGACGGATGCGACGACCCGGTCCCCAACAGATGGAGAGGTCCGGCGCCGCCCACCACCCGCGGTAATTACCCCTGGGAGCGCGAGAGCCCGTCCATTGAGATCACCGGCTATGACGGCATCAGCGACGACGGCCAGGAAATCTACAACTTCCTCAAACAGGAAGGCATCACCAACGTCGCGCTCATGGGCGTCCACGCCAACATCTGCATCATGAACCGGGCCTTCGGCTGCCGCGAGATGACGCGCCTGGGCTTCAACACGGTGGTGGTGCGGGATCTGATCGACGCGGCATACGATCCGCGCAGGCGCCCGTTCGTCAGCAATGCACGCGGCACCGAGCTGGTCGCCGAGTTCATCGAGTCCCATTGGTGCCCATCGATCTTGAGCGCCGACCTCACCCAAATCGTCACCGGCACCGCGGGTCCGGCGACGGCGTAAGAAGTTGAGGGCAGTGTTTCCCGGCTTTACCGGGGATCGTTTTGAAACCTTGGAAAGAATAGGGAGGTTCGCGATATGGAAAGAAGGTCTTTTCTCGGGGTGTTGCCCCAAGCCATGGCTGCAACTGCGGCCGTCGACGGAGCGGTAGCCGCCGCGAACGCGCAGGTAGCCCCGGCGAGTGCACAGGCGCCTGCCGCGAGTGCGCCGAAACTACCCAATCGCCCCAAAGTTCCCGGAACGCTCACCCTGCGGACCCGCAGCCGCACCGCCCAGCAAGTGGGAGGCAGTGGCGCTACCGAAAAGGAACTGCGCTGGGAGGTCGCTCAGACGGCCATCATTATTATCGACATGTGGGACACGCACACCTGCCTTTGCGCGGCCCAGCGCGTGGCCGCCATGGCGCCGCGGATGAACCAGATTGTCAACGCCGCCCGCACCCTGGGCGTGCAGATCATTCACGCGCCCAGCGACACGATGAAATACTATGAGGGCACGCCCTGGCGGACGAGAATGCAGCAGGCGCCGGCGGTTCCTTCAGCCATCCCCGTGCGGGCGACCGATAGAACCCCGGAGGAGATGCGCACCTTTCCCATAGCCGACTCCTGCGATGACCCGATCCCCACAAGATTCCTGGGCCCGCCCCCACCCACGACGAGCGCCAATCAACCCTGGGAGCGGGAGCACCCGGCGATTCAGATCACCGGTTATGACGGTATCAGCGCCGACGGCCGGGAAATCTATTACTTCCTCAAGCAGGAAGGCATTACCAATGTCGCGCTCATGGGCGTCCACGCCAACATCTGTATCATGAACCGGGCTTTTGGATGCCGCGAGATGACTCGCCTGGGCTTCAACACGGTGGTGGTGCGGGATCTGATCGACGCCATGTACGATCCCCGCAAGCGCCCGTTCGTCAGCCATGAACGCGGCACCGAGCTGGTCGCCGAGTTCATCGAGGCCACGTGGTGCCCGTCGATCCTGAGCGAGGACCTCACGCGAGTGGCCACTGGCACCGCGGGTCCGGCGACCGCATAGTAAAGAAGGAATGCTATGGACAGAAGATCATTTCTCTTGACTCCCGCTGTGGCCGCTGCCGCGGCGCAAACCTCCGTAGCGCCCAATTCTCCCGCAGGCTCGGCCGCGCCCGCTGAGGCGGCGCCGAAACTACCCACTCGCCCCAAAGTTCCCGGAACGCTCAACCTCCGGGCTCGCAGCCGCACCCCCGAGCAAGTAGGCGGCACGGGCGCCATCGAAAAGGAACTGCGCTGGAATGTCGCTCAGACGGCCATCATTATCATCGACATGTGGGACACGCACACCTGCCTTTGTGCGGCCCAGCGCGTGGCCGCCATGGCGATCCGGATGAACCCGATCGTCAACGCCGCCCGCACTATGGGCGTGCAGATCATTCACGCGCCCAGCGACACGATGAAGTATTACGAAGGAACGCCCTGGCGGACGAGAATGGAGCAGGCGGCGTACACTGCTCCGCCGTTCCGCATCGGCCAGACCAACCGCACCCCGGAAGAGGCGCGCACCTTTCCGATCAACGACGGTTGCGACGATCCGGTTCCCAATAGATGGAAAGGTCCTCCGCCGCCCACAACGAGCGCCAACGTTCCCTGGGAACGCGAGCACCCGGCCCTTCAGATCACCGGTTATGACGGCATCAGCGCGGACGGGCAGGAGATCTACAACTTCCTCAAACAGGAAGGCATCACCAACGTCGCGCTCATGGGTGTCCATGCCAACGTCTGCATCATGAACCGCGCCTTCGGATGCCGGGAGATGACGCGCCTGGGCTTCAACGTGGTGGTGGTGCGGGATCTGATCGACGCGGCGTACGATCCGCGAAAGCGCCCGTTCGTCAGCAGTGCGCGGGGCACCGAACTGGTGGCCGAGTTCATCGAGTCCCACTGGTGCCCTTCGATCTTGAGCCCCGACCTCACCCAAATCGTCACCGGCACCGCGGGTCCGGCGACGGCATAGTAAAGCAGGAATCTTATGGACAGAAGATCATTTCTCTTGACGCCCGCTGTGGCCGCTGCCGCGGCGCAAGCGCCGGTAACGCCCAGTTCCCCCGCAGGCTCGGCCGCGCCCGCTGCGGCGGCGCCGAAACTGCCCACTCGCCCCAAAGTTCCCGGAACGCTCAGCCTCCGGGGCCGCACCCGCACCCCCGAGCAAGTAGGCGGCACGGGCGCCATCGAAAAGGAACTGCGCTGGAATGTCGCTCAGACGGCGATCATTATTATCGACATGTGGGACACGCACGACTGCCTTTGCGCGGCGCAGCGCGTGGCCGCCATGGCGATCCGGATGAACCCGGTCGTCAACGCCGCCCGCACCATGGGCGTGCAGA
>JBEKHV010000100.1:0-9783 GCA_050012095.1 Bryobacteraceae bacterium | reverse complement strand
GAAGATGGGCAGGTATTGCGGGAGAGCAGCGTGGGAACCACCAAGAAGGCCCTCACGCAGGTCTTCGCCCGGTTGGGGCGATGCCGGGTGGCGATCGAGGCGGGGACCCATTCCCCATGGGTGAGTCGGGTCCTGAAGAGCTTCGGGCACGAGGTGATCGTAGCCAACCCGCGACAAGTGAAGCTGATCAGCGCCAGCAGCCGCAAGGACGACCGCCTGGACGCGCAAACGTTGGCGCGCCTGGCGCGCGTCGACCCGCAGTTGCTGCGGCCGATCCAGCACCGCAGTGAGCGGGCGCAGGGACATCTCATGGCGATCCGAGTGCGCGCGTGCCTGGTGGAGGCTCGGACGGAGCTGGTGAATACCGCCCGGGGTCTGTCCAAGGCGATTGGGGAGCGGCTGCCGAGTTGCGCCACCGATCAAATGGGCGTGGAGCGATTGGCGGGGCTGCCGGCGGAGGTGCAGGAAACACTCCGGCCGCTGCTGGAGGAAGTGGAATCCCTGACGGAAAAGATCCACGCTGCGGACCAGAAAATCGAGCAGATCGCCCGGACCGAGTATCCGGAAACCGAACTCTTGCGGCAAGTGAGCGGGGTCGGAACCTTGATCGCTCTGACGTTCGTGTTGACGGTGGAAGATCGGGAACGCTTCCGGAAGAGCCGGGACGTGGGTTGCTACGTAGGTTTGCGACCCAAGCGCAGCAGCTCTGGGGAGAGCGCGCCGCAACTGCGGATCACCAAGGAAGGGGATGTGTATCTGCGGAAGCTGCTGGTGCAAGGGGCGCACTGCATTCTGGGGCGCCGGGGACCGGATACGGATTTGAAGCGTTGGGGACTGAAGTTGTGCGAACGCGGGGGCCAGAACGCCAAGAAGCGCGCGCTGGTGGCGGTGGCGCGCAAACTGGCGATTCTGTTGCACCGGCTGTGGGTGACGGCGGAGGTCTACGAACCGTTGCGGAACAGCCAGGCGGGCCCCCCTCGTGTGAAGAAAGTAGCGTAAGGGAATGGGTCTGGAAGCCAATCGCCGAGTTCGGGTGACTGCGAGCCGCCGGTAGAACGAGGGTCTCCCCGCGGAGATGCTCAGTTCGACGCGCAAGATGGCAGCACCTGTTAGAGATTGAGGACACCAACAGGCACCAGAGCGAGGAGACGTTTGTAGGCTAACCGCGCCTCCCGTTGGTCGGCGATCAGGCTAATTCACTGGCCCGGCCAAAAACCTAGTGCTTGACAGGAGCCGCTTTCTCATGGAAGACCGGCGGCGCCACGGAACGGCGTTAGAGTTTGATCTTTTCTAGTTTGCGGTAGAGGGTCTTGCGCTCGATGCCCAGCAACTGCGCGGCTTTGCTCTTGTTGCCGCCGGTGGCGGCCAGGACCCGGCGGATTTGATCTTCTTCGGCGTCGGCCAGCGTCTCAACGGGCTTCTCGCGCGATTCCATGGCCATGATCGCTTCACGCACGGTGTCGGAATCAATCCGTGAGACCAGCACCGTCAGGCGCTCCACCAAGTGCTGGAGCTGGCGCACGTTGCCGGGCCAAGTGTAGCCCTGGAGCGCCTTGATGCCGGAATCCATCAGCTTCACGCCGCGGTTGTAGCGGCCGTTGTATTTGTTGACGAAGAACCAGGCCAGTTGCGGGATGTCCGAGCGCCGCTCACGCAGCGGCGGCAGCATGATCCGCACCGTATTCAGGCGATACCAAAGGTCCGCGCGGAACTTGCCGTCGTCCACCATCTTTTGCAAGTCGCGGTTGGTGGCGGCGATGACGCGCACATCCACTTCCTTGGCGCGGGAAGCGCCCACGGGACGGATTTCATGACTCTCCAGGAAACGCAGCAGCGCCAACTGGAAGCCGAGTTCGATGTCGCCGATTTCGTCCAGGAACACCGTGCCGCGATTGGCGGCTTCGAACACGCCGACGCGGTCGCGATCCGCGCCGGTGTAGGCGCCGCGAATGGCGCCGAACAACTCGCTCTCCAGCAGGGAGGGGGCGATGGAGCCGCAGTCCACGGGCGCGAACGGGTGCTCGGACCGATGGCTGAAACGGTGCACCATGCGGGCCACCAGCTCCTTGCCAGTGCCGGTTTCGCCCTCCAGCAGCACAGTGGCGTCGCTGGGGGCAGCCAGCGCCACCGTCCGGTAAATCTCCACCATGGCCGGCGAATTGCCGATCAGCTCCGTTTCGGGCTGCTCCTCTTCCTCGGCTTCGGTCTCGGCGCCCTGGCCGCCGCGGGCGGCTTCGGCGCGCTCGACGGCGTCGAGCATCACATCCAGGTCGAAGGGCTTGGCGATGTAATCGAAGGCTCCGCCCTGCGTGGCGGCCACCACGGTCTCGATGGTGCCGCGGCCGGTCATGAGGATCACGGCGCAAAGCGGGTCCTTGAGCTTGGCGGCTTCCAGAATGTCCAGGCCGGTACGCTCGTCGATGTAGATGTCGGAGATCACGATGGGGTAGGCGAGGTCGTGCAGGCGCTCGATGGCGTCGCCGGTGGTGGAGGCCGCGTCCACCTCGTACCCTTGCGCTTCCAAAGCCGTCTGGATGGTGAGCTGCAAGGCCGGATCGTCTTCGACTAACAATAGCTTGGCCATCAATTCCGTCCCGCTGCGGCGGATTCGGGCAGCGTCATCGTGAAACACGAGCCGGCGCCAGGCTGGCTGGTCACCTCGATCCTCCCCCCGTGCCGCTCCACAATCTGCTGCACGATCGAAAGACCGATTCCCGTGCCCGCCTCGCCGGACTCCTCCGCCTTCCTGGTGCGATAAAACTTCTGGAAGACCAGCTTGACCTCTTTCTGGTCCATGCCAATCCCCTGGTCTTCCACGGAAATGCGGATATCGCCGCCGTCTTTCCAGCCGGACACCGTTACCTCCGTGTCCCGAGGCGAATACTTGACCGCGTTCGTAAGCAAATTGTAACAGGCGTACTCCATCAGCTCGCGGTCTCCGGAGATGCGCAAGGCCTCCGGGATGGGCCGCAGGGCGACTGCGATGCGCTTGCGCTCCGCCAGCGGGCGGACGCGTTCCGCGCAGACGTCCACCATCTCCTTCACGGCGATGGCCTCCTGCTTCAGTTCCATCTGACCGGCCGAGAGGCGCTCGACATTCAAAAAAATTTCCACCATGCGGGCCAGCCGTTTGGATTCCGAAGTGATCAGTTCCGCGATCTGTTTACGCTTCTCCTCCGTGAGCGGGAAGCGCGAAATCAGCTCGCTGGAACCTTGAATGGTCGAGAGCGGCGTGCGCATTTCGTGGGTGACGAAGTGCATGGCCTGCTGATAGCGGGCGCGCGCGGCCTGCTCGGTTCGCCAGTCGCGGCGCACCACCAAGTGGTAGAAAGCGGCAGCCGAGAGGAAGCCGAGCCACGCTACACAGAAGGGGGTAGCGAACGAAAACACCCGCTGGTACGTGAAGAAAACGTACGGCGTGACGTGCGCGGCCACCAGGGCCAGCGCACCGCCGGCGTACGCCATCCAGCCCGGCAAGTAGCGGAACGCCAGACCCAGCGCCGCCGTTACGCCGAAGCAGAACAGCAGGACCCAGAAATCGCCCACGTCCGTGAGGAACAGCCCCTGCGCCAGCGTCTCGAAGGCGTTGGCGTTGATATCGACGCCCGTGGTCTGGCGGCCGTTGGAGTAGGGGGTGAAGAGGCGATCGCCTTCCGTGGGGGCGGTGACGCCCACGAATACGGTCTTGCCGGTCAACTCCGTCACCCGCGATGGGTTGTCGATCAGCCCCGCCAGCGACACCCGCGGGACCGGCGGCATGTCGGGCGGAATGAACCGCACGCGCATGGGCCGCCCCTCGCCCGAAATAGGAATCACCGCGCTCCCGACTGTGAGCCTTTCCGGGAACTCGACAATGGGGGGGCCGCCGAGGCTCAGCCGGAAGGCCTCCAGCGCCATCGCCCAGCGCCGCACCGTGCCCAGATGCTTCTCCAGCAGGATGGTGCGCGCCACGCCGTCGGAATCGGGCTGCGCGTGAACGTGCCCCAGGGCGGCGGCGCACTGCGCGAACTCGGGCCGCGGGTCCTCCCACTCGTTGTCCAGCAGATCGCTGGCCAGGACCAAATTGGGCGTCATGCGAAATGCGTCGACGAGAGCCTGGTTGGCCTCCGGCGAGGCGCGGTCGTCGGCCAGAATGAGATCCACCGTCACCGCCTTAGGGGCGGCGTGCGCCACCTGTTGCAACGCCTTGGCCAGCGGCGCGCGGATGGCGTCCATGCCGCCGTACTTGCGCAAGGTCTGCTCGTCGATGGCGAGGATAGCGGATTGCGTCTGCCAGGGCTTCGGCTTGTAGAGCCGGAACATGAAGTCGTAAGCCGTGTTGTCGAAGTAGGGATCGAGGAAGTAACTGGCCGTTACGCCCACGGCGAGCGCCACGGCCAGCAGCGCGACGTACTGCGCCAGATTTTTCCGGCTCGCCGCCATATTACTTCCGAACGGTCTTTTCGCTTTCCGCCGCCAGTATCCGTTCCGCCGCGGCGGGGCCGTCACCGGCGGCCTTGAACCTTTGGCTCGCGAGCGCCTCCTGCAACGCTTCGAGCGCCAGCAGCACGTTCTCCCCGGTGGAGCCGTATCCCATCAGGCCGATGCGAAACACCTTGCCCGCCAGGGGCCCGAAGCCGCCTGCGATCTCGATGCCGCGCTTTTCCAACAGGTACTGGCGCACCTGGGCGTCGTTCACACCCTCCGGCACGCGCGGCGTGTTGAGCGTCCAAAGCCGGTGTCCTTCGGCGACCTGCATGCCGAGACCCATGGCCTCGATGCCCGCGACAAACGCCAGATGGTTCCGGCGATGGCGTTCCCAGCGGTTCTCCAGGCCCTCTTCGGCCACCAGCGCCAGAGCTTCCCGCAGCGCGTAGAGCATGGTGGCGGAAGCCGTGTGGTGATACTTGCGGCCAAAGTAGTAGGTCTCGAGCAGCAGGAGATCGAGATACCAGGAAGCGGGCGGCGTGGGGCGCGCCCGGAGCCGCTCCAGCGCGCGCGGCGAAACAGTCAGCGGCGCGAGGCCGGGCGGGCAGCTCAGGCCCTTCTGAGTGCAACTGTACGCGATATCGATGCCATTTTCATCCACCAGAACGGGCATGCCGCCCAGGGAGGTGACGCAATCGGCGATCACCAGCGCATCCGCTTCACGCGCCGCCTCGCAGACGGCCTGGGCCTGGTTGTACATGCCGGTGGAGGTCTCGGCTTGCACGAAAGCGACCACGCGCGGCCGCTCGCGGCGGATGAAATCGCGGGCTTCCTGGGGATCGAAGGGCTCGCCCCACGGTTTGGCGAGTCGCACGACTTCCGCCCCCTGCCGCCGGGCCATTTCGCCGATACGGTCGGCGAAAAACCCGTTGGCTAACAGCGCGAACTTGCGCCCCGGCTCGGCGAAGTTGGCGACGGCCGCCTCCATGCCGGAGCTGCCGGTTCCTGAAATGGCCAGATTGAACTCGTTGCGCGTGGAGAAGACCGAGCCGAGCAGCGCGCGCACCTGGTCCGCCACCTCAAAGAAAAAGGGATCGAGGTGGCCCACTACGGGCTGGGCCATAGCCTCATACACGCGCGGCGCCACCAGGCTGGGGCCAGGACCGAACAGCAGGCGCCGGGGCGCGCGGAAAGGCGGGAGCGCGCTCATTTTTTCCCCTTCGCGATCTTGTACGCGTCCCGCAGCTCCTGCAATTGCCGCGCATGGGATTCGGCGTGCGCGGCGTTGTGTTCCACCAGGGCGCGCAACGTCATGGGACCGGCCTCCTCATGGTTGCCGACGCGCTCGAAAACGCTTGCGGGCAGTTCTTGCAGCAGGGCGTAGTTCTCCGCGCGGACGCGGCGGAAGGTTTCCAGCGACTGTTTGGGCTTGCGGCGGGCATAATCCAGGTTGCGCGCCCACGCGTTCTGATCGAAGGCGATCAGCGTGGGGTTCTCCTCGGCGATCACCTGGCGGAGGCGGTGGGCGCAGACCACTTCGGAATCGGCCACGTGCGCGATGATCTGCCGGGCGCTCCACTTGCCGGGCGCGGGGACGAAGTCCTCCTCCTCGCCGAAGACGCCGGTCAACACCACGGCCAGGAGTTCCGGCGCCCGCCGGAACCGTTCGAGCAAAACGGCTGTATCGGACATAGTTTGCGAACCGATTATATCGCGGCCCGGCGGGCGCGATTGCGGGCGGGGCTATCCCTTACAATAAACGGAGTCGTGGCAGGCCCCCTGTTCCAGGAACCCGGCGCGTTCGACCGCGAAGCTCTGGCCGCCCGCCTGCGCGCCCTGGCGGCTGAGAACATCTTCATTGGCGGCAGTTCCTGGACATACGAAGGCTGGCTCGGGCAGGTGTACGCGCGCGAGCGCTATCGCACGCGGGGACGGTTCTCGCGCCGCCTCTTCGAAGCCGAGTGTCTGCGCGAATACGCCGAAACGTTTCTCACGGCATGCGGCGATTTCTCTTTCTACCAGTTCCCCACCGGGGATTTCTGGCGCAACCTATTCGCCCGGACGCCCGCCGGTTTCCGCTTCGCCTTCAAAGCGCCGGAACAGATTACCTGCAAGGTCTTCCCCACGCATCCGCGCTACGGCCCGCAAGGAGGCCAGGAGAACGACTTGTTCCTGGACAGCCGTGCGTTCACCGAGATGTTCCTCCGCCCTTTGCTCCCGCACCGCGCCAAGACGTCTCTGATCATCTTCGAGTTTGGACCTGTGGGGCAGGCCTCCCGGCCTGCCGCCCTGAACGAATTTCTTTCCCGCCTGGACCCGTTCCTCTCTTCCCTGCCCCTCGATTTCCGCTACGCCGTGGAGATCCGCAACCCCGAGTTCCTGGCGCCCGATTACTTCGCCTGCCTGCGCGCCCACCGCGCCGCGCATGTCTACAACGCGTGGTCGCGCATGCCGGAGCTGCGGCATCAAACCGCCATTCCGGATTCCGCTACCGCCGATTTCCTGGTCTGCCGCGCGCTCCTGCGCCGCGGCCGCACCTACGAGAACGCGGTAGCGGCGTTTGCGCCCTACACCGAGATCAAAGACCCCAACCCGGAAGCGCGCGATTCGATGCGCATCCTGATCGGCCGCGCGCGGGAGGAGAAAAAGACGCTTTTCCTGTTCGTGAACAACCGCCTGGAGGGAAACGCGCCGTTGACGATCCTCTCGCTGGTGGAGCCGTAGCGCTGTAGCGCCGGGCCCAGAGGGCTCCCCCTTGCCGGCGGTGGTTTCTGGTCGTGGTTCTTGGCGCGTTGGTTTCCTGGCGCAGGCATGGCGATGCTGTTGCTGCCAAGGCCCAGTTGCTGCCAAGGCCCGCCGGAGTTCGCGAAGGAGCATGTTATACTTTTGGTCTCCGCCCCTGGTTGGAGCCCGCCCATCAAGAGGGCCCGTAGCTCAGTTGGTTAGAGCGCTACCTTGACACGGTAGAGGTCTGGCGTTCGAGTCGCCACGGGCCCACCACTCATTACAAATCATTTATACGCTATCGCACCTTGAAGCTCATGGTGCGATATCTGGTGCGATAACGAAGCCCGCACACGAAATCGGGGCTTAGAGCCATGAACTGCGGCCTCGGCGCAGTCCGGCGCAAGACGCCGCTCCAGGGGGCGCCGATCATCGGTCCGAGTGCGATAGCGCAGGCTTATCGCACCACCGGGACCGGCAGCTTGTGGCGAAGGCGAGGTGGAACGGACAGGATCGGCTGCCGGCTCGCGCTGTGGCGGATTCGACGAGTTGTTCGGAGAGGAGAACAGAGTGAAGCGTTTATGCAAATTGGAACTGTTTGTTGAGTACGACGACAAGGACGTCGAGAAGCTGATGGCTGCGGCCAAAAAGCTAGCGCGCGGGAGTGACCCGGAGGAACACGCGGAAGAATGGGTCGATACTCCCGGCAGCGCGATCGAGGAGATCACTCGGTACCGGATGATGGGCGGACGACCGCCACTCGAGTGCATCGAGAACTCGATCGAGATGTACGGCGTGCCAATGCCCACCAAGAAGGAGCGTGAGAAGACCGGGCTGATCTCCTGGCGCGAATACCATGATCGGTTTCTCGAGGAGCACCCGCCGATCCTAGACGAAGACGACTTCCCCACTGGGGAATTCCGGGGCTATCCCTCAAAGGCGAAGTGAAAGCGGTGGAGGATTCAGATCGAGTACAAGCGCCGTTGGCGATTTTGCCGCGGCAAAAGGAGTAGAGCGTGAAACGGCTATACAAACTGGTAGTGTTCGTTGAGGTGGACGACAGAAGCCTCGACAAACTGATGGTTGCGGCCAAGAAGATAGTGAGCGGGGGTGACCCGGATGCAGCCGCGGATGAGATAGTCGAATTTCCCGGGGATGCGGTTGATATGATCGCTGTCGCACGCATGGTGCGCGGAAGGCCGCAACTCACTTGGGTTAAAACCGAAATCGATGCGTACGGCGTTCCCATTCCCAGCAAGAAGGAATACGCCAAGCTGGGGATGCCTCTCTGGGAGCAATACCATGCACGGTTTCTCAAGGAGCACCCGCCCATCTTAGACGAAGACGGCCGCCACACTGGGGAGTTCGAGGGCTACCCTACCAGGTCGAAGTGAAACTGGACTGGCCGTTGCGACTGTAGTGCCTCTTCCCAAAGTCCCAGGAACACGTTATCCCGGCCTGAAAAGCCTGCCCACGTGCGGCATGGTCATTTGGGCTCTGCTACACCGGGCGAAGCGAACAAGGACTCTGCGTTGCGCGAGGTGACCGTGCTACGGAGTCGCCGGCCGGCTTTGTCGAGGCGGCCCGGCAATCCATTTCTGTGACAGCGAACAACCCTGAATGCCACTTTTCCGAGAAGCCCACTTCTCGCCCGCTTCCGTCCGCTCGCGCTACCGCTACGACGACCGCGATCCGCTCTCCAGACAGTTCGCGTTCTATGCCTTCACGTATTACCCTGGAGCGACCGATGAGCAATCCGCCTTGCCGGTCGACGTCGGCATTGGCGCGGATCTCCGCGGTATCGATATTCGCCTCATCAAGTTCGTCCGCCAGGCATCCCCGCTCTACCACGTCAAGGGAACGGTCACCGGCGTGCCGCCTGGTTTGGAGGGCTACGTCAGTATTAGCGGCAAAAACGTGTTTATCGCGGAATGCAAGGTATGGCATGGGGAGAAGGAACTGCTTGACGCCATCGACCAAGTGTTGTCCTACATGAACTGGCGCGACACGAAGGCAGCGATCCCTATTTTCAACCGGAACGCGAACTTCACCAGCGTCTTAGCCCAGCGTTGCCGTATCCTCCGCCCAGGCAGTCACAGTATAGAACCGAGTAAGTGAAGAGTGAAGGAAAACTTGCCGGAAGAGATTCCGGTGGAGTATCAAGCCACGTCAGCGGCCACGAAGAGGACAACTCACCTGCGAATCGTTTTTGGACATGTAGGTCTTGTAATGCAACAAAGTGATTGTATTCGATGATTCTATTATAACAAGACGAGGGTGACGTCCCAGACCTCCGCTTGCTGATTGAAACGAATCGAGGGCCCTCAACGGAACCTGCGGGCAACTCCCTGGCTGATGCGCCGAGCTACGCGGGCTCCGTGCGGATCTTAAAGCCCCAGGCGAAACGGCAGGGACGTTGCGATTCATCCTGCATTCCAGCCGGCATTTGCACTTCCACGCCGCCGCCCTCGGCCGCGCTCCATTTCAGCGGCGCGCCGCTGCCCAGCATCTGGATGGGCGAGCCCCCCACGGGCTGGACCGAATGGAGGACCAGCTTTTCGCCGGGCCATGCCAGCGCGAATGCATGGACTGTTCTCTTATCCTTGGTTCGCGTGTAGCGGATATCGGAGCCCTCCAACCACAGAGCTCCGT
>JBEKHV010000099.1:0-10504 GCA_050012095.1 Bryobacteraceae bacterium | reverse complement strand
GCCGCCTGTGGCAACGACCCAGGGTGGCAAACCGGAAACGCTCCAGGCGCACCCGGCAGGGGCCGTCACGGCAATGGTCCCTGTCCCGCCCGCGATGGAAAACGCCTGCCCGGCCGGGTACAACGAGTACGTGCAAAGCAGGGCAGACTGTGTGATAGACACCGATTGCCCTGCGACGGTGATGGAACCAGAGCGGGCTGTCGCGCCGTTGGCCGCTACTTGATAAGCAACCGAGCCGCTGCCGGTACCCGAAGCCCGGCTGGTAATGGCGACCCAACCAAGCGAGTTGGAAGCGCTCCACGAACATCCGACAGGGGCGGTCACATCAATCGTCCCCGTCTCGCCCGCCCCGGGGATCGAAAGGCTGGTAGGGCTGATCGAGTAGCTGCACGGGGCAAGGATCGTCACGACGAAGGTTGCAAAGGCCGTTGCTGCGGCGTTGTCCGTGACTTGTACCGTGAAGCTGCGTGTGAGCGCCATGGTGGGCGTGCCGGAAATCGTCCCTCCGCTCGTAAGCGCCAGGCCGGGAGGAACGGCGCTCGATGTCACCGACCAGGTATAGGGAGGCGCTCCCCCGGTCGCGGTGAGCGTCTGCGAATACGCCGCTCCCAGCGAGCCTTGTGGAAGCGGCGAAGTCGTGACGACAGAAACAGGCGCGACGCCAGCCGCCTGGACGAGGCGAACGCGGTGACCGTTGGAGTCTCCGATGTACAGGTTGCCGGAGGCATCCAGCGCGACGCCATCCGGCGAGTCGAGGTGCGCCCCGGTGGCCGGCCCACCGTCGCCGGGCCTGGAGTTGCCACCGCCGGCTACGGTCGCGATGACGCCGGAGGGCGAAAGCTTGACAATGCGTCCGCCGAATGAGTCGGAGAAGTAGAGATTGCCCGAGCCATCCACGGCCACGCACGTTGGCTTGATGATATACGCGCTGGTGGGCGGCCCGCCGTCGCCTGGGTACGAATCGCCGCCGCCAGCCACGGTGGTGATGATGCCGCTGGACGAGGCTACCTTGCGAATGCGGTTGTTCCCCTTGTCCGCGAAGTACAGGTTGCCCGAGCCATCCACGGCCACGCCGGAAGGGCCTGCAAGCGAAGCGTCAGTGGCCGGCCCGCCGTCTCCGGAATAGCCGTAAGAGCCGTTGCCCACTACGGTGGTGATGATGCCGTCAGGTGAGACCTTGCGAATGCGGTTGTGCCCGTAGTCCGCGATGTACAGGTTGCCCGAGCCATCGAACGTCATGCCGACTGGCCCGGCAAGCGAAGCGCTGGCGGCTGGCCCGCCATCTCCTGGATAGGAAGCGCCGCCGCCGGCCACCAGGGTGATCAGCCCGCTAGACAGATCGAGCCTGTAAATCTGGCTGTAATTGCTGCCATCTGCGACGTAAAGGTTGCCCGCACCATCAAGAACCACGCTGTCCACGTGATACAGGCCTGTAGCGACGACCGTCGTGATAATGCCGCTGGACAAGGCAACCTTGCGAATACGCTGGTCATTGTACTGGTACTGGTCAACGATATAGAGGCTTCCTGAACCATCCACGGCCACGCTGCCGGGCAATCCCAGTTGCGCACTCACCGCGGGCGCGCCATCGCCCGAGTAGCCTAGAATGCCCGTCCCGGCAACCGTGGTGATGAAGGAGGTCCCGGCCGCCATCACCGTCAGGGTGAATGCTTTCGTCGTGGCCGCCGAGTCCCCATCCTGCACGCGAACCGCAAAGCCGTAGGAGCCTGCTTTTGACGGCGTGCCGGATATCGTGCCCTCGCCTGACAGCGTTAGGCCGTCTGGCAGAGGGCCAGACGCCAACGACCAGGTATAGGGGGAACTTCCCCCGGTAGCGCTGAGCGTCTGGGAGTATGGGGCGCCGACGAACCCCACGGGGAGAACGGAGGATCTGGGAATCAGGGGCGAGGCCGGCAAAGCGATCGTCAAGGCGAATGTCGCAGTAGCGGCTGCCGCGGCGCGGTCCTCGACTCGAATCGTGAAGGTGAAAGTCCCGGCCGTCGTAGGCGTGCCGGAGAGCGTGCCGTCGCCCGCAAGCGCCAGGCCGAAAGGAATTGCGCCCGATGCCACCGACCAGACGTAGGGCGAAGAACCTCCACTCGCGCTGAACGTCTGGGAGTATGCCGCTCCCACCACGCTTTGGGGTAGCGGCGAGGTTGTGACGACGGAAGGGGGAGCGCCGGCGGTCGAATAGATAAGCAAAACGTACACGCCCCCATCCGCTACATAGATATTGCCGTTAGCGGCCACGGCCACACCCGTCGGAGAAATTAGTTGCGCGGCCGCCCCGCCCTCGCCCGTGTTGATGCCTACCGTGGTGATGATACCCCCCAACGAAACCTTGCGAAGAACGGAGTTGCCAGAATCGGAGATGTAAACGTTGCCTTGGTCATCCACAGCCACGCCGTACGGCACAGATAGCTGCGCGTTGGTGGCCGGCCCGCCATCCCCCGAGTAGCCGCCGCTACCGTAGCGGCTGGTGCTGCCCGCCACGGTGGTAATTGTCCCGTTGGGCGCGACCTTGCGAACACGGTTATTGCCTGCGTCTGCAATGTAGAGGTTGCCAGACCCATCCAGGGCCACGCCGGTTGGATAGGATAGCTGTGCACCGGCGGCCGGTCCGCCGTCGCCCGAGTAGCCAGGGACGCCCATTCCGGCTACGGTGGTGATAATTCCGTTTGGTTGGACCTTACGAACACGATGGTTGTTTTCGTCGGCGATGTAGAGGTTGCCAGACCCATCCAGGGCTACGCCGGCCGGGTAGTTCAGTTGCGCGACGGTCGCCTGTCCGCTATCGCCCTGGGAGCCAGCGACCCCAGTTCCGGCCACAGTGGTGATTATCCCGTTGGGCGCAACCAGACGAACACAGTTATTGCTTGAGTCCGCGATGTAGAGGTTGCCGTACCTATCCACGGCCACGCCGTGCGGGTAGTCTAGCTCCGCACTGGTGGCCTGGCCGCCATCGCCCCAGAAGCCATTGAATGTGCTCCCGGCGACGGTGGTGATTGTCCAGTCGGGTGAAACCTTGCGAACACGGTTATTGCCCGCGTCTGCAATGTAAAGGTTACCAGCCCCATCCACAGCTACGCCATATGGACCGTTTAGCTGCGCACTGGTAGCTTGGCCGCCATCGCCCGAGAAGCCGCCGACGCCGTTCCCGGCCACCCTGGTTATGGCAGGAGGCCCAGCAGCCGCCACCGTCAGGGTGAACGTTGTGGTGCCGGTCGCCGAGGCCCAGTCTTGGACACGAATCGTAAAGCTGTAGTATCCAGCCGTCGTGGGCGTGCCGAGAATTGCCCCGTCGCTCGTGAGCGTCAGGCCGGCGGGCAGGACGCCCCACGCCAACGACCAGCTAAAGGGAGTGATCCCTCCGGTAGTGCTGAGCGTCAGGGAGTATGCGACGCCCACGAACCCCGCTGGGAGGGCAGAGGAAGGCATAACGATCGAAGGCGGAGTAACCGGAGAGATCGTCAGAGTGAACGCCGCGGTAGCGGTTGCCCCGGCGTTGTCCGCAACTCGAAGCGTGAAGCTGAAGACGCCGGCCGAAGTAGGCCACCCGTTAATTACGCCGTCCGAGAGCCCCAGGCCTCCAGGGAGCGCGCCTGATGCCAGCGACAACCTGTAATAACCCGCTCCACCGGTTGCGCTAATGGTCTGGAAATAAGATTGACCTACCTGTCCCGTTGCCAGCGGTGAGGGTGTCGCAATTGCAAGGGGCGGCGGCGGTGCGAGCGGGGCCGTGGAAGTGGTCAGGGTTACGCCGCTGTAGGCTGAACTGGCGTACAAATCGATGTACCAATTCGAGGTTTCCCAAGGCACGACCACGATTGATACCGGGTTGCCTGTCGTTTCCGAGAGGTAGCCGTATGTACAGGGGGCTTGGACGACGCCAGCCCCTGAGCACACCGCCGGCGAACCCACGCTCATGAAGAAACCCAGAGAGCCGGTCCCGCCGCTGGCCGTGACGGCGAAACGGGGCGCGCCAGAAGGAACAGTCACCCGATAGAACGTCTCGCTCCCCTCCGCGCCGCTCAACGAGGGCAAGGAAGTATTGGCGTCGATGGGCGTGGGCGTGATCAGCGTGGCGGTCAGAGATACCCCGGAGTAGGCAAGCCAGCCGTCCACCACGACTTGCCAGGTTCCGGCCGCGGGATTTGCGAACGACAACGTCTCGTTGTTGCCGATCCTGTCTGAAGACGACCAGCCCAATTCTCCCGGGCTATTGATATTCAGGTCGGCGTCGCCCGTGCCGCCTCGCAAAGTGAATTGCAGCACCGTTGCGTTGGCGGGCACGGTGAACCTGGCATAGCCCACCGCGTCACCCGTGTAGTCGGTAGGCCCACTGATGGCTACTGGCACGCCATCCACGAGCCCGGTCTTCACCGGGAGAAGATAGCTATGCACCACTTTCCCGCCCTTGCCATCGGTCACGGCGATCTTCACGCGCTGGCCAAAGAAGCTGGCGTTCCAACTTATCGCCCCGGTGGCTGAATTGACGGTCATGCCCGGAGGTCCGGAATCGAGAGCGAAATTCAGTGTCCCGCCGTTGGGGTTGGAGGCTGCCACCGTGTAAGCATAGGAATCACCGGCGCTCGTGGAGACCGTTAGAGGGTTGCTCGTGATGGCCGGATTCTGAGTAGCTTGCAGATCGGGCGGCTGGTCGTAAGCCGCGTCGTAACGAAAACCGGTCTCATAGTCGCCATCTACGCTGAACGCGGAATAGCCCAAACCATGCTTGGCGAACGCACGCCAGATTGCGGCGCGGTTTGCGCCTCCGTACCGGGCCTGATCCGCCGATAAGATGGCGTCGCGGGCGTTGGTCATGAGGGGGTTGCATGGGGTGGACTTGAGGCCATCCACCACCAATTGATCCGCGACCGCCTGGCCCACCGACTTCCGCAGTTCCCACAGCGCCGCCGCCCAGATCTCGCCATCGTCATGAACTTCATATCCGTACAACCCGTTGCCCAAGTCCTCGTAAGTATAGGGATACGCTTCGTAACTGTGCCGCCGTATCCCGTTGACGAAGTCTTGGGTTTCGTAGCTGCCAAAGACGGGGTTGTTGAAATAGCTAATCCCAAAATAGTCCGACCAGCCCTCCCCCATGGCGCCGGACTGTATTTTGTCGAGACAGCTTGTGCTAACCCTGGCCCCGACCAAGCGGTTACTGACGCCGTGGCCGTACTCGTGGAAGATCGCTTGCCCGTCGTAGGCGAAGTCCAGATCGTCGGTAAGAAAGGGGGTGCCGCGGGTGAAGATACCAAGCAGTAGCTCTGGTGCCGTGCCGTCCGGCGTAGGGGCAAAGGCCGCGTTATCCGTGAGCGACTCGGCGCTTGCGAGGACCGGATCATTAGCCGCGCCCCCACGGCCGTAGTTGTCAGCCTGAAAGTTTCCCGCTGCCTCCGTGAAACCCAGAGAGTAGTAGTAATCGTGCGCCAGGTTGACAAAGTAAAACATGTTGGTCACTTCGGCGGGATGGAAGAGTCTGGGGTCCTGGCCGGACAAGCCGTCGCCGAAGGGAAAGTCGAAGTTCTGGCTGGCACTGGACGCAAAACTGGCGAGCCCCATGTAGGCGTCGTCGACCGTGCCGAAGAAAGCCCACGCGTTGTTGCCTCTGCTGTTCGTGCCGGAAGAAGGAAGCCAGGGGCCGGGATCGGAATCGGATGCGACCGGCGTGGTCCTGATGGTGACGGATTCCCGCGATCCTTGCGTGGTGGGCCAGGTGGTCCACACGGTCGCCTTCCCGTCCCACACGTAAAGATTGTGGCGGTAGAGCAGGTCCCCGTTCTGTGCGTCGATCAGAATCTCATACCATGTGGTCCGGTCCGCTTCCAGGTAGATTCGGTAGGCCAGGCGGGCTGAGGACGCCGTGAGGGGCAAGATGAAGAGTTCCGCGCTAATCGGCCTGTAGCCATCTCCAAGAGGGTTTCGGAAGGCGACCTTGCCGTCAGGATCGGCGAACGCCGATAATTCCGCGGGAGGCGTCGCCTTAATCGCCCGCAAAGCCGCTTTCACTGCTGCCTGCGCATCCAGCTCGGGGATAGTCCCAACACGCAACTGCGGGACCACATCCGCGGCCGCCACCTGCACCACCTCGCCGGCCGCGGTGAGCGTGAACTTGATTTGCCCGTTGTAAACGTCGATGCCATCAAGAGTCTGGTTGAACGCCAGAAATGTGGGACCGGCGCCAGCGGAGTCCTTCACCAAGAGACGAAGTTGATCCACTTCGGGTGGAGCCAACGGGAAGAGCGAGGCATGGGACCGCAGGAAACCCCTGGCGATCTCTTCCGGCGCCAGAGTGGAGCGCGCGCTCAGCACACCGCCTTCGCGTAGGAGTAACTTGGGCAAGCCGTACGAGTTGGCCGTGAGGCGTGTGCCGGCCGGCGCAGTCCGTAGAAAGGCATCCAGCATCCCCTTGCGCTGTTCGACCAGCGCCCGGGCCGGATTCTGCTGGCCGACAGTCGGCTCGCCGCGAGGCTCAGCGTCGCGAATATCGAAGCTGGGAAGGGCGCCCTTTTGGCGTTCGTTGCGAGTCTGGCTCCAACCTGGAACCGCAATGAGCAGTCCAACGGCCAACGCCGTCCAAGGGAACCTTCGTCTCACCGTGAGAAAATGGTCCTGGGGCATGAATCTAATCTTAAATTATTGAAGACCCTGTTATCTGCAATAACCAAATCGAGTGTGGCCCCTGGTGCAATCAATGTCAACCGAAAAGTCTCGACGCGCAGGCGGGCATGGATGGTTAAGTAGTGAGATTGAGGCGTGGGGCCCTGACCTGCGCGAGTCGTAACACCCCCAAACGAGGGGTATGCTTGGCTGGCTGCACCGCGCAGACTATGAAAGCCGTCGCGCGTCGGCCACGATCAGGCCGCCGCGCTTAGGCCCAGGTGCTCCGCGAACGGATCGAAATCCCGGTCGCTGTGCAGCAGAATACACCCGCTTTCGATGCATCGGGTGGCAATGATGGTAAGGGCTTTGAGGATCAAAGACTTGCGGTCTCGTACCAGGACTACCGACTCCGCCATGCCCGTGCTCCTCGCCGCCGGGATTATGCAGACCGCCGTGCCCCGACCTGCTCCGCGATCTCGACTTGACCACCGAGGAACTGGCCCACCGGCTCGACCTGGCGGCCGAAATGAAGCGGGCGCCGCGCATCGCGCGCCGGGCCTTGGTATCATGTCAACCGTTCCCGCTTCGGGGAACCGCCCGTTCGGTCGCATGGATTTCACGGCCGCCGCCGGCGAATTGCGATCCGCAAGGAGGAATCTGTGATGCGCGCGAAGACTTTCTTGTTGCTGTTTCCTTTGTTCGCGGCCGGCGCCTTTGCCCAGCAGGCCGGGGAAATCCGCTTCGGCAATTCGAAGATCGAGCTTCGCTTCGATGCCGCCACCGGACGCTGGCTCTCGCTCTACGATCCGGCAAGCGGCGCCGCGGTGCTGGAAGACAGCGGCCTCGCCTCCGTGCTGGTCGCCGCCGGCGGACGAACCACCGTCACCAGCGGCCGCGACCATTACTGGTCCATCCAGGACGCCCTCACGGCGGGCATGGGGGTGCGGCTCGCCGCCTCGCGCACCGAGCAGGAGGGAGACAAGCGCCGCCTCATCCTCGAAACCGAAGAAGGCGATTGGAAAATCGTCCAGCAATACGAGCTGGCAAACGGCGGCGACACGGTGGAGCGGACCGTTTCTCTCACCTGGAACGGTCCCCAGGAGACGCGGCTTCGCTGGGTCGATTTCCGTACGCCGGTCTCCGACGCGCGCGCGGACAACCTGCTCGAAGCGCCGGGCAATCCGGGCATCCTGCATCAGCCGCTGGCCCGCCTGCCTCTTGGCCAGTGGCCGCTGCTGGAAGACGCGGTGGATCGCGAAGCCACGCTCTGGCGTCCCGGCGTGTTGATCTTCCGCTACCCGCGCGTCAACGCGCTGCTGTGGACGTACAGCGCGTCGATTCCCGAGATCCCCACCGTGTGGAGAGGCGATCGCGGCGTGTGGCTGAACGAAAGGCTCTTCGCCAGCGCGCGTATGAAGAAGGGCCAGACGCTCGACGTGGGCGCGCAATACATCCGCCTCGCGCCGGGCGATTACATGGAAGCCCTCGGGCGCTTTCACGGCTTCTGGAACGAGGCCGGTCTGAGGCTTGCCGGCGAGACGCCGTCCTGGGCGCGCCGCGCGCGGGTTTATGAGGTTCATCTGGGACAGAAGTCTTTCCCAAGCGGCCAGCCTCTCGAGCCGTATCCCAACGTGGCCGCGCTCACGGCGGATCTGGACCGCATCGCCGCCCTCGGCTTCAACGTCGTCCAGCTCATGCCGCATTTTCCGTTCCCCAGCTACGCCGTCCATGACTATATGGATATCGCCGTGCAATACGCCCCCGAGCCCGAACTGCGCCGCATGATCGACCGCGCCCACGCGCTCGGGCTGAAGGTCTTTCTCGACGTCGTGATGCACGGCGTGTTGGATAAGACCCTGCGCCCCAACGCCATCTATGACACGCACCCCTGGCTCAAGGAGCATCCCGATTGGTTCGTCTACACCGAGGATGGCCGGGTCGCCCGCACGTACACCTGGTCGCTCGATCAATCCAGCCCCAGCTTCCAGGATTATATGGTGGGCGTGTTCCGTTATTACGTCGGAACGCTGGGCGCGGATGGCTTCCGCATCGACGCCGAGGCCTGGAACTTCTTCCCGAACTGGGCCGTTGGCCTGAACCGCCCGGCCTACGCCAGCATCTGGGGCTGCGTCCCGCTTTTCCAGCGCGTGCGCGCCGAAACCCGCAAGATCAAGCCGGACGTCGTCTTTTACACGGAGTCCCAGGGCCCGTTGCCGCACTTCTCCTACGATCTCTCTTACGACTACGACGAGCACTGGCTCTACCAGGCCTTGCTGCCGCTGCTCACCACGCGCGGCTACGGCGTCAAGCCCCTCGGCAAGACCGACGCGCGCGGGCTCGCCGACTGGCTGGAGATGCGCCGCCTCGTTCTGCCCGATGGCCTCATTCGCGTCCACCATCTCGATTCCCACGATTCCTACGAGAGGCCGAACCGTCTGGAGGCCACGCCCACCGGCGGCGGCCTGGGCATGTACGGCAAGGAGGCCTTCGGCGTCGAAGGCGCCCGTCTCCTGTTCGCCTGGGCCGCCTTCATGGATGGCGGCGTGATGAACTACGTCTGGGCCGAGAAAGGTTCCGAGGATTTCTACCGCCGCGTGCTCGCGCTGCGCGAATCGACTCCCGCCATGCATGACGGCTCGTGCGACTACCTGGCCCTGCGCCCCTCCAGCAACCGCGTCTTCGCGCCCCTGTGGCGCGGCGGCGGGAACCTGGCGATACCGGTCCTGGCCTTTTCCGATAAGCCCGTGCAGACGCAGATCCCGCTCGATGCTCTGAAGCTGGATCCCGACGCGCAGTACACGCTCCGCGAAGCCTTTTCCTCCACCACGCGCACCGCGCGGGGCAGGGAACTGACGCAGCTATCCCTCGACCTACCGGCCTACGGCGTCGAGCTCTGGACAATTACCAGGGCGGGTCTCGCGCAGTGAAAGTTCCGCGATAAGCCCGCGGCGTCCTACTTGACCGTGGCCGGGATGGTGCTCAGTATCCCCGCCGTGCTGGCCCGAAACGCCAGCGCCGCTATCTGCCCTCCCGCCGGTGTCTGGAACTCCACCGTGCCGCGCCCCGTCACCGCGAAATAGTCTGTCAGCATAAAGGACAGGTGGCCGTAAGCGTCCAGGTGGAGCGTCTTAGTCCCGGCCGGCGCGCCGGAATCGTCGCGTATAGTCATGATCACGTCGCCGCCCGGGCTGGTCACGTTGGCTAGGGCGATACCGGTCGCGAAGTCGCCCGTATTGTCGTACCAGAGCACGAAGGAGGATGGATTCCGCGATTCCAGCGGAACCACGGCTTCCTGCACGCCGGTCCCTACCGTCCAATTAAATCGCGCGAACCCGGTGACGCTTCCGTCGGACTGCAACTGCGCCCAGCCTCCCACGGCCACGTCGCCCGCAGCGCAGGTTTGCACCACCAAAGCTGCGCCGGGAGCGATGGGCTGCTGCAACGCGGCTGCGGTCACCGAACTGGCTGAGGGCGTCTGCGGGAAACAAAGGGGCAGTGACAGGGGAGCGCCGTGATCGTCGAAGAAGCTCAGCCGCGCTTCGGCGGCAGTGGCTCCGAGGTTGACCAGAACCACGGCCGTCTGCCACCCGCCCGCGGTGGCCAAATGGGCCATAGCGCCCATCGTGGTCAGCGAGCCGGCGGCGCTGGGCTGCACCAGCGAGGGTATCGTGCTGAGTATTCCCGCCGTACTGGCTCGAAACGCCAGCCCGGCGATTTGCCCTCCCGCTGGCGTCTGAAACTCCACCGTGCCGCGCCCTGTCACCGCAAAATAATCCGTCAACATGAAGGCCTGGTGGCCGTAGGCGTTCAGGTGCAGCGTCTTGGTGGTCCCCACCAGCGCGCCGGAGTCGTCGCGTACGGTCGCCTGCACGTTGCCGCCGGCGCCGGTCACGTT
>JBEKHV010000098.1:0-11249 GCA_050012095.1 Bryobacteraceae bacterium | reverse complement strand
TGCGGACCGACGACTGGCAGCGCGGGACCATTTGGGAAGAGAACATCATCTATCGCGCCAACGCCGGCGCCTGGGAGCATAAAGGCGCCAACAGCATCATCAATAACTACGCCATTGACGTGCTCCCCGCCGGCTATTTCCGGATGTCGGCCAGCCGGGGGGCTGGCAACGTCGTCGATAATAGCGTGATCGAGCGGAACATCTTCTACAGTCCGAATGGGGCCGCGGTGTTCTACACCTTCTTATCGAATCAAGGGGCGCAGCAGTTGGCGACCTCGAAGGTCGACCACAATCTGTACTACGCAAAGGGGGTCGCGGAAACCGGAACGCCCAAGTTCCTCGCGGACCTTCGGGCGGCAGGCGTCGCTCAAACGGACGCGTACGCGGACCCGATGTTTGTGAGCTTGAAGCCGCGCGATTTCCGCCTGAGGCCCGATTCGCCGGCGCTGAAGATGGGGATCAAGCAGATCGACTTGAAAGGCGTCGGGCTCACCAGCGCCTTCCCGAAGTGGCTGATGGAGTAAAACGAACGCGTGGCTGGACCGAAGACTTGGCAGTGCGCGCGACTTCGCCTGGAAATACGGATTGGAAGAGCCTTCCGCGCCCCCGCTTGGGGACGCGGAAGGCGGTTTTACATGCGGCCAAGATACGCGGACCCCGGCGCGCCGGCACGGTAATCGGGGTGGTAGTGTAGTGCCATAGTATCTGGGAGTAATGAGGTGATGTGATGAACCGCCGATCGTTTTTGACCAGTGGTTTGGCCGCGGGCGTGGCCGTCAACGGGTTGCCCGCGCCGGGCGCGGATGCCGCCGGATCTGAATTTTACGTTGCGCCCAGTGGCAAAGACTCGAACGCTGGCGACAAGGCCAGTCCCTTCGCGACCATTCAGCGCGCGCGAGACGAGGTCCGCAAGCTTGTGGCGAGCGGCCTCAAATCAAACATCACCGTCTGGATACACGGCGGCGTGTACACGTTGCACGATACCGTGATCTTCGGGCTCCAGGACTCCGGCACCGACAAGTACTCCATCACCTACGAGGCGGTTCCGGGCGAGCGGCCCGTCATCACTTCCGGGGTGAAAATCGAAAACTGGAAGCCGCTGGAGGTCATGATCGACGAGTTGCCGGTTCCGGCCGAAGGGAAGGTGTGGGTGGCGGATGTTCCCGAATCGTTGGGCCGCTTCTACACGTTGTACGACAAGCAGGGCCACCTGCCGCGGGCGCAAGGGCACGGCTTCAGGCCGATCAACCCGCCTGGCTATAACCCGGGAGCCCGCGGAGGCGCAGGCGCCGCAGGGGCCTCGGGGGCCGCAGTCGGCGCAGGCGCCGGCCGCGGGGAAGATCGGCTGGCCGGGTTGATGAACCTGTATTTTCCGGAAGGCGCCCTCCGCAACTGGAGCAATATCGACGACGTCGATATTGTCATTCGCTACTCCTCGACCATGAACATCCTGGCGCTGGCGTCGGTGGACGAGACGGCGCACGTGGCCCACCCGCTTATTCCGGGCACCTACGGACTAGACAGCACCCAAGGGGTACTCACGGGAAGAGGCTATCAGCTGAAGGCTTCCGCCTGGGTGGAAAATGTTCTGGATGCTTTAGGCTACCCCGGCGCGTGGGTGCTCAACACCCACACGCGCAAGCTCTACCTGTGGCCGCGGACGGGAAGGCCGGAAGGCATCACCGCGCCGCGTCTCGGGGAGTTGTTCCGCATGGAAGGCAAGATCGATGTCGAGGGACCCACCGACGTTCCCGTGCGCAACCTGGTCTTCCGCGGCCTTACGTTCACCGGCGCGGACCGCGTGGTGTGGAATGAAAACGACTCGGGTATGCAGCACGATTGGGCGATGATCGACAAGCCCGATGCTCTGCTGCGTTTCCGCGGCGCCGAAGGCTGTAAGGTGCAGAATTGCAAGTTCCGCGACAGCGGCGGCAGCGCCATCCGGCTGGATCTGTACGCCCAGAAGAACCGCATCGAGGGCAACGAAATCCGCTACATGGGTCAGCACGGCGTCGCCCTGCTCGGATACGGTGCGGGAACCAAGGATGTCAACAAGAACAACGAGGTCCTCAATAACAGCATCCACCACTGCGGGTTGCTTTATTGGCACGCGCTGGGCGTGGTGTTGTGGCAAAGCGGATCGAACCATGTGGCTAACAACTACATTCACGATATGCCGCGCCACGGCATTTGTCTGAGCGGTCCCCGCCTGAGCTATTTCCGGGGACAATCCTGCAGCGACCGCGAAATCTGCAAGACGATGCGCTGGAATGAGGTCCCGAAACGCGCGCTCACATGGGACGAGGCCACGCCGTTTCTGCTCACCAGGAATAACCTCATCGAGTACAACGAAATCGAGCGCGTGCTGGAGAAACTGGGGGACGGCTCGGGGATCAACGTCAGCGGCTGCGGCCAGGGCGACCACATCCGGCGCAATTACCTTCACGATATCTTCCCCGCCGAATGGGTCAGCGGCTGCCTGCGAACCGACGACTGGCAGCGCGGCACCATCTGGGAAGAGAACGTCATCTACCACTCGAACGCCGGCGCGTGGGAGCACAAGGGCGCCAACAGCATCCTCAACAACTTCGCCATCGATGTGCTTTCCACTGGCTATTTCCGGATGTCGGCCAGCCGGGGCGCCGGCTCCGCCGTCGATAACAGCGTGATCGAGCGGAACATCTTCTACAGTCCGAACGGACCCGCGGTGTTCTACACGTACATACACGAGCTCGAGGCCAAACAGTTGGCGACTTCGAAGGTCGACCACAACATTTACTACGCTAAGGGGGTCGAAGAGACGGGAACGCCGAAGTTCCTCGCGGACCTTCGGGCGGTAGGCGTCGCTCAAACGGACGCGTACGCAGACCCGATGTTTGCGAGTTTGAAGCCGCGCGATTTCCGCTTGAGGCCCGATTCGCCGGCGCTGAAGATGGGGATCAAGCAGATCGACTTGAAAGGCGTCGGGTTGAGCAGCACGTTCCCGAAGTGGCTGCTGGAGTAAAACGAACGCGTGGCGATTATACATGGGTCGAAGATACGCGGACCCCAGCGCGTTGAGAACGCGCGCCACGTTAGGCGCGCGCTGGTACTGTAAGCAGTGTGGCAGTGTAGCGCCATAGAATCTCGAAATAATTAAGGGGGTAGTGCGATGAACCGACGATCGTTTTTGACCACTGGCTTCGCCGCGGGCGTGGCCGTCAACGGGTTGCCCGCGCCGGGCGCGGATGCCGCCGGCGCCGAGTTTTACGTTGCGCCCAGTGGCAAAGACTCGAACGCTGGCGACAAGGCCAGTCCCTTCGCGACCATTCAGCGCGCGCGAGACGAGGTCCGCAAGCTGGTTGCGAGCGGCCTCAAGTCGAACGTCACCGTCTGGATACACGGCGGCGTGTACACGTTGCACGATACCGTGGTTTTCGGGCTCCAGGACTCCGGCACGGATAAGTACTCCATCACCTACGAGGCGGTTCCGGGCGAGCGGCCCGTGTTCACTTCCGGCGTGAAAATCGAGAACTGGAAGCGGCTGGAGGACTCCCACGAGGGGTACGGCTACGGCTTCATGATCGACGAGCTGCCGGTTCCCGCCGAAGGGAAGGTGTGGGTGGCGGATGTTCCCGAATCGCTGGGCCGTTTCTACACGTTGTACGACAAGCAGGGCCACCTGCCGCGGGCGCAAGGGCACGGCTTCCGCCCGTTGAACCCGCCTGGCTATAACCCAGGGGCCCGGGGGCAAGCCGCCGCCGCAGGGGCCGGGGGCGCGGTCGGCGCTGTAGGGGCCGCAGGCGCGGCCGGGGCCACCGGCGCCGGTCGCGGAGGGGATCGGATGGCCGGGTTGATGAACCTTTATTTTCCGGAAGGCGCACTCCGCAACTGGAGCAATATCGATGACGTCGACATCGTCATTCGCTACTCCTCCACCATGAACGTCCTACCTCTGGCGTCGGTGGACGAGACGGCGCGCGTGGCCCACCCAGTCGTTCCGGGCACCTACGGACTGGACAGCACCCAAGGGGTACTCGCAGGAGCAGGCTATCGGCTAAAGGCTTCCGCCTGGGTGGAAAACGTTCTCGATGCTTTAGGCTACCCCGGCGCGTGGGTGCTCAACACCCACACGCGCAAGCTCTACCTCTGGCCGCGGACGGGAAAGCCGGAAGGCATCACCGCGCCGCGTCTGGGGGAGTTGTTCCGCGTGGAAGGCAAGATCGATGTCGAGGGACCCACCGACGTTCCCGTGCGCAACGTCGTCTTCCGCGGCCTGACGTTCACCGGCGCCGATCGCGTCGCGTGGAATGCCAACGACTCGGGCATGCAGCACGATTGGTGCATGATCGACAAGCCCGATGCTCTGCTGCGTTTCCGCGGCGCCGAAGGCTGCAAGGTCCAGAACTGCAAGTTCCGCGACAGCGGCGGCAGCGCCATCCGGCTGGATCTGTACGCCCAGAAGAACCGCATTGAGGGCAACGAAATCCGCTACATGGGCGAACACGGCGTGGCCCTGCTCGGATACGGAGCGGGGACCAAGGATGTCAATAAGAACAACGAGGTTCTGAACAACCATATCCACCACTGCGGGTTGCTTATTTGGCATTCGCTGGGCGTAGTGCTGTGGCAGAGCGGCTCGAACCATATCGCCAACAACTACTTTCACGACATGCCGCGCCACGCCATTTGCCTGAGCGGCCCCCGCTTGTCCTATTTCCAGGCGCAACAACACGGTACCAGCCGCGAAATCTGGAAGACGATGCGTTGGAACGAACTCCCGAATCGGCCGCTCACATGGGACGAAGCCACGCCGTTTCTGCTCACCCGGAACAACCTGATCGAGTACAACGAAATCGAGCGCGTGGCGCTGATGCTGGGAGATGGAGCCGTGATCAACGTCAGCGGTTGCGGCCAGGGGGACCACATCCGGCGCAATTACCTTCATGACATCTTCACCGCCGAATGGGTGAGCGGCTGCCTGCGAACCGACGACTGGCAGCGCGGCACCATCTGGGAGGAGAACGTCATCTACCGCTCGAACTCCAGTGCATTTTGTCATAAGGGCGCCAACAACATCATCAACAACTTCGCCATCGATGTGCTTTCCTCTCGCGCTGGCTATTTCATGATGTCGTCCAGCCGGAACCCCTGCTGCGTGGTCGATAATAGCGTGATCGAGCGGAACATTTTCTACAATTCGAATGGGCCCGCGGTGTTCTACAGTTACATACACGAGCTCGAGGCCAAACAGTTGGCGACTTCGAAGGTCGACCACAACCTTTACTACTGCAAGGGCGTCGAAGAGACGGGAACGCCGAAGTTCCTACAGGATCTTCGGGACGCGGGCGTGGCCTTAACCGATCAGTACGCGGAACCGATGTTTGTGAGCTTGAAGCCTCGCGATTTCCGCCTGAGGCCCGATTCGCCGGCGCTGAAGATGGGGATCAAACAGATCGACTTGAAGGGCGTCGGGCTCAGCAGCGCTTTCCCGAAATGGCTGATGGAGTAAAGCGAACGCACAAGCATAAGGGCGGGGATCCATTCGCGCCCCGCACAGGACGCTTTCTTTCCGGAAGTTCGCTATCGCAAGCTCGGCAGATGGCTTGGAGAAGGAGGACGCGAACATGGACAGGAGACAGCTCCTGAAGAACCCAGGAGTTGTACTGGGCGCTTCAGGGTATGCTGAAGCCGCCGGCCGTGCGTTGGCGCAGGACCAACGCGCGACCCAAAGCAATAACGCGTCAGCGAAGGTTGGGCGGCCGGTTCGGGCCGTGAGCATCGGCTTTAAGCAGGGCCTTCCCCTGGAACAAATCGTCGAATTGGTCGACAAAGAGGGGATGCGCGGCGCGGACATCATCGCTTTGCCGGAGCACTGCCGGGGCATGAACGACAGGAGCCAAGAGGGTTTGGACGGCCCCACTATCACGGCCGTGAGCGCTTTGGCCAGTAAACATCGAACTTACGTCGTCTGTCCTATCGACCGGATAGACGGCGACCGGCGTTTCAATTCGGCGGTCCTGCTCGACCGGCGGGGCAAGGTCGCCGCCATCTACGATAAGTTGTACCCCTACTGGTCGGAGTTTACTAGCACGCCTAGCGTGCTGCCCGGCGAGAGTGTGACTGTCTTCCCTGCGGACTTCGGCCGCGTCGGCTTCGCGACCTGTTTCGACGTGAATTGGGCGCCGTTGTGGCAGCGCCTGGGGGATTTCGGGGCGGAGCTGATTATCTGGCCTAGCGCTTACTCGGCAGGGAGGTCGCTTCAAGCGCACGCGGCCGACCACAACTATTACATCATGAGCTCGTCCCGAGTTCCCGATTGTCTGGTGTATGACATCGATGGAGAGCGGCTTCTCTATGAGCATTCCAATGTAGTTGACAATATTAATGTCAGTCGTTTCACATTCGACCTAGACCGTTGCGTCTTCCACTACGACTTCAACCTCCCTACCAAGCTCGCGAACTTACTCAAAGACCATGGCGCCGGAGTCGTACGGGAGAAATCGGATACCCTGGAGAAATGGTTTGTGCTCAAAGCGAAACAGCCGGGAGTGAGTGCGCGCGAGTTGGCCCGGAAGTATGGATTGGAAGAGCGGCGGCCCTATATCAACCGGAGCCGTTCCGAGATCGATAAGATGCGCGGCTGGCAGTTCTCCTGACTTTTTGCCGGAGTTCCGGGGGGCGCTGGCGGCCGGTCCGATGGCCGGTTTGGAGGAAGGAGGTTGGTAACGTGGATAGAAGAGACTTTATCAAGGGCTCGGGGGCTGCGTTGGGATCGTTGGTTTCTCTCGAAAGCGCACAGGGCACCATAGCGCAAGAGCAGGGGGCGGCCCGAAGCGAGGCCGTGCCGGAAACCATTGGGCGGCCGGTTCGGGCAGTGAGCGTCGGCTTTAAGCTGGGCCTCCCCTTGGAGCAAATCGCCGACTTGGTCGACAAAGAGGGGGCTCGCGGCGCGGATATCATCGCGCTGCCCGAAGAATGCCGGGGCGAGACTGTGAGCGAGGGTTTGGACGGCCCGACCATAACGGCCATGGGCGCTCTGGCCAGTAAGCACCGAACCTACATCGTCTGTCCCATTAACCGCAAAGATGGCGACAGACGCTTCAATTCAGCGGTCTTGCTGGACCGGCGAGGCCAGGTGGCCGCCGTCTACAACAAGATGTATCCCTTCTCGTTTGCGAAAGACAGTCCAACGAATATTCAGGTGGATGGCTTCGGCCATGTTCTCCTCCAACCCGGCGAAACTCCCACGGTCGTTTCTACGGACTTCGGCCGCGTCGGACTGGCGATCTGCTTCGATGTGAATTGGCCGCGGGTGTGGCAGCGCCTCGAGGATTTCGGGGCGGAGCTGGTCATCTGGCCCAGCGCTTATACCGCCGGCCGGTCGCTTCAAGCGCACGCCATTCAACACAACTATTACATTATGTCCGCAACGTGGGTTCCCGATTGTCTCGTTTACGACCTGGATGGGGAAGAGCTTCTCTACGAGCACAGCAACGTGGCCGCGAACATTAATGTCAGTCGTTTTACGTTCGACTTGGATCGCTGCCTTTTTCACCAGGACTACAACCTGTCTAGGAAGCTCGCGAGTCTGCTCAACGAGCACGGAGACGACGTCGAGCGCGAGAAATGGCTTCCGAGGGAAGGATGGTTCGTGCTCAAAGCGAAGCGGCCGGGGGTCAGCGCGCGCGAGTTGGCCGCGAAAGCCGGATTGGAAGAGCGGCGGCCCTACATCAACCGGTGCCGCTGCGACGTCGATAAGGTCCGGGGGTGGGAATTCGCCTGAGTCCCAAGACAAAGCAAGCAAGTGAACGCTGTAAATCCGTGGAGGGCATATCAATTTATGAATCGCCGATCGTTCCTGACTAGCAGCTTCGCCGCCGCCGCGGCCCTGCGAGAGTCGCGCGCCGCCGCCGAGCGGGTCAACCATCACCTTCCCGCCAGGGAGACTCGAGAAGGCCAATCGTACATCGAGGACATTCCCATCCCCGAGTATCGCTGGGCCTCCGACGCCGCTTACGAGCGCTTCCGCGACATGAAGTATGGCGTGCGACTGCATTGGGGCCTCTACTCGATTCTCGGCCAGCCGAACGAGTCCTGGCCGTTCCTGGCCATGTCCCGGGAGGACCGGCAGCGCTATCAATCGATGTACCAGACGTGGAATCCGCGCGGTTTCAACGCCGATGAGTGGATGGACTTGTTCGCCACTTGCGGCATGAAGATGTTCGCCTTTACCGCCAAGCATCACGAGGGTTTTTGCATGTTCGACACGCATACCCGCGTCCGCAGCCGTACGAATTGGACCGCCCCGGGCGGGCCAAAGATGGAGGCGTGCGATCTGGCTTACAGCATCATGGAAACGCCTTTTCGCCGCGATGTGGTGAAAGAGCTCTGCGACGCCGCCCACAAACGCGATATCAAGATCGATCTCTATTTTTCGCACCCCGATTGGTACGACACGGATTTCCGCCCCTACGGCCCCCATCCTTTACAGGTTCCATCGTCGAATATTTTGGACCCCGGCGGTCTTAACGATGCGAAGCGCCGGCTCGGCGACCGAATGGTGATTGTCCCGGATCCCACCCCGGCTGAAGTCAGCCGCATGATGGCCCGGCATCGCGCGCAACTGAGCGAGCTCTTGACGCGCTATGGGACCATCGACATGATATGCCTGGATATCCACCTGGGCCCGAAGGTATGGCCCCAGCTCCGTGAGACCATGCTTCAACTGCGCAAGCTACAACCGGACGTCATGCTCCGGGATCGGGGCATTGGCAACTATGGGGATTACTACACTCCCGAAGGGTTTGTACCGGGCAGCAAGGAGAACACGGACACGCCCTGGTTCGTCATTTATCCGCTTGGAAGATCCTTCTCCTATGAGTCGGTGCCGTCCAATTACAAGGGACCCGGGTGGATCGTGCAGAACCTGGTGGATTCGGTGGCGAAGGGCGGTAACTTCATGGTGGCTGTCGGGCCCAATGGCGACGGTCAATTCCATCCCACCGCGATCAGCCAGTTGAAAGACGCCGGCGAGTGGCTCAAGGTCAATGGAGGGGGCATTTATGCCACCCGCGCCCGCGACGGCGCTTTGTGGTCCGAGGGAGCCGATATCCGATTCACCCGCAGCAAGGACAATCGAACAGTCTACGCCTTTGCGTTGCAATGGCCCGGCGAGAAGCTCGTCCTGCGTACCGTGAAGCCGGTCGCGGGCTCGGAGATTCGAATGCTGGGATCGTCCGAACCGCTGAAGTGGAGCGCGACGGACACCGGCGTGGAAATACAGATTCCCTCAGGAATGCAGGAGGAATCCCGGCGTCCCTGCCATTTCGTCTGGGGTTTTCAGATTCACGCGGCGCTGGCCTGAAGCTCGGATGTTGCCGCGCGGCCATGAGATCCGAGCAGCCTGGAAACGGCCGCCAAGTTTATGGAGGGTGGAGATCAAGTATGAACCGACGATCGTTCCTGACGAGCAGCCTGGCCGCAGCCGCGGCCCTGAAAGAGTCGCGCGCCGCCGCTGAGCGCGTGAACCACGAGCTTCCCCGTAGGGAGAAGACTCAACCCTACATTGAGGACATTCCCGTCCCGGAGTACCGCTGGGCCTCCGACGCCGCGTATGAACGCTTCCGCGACATTAAATACGGCGTGAGGTTGCATTATGGCCTCTACTCCATTCTCGGCCAGCCGAATGAGTCCTGGCCGTTTCTGGGCATGTCCTTCGAGGATCGGCAACGCTATCAATCCATGTACAAGACCTGGAATCCGCAGGGCTTCAACGCCGATGAGTGGATGGACTTGTTCGCCTCTTGCGGGATGAAGATGTTCGCGTTTACCGCGAAGCATCACGAGGGGTTCTGCATGTATGACACGCATACCCGCGTCCGCAGCCGCGTGAACTGGATGGCCCCGGGCGGGCCGAAGATGGAGGCGTGCAACCTGGCTTACAGCATCATGGAGACGCCCTTCCACCGCGACATAGTGAAGGAGCTGTGCGATGCCGCGCATAAACGCGATATCAAAATCGACCTGTATTTCTCGCACCCGGACTGGTATGACACGAACTTTCGTCCTTATGGCGACCATCCGCTCCAGACGCCTTCGGCGGGCAGCATGTACATGGGTTCCATCAACCCTGGGGATGCCAAGAAGAAGCTGGGCGACCGGATGGTGATTGTCCCGGATCCCACTCCGGCTGAGGTCAGCCGCATGGTGGCCCGGCATCGCGCCCAACTGAGCGAGCTGTTGACGCGCTACGGAACCATCGACATGATGTGTCTGGATATTAACTTAGGCCCGCAGGTATGGCCCCAGCTCCGTGAGACCCTTCTCCACCTGCGAAAGATCCAACCGGACGTGATGCTGCGGGATCGCGGGATCGGCAGTTACGGCGATTACTACACTCCCGAAGGGGTCGTGCCGGGCAGTAAAGAGAACACCGACATGCCCTGGTTCGTGATTTATCCGCTGGGAAGGTCCTTCTCCTATGAGTCGGTGCCGTCCAATTACAAAGGCCCCCAGTGGGTGGTGCGGAACCTGGTGGATTCGGTAGCGAAGGGCGGCAACTTCATGGTGGCGATTGGCCCCAATGGCAACGGTCAATTCCATCCCACCGCGATCAGCCAGTTGAAGGATGTCGGCGAGTGGCTCAAGCTCAATGGCCAGGGCATTTATGCCACCCGCCCCCGCGACGGCACGTTGTGGTCCGAAGGCGCCAATATCCGGTATACGCGAACCAAGGATAAGAGCACGGTGTACGCCTTTGCGTTGCAATGGCCCGGCGATAAGCTCGTCCTTCAAACGGTAAAGCCGGCCGCGGGCTCGGAGGTGCGGATGCTAGGGTCGTCCGAACCGCTGAAGTGGACCGCGACGGACACCGGCGTGGAAATACAGATTCCCTCAGGAATGCAGGAGGAATCCCGGCGTCCCTGCCGATTCGCCTGGTGCTTCCAGATCCGCCCCGCGGCGGCCTGAGGCCGCGGTCTCAGGCAAGCGGCTGTTCCGGTGGGCTTGTCGCATACGGGCGCGGCATTCGCAACCCCCGGCGAAGCTTCTCCACCTCGCAGGCCGCATGCCCGGCGCCGTTGAGACGTCGATAAGGTCCGGGGTGGGAGTTCGCCTGAGTCTCATGCCGGGGCAGCAGGGGAAACGCTTTAGTTCCTTAAGGAGGGCATATATAAATGAACCGCCGATCGTTTCTGACGAACAGCCTCGCCGCCACCGCGGCGCTGCGGGAGGCGACAGCCGCCGCCGGGCGCGTCAATCATCCGCTC
>JBEKHV010000097.1:0-11895 GCA_050012095.1 Bryobacteraceae bacterium | reverse complement strand
ATCGACCTCGCGCTGTGGGATTTGCTGGGGAAATCGCTCGATGCGCCGGTGTACCGGCTGATCGGCGGGAAGGCGAACCCGCGGGTGCGGCTCTACAACACCTGTTTCCCTTACAAATACGATTTCAACCGCGAGCCGGAGAAGATCATGCGCGAGCTGATCGATACGCGCGGCATCCGGGCGATCAAGATTTGGCCCTTCGACGGAGCGGCGCAGCGCAACGCCCATCAGTACATCACGCAGCAGGACATCGACCAAGCGCTGGAGCCGGTGAAGAAGCTGCGCGACGGGTTCGGGAACGAGATCGAAATCGCCATGGAGTTTCACTCCAATTGGAACCTGACGTCGGCCATTCGCATTGCGCGGGCGCTGGAGCCGTACCGGCCGATGTGGCTCGAAGACATGCTGCTGCCGGGGAATCCCGATCAATACCGCGAACTGGCGACGGCCACGTCGCTGCCGCTGACCATCAGCGAGCGCATGGCCGGCAAGATGCAGTTCGAGCAGATCCTGGCGGCGCGGGCGGCCAAGTTCATCATGTTCGACGTGACGTGGTGCGGCGGACTGACCGAAGCCCGCAAGATCGCCGCAATGGCGGACGCGTACCAGCTTCCGATCGCTCCGCACACCGCGGGCGGACCGCTGCTATTCTACGCGTCCACACACCTCACCACGGCGTCCCCTAATGTGTGGATCCAGGAGAGCTGCCAGTGCAACTACGAGCGCTACTGGCCGGCCATGCTGGAGAACTCCATTGCGCCGCAGGACGGATTCATCCAGGTTCCGGAGGAGCCGGGCTTCGGCATGAAGATCAAGCCGGAAGCGTGGAACCACCCGGCGGGGGTGAGGCAGGTTAGCGGGCGGTAGGGGGGTTGGGGGAGTGTCCGATATTCCCGGGGCCACCAGCCTATCACAGCCGCGCGGCGTGGATCGCCTCGCTTGCGGAATTGGGGGAACTTCGTCTGAAGGAATGCGGGAGAAAACAGGATCGGTCGTCAACGTTCTTTTCGCGTAGGCGGCTCAATGGGTTGCGAAGGGGTTGGGAATGAGTGTGGCTTTCGGGTGCACGGATCGACGCAGTCTGGCTGGAACTCTCAGTCGATGTTCGCGAGTTTCAGCGTGACCAGCGTCCCACCGCTGGGACTGATCTCTATCTCCTTGGCGCTGGACCGGGCGCGCCAGAGCCGGCTGACGCTCTCCGCGTTCTGGTCGAACGGCATACCGCTCGCCAGCGCGAGGTACTTGCCTGGTCTCAGCGGACTGATCCCGCCGGCACCCGCCTGATCGGTCTCGACGGAACGCAGCGCGAGCGCCAGATCGGCTTCCGTCGAGACATCAGCCGGAAAAACGGTCACATAGGGGCCGACGACCGGCTTGCCCTCCTCATCGGTCACCCGGAACGCGAGCGAGCCGCCATCGCGGGCCACAAGGATGCGCAGTTCCGCGCTTCCCACCGCCTTGCCGACGGGTATGCGCTTGCCAAAGACGCTCACGCCGCCGTATGTGATGTCCTTGACGTAATACCCGCCAGGGAGGCCCCGGATGCTGCACTCCATGTCGAAGCGCGCGACATCGGCAATCCGGAACTCGCCCGGCACAGGGCTCGATGCGAAGTACAGCGCCGAGACCAGCCGCTGGGTCGCCAGCGTGACCGTGATTCGAGTTTTATCGGGGGCCGCCGGGGCAGGACCGTCCCAAGCCATGCTGCCGGCAATGGCGATTCCAGGCTGCGCTGCCAGTTTGACGCCGCTCACGTCCCGCTCGCCCACGATCACGGTCGCGTAGTCGAAGCGCCGGGGTGACTCCCGAGTCGCAGCCGCGAGCGCATACTCGCCGGAGTGCAGGCCGCAAATCCGGAATTCGCCGTCGGCGTTGGGATAAGCCACCGCGGGCGGTACGGCAGCGCCGCCCGCTGGCACGGCGCTCGCGGGTTGCAGTTCTTGGAACCAGACAGCTAACTCAGCCGTGCTTCCGGGCACCTTCGCCGTCCCTTCGACGCAGTAGGTGAGCGAACGGACCAGGCGGACATTCACCGCCTCACGCCTCTCGCCTGGAAGCAAGACCACGGCGGCGGCGCCTTCCAGCGTCGGGGAGTTGGGAAAAGCTGTGGGGACGATGACGGGCCGGCGCTTCCCAGGTTCAGCGGGGGCATCGGACGCGCTCGCTGGAGTGTCCGACGCGGCCCGCGCCATCACTACGTACGCATGCGCTGGACGCACGTCCTTCAATTGATACTCGCCGCGATTGTCAGTTCGGACCGAAGACCGCCGCACGTAGCTCAAAGTGCCGGCATCGTAGATTTTCTCTGCCAGCGTCACCTCCGCACCGGCCACGGGGCTGTTATCCTCATCGACGACCTTGCCGAAGATCGTCCCCGGAGCCTCCAAGCGGAAATCTACGGAGGTCAGATCCTGGCCGGGACTCAGCGTAACACTGCGGGTGGCCGAGACCGCCCCTTGCGCTTGAACCGTGTATTGCCCCGGGTCGAGGCCGCGCAACACGTAGCGGCCCTGGCCATCGGTGGTGGTTCTGACCTGCGAGGAGCTGGTGGTGAACACGGCCACGCCCGCGAGCGGCTGTCCCGTGCCCGCAACTTTCACCACGCCGCTGACGGACCCCGGCGCCGGCTTTTCGGTCGGCGTCTGTCCGGTCATGCCGAACGCCACGAATGCCGCCGCAACAACCGGCGCGATCACCGAGGCCATCGTTCCCGAGCCGAACCCTGTCATATATACCGCCCTGAGAGGCGTCTCACGGGCCCTTTGCGTTACTTCGACATCTTTGTGATCGACCACGTCTAAAGAACTCCCGTCGAGAATTAGCCCAGCCATGGGGTAGAAAAACGTTAGAGCTGTATCGGGAGCGACCCGGCGAGGCAGAGGCCGATGGCAGTCGTGGAAGCCGACCGCCGGGCCGCTTTCGATACAGCCGTTTGAAGGAAGCCGCCCTGGATTTGGCAGGGCAATTGCTTAATTGGGTACTGGAAGCGGTTGGGTGTACACTGATCTCAATCTGGATGCCAAAATGGAAATCCAGAATTAGTAGGACGAGGAGCCCGTTGGGGCTTCCACAATAGAGGAGTCTCATGTCCCGATTTCCGATTCTCTGCCTGATGGCTGCCGCGGCGGCTTCGGCGCAGACCTCCACGACGATTGACCTGATGCCCGACGAGTCGCTCACGGGCTGGACCCGCGTTCCGATCCCCGCCACCGACGGACTCAAGCCCACTATGCAATGGCGGGTAGATAAGGAGCAGAACCTTCTCATCTGCAGCGGAAAGGGCGGGCACGAATGGCTGCGGATGGACCGCCTATTGGGAGATTATGTGCTCGAACTCGACTGGCGCTTTACGCCGACAACCCCCGAGGAGAAGAAGTACAACAGCGGCGTGGGAATCCGCCTGTCGCGGTGGGGGGAACTATGGGTCCAGGCGCAGACGGGCTTGGCGGGAGCGTATCTGTTCGGCTCCAACCTGGTGGATGGCGCTTTGAGAAGCTTCAACCTGCAAAGCCAGATGAAGGAAAACCGGGTAAAGCCCGCGGGGGAGTGGAACCACTTCATTATCCGTGTGCAAGGCGACACGGTGACGCTGGACGTAAACGGCATGGTGGTCAGCGAAGTGCACGGGCTCGCGCTGCGCCGCGGCTACCTCGGGCTTGAGGCCGAAGGGTACGACGTGGCGTTCCGGAACATGAAACTCACTCCGATTGAGTAGGGGGGAGTTCTTTTCGGTTGAAACCCCATGCTCCCCTGCGAGTGGGCGTGAGGATCCAGGCTTCTATCTCCTGTCCGGCTCCCTATTCGCCGCCGCGCTGGTTCGGTTCGGGTTGGCGGCGGCGCGACCATCATCTTCGCGAACCAAGCTTGCGGGAAGGTACACCGGCCCAGCGGTTTCGACATGTATCGGATAAAAGGTGCTAATGGTATTAAGATATGTAAAAAGGTGAACTGAAATGACCGATACACGACGCAGTTTCTTTCACTCCGCCACAGCGATTGCAGCCGGATTGGGTGGGGCCGCCACCCTCGCGGCGCAGGCCCCGCCGCCCCGGACGTCGCCCCAGGCAGCGGGACAGGGAGCCGGGCCGGCAGGGGGAAGGGGTGCGGCGCAGGGAACGGGACAAGGGCAAGGCCGCGGCGGCCGGGGAGGGCAGCAGCCTACGACGCCGCCCAGACCGGCGGCGGAAGTCCAGGTTCCGAAAATGAAATTCGGCAACACCGAGATCAGCCGGCTGATTTGCGGCTGCAACCCGTTCTATGGCTTTGGGCACTTCAATCAGACGCTCGGCAGGGTGATGACAGACTACTACACGCCGGATCGAGTCTGCGACGTGCTACACCAGTGCAACCGCTTCGGGATCAACGGGTTCAACTACGACCCCATAGACCGGGGGCTGTCGGACTTTCTGCGGTTTCAGGCCGAAGGCGGCAAGATGGAGTTGATCGCGCAGGGCAGCATGGACGATGCCACGGAGATCGTCAAGACTTTGAAGCCGGCCGCCATATATCGCCATGGAGAGACCACCGACCGTTCCTACCAGAACGGCGAACTGGATAGGGTCAAGGAGTGGTGCAAGAGGGTGCGCGACCTGGGCGTAATGGTTGGCGTCGGGACGCACAAGCCGGAAGTGATCGCGGAGGTGGAGTCGCAGAACTGGGACGTCGATTTTTACGCCGGTTGCGTGTACAACCGCACGCGTACGCAGGACGAATGGAGAAAGGTCCTGGGCGGCGAACTCGTCGAAATGCAGGGCGATTGCTACCTGCAAAGCGACCCTCCGCGGATGTACAAGGTCATGAAGGCCAGCCGGAAACCGTGCTTTGCCTTCAAGATCTTGGCTGCGGGGCGTGTCAGCAACGCCGAGCAGGCCTTCCGAACGGCATATGCCAGCATCAAGCCCATTGACGGCGTGTTTGTCGGCTTGTTCCCCATAGCGAGGGACGAAGTCCGAGAAAACGCCGAGCGGGTCCACAGGCTTTTGCTGGGTTCCTGAGGGGAGGCTGCATAAGCGCCTGGGACCTTTGGGACTCTCGCAGGCCTGGCCGTTCGGGGAACCGTCGAAGTGCGATTCTCGGCGGTGTGTGTGATTCATGGGAGCTAAGGGCATTAGACTGAAGCGGCGCACGTTTCTTGAGGCGGGGCTTTCCGCGGCCGTGGCTGCGTCCGCGATTTCATGCAAAACAGGCCAGGCGGCCGCGGACTGGCGATTCTTCACGGCCGCGGAAGCTCAGACCGTGGAGGCGATCTGTGCGCAGCTCATCCCCGCGGACCGCGACCCCGGAGCGAAGGAATCCGGAGTTGTCAACTATATCGATATTCAGCTCACCCGGCAGTTCAAGAAGCACCAGGAGGTCTACCGGCGGGGCATCGCCGCGGTGGATGCCTCCTGCCGTTCCAAATTCGGCAAGCGATTCGTAGATTTAGGTTCCGAGGCGCAGATTGAGGCGGTGAACGCGGCCGAGGAAAGCTCGGGAGTTTTTTTCGATTTGATTCTCTCCCATGCCCGCCAAGGCTTCTATGGCGACCCACGCCACGGCGGCAATCGCCATATGGCGAGCTGGAAGATGCTCGGCTTGCCCTTCCCGCCAGTGCGTGGCCGGCAACGCTACGACGAGCCGAAGGCCGGGTGACCTATGGCCCTCAAGCGCGTCCATGCGGTGATAATCGGAGCGGGCGCGGGCGGCGGCGTGGTCGCGAAGGAACTGGCCACGGCCGGCCTGAGCGTGGCGCTGCTCGAACGGGGAAAATGGCATTCGCCGGCCGACTGCCGCAAGGACGACCTTTACAATCAGCGCACTCAGGCGCTCGGCGCCAAGTTCGGGCCCGACGACGCGCGCAATCCTCGCGTACTCGTCGATGAGCGGGGACGGGAAACCATTGTCGTCCCCAGCGATGGCGGCTACAGCAATAACGCGGCCTGCGTGGGCGGCGGCGCCTTCTGCTACGGCGCCATGGCGTGGCGTTACATGGAGAAGGACTTCCGCATGCGCTCCACCTATGGCGCGCCGGAAGGCAGCACGTTGGAAGACTGGCCCATCGGCTACGACGATCTGGAGCCTTACTACGAGAAAGCCGAGTGGGAGCTGGGAGTTTCCGGCGACGACGCGAACAACATTTTCAAGGCCCCCCGCAAGAAGCCTCTGCCGATGCCGCCGCTCCCGCCGAGCAAGGAGCACCAGATCCTTCTTCCGGCCGCCAAGCGCCTGGGCCTGCATCCGTTCGATATCCCGATGCTGCGGAACAGCGTTCCCTACAATGGGCGCCCGCCATGCATGCGGTGCCGGTGGTGTGTGGGCTTTGCATGCGAGTTGAGCGCGCGAACGGGCACGCATAACACCGTCATCCCCGCCGCTCTGGCTACCGGGAACTGCGAGCTCCGGACGGAATGCATCGTTAAGGAGATCCTCCTGGACAGCCGGGGCCGTGCAACAGGGGTCGCGTACTTCGACGCCCGCGAGCGGCTTCAGGAGCAGCCCGCCGACTTGGTGATCGTGTCCGGAGGCGCGATCGAATCGGCCCGGTTGCTTCTGAACACGAAACACCGCCTGTTTCCGAATGGCCTGGGAAACCGCTACGGCTGGGTAGGGCGGAACCTCCAATCTCATTCCTACTCGGGTGCAACCGGGTTGTTCGAGTACGAGACATACGACGATCTCGGCCCCGGGGCGTCCATCGCGATTTGCGATTACAACCACGGCAACCCCGGTCTGGCGGGCGGAGCGATGCTCGCCAACGAGTTCATCCGGCTGCCGTACCAGTTTATGGCGCAGGTTCCCCCATGGGTGGCGAGTTGGGGCGAGGAGCACAAAGAATTCGTGCGGACCGCTTTCAAGCGCACCATCGTGGTAATAGGTCCGGTGCAAGAGATGCCCTTGTTCGACGCTCGTGTTGAGGCCGATCCGAAGGTCAAGGACCATTGGGGCATTCCAGTCGCCCGGCTCTCGGGAGGCCGCCACCCGCACACCATCGAGATTGGGAAGTTCATTGCGGGAAAAGCGGAGGAGTGGCTTAAAGAGGCCGGCGCGGTTCAGACCTGGAAACGCATCCCATCGAAATCGCTCAGCGGCGGCCAACACCAAGCGGGAACCTGCCGGATGGGCAGCGATCCGAAGACCTCGGTGGTGGACAAGAACTGCAAGCTCCACGACGTGGACAACGTCTACGTGATCGACGCCAGCGTAAACGTCACCAACGGCGGCTTCAATCCGGTTCTGACCATCCTGGCGAACGCCTACCGGGCCTCCGCCGGCCTGCTGAAAGCATGGAAGAGTCCGGCGGTGAGCCCGTGAAGCGAATCGTACCGATCTCCGGGCTTATCGCCGCGGCCATGATTCTTATGACGCCGGCGCCGTCTCTTTACTTTGAAACCGGCGGTGGAAAGCGCTGCGCGTCCTGTCATGAGATGCAGCCGGTATACGACCTGTGGCGCGCATCCAGCCACCGTAACGTGGGGTGCGAGAAATGTCATGGATGGGCTCTCACTACCGATATTTCGTTCCATGAGAACAACGCGGCGCGCGCCTACTCGCATTTCCGGGGCGATCTTCCGGAGCAGATCCGGCTTGGGAACAGCTTCGTGCGGGCCATGACTTGGCAGTGCAAGAACTGCCACCGCCAGGAGTACGCCGCATGGGAGTCCGGCCTGCACAGCGCTACTTACGCGCGGATTTTTCTCGACAAGAAGTACAACACGTCGAACATGCCGATGGACGACTGCCTGCGGTGCCACGGCATGCACTTCGAAGACGGCATCGCGGCGCTAGTTACGCCCATTGACCGGAAGGGCCCCTGGCGTTTGATCCCGGCGGGACTGGCGGACGCGCCGTCCATGCCGTGCACAGCCTGCCACGAAATGCATCGCGAAGGCCGCCCGTTAAGCAAGGCCGACGTGCAAGGTCGCGTGCCTGGGCCCTCGCAGGAAGTCATGCGTCCGTCGCTCGCGCTGTTCGACCGCCGCACCCAGACGTACGTTCCCGCCGCGGACCTGCCAATGCCCACGATGATGGAAGGGCGCCGCGTAGTCAAGATGAGCAGGGACCAGCGGCAGGCCCTTTGCTATCAGTGTCACGCGCCGATTTCCACAATGCAGGCCGGGAGCGGGGACGACCGGACTGGCATCGGGGTGCATGAGGGCATCAGTTGCCTCACTTGCCACGCGGAGCACGGCGAAAAGACGCGGGCGTCCTGCGCATCGTGCCACCCTAAGATGTCGAACTGTGGCCTGGACGTTGAGAAGATGGACACCACCTTCGCATCCGCGGGCAGCAAGCACAACATTCACTGGGTGAAATGCGCCGACTGCCACACGAAAGGCGTCCCAAGAAAAAAGGCGGAGCCGGCGGCGCTGGCGAAATCGATTCCCGTATACTGAAATAAGAGAAGAGATAAGACGATGAAGAAGTACCTTTTGTGGAGCGTTCCCGTGGTGTTTGGTCTGGCCGCAGCCGCCTATGGGCAGCAACCGACATCCGTCACAATCGAGGGTCATGCCATCGCTGTAAAATACGGGGCGCCTTCGGCCAAGAACCGGGTCGCCGCCAACTTTCATACCGACGCGGATCTGGCGTTCACCGGCTTTACCGTTCCGAAAGGCGACTACACGGCGTATATTCTGGCCGATGGCGTCCGGTGGCAACTCGCGCTCAACAAGGCGACCGGGCCGCAGGCAGCGACCTACGATCCAAAGCTGGATTTGGGCCGCATGCCGATGACGATGAGCAAAGCTCCCGCGCCCATGGCTGGTTGCAAAATCACGCTCACGAAGATCGCGGCCCTGGCGGCCAAGCTCGAGGTCGCGTGGAATGACGCAATCGCTTCCGCAAATTTCCATCTCGACCGGGGTCCCAGCGATACCGAATGGTAGGGCGATAGCCGCGAGGAAGCCTCCGAGGAACGCGCGCGGGGCGACTGCGGCTTCGCTTCGGCGCGCCGGAATCGCGCGGCCGAGCGGCCGTGGCTCTGGCCGGGCCCCACGCAGCGTCGCGTGCGCCATCTTTTCCATACTCGGCATTGTTGCGACGACCGGCATCCCAGCCGCCGGCGAGTCTCCGAACCCAAAGATCCAGTCGCTGCTGCGGCGAATGACTTTGGACGAGAAGCTCTCGCTCGTCCACGGGACCCGCGACCCCAAGGAACTCGGCCAAGCGGGCTACTGGCCGGGCCTGCCGCGGCTGGGAATTCCGCCGTTGCGCTTGGCCGATGGTCCTCCTGGAGTCAACGTCAACAGAGAAGCGACCGGCATGCCCGCGCCCGTCGGGCTGGCCGCTACGTTCAGCGCCGCAGCAGCCCGCCTTTACGGAGCCGTCATGGGCCGCGACGCCAAAGCGCTCCAACAGAATATCCTGCTTGCCCCTCACCTCAACATCGTTCGCGACCCGTTATTCCGCCGCAACCATACGACCCTGAGTGAAGACCCCTACCTCACGGCGCGGTTGGCCGCCGCTGAGATCGCCGGCATCCAGAGCCAGGGCGTCATGGCTCAGGTGAAGCACCTTGCGGGTTATAACGGCCCCGACAACGTAACCATCGACGAGCGCACGCTGCACGAGATCTACCTGCCGGCCTTCGAGGCCGCCGTGAAAGCCGGCGCGGCCTCGGCGATGTGCGCGTACAACAAGATCAACGGCTCCTGGGCGTGCGAAAACTCGGAGCTTCAGAATGCCACCTTGCGCGGCCTTTGGGGCTTCCAGGGGTTTATCGCATCGGATTGGGGCGCGGTTCACACCCCCTTCGCGATCATGAACGGCCTGGATCTTGAAATGCCGGGTCGTGAATTGGCGGGCCGCCGGGGCGGGCCATATTTCACGGATGCGCTCAAGGCGGCGGTGGAGAGCGGCGCGATTCGGGTCTCGGCCGTGGACCAGGCGTTGGCCCGCATCCTCGAACAGATGGACCGCTTCCATCTTCTCGACGCCAAAGCGCCTGAGGGGCCGAAGGCGATCGACGTGGAGGCGGATGCGAAAATCGTCCGGAGCATCGCCGCACAGAGCGCCGTGCTGCTCAAGAACGACGGCGGCGCGTTGCCGCTGAGCGGGGAGGACCTGGCATCGCTCGTCCTGATCGGTCCCACGGCCGGCCAACTCGCCGCGGGATACCTAGGCGAACGCGCCTACGGCTTTGAGCGCAGGCTTATTTCACCGCTCGCCGCGTTGCGAAGAATAGCCCCGCGCGCGAAAATCGCCTACTCCACCGGCGTCGATCTCACCGGCGTCCCGATTCCGGGATCGGCGCTCTCTCACGATGGCCGGCCAGGGCTCCTTCGGAAGGCGAGCGCCGAGGAATCCCGACCTGGGCAGGTCGATGAGGCGATCGATTTCCGGGGTCCGTCCGCGCTCCCGTCCGACGCCGATTACTCGTGGACCGGCACGCTCACGGCGCCTGTCGCGGGCGACTACACGTTGATGGTTCAGCCGTCGGTATCGGGCGGGTCCGACGGCGGCGGGACGATCGCCATCGACGGCCGTGTGGTCGCCAGGACCGGAGGCCCGGGATTCGGCGGTAGTGGCATGGCGACCAAGAAGTGGTCGAGCCTGGTTCCAACGACCGATGGACGGGATAACGGCCCTGGCGCGATTCGGCTAACCGCCGGCCCCCACGAAATCGATCTCACCGCGAATTCCATCGGCCATGGCCCGCTGAGCATACGTTTCTCCTGGATCACGCCCCAGTTCCGCCGGACCTCCATCGATGCCGCCGCCGCCGTGGCGAAGACCGCGCGGACGGCCGTGGTCTTCGCGTGGAACGGAATGGGCGGAGCACTCGCGCTGCCTGAGGACCAGGACGAGCTGATCGAAGAGGTGGCTGCCGCGAACCCAAGGACGGTCGTGATTCTGAATACCGGCGGCCCGGCCGCGATGCCCTGGAAAGACAAGGTACGCGCCATCCTCGAAATGTGGTACCCGGGCCAGGAAGGCGGCTGGGCAACGGCGGACCTTCTGCTCGGGCGCGCCAATCCAAGCGGCAAGTTGCCGGTCACTTTCCCCGCGCGGATCGAGGACGCGCCGGCCCGGGCAGCCGGACATCCGGAACGTCTCGCCCCGCCGCAGCAGGCGCCCGCCCCGGGGGGGACGAACCCCGACCCACCGACCGTTACTTTCTCCGAAGGCATTGCCGTGGGCTACCGGTGGTACGACCAGCAAGGCATCGAGCCGCTGTTCCCCTTCGGGCACGGACTATCCTATACCCGCTTTGAATACTCGGGCCTTGTTGTGAAGCCCGCCGCTAACGGTTTCAACGTGTCGTTCACCGTGCGCAATGTGGGGCTGCGGAAGGGCGCAGAGGTTGCGCAAGTGTACTTGGGACCAGCCGGGAACGCTCCCGTCCCGATGGCTCCGAAATCGCTGGCCGGCTTCCAGCGGATCGAACTCCAGCCTGGCCGTGCCGCCAGCGTGACGTTCCACATCGATCCAAGGCAACTATCCTACTGGTCGGCGGAGACGCACACCTGGGTCGTGGCCACCGGGAACCGGCCGGTCTACGCCGGCGCTTCTTCGCGCGACATCAGACTTCAGGGAACCACCGGCGGCCGCTGAAGGCCCTGAATCCAGGCCGCCCGCCCGTCTTGATCGTTCCGGCACATGAACCGGCAACCGCTCACGAAGCGCAACAGCCATTTGTTGTTGGGACCGCCAATCATTGTCAAGACGGAGATACTGGCTTATACTCCTGTTCTATGGCCCTCAATCGCAGAACCTTCGTGGCCGGCACGCTGGCTTTGCCCATGGCGGAGGCTTACTTGGAGGCGGCGCAGAGCGCGCCCTCCATGCGAATCCGGCGCATCGAGACGGTGTACTGGAAATCGGGAGGAGAAACCCCGTTCCGGCCGAACTGGACCTGGGTGAAGATCGAAACCGATTCGGGCGTGTCCGGAATCGGCGAGACCTATCCCCACAACC
>JBEKHV010000096.1:0-17835 GCA_050012095.1 Bryobacteraceae bacterium | reverse complement strand
GGCCGTACCCAGGTTGACCAGCATGATGGAGGTTTGCCATCCGCCGGCAGTGGCCACGTGAGGCATACTGCCCACCGTGGTCAGCGAGCCGAGGGTGGCGCTGGATTGCTCGACGACGAACGCCGAGCCGGCCAGGGTGAAGTTCCCCGTACGCCAGTCACCGGTATTGGCCGCGATTTGATAGGTCACCGTTCCGTTGCCCGTCCCCGACGCACCGCTGGTGACGGTGATCCAACTTGGCAAACCGGAAGTGGTCCAGGGGCAGCCGGTGACAGTGTTGACAGTGATGTTGCCGGAGCCGCCCGTGATCGGAAACGCCTGCCCGGCGGGGTAGATGGAGTAGGTGCACGGGGCGCCTGATTGCGAGATGGAGAAGGACTGGCCGGCGATGGTGATGGAACCCGAGCGGGCGGCGTCGCTGTTGGCTGCCACTTGGATGGCCACCGTGCTGTTGCCCGTTCCCGACGCCCCGCTGGTAATGGCGACCCAACTCAGCGGACTGGTAGCAGTCCAGGGGCAGCCCGCGGGGGCGGTGACGGTGACTCCCGCAGTCCCGCCCGCGGCAGTGAAGGATACGCCGATCGGATTGATGGAATAACTGCACCCGGAGGGTGGGGAGATCGTCAGAGCAAAAATCGCGTTAGCGGTCGCTGCGGCGTTGTCCCTGACTTGGATCGTGAAGCTGTAAGCGCCTGCAGCGGCGGGCATGCCGGAGATCGTACCACCACTAGACAGCGCCAGGCCTCCTGGGAGTGAGCCCGACGCGACGGACCAAGTATAGGGTGGAGTCCCTCCAGCGGCCGAGAGCGTCTGGGAATAGGAAGTTCCAACCGTGGCCGCGGGCAAGACGGAGGAAGACGTGATCGAGAGCCTGGCCGTAATCGTCAGAGTGAATGTCAAGCTCGCCATAGATGCGGCGTTGTCCGCCGCTTGAAGAGCGAACGTGTAGAAGCCCGGCGTTGTGGGCGTCCCGGAAATCGTGCCGCCGCTCGACAGCGTCAGGCCACCGGGCAGAGCGCCTGAGACCACCGACCAGGTGTAAGGCGAAGATCCCCCAGTGGCGCTGAGAGTCTCTTGGTACGCCGCACCGACGCTGCCAAACGGCAGCGTGGATGCTGTGATAATGGACGGGCCGGCAGCGGAAAGGCCAGCAGCGCCAGTCAGGATGACGCGAACACTGTTGTTGTCCTCGTCGGCGATGTACAGGTTGCCTGAACTGTCAACCGCCACACCAACCGGATGGTTGAATTGCGCGCCGGTGGCCGGGCCGCCGTCGCCCGAGTATCCGAAAGTACCGTTGCCGGCCACCGTGGTGATGATGCCGCTGGACGAAACCTTGCGAATGCGGCTGTTCATCGTGTCGGCAATGTATAAGTTGCCGGATCCATCCACGGCCACGCCCTGAGGACCCGAGAGTTTTGCGCCAGTGGCGACGGCGCCGTCGCCTGAGAAGCCCTGCGTCCCGGTCCCGGCGACAGTGGTGATTATGCCGCCGACTGAAACCTTGCGAATGCGGTTATTGTTCAAGTCGGTGACGTAGAGGTTCCCCGATCCATCGAGCGCCACTCCATAGGGATAGGGAAGCCCAGCAGTAACGGCCGACCCGCCGTCGCCGGAATAGCCGTAACCGCCGTTGCCGGCCACCGTGGTGATGATGCCGCCAACTGAGACCTTGCGAATGCGGTGGTTGTTCGCGTCGGCGATGTAGAGATTGCCCGATCCGTCTACAGCCATGCCGTGCGGAGTGTTTAGCTGTGCGCTGGTGGCCGGACCACCGTCGCCCGAGTAGCCGGGAATACCGTTGCCGGCCACCGTGGTGATGATGCCACTGGGAGAGACCTTGCGAACCGCACCCTGCTGGGCTATGTAGAGGTTTCCCGACCCATCCACGGTGACGCCGTAGGGGGCACTTATCTGGGCGCTTACAGCCAAACCTCCGTCGCCGACTCCGCCGGCAACTCCGGTACCGGCTGCGGTGGTAATGATTCCGCCGGGGGAAACCACGCGAACCCGGCTGTTGGAATAATCGGCGATGTATAGATTGCCCCCTCCACCTACGGCCACACCGTCAGGACCCCCAAGTTTTGCGCCAGTAGCGGGGCCGCCATCGCCTGAGTAGCCTGGAACACCCGTCCCGGCAGCGGTGGTAATGATTGAGCCGGCGGCCACAACCGTCAGACTAAAGGCCTTGCCCGCAGTCGCCAGTGCACTGTCCTGCACGCTGACACTAAAGCTGAAGGTTCCGGTTGTCGCGGGGAAGCCGCCAATCGTGCCTCCGCTCAAGAGCGTCAGGCCGGCGGGGAGTGCACCGGATGACACCGACCAAGTATAGGGGGGAGTTCCCCCGATTACGCTGAACATCTGGGAGTACATCGCTCCCACCTCGCCCTGGGGCAACGCGGGCGCAGTTACGACGGACGGGCCAGAGGCGCCAGTCAGAACGAGGCGAACCCGCTGGGCATCAGCGATGTAGAGGTTGCCGGATCCATCTACGGCGACACTCTGCGGACCGCCGAGTTGCGCGCTAGGGGCTGGCCCCCCGTCGCCCGAGTAGCCCTGGGCGCCGGTTCCAGCCACCGTCGTGATAATGCCACTGGCAGACACCCTCCGAAGTGCATAGTTCGCGGAATCGGCGATGTAGATGTTGCCTGATCCATCCACGGCCACGCCATACGGATACCAAAGCGTCGCGCTAGTGGCTGGCCCCCCGTCGCCCGAGTAGCCGTAACCGCCGTTGCCGGCCACTGTGGTGATGATTCCGGCGGAGGAAACCTTGCGAATGCGGCGATTGGCCGACTCGGCGATGTAGATGTTGCCTGACCCATCTACGGCTACTCCTTGAACACCCCAGAGCTGCGCGCTCGTGGCCGGGCCACCGTCCCCAGAGTAGCCAAAGCTACCGTTGCCGGCCACCGTCGTGATGAGTCCACTGGGAGAAACCTTCCGAATTGCAGAGTTCTCGAGATCGGCGATGTATATGTTGCCTGATCCATCCACGGCCACGCCTGTCGGATAATAAAGCTTTGCGCTTATGGCCGGGCCACCGTCCCCAGAGTAGCCATAGCTACCGTTGCCGGCCACCGTGGTGATGATGCCACCGACCGAGACCTTGCGAATGCGGTTGTTGTTCGTATCAGCGATGTACAGGTTGCCTGATCCATCCACGGCCACACCCTGCGGGGAGCCCAGCGTCGCGCTGGTGGCCGGGCCACCATCGCCCGAGGAACCGCAAGGCCCACTGCCGGCAACTGTCGTAATTATGCCGCTGGGCGACACCTTTCGAACGGCGACGACGGCGGGGTTCGGCTCCTGCGAGTTTGAGCACCCCGAACCAGTCGCAATGTAAAGGTCGCCCAATCCATCCACTGCCACTCCGACCGGAGACGCCAGCGATGCGCTGGTCGCAGGCCCGCCGTCTCCGAAATATCCGGAGATTCCGTTCCCTGCCACCGTGGTGATGATCGGGGTCCCCGGAGCTACGACGGTGAGGGTGAATGCCTTGGTAGCAGTTGCCAGGGCACTGTCCTTCACCTGAACCGTGAAGCCGAATGCCCCCGCGGCTCCGGCCACGCCGGAAGCTGTGCCGTCGGTTGTCAATGTCAGGCCCCCCGGAAGCGTTCCCGCCGACACCGACCAACCATAGGGCGGGACGCCTCCAACAGCATTGAGTGTCTGCGAATATGCCGCCCCGACTGTTCCAAGCGGCAACTGGGACGCGGTGACAACTGTCAATGCCGGCTGAGGCGTCAAGACCTGACCGAAAGAAGAGTTCACTGCCGCAAACAGCATCAGCAGAAAACCCAACGCTAACGCGCCCAAGAGACGCATGATTCCTCTCCTCTTGTTTCGCTACCACGGTATTCGTCAAAGAAGATGTTGCCCGACCCCGCGGATGTTCCTGGAACATTCTCCGACACCCCATCGGCGATAACCGCCTTTATGCTGTCGGAGGGCTCGGGCACTTGGTCCAATGCCCAACTCGAGATTGCCAAGGCGAAGGCCGCGCCAGAGAAGAGGCACACGGCAATTCCTCCTTGCCGGTCGTTATCATGTGCATTGGCCCTGCCAGGGAAGCCTGTTCAGGACAAACGGCTTACAAGCTCCTCAAACATCTTCTCTGGGTACCTCTGACACGCGGTGGGGGCATAACGCCCCAGAGGTGGAAGAATCTATCTCTGGCTGCCGCCGGCATACGGCCCAGCCAGCCACCCAGACCGGAGGCTAAAGGGGAGGCTAAAGGGGACGGACACAGTTTCATGCGGTATCGCCATGATCGCCGCGACGCAGGCATTCCACCCAGGTAGGTCGCTTTAGGACCCCGAGACTTCCAGCCCCGCAGGCTGGCGCGCAGGCGCCGTGCTCAGAGTGCCGGCTGTGCTGGCCCGAAACGCCAGCGTGGCGATCTGCCCTCCAGCCGGCGTGTCAAACTCTATCGTTCCCCGCCCTTGGGCCGTGGCGGGGTAATGATCGGTCACCATGTACGCCCTGTGACCGTAAGCGAGAAGGGAGAGTGTTTCGGATCCGATCACCGTGCCCGTGTCGTCGCGCACCGTCACCGCGACGCTGGCGCTCTGGCCCGTGACGTTGGCCACCGCCACGCCGGTCGCGAACCCGCCCGTCTGGTCGTAATAGAGGACAAACGCGGAGGGGTTGCGAGACTCCAGGGGCACATCCGCCTCCTGCACACCGCCCCCCGACGCCCAGCCGAACCGCGCGAATCCTGTGATGTTTCCGTTGGACTGCACCTGCGCCCAACTGGACTCGGCTATATCGCCCGAGCCGCAGGTCTGGATCACTACCGCCGCGCCCGGAGCGATGGTCCTCTCCAGTTGCCCAGCCAGGAACGTCCCGCCCAACGGGGCCTGCGGGAAACAGAGAGGCTCCAGCATGACGGCGCCGTTATCGTCGAAGAAGCTCAAGCGCGCCTGCGCGGAGGCCGTACCCAGGTTGACCAGCATGATGGAGGTTTGCCATCCGCCGGCAGTGGCCACGTGAGGCATACTGCCCACCGTGGTCAGCGAGCCGAGGGTGGCGCTGGATTGCTCGACGACGAAGGAGGCGCCGGCCAGGGTGAAGTTCCCCGTGCGCCAGTCACCGGTATTGGCCGTGGTTTGATAGGTCACCGTTCCGTTGCCCGTCCCCGACGCACCGCTGGTGACGGTGATCCAACTTGGCAAACCGGAAGCAGTCCACGGGCAGCCGGTGAGAGTGTTGACAGTGATGTTGCCGGTTCCGCCCGTGACCGGAAACGCCTGCCCGACGGGGTAGATGGAATAGGTGCAAGCGGGCGATTGGGAGATTGTGACAGCAAACGTCGCGCTGGCAGTCGCCGAGGCGGTGTCCGTGACTTGAGCCGTGAAGGTATACGCGCCCGGCGTGGCGGGCGTGCCGGATAGTGTGCCGCTGGCGCCGCCGAGCGCCAAGCCGCTGGGAAGGGCGCCCGCTGTCACCGACCAGATGTAGGGAGGAGCGCCGCCGCTTGCGATGAGCGCCTGCGAATAGGCCACGCCCACCGCTCCCTGCGGCAGCGGCGACGTCGTGACGATCGACATGGCTACCGCGATCACACCCGCCTGCTGCACGGTAAAGGGAAGCCCGGCAACAGTGAGGGCACCCGACCGCGCGCCCCCGCTGTTAGGCGCAACTTGGTAGAGGATCGGGCCGTTACCAGTACCGGATGAAGCACCGCTACTAAGGGTCACCCAACTCACCGCGCTGGCAGAGGTCCAGGAGCACCAACTCGTAGTGATCACGCTGATCGACCCGGGTCCTCCCGCCGCCGCGAAAGTCTGACTGCCGGCGGTGAGAGCGTAGCTGCATGGCGCAGAGCCTTGGTTGACCTGTACTGGGACTCCAGCAACGGTAATCGTGGCTGCGCGTGCGACGCCGGAATTCAGTGCCACGATGAGCATGACGCTGCCAGGGCCGCTTCCAACGGCGCCTGCAGGGATCGTAATCCAGCCTGGCAGGTTCTGGATAGCCCAGGAGCATGACGGGCCGATCTGGATGGTGATGGTAAAGTCTCCGCCCGAAGCAGGAGGAGCCAGCGCGAGCGGAGCGACGGAGGCCGCCGAACAGGAGGCGCCGGAGGGAATCAAGACACGGATGCGGTTGTTGGCGCTGTCGGCAACGTACACATTGCCGGCGGCATCCACGGCGACGCCGTAGGGATCGCTTAACAGCGCGCTGGTGGCCGGACCATTGTCGCCGAACACGCTTCCGCCGCCCGCCACTGTTGTAATCACCCCGTTGGAGACCTTGCGGATGCGAAAGTTAAAGGTATCGGCAATGTATAGGCTGCCAGCGGAATCCACGGCAACGCCGCGGGGGCTGTATAGCTGTGAGCTGGTGGCCGGGCCGTTGTCGCCGCTGAAGCCCGCTGTCCCGATTCCCGCCACCGTTGTAATCACGCCATTTGAGACCTCCCGGATGCGCTGGTTTAGCGTGTCGGCGATGTACAGGTTGCCGGTGCCATCTACGGCGATGGCCCCGGAGTTCAACCCGGCGCTGGTGGCCGGGCCATTGTCGCCGCTGTAGGCTGCCTGTCCGTCTCCCGCAACGGTGGTGATCACCCCGTTCGAAACCTTGCGGATGCGGTTGTTAAAGTAATCCGCGATGTAGAGGTTGCCGGCGGCATCCACGGCCACGCCGCCGGGATTACTCAGCGCGGCGCTGGTAGCCGGCCCGTTGTCGCCGCTGAAGCCAGATGCCCCGGTTCCCGCCACGGTGGTGATCACCCCGTTCGAGACCTTGCGGATGCGGTTGTTAAAGTAATCCGCGATGTAGAGGTTGCCGGCGGCATCCACGGCCACGCCGCCGTAGGCATTGTACAGCTGCGCGCTAGTGGCCGGGCCGTTGTCGCCGCTATAACCCTGCGTTCCGTTTCCCGCCACGGTGGTGATCACCCCATTCGCGACTTTGCGGATGCGGTCGTTATAGTTATCGGCGATGTACAGGTCGCCAGCGGCATTTACGGCGACGCCTTCGGGACTGCCCAACCAAGCACTGGTGGCCGGGCCGTTGTCGCCCACCACGCTTCCGCCGCCCGCCAACGTTGTGATCATTCCGTTCGAGACCTTACGGATGCGATTGTTGCCCGAATCGGCGATATACAGGTTCCCGGCGGAATCCAAAGCGACGCCTTTGGCACCGGACAACTCGGCGCTGCTGGCCGGACCGTTGTCGCCGCCGAAGCCTGGCGTTCCGTTTCCCGCCACGGTGGTGATCACCCCGTTAGAAACCTTGCGGATGCGAAAGTTATATGAATCGGCGATGTACAGGCTGCCGGCGGCATCCACGGCGACGGCCCAGGGATTGTTCAACTCAGCGCTGACGGCCGGGCCGTTATCGCCGCTGTAGCCTTCCGTCCCGCTCCCCACCACGGTGATGATGAACCCATTCGAGACCATGCGGATACGATTGTTGCCCGAATCGGCGATATACAGGTTCCCGGCGGAATCCACGGCAACGCCGTCAGGATCGTTCAACTGGGCGCTGGTGGCCGGGCCGTTGTCGCCGCTGAAGCCTACCGTGCCATTTCCCGCCACAGTGGTGATCACCCCATTCGAGACCCTGCGGATGCGAGAGTTCGTCGGGGGGGCAAGACCAGGACCGTTAGAATATTCCGCGATGTACAAATTGCCAGCGGAATCTACGGTGACGCCTTGAGGGCCAGCCAACTGGGCACTGGTGGCCGGGCCGTTGTCGCCGCTGTAGCCCGCCGTCCCGTTTCCCGCCACGGTGGTGATCACCCCGTTCGAGACCATGCGGATACGATAGTTGCCCGTGTCGGCGATGCACAGGTTGCCGGCCGCATCCAAGGCGAGCGCGGTGGGGGAGTTTAACTGGGCACTCGTAGCTAGGCCGTTGTCGCCGGTGTAGCCTGCCGCCCCGTTTCCCGCGACTACGGATAAGACGCCCGTTGTGGCGTCCAAGCGGAGGACGACACTGTTTTGGTCAATGAAAAAGACGTTGCCCGCCCCGTCCACCGCGACGGAGCTCGGCGATCTCAGGCTGGCGGACGTTCCTGGAACATTCTGCGGCAGCCCGCCTCCAGCAAACGTCTGGATGGTGTAGTTCTGGCCGGGGGCTGCTACGCCTGGGTTCACCGTAGTCGAATCGGTGGCGCTGGCGCTGTCGAAGCCTGCCCAAACCACACTGACTGCGTTCACCTGCGGCGACGTCGCATGGGTGGCTACGTTCACCGTAACGGTGATCGCCGGGTAACTGGCCCCCGCCGCCAACGCATCGGCCCGCGTGCAGGTGGTCCCTCCGCTAGGGCAGGTCCAACCCACCCCCGCCATCGACATCAGTGCAAGGCCAGTCGGCACGGTCTCCGTCACCGTCACCGGCGCCATGGCGGCTATCAACGGCACTAAATCGCCGTTCTTCACTGTGACCGAATAGGTGGCTCCGTTCTGGCCCTGTACGAAGTTCCCAATGTGCGTTTTCGTGATGCTCAGCGCGGGGATCGCAAGCTGACCAAATGAGCAACACGGGATGACCAAGGCGAGGGCCGCGGCAGAGAACAAGCGCATGGCAAATCCTCCTTGCCGATCCGTACAATGTGCAATCGCCCTGCCAGTGAAGAGTGTTCAGGACAAACGGCTTACAAACTCCCCGAGCACCTTCTCCGAGTTCCCCGGACACGCGGTAGGGGCACAACGCCCCAGAGGTGGAAGAGCCGGAAGGTTCCATCCAGCGAAAAGGGGAGTGGGACGGTCCGCCACCGCGCCCAATTCCGTGCCCACCCCCCGCATAGAGGGCTCGTACACGGTCCTGTATCCGCACATCTCCCGCGCCGGTTATAATTCGCTCGTGTCCTTCCAAGGTCTGAGGGTTCTCTCGTTCGAAAGCCGGCGGGCAGCCGAGATGGCGGAACTGATTCGCAGGCAGGGGGGAGAACCGTTTGTCGCGCCCTCGGTGCGCGAGGCGCCGGTGGAGGAGAACGACGTGGTGTTCGGCTTCGCCGAGCGGTTGTTCGCCGGCGAATTCGACATGATGATGCTGCTGACGGGCGTCGGCACGCGCCAGTTGAACCGGGCGCTGGCAGCGCGCTATGGCGAAACGGCGTTCGCCAACGCCCTGTGCGGCGTCACTGTGGCGGCGCGAGGGCCCAAGCCCGTGGCGGCGTTGCGCGAAATGGGCGTGACGCCCGCGCTGGTGGCCCCGGAGCCGAACACGTGGCGGGAATTGCTGGCGGTCACCGAGGGGCGGCCCGAGCGGCGGATCGCCGTGCAGGAGTACGGGCGGCCCAATCCCGGACTCCTCGCCGCCCTGCGCGCCCGCGGCGCGGAAACGACGGCGGTGCGCGTGTACCAATACGCGCTGCCCGAAGACGCCGGCCCGCTACGGGAGGCCGCGCGCCGGCTGGCGGCGGGCGAGTTCGACGTGGCGCTGTTCACCACGGCCGCGCAAATCGAGCACCTGGCGCGCGTGGCCGAGGCGGAAGGGATCGGAGCGGCCGCGCTGGCGGGCCTGCGCCGCACGGTGATGGCGTCGATCGGCCCCACCACGTCGGAGGCGCTCGAGGAATTCGGATTGCGGCCCGCGCTGGAACCCAGCCATCCGCGCATGGGGCTGCTGGTGCGCGAGACGGCGGAGCGGGCAGAGGAACTGGGGGCCGGGGGCTAGGGGCCAGGGGCCGGGGGCCGGGGGAAGGTTGCACTGCGGGGCTATTCCACTTCCCGGTAGTAGCACAATAGGAGTGTGACGGGACCTAAGAAGACCGCGGCGCGGTTTGCGGAGTATAGCTCGCTCGCGCTGCTGTTGCCGGCATCCACCGTGGTGGGGTACCTGATCGGCCACTGGCTGGACGGCGCGCTCGGCACGACGTGGCTGACCATTCTGTTTCTCGTCCTGGGAAGCGCCGCGGGATTCGTGCAACTGATCCGGCAGATCATGCGGGACGCGCGCGACGACGATGCCTGACGAGCTGACCTATGAGCGCGCGGTCCGGCGCATCGCCCGCTTCATGGCGGCGATCGGGGCGCTCGGAACCGTAGCCGCTTTCGCGGCCGGCGGGTGGAGAGCGGGGGCGGGATTCCTGGTCGGGTCCTTGATCTCAGGGCTGAGTTTCCTTTGGCTGAAGGGCATGGTGGACGGGCTGGGCGGGGCGCGCCCGCGCCGCCGCCGCGTCATCGTGCTGGCCGGCCGGTATCTCCTGCTGGGGGCCGGCGGCTATGTTATATTCAGGTTTATTCCTCTCAGCCTTCCGGCTGTGGCAGCCGGCGTGTTCGTCTTAACCGCCGCCGTTTTCACCGAAGTCGCCGTCGAGATCGCCTATGCCCGAAAGTGAACTGTGGATCACGAGGCTTTTTAACGAACACCTGGCCGGCCTCGGCAACTCGCTCCTGGCGCTGGTCCACATGCCTGCCCAGCCGAGTCCGTGGGCGGACTTCATGGTCATGCAGATCGTGGTGGCCGGGTTGCTAGCGGCGATTTTTGCGATTCTCCGTTTTCGCCTGTCGGCGGACCGGCCCGGTAAACTGCAGCAGACGTTCGAGCTCTGGTACGAGTTCGTTCTCGGCCAGGCAGAGGACCAACTTGGGCGCGAGGGGCATCGCTACCTGTCGTTTTTCGGCACGATTTTTCTTTTCATTCTGGCCTCGAACCTGATCGGCCTGATCCCCGTTTTTGAATCCCCTACGATGAACGTACCGGTTACTTTCGGCTGCGCGCTGGCCACGTTCGCCTACTATCATCTGATGGGGATTCGGGCGCACGGTCCCGGATACGCGGGCCAATTCGCCGGCCCTCTGTGGTGGCTCGCACCGCTCATGATTCCGATCGAGATCATCAGTCACCTGGCGCGGGTGCTTTCGCTCACGGTGCGTCTGTACGCCAACATGTTCGCTGGAGAGCAGGTGACCCTGGTGTTCTTGGGCATGACCAAATTCGGGGCGCCGATAGCTTTCATGGGTCTGCACCTTTTCGTGGGAGTCGTACAGGCGTATATCTTTATGCTGCTGGCCATGGCGTACGTGGGTGGCGCGGTGGCGCACGAACATTAATATGGGCTTTATGCCGCCCTCCAGCGTGAGACCGGCTGTACGGTGTCCGGGAACCACCTCCTGGGGCGATTGATATAAGGAGAACGGAAATGACGAAGAAGTTGCTGTTGATTCTTTCGGCGCTGCCGATGCTTTGCATTACCGCGTCCGCCCAGACGCCGGGGTATAACGCTCCCGGCGGGCATTGGGTACCCATCAGCGCCGCTCTCGGCATGGCGCTCGCCTCCGGGCTGTGCGGCCTAGGACAGGGGAAGGCCGTGGCCAGCGCGGTCGAAGGAGTGGCCCGCAATCCGGGAGCGGCCAAAGCGATCCAGTTAGCCATGCTGATTGGCTTGGCATTTATCGAATCGCTGGCTCTCTATACGCTGGTGATCGTTTTCTACTTTGCGAAGTAAGCAGGCGCGGGGCGAGCGAGGGGCCGCCCCGCCTCTTCTCCCGCGTTCATACAGGACTTCCGGCCTAGTACCTATACGTGTCCCCGCATAGCCCATGCTCTATTGACCCTGGAGGCCCGCCGCCCATAGCATGAAAGGGATCATGGAACAGCGAAGAACGCGGCGCTTCAAATTGCAACTCCCGCTATCGATCACGCGGTCTGGGGCCGAACGGGTAGCGTTCGACGGCCTCACCAAGAATATCAGCTCCACGGGAGTGCTTTTCACGGCCGGAGGAAGCTCGGGCCTGAGCGGTCCGATTGAGTACATCATCACTTTGAACCACACCGACCGGCAGACGGTCAATTTGCGGTGCATGGGCAAGGTGGTGCGCGCCGAGCGAATCGGCGCCGCCGGCGGGTTGGGCGCCGAGCCGTCCGCTTTCCAGGTGGCCGCCACGTTAGAGCGGTACGAGTTCGTGCGCGCGCAATAGCCGCCGCATCCCTTTCCCGCAAACTCCAGGAGCTGTCAGCTTCCTCTTTCCAGAATTGTGCTAGCGTAATGGGTTCAAACGGACTGGAGGACGCATGGAGGCTCTTGGCCTGATCGAAACAAAGGGTCTGGTACCCGCCATTGAGGCCGCCGACGCCATGGTCAAGACGGCCAACGTGACGCTCACGGGGAAGGAATTCGTCGGCGCCGGTTTGGTGTGCGTGACGGTGCGCGGCGACGTCGGCGCAGTGAAGGCCGCCACGGACGCGGGAGCCGCCGCGGCGCGGCGCGTGGGCGAGCTGGTGTCGGTCCACGTCATCCCCAGCCCGCACGAGGAGATCGAGAAGGCGCTCCCCGGCGGTCCTAAGAAGTAGCCTTGATGCTGGAAGACAAAGACCTCCTTTCCATCCAGGAGGTCCGCACTAAAGTCGATAAGGCGCACGCGGCCTGGCAGAAATACCGCGTCTTCAGCCAGCAGCAGGTGGACGCGGTGGTGGAACGGATGGCCACGGCGGCGCGCGCCAACGCCCGGCTCCTCGCGGAAATGGCGGTCGAGGAGACGGGCTACGGCAACGTGAAAGACAAGTACGCCAAGAACCTGCTCACGGCCGACCTGCTTCCGCGCCGCCTGCGCGGCATGAAGACGGTGGGCGTGTTGCGCGAGCTTTCTGCGGAGAAAGTGGTGGAACTGGGCGTCCCGATGGGCGTGGTGGCGGCCATTCTGCCCACCACCAATCCCACCTCCACGGCGATTTACAAAACGCTGATCTCGCTCAAAGCCGGCAACGCCATCGTTCTCAGCCCGCATCCGCGCGCGCACCGGTGCACGTGCCGCGCGGCGGGGGTCATGTATCAGGCCGCGGTGGAAGCCGGAGCGCCTACAGACATCATCCAGTGCGTGGACAACGCCACGCTGGAGGCCACCAACGCCCTGATGCGCCATGAGCGCACGGGGGTCATCCTTTCGACGGGCGGAGCGGGAATCGTCCGGGCCGCTTACTCCAGCGGCAAGCCGGCCTTCGGCGTGGGGCCGGGCAACGTTCCGGCGCTGGTCGACATTTCGGCCGACGTGGAGGACGCGGTGGCCAAGGTGGTGGCGGGGAAGGCCTTCGATTACGGAACGGTGTGCTCCAGCGAACAAGCACTGGTGGCGGAAGAGAGCCTGCGCGAGCGCGTGCTGGCCGCGCTGAAGGCCAATCGGGCTTACTTGGCCTCGGATGCGCAGGCGGAAGCGCTGGGACGGCTGTTGCTTATGCCGAACTGGACCGTGAATCCGCAGTGCGTGGGCCAGGCGCCCCAGAAGATCGCGCGCATGGCGGGCTTCGAGGTTCCATCCGACACGTCGATTATCTGCGTCACCATCGGCGGAGTGGGAAAGCAGCATCCGCTCTCGGCCGAGAAGCTGTCGCCGGTTCTCTCGTTGTACTTCGTGAAGGACTTCCCTGCCGCGCTGGATGCGTGCTTTGCGCTATTGAAATTCGGCGGCATGGGCCACACGGCGGTGATTCACGGCCGGGACGATGGGCGCATCCGGGAGTTCGCCGCGCGCATGCCCGCCATGCGCGTGCTGGTGAACACGCCCGCGCCGCACGGCTCCACGGGTATAACCACCAATCTGTTTCCCTCGATGACGCTGGGATGCGGAGCCGTGGCCGGCAATTCCACCTCCGATAACATTGGCCCGCTGCACCTGATCAACATCAAGCGGCTGGCGTACGCGGTGCGCGAGCCGGGAGAGGCTTTCGAGACCCCGCTGGACATCGAAGCCGCGCCCGCGGCGCCGGTTCAGGAGGGCGGCATCGACCGCCGGCAAGTGGCCGAGGCGGTGACGCGTTACCTGGCCGGGCGCGGGGCCGCGCCGGGCGGTCCGTCCTGTTGCCCGGCGCCGGCGGAGCGCGCCGCGCCGGCGGTTTGCGGGCCGCCGCCGGCGCCCGTGGATTTCGTTTCCGAGGCGGACGTGCGCGCCGCCATTTCGGAGAAACGCAAGATTCATATCGGACCGAAGACGATCGTGACGCCTTCCGCACGCGACCTGGCCGCCGGCGCGGGCGTGCTGGAGACGGCGAAGGACTGAGAACTACCGTGAATCTGAACCTCGAGACGCTGAAGCGCGAGATACTGGCCTATCTCGACGCTTCCGAATTCGCCGTTTTCCACGGCATATCGGGCGGCCTGGAAGGCCAGCCCGTGTCCCCTTGGGACGCCGAGAGCTATCCGGATTACCGCGCGTTCCTCGACGTCGCGCGCAAGGCAGGCGTGAAGCTGGTGGTGTTCGCCGCCGCCGAGTTTGAGAAGGCCGATCTGGACGAGCTCGAAGAGCAGATCGAGGAGGCCGAACTCAGCCGCGAGGATCAGCGCGAATACCGGGCGCGCCTGCACGATCTGCGCCCCCGCGCGGGGCAGACTTGTTCGATCGAACTGGGCTTCGACTACAACTCCCGCCGGTACGTCTACGCCATGCGGCCCGATTGGTACGACGACTTCCTCAACCTGGAGGATGAGATCATGGCGCAGGTCGCCGACGACGACGCGGACGACGACTCGCTGGGCGGGTACTACTCGAAGAACTGAGGCCGCAAGAACCAAGATTTCACCGCGGAGACGCTGAGACGCGGAGGATGCGCGGAGAAGAATGAGGGGTGGCCTAGCTCAGGCTTGCAGGTCTGTGCGGCTGGCGGGGTTCGGGCAGCGGAGGGGGCCGAGGTGTGTGGGGCTGGCGCGTCGGATGGGTTGAGGGCGGGGGAAGAGCGAGGGTCGCTGGTGCGCGTGGATTCGAGTGGCTTGCGGTGACGGGGGCGCGGTGGGTTTTTTCCGAAGGCGATCCGGGCGCGGTGGAATGGCTCGCGGGCGAGTTGCGCATCGGGACGCCGGCGGCCAAGGCGCTTGTCCGTAGAGGGTTCGCCAGTCCCGAATCGGCCCGCCGATTTCTGGAGGCTCCGCTCGAGGATCTCCACGACCCGCTGGCCATGCGCGATATGGATCGCGCCGCCGCGCGTCTGGAGCGGGCCGTTCGTGAGCGCGAGAAAATCCTCATCTACGGCGATTACGACGTGGATGGCGCCACTTCGGTGGCGCTCCTGATGAAGATCCTGGAGCTGGCCGGCGGCGTCGCGGCGTGGCGCGTGCCGAACCGGCTCACAGAGGGCTACGGCATGCGGCCGGAAGCGGTGGAGACCGCCGCGTCTCAAGGCGTCAAGCTGATTGTGAGCGTGGACACGGGCATCCGCGCGGCCGAAGCGGTGCGGCGCGCGGCCGAATTGGGCATCGACGCGATCGTCACCGACCACCACCTGCCGGAGACCGAACTGCCGCCCGCGCTGGCCGTGCTGAATCCGAACCGGCCCGATTGCTCCTACCCCAACAAAGACCTGTGCGGCGCGGGGGTGGCGTTCAAGCTGGCCCAGGCGCTGATGGGCCGGCTCGGCTGGCCGGCCGAGAGAGTACGGCGGATTTCGGAATCGTTTTTGAAAATCGTGGCCCTGGCGACTGTGGCCGACGTCGTGCCGCTGACCGGAGAGAACCGCGTCATGGTCAAGCACGGACTCGAAGGGCTGCGCTCGGTAACCAACCCCGGGCTGCGCGCCTTGCTGGATGTGGCCGGAGTCGCCAGCGGAACCGCGCCCAGCGCGCGGCAGGCGGCCTTCCAGATTGCGCCGCGCATCAATGCCGCCGGCCGCATGGACACGGCGGGGGCGGCGATCGAACTTTTCCTGACGGCCGATGCGGGCCGCGCGCGGGAGTTGGCGCTCCAGTTGGACAAGAGCAACGCCGAGCGGCAGCAGGCGGAAGCCGCGATTCGCGAGGCGTGCGAGCGCGCGCCGGCGGATGCGGCGGCCGCCGCCCTGGTGTACTACGATCCGTCGTGGCACCGCGGCGTGCTGGGCATCGTGGCCAGCCGTCTGGTGGAACGCCTTCACCGGCCCGTATTCGTGCTGGGCCTCCAGGCCGCGGACGGGATGGCGCAAGGCTCCGGCAGGAGCATACCGGCGTTTCATCTGCTGGAAGCGCTGGAATCCATGCGCGATCTTTTCGCACGCTTCGGCGGGCACAAATACGCCGCGGGGGTGACGCTCGAAGCCGGGCGCGTCGGGGAATTCCGTGAGCGGCTCAACGCCTTTGCGGCGGCGCGGCTCGGGCCCGAGGATTACGCCGCGCGCATCGAGATCGACGGCGTCATCGAGCTGCGGGAGATCGACGAGAACGCCGCGCGGGGCGTCCAGGCGCTGGCGCCGTTCGGCTACGGCAACCCCCAGCCGGTCTTCGCCGCGCTGGACGTGGAAGTGGCTGCATCGCCTACGGTATGGAACGAGAAACATCTGCGCGTGATGGTTCGCGGGGACGGCCGCACGCTGGCGTTGAAGGCCTGGAATTTCGCGGCGCGCGCCGCGGAGTTCGCTCCCGGCACCCGCGTGGACGTAGCGTTCACGCTGGAAGAGGACGCTTACTCCGCCGCCCGGGGCTATCCCGGCTGGGCGGCTATCCTGCGCGATGCGCGCCCTACGGCGGGATAAGGCGGGCTGCGACGATCACGATCTGGTCGCGGTGCGTGAACGTCCTGTCTCGGAACTCGTGGATCGAAAGATGGCGACGACGCGATCTTCCGCCCCGTCCCGGGGCTTCATGGGCCGAATAAGCGTTAACCTAAGAGAACCTGTAGCGTTGCCGGTTTCGTGGTGGCTCGGCCAAAATGCGGGCGATAGCGCCCCAGCCATCGAGAACCACCGCCAGGCTCTGCGGGAGCAGCAGTGCAGATCCTATTTGTCGATACAGAAACTCGATCTCGCGCCATCGGCTACGCCGCGGCATCCGCGTCGTAGCCCCAGGGGGAAATTGATTCCGCAGTGTGGATCATTCGCTCGATCAGCAGCCCGACAAACAACTTGCCCTCCAGCCAAGCCTGCGCGCTGAGGGGGTCCGTCTTGGGCAGATGCCCCAGGCCTAGGATGGACTTCATGCGCTTGAAGACCAATTCGACTTGCCAGCGTAAACGGTAGAGGTTCAGGATCTGGAGCGTGGTGACGGTTTTTGGCAGTGTGGTCCAGAGCATGAAGTAGCCGGCAAATTCCAGCGCCTCGTGACTCACCCTCAACCGGCTTCGCTGCGCACGACGTTGCATGCGCTTCTGGGTCCAGCGCGTGGCCTCCGCGCTTTGTCGTAGCGCGATCAGCCGACCCGGTATCCAGGACCCTTCCGTGTTCTTTGCCTGGGCCCCGTACTCCCGCGCCGTCTTGCCCCGGAGTTGCCGCAAACGAGGGAGCAAATGCAGACGCTCGCCATTCGGTTCGTAGAGCGGCAGGGCGGCGCGATTGAGTCGAACCAGCACGTCTCCGCCTGCGTTCACCACGTGCGCCACGCCGGGCGGCGCGGCATAGACCCGGTCTCCCATCATGATGTCGCCGGAAACCACGGGGACCCGCCGAAAGGTCTCGCCCCCTTCCCCAATGTCCGTGAGTTGGAAGAAGTCGCACTGCAAATCCGCCAGGTTCACGGCGTAATGGATCTTCCAATCGGTTCCCGTGCTCCCCGGTTCATGTACTGAGGTGGCATCCACGGCGCGCACCCGGCGGCCCGTGATCTCCATAGGCAGGTCGGCCGCGCCGCGCATTTGCTGAGCCAGCCAACGAAACCATGATCCGGCTGCGCGCAGCCGCTTGAACACGCCCACCGAGCTGATCTGCGCCAACCCTGAGGCCTTCGCCCGGGCGGCCGTTTCGGCCAGGGAGCAACCTAAAGCTACATGCATCAATAGCACCCGCAACACAACTGCCGGGTCCTTGATGTAGCGCGCTCGTCGCACTGCGCCCAAGCGCCGCGCTTGCTCGACCCACCCGTCGGGCAAGAATGTCGAAAGGATCTCCCAATTCTCGAACTCCAAAGTGCTGGCGGTTCGGGATTCCATTTGAGTTAAGCATACGAGAATCGCGTGAAAACCGCAAGCTATTAGGTTAACGCTTATT
>JBEKHV010000095.1:0-12326 GCA_050012095.1 Bryobacteraceae bacterium | reverse complement strand
CGGCGGCGAGCGATGCGTTTCCGAGCGTGGGTCAGGGCAACCACGACCGCAACCGCCGCGCTCTTCAGGCGACTTTCAGTCGCAATCCCAACCTACCGGCTTTCAGCCGGTAGTCGTTTAGTGAGAATATGGCCTTTCGCCTAAAATCAAAACAACCTTGGGCGCCTCTCTATCCTCCAAGAAACGCGCGCCCGCGCGGCCGGATAATAGCCGATGCCGGCCCGCCGCTCACGTCGCGGATGGTTGCAGCGGCGTCTCCCGCGGCGCTTCCGGCGGGTAGGTCTGCAGGGCGTCGATCGACTCGAGCACGCGCTCCAGGAGATCGTCGGTCTGCGAAACCGTCGTTTTCAGGACATCGATGGAATGCGCCTGCGTGACCAGCCGCTCATCCAGGGAACTCATGGTTCTCGCAAGCAACTGCTCCATGGCGGCCACGATCTGCTCGGTGGAAGGGACCTCTGCCAATCTGGCGGCGTGCTCTTCGACCCGGGCCTCGATCTGGCCGAGGCGGCTGGCGGTAGCCGATTCGTGCGCGGCAAGGCGGCCCTCCAGGCCAGCCAGCGATTTCTTTAGTTCGCCCGCCGCCCGATCTTCACCGCGTTCACGGCGACCCGAGGCCAGGGCACCCGCCGCCACTCCCACCAAGAAGATCGCAACGCGCGGGATATTCTTGAGAACTCGCTCCATCAGTGATCCACTTATAGTATGCGCCCGAATCGCAACGCAAGTACCTCCCTTGGTAACCTAAGTACCAAGTACGTACCGCGATTGCGAAATTACGGATAAACTGGCATTCTATCTAAGGATCATCCTAAAGCCGCAGGAGAGTACGGTTGGGCCTCGACGCGGAACGTGAGTCCGTCGGCAACAGAGGTGTTTCGCGTCTTTTCATCCTGGAATGCGACCGGCGCGGCAAAATGCTGTGGATGAGCGATCATGCGCGCTCGGCGTTGGCACGCGGGAGCGCCGAACAGGCGCCGAGGACTCTCCCGTTGCGCCCCATGCGCTTTCTGCCGGTTCTGGAATGCGCGGGCAAGATCTGGCTGGGCGTCTGTGCGATGGGAACGGAGTCCGGGGCAGCGGAGACCGATCTTCTACCCGTCGAGCACAGCCTTCTGGGCCACCATCACCGTCTGGCAAGAGCCGAGCGGCGGCTTTCCGCCCAGGCCCGGCGGAAACGCGGCGGCGGGCTGGCGATCTGGCAGCTCGAGATGGAACGGCAGCGGATCGGGCGGGATCTCCATAGCGGCGTCGGCCAGATGCTGGCCGCCATCCGGCTGCAGATCGAAGTGATCGAGATTCAGCTTCCGTCTCCGCCGCCCGCGGTTCAGCAAGCGGCGGCCCGCATCTCGCAACTGGCCCACGACGCCCTGGAACAAGTACGGGCCGTCTCGCGCCGTCTGCATCCTCCCGAATGGCAACGCCTGACACTGGAATCCGCGGTACTCCAACTTTGGGATCTGAGCGGCATCCCGCTCCGCTTCGAAGCCGCGTTGCGGGTCGATCCTCTGCCGGCGCAGCCCGATCTGGAAACGAAGTCCCTGATGTATCGCGCGGCGCAGGAAGCCTTCTCCAACCTGGCGCGGCACGCGCGGGCGACGCGTGCCGAGGCGTCCTTAGCGGTGCGCGACGGCGATCTGGTCCTCACCGTCCACGACAATGGCGGGGGGTTCGACGTGGCCCGCGCGCTCTCGGGGCCGCCCACGCTGGATTCGGGAATCGGGCTGCGGACCATCGGGGAACAGGCCGCCGCGCTGGGGGCGACGCTGGATATCCAAAGCGGGCCGGTTGGCACTACACTGGTACTCTCCGCGCCCTTCTTGCCACACCCAAGGTAAAGGCTAGCCGAGACGGAAGGAGACCGATGCAGGAATCGCGACCGACCACGGTAGTTCTGGCGGACGACCACGCCATCGTGCGGGAGGGCTTCGCGGCGCTGTGCGTGGCCAACGGCATGCTGGTCTTGGCGGAATGCTCCGACGGCCAAGCGGCCTTCGAGGCGATCTCGACGCTGAATCCCGACTTCGGCATCCTGGACCTGCAGATGCCCGGGATGACAGGCATCGAGGTCATCCGCAAGCTGCGCGCCGCGGGCTGCGCCGCCAAGCTCATTATCCTGTCGATCACGCGCGAAGAACCGACCGTGTTGGAGGCGTTGCGGGCCGGCGCGGACGGCTATTTGCTCAAAGACGGACCGACGCGCCACCTTCTGGATGCCTTAAGCTACGTGCGCGATGGAGGGGTCTACGTATCGCCGCTGCTGCATGGAGCCGGCTTATTCACCAGGCAGGAACAAAGCCGGCCGGAGGATCCCCTGGCCGCTCTCAGCCCGCGCGAGATGGAAGTTTTTTCCGCCCTGGTCAATGGCCTGCGCGCCAAGGATATCGCGGAATTGCTGGAGATCAGCCCCAAGACCGTCGATACGTATCGCGCCAGCCTGATGCGCAAGCTGAACATCCGCGACATCGTCGGGCTGGTCAAGTTCGCTATCGAGCGTAACCTGACAAGCGCTTCCAGTCGCCGCTGATGGGAATCACTTCGGCCTGAGGGGCCGGGGACTGCGATTGGTACTCCTCGAGGCAGCGGATCAGGGTGTCGACCGTCGCGCGGCGCTCTAACAGGCGCTCTAGCGCTCTTTGGCGAAGGACCTCAACCGACGACGGGCGGTCACATGCGCTGGCGGTGTGGGTGGGGAGGCTCTGAACTGTCATTTTCTGTTTCGCTTATGATGGATTTTCGGAGTATTGACTCGGAAAAATATCATAAGCGTATTCTTTAGCGAATGCAAGATAAATCTTATAACATTAAGATATTTCTGAAACCCGACTTACGACGGCTTCGTACGTGCTGGGCTGATCCCTGAAAGCGGTGCGGCAGGAGCGCCGAGCGGGCAGGCACGAGGGGCCGCTGGCAGGTCCAGACCGTTCTGAGGACGTACAGGTGGGTTCCAGGCCAGCGGGATTTCACCCAAGTGGGCCGGAGTTTCACCCAGGCGAGAGGTAATGTGGGGAAACACGAGGGCGTGGTGGGTTTTCCAACGTATTGATATTAAGTGATGTTGAATATCTGAACGACGCTTAGCAGTTTGGAGAGGCGTGTGCTGGAAGTCATTTGTTCGGCAGTTGAGCTATCGCCAGACCTGCGGCGGGGTGTTTCCCCGACCGCCCCGGTGCTGGCGAAGAGTCGAGAACAGCCTTAATTAGGAAATTCTGGAGGTTATAGCATGCGGACTCCTTCTTCGGTCTTCGCGGTACGCCGTTACGGGCTGGGGCTCGTGGTGGTGGTTGCGTCGGCGCTGCTGGTAAGCGGACAAAAGAGGACCACGTTCGACGTTCACGACCCGGCGGCCTACGCGACCGACGCCATGATTCAGTACGTCAATCCGGGGCTGGTCTTCAGCGTTGTCTCGGCGAAGATCGCGACCGACGGTACAATCAGCGTCGATTACAAGGTGACGGACCCCGCGGGGCTTCCTTTGGATGTGCTGGGGGTTCAGACCCCCGGAACCATCTCACGCAGCTTGCTGGCCGCGTATATTCCCAAGGGTCAGGCCGAATATGTGTCTTATACCAGTCGCGTGTCAACGGCGGTAACCGGGGGCGCCACGGCGACGCAGGCCTCGTCGGACTCGGGCGGAACGACGACAACCGTCGCCGTCGGCGAGTATATCTATACGTTTAAGACTAAGGCGCCGACGACTTTCGACCCCACCGCTACGCACCGCATCGGCATTTATGGTTCGCGGAACCTGACGACATGGGACCTGGGCACGAACTACGCCTCTGTGACGTTCGATTTTGTGCCGGCGGGTGGCACTCCTGCGCCGCGAGACATCGTCCGGACGCCGGACTGCAACACATGCCACTACCAACTGGCGTTCCACGGCGGTTCGCGCAGGGGCGTGGATCTGTGCATCATGTGCCACACGCAACAGACCAGCGACCCCAACACGGGCAACACCCTCGATATGCCGGTGATGACTCACGCGATTCACATCGGCACTTCATTCCCTACCATCCAATCCACCACGCCGTACTCGATTGTCGGCTTCGGGAACGCGGTAAGCAGTTGGCCGACGGTGGTATATCCGCCCGATGTGCGGAACTGCGCCAAGACCTGCCACAATCCCAAGAACGGCGCGGCTCAGACCAATGCCTGGATGACCACTCCCACCCGTGCCGCATGCGGCGCGTGCCACTCCAACGTCAACTTCGCGACGGGCCTGAACCACATCAACTTGCCGGAAGTGAGCGACCAGCAATGCGCCGGGTGCCACATTCCGCAAGGCCAGTTGGAGTTCGACGCCTCCATCATCGGCGCGCATACGATTCCCACCTATTCCACCACCCTCCCGGGCCTGGTTGTGACGCTGGTCAAGGTGGTGGGCGCCGCCGGGGGGAAGCCGACCGTTTCCTTCACGATGAAGAACAATGCCGGCGCCCCAGTCCCGATGAGCACCCTTACCGCGAATAGTGGCTCGCTGTCTCTGACCATGACGGGCTCGACGAAGGACTACGGCAGCGTCGACTTCGGCACGTCGGCTACCACCCCCGGGTACGTCACAGAAAGCGCGACCGGCTCTACGTGCGATAGCAGCGGCAACTGCACGTACACCTTCACCCACGCGATTCCGGCCAACGCCACGGGCACGTACACGATCGGCGTCGAGGCGCGCCTCAGCGCCACCCTCCTGCCCGGTACGACTTTACAGCAAACCACCACTTACAGCGCCCACAATTCGGTCATCAACTTCTCTGTGGATGGCTCGGTGGTGGCTCCCCGGCGCACGGTGGTGGCCGAGGCCAACTGCAACAAATGCCACACGGACCTCGAGGTTCACGGCGGGCTGCGGAACGACGTCACCTATTGCCCGGTGTGCCACAACCCGAGCAATACCGACTTCACCACGCGTCCCTCGGCTACCGTGGCGGCCGACAAAGCCCTTCCGCCGCAAGGCATCAACTTCGCCTTGATGGTGCACAAGATCCATAGCGGCGTGAATATGGCGGCGTACAGCGCGACTTATATCGTGGTGGGGCACGGCGGCAGCCACAACGACTTTTCGGGCGTCCTCTATCCGGCCATGTCTCCGACCGGCGGGGTTTCCGACACCACCATTTGCGAGATGTGCCACGCCGCCGGCACAGAGAACAACGACCCGATCGGCAAACTCGCCGTGACCGATCCGCAAGGGCTGCTGAGTCCGGCCCCGGCCACGACGTCGGCCTGCACGGCTTGCCACCTGGACACGGCAACCTTTGCGCACGCGCAATCCAACACCGATCCCAGGTTTGGTGAAAGCTGCAGCGTGTGCCACGGCGCCAGCGGTCAATTCAGCGCGTCGCAAGTTCACGCCGGCCTGTAAAGGCTTTACTCTTTTAAGGAGATGACTCCCGTGCATTGGTCGTTGGCGAGCGCCGGCCATGAACAGCGTCTGCGCCCGTCCGAGGCGCGCCGCCACCGTGGGGCGCGCCTCGCGGCGCTGCTGGCGTTCGCGGCGGCGCTGGCCGCGACCGCGGGACGCGCCCAGCTTCGGACTTCCGTCCCGGTGATAGCGCCGAAGGCGGCGCCAGCGCCCGCTAAGCCGGCGGCGCCAACGCCCGTTAAACCGCCAGGATACGTAGGCTCGGAAACCTGCCAGGGCTGTCACGAGGACATCTTCGACGCATTTCAAAAGAATCCTCATCACGCGGTAGAGACCTCCCCGAAGTACCACTTCGATACCGTGGCCTGTGAGTCCTGCCACGGGCCGGGCGGCAAGCACGCCGAATCGGCGTCGGCGGCGGACATCCGGAACCCGGCGAACCTCCCGCCGGCGGAGGCCGACCGCGTCTGTCTGACCTGCCATCTGAATCAGCCCACCCACGCGGGCCGCATCAACAACGGCCACGCCCGGAACGCGGTGAGCTGCGTGGCGTGCCACTCGATTCATAAGAACGGGCCCTACGGCTTGGTGGCGCGCACGGCCAGGGACGTCAACAAGCAGTGCGCAAGCTGTCACGCCAACGTGTGGGCCAGCTTCCAACAGCCGTACCGGCACCGCCTGCCGGAGGGCGCCATGTCGTGCGTGGATTGCCACAATCCGCACGGCGGCGCATTGCCGCGCGGTCTCCAGACCGTGTCGGCGAACGAGCCGGGGTGCTTCAAGTGCCACGGCGACCTGGCTGGACCATTCACCTTCGAACACGCCCCCGTGCGGCTGGACGGCTGCATGGCATGCCATATGCCGCACGGCTCCAGCAACCCGCGCATGCTGACCCGCAGCGATGTGCGTTTCGTGTGCCTGGAGTGCCATTCCAACCTGCCTCTGCCGGCGATGGCGCCGGGTACGCCGCTGGGCGGCGTGCCTCCCGCGTTCCACGATCTCCGCAGCCCGCGCTACCGCAATTGCACGGTCTGCCATCAGATGATCCACGGCTCATACGCCGATCGGGGGCTGCTGAGATGAGATACCTACTCGCGCTCCTGCTGGCGATTCCGGCGTTCACCCAGGCGCCGGCGGAACAAGCCAAGCCGGCTGCGGCAGCCGCTCCAGCGCCGGAGGCGGCGGCCGCCCCAGCGCCGGACGCCGCCAACCCCGCCCCGAACGCCGAGCAATGGCTCACGGGCAGCATCGATTTCGGCTATCGCTTCCGCACGGACGTGCAGGGCAGCTCGGATACGTACCGCAGCATTGTCAACCTGAACCCCGGTCCCCGGCTGTTCGGATTCGATTTCACGATTCGGGACCCCAAGCACCGCCTCTTCGACCAACTGAACGCGCGGGTAGCGAATTGGGGCGATCCCTACAACACGGCGCACGTAGATGCCAGCAAAAAGGGAATCTACGATTTCCGCTTCAATTACAGCAATATTCTGTATTTCAATGCGCTGCCCTCGTTCGCCAACCCGGCGGCGCCGGCCGGCTTTAACGAGCAGTCGTTCGACGTGCACCGCAAGACGAGCAGCTTCGCCTTGGATCTGTTTCCGGGCAGCAGCCGCATCGTGCCCTATCTGGCGTACGACCGGAACAGCGGTTCCGGGACGGGCATTGCGACGTGGTCGCAAGACGTCACCAACACGTACGCCGTGCCCCAACTGCAGCGGGATGGAACGAGCAATTACCGCGGCGGGGTGCGATTCGAACTCAACCGTTTCCACGTGACCCTGGAAGGGGGTGGCACGGAGTTCAAGGATGACGACGCGGTCTACGCCAATAACCTGGGGACGGGCGACCAAACCGGGCCGTACCTAGGGCAGATCCTGACGTTGAATCATCTCCAGGAGTCGTACGGCATCCGCGCGCACAGCAAGTACACTAAGGCGCTGCTGACGGCCAGTCCATTTTCGTGGCTCAACCTGTACGGCCAGTTCCTGTACAGCGAGCCGAAGACCAACGTCAATTTCATCGACATCGGCACGGGCAACCTGCTGCAGATCAGCACGCTGCTGTTCTATTACGGCCAAGTGGACACCGTGACCGGATCGGCGAACAAGCCGCACGTCTCCGGGAATGCGGGATTCGAGCTGCGCCCCTTCAGGCGCGTTCGGGTCATGGAATTCTGGTCGACGGACCGGTTCCACGACGCGGCGTACTCGATGATCACCGAGCAGATGCTCCTGACGGCCACCCTGGCCGGCAATACCACCCCGACGGTCCTGCCGGACTGGGAATCGGTGAACTACAACCGGAACCAGACGGACCTGTTCTGGGACGTCACCAAGCAGCTCACGCTGCGGGGCGGGTATCGTTACGAATGGGGCGATGCCATCGCCAACAGCCCGCCGTTGAGCCAGATCGGACCGCTCGAATCGGGGCAGCTCAGCCGGCAGACGGCGATCGCCGGATTCAACTTCCGGCCGGTCCAGAAACTCTCGTTGAACTCGGAGTACGAACGCGCTTCGACGGCCCGCGCGTATTTCCGGACCAGCCTGTACAACTACAACCAACTGAGATCGCGGGTGAGATGGCAGGCGATTACGTCGCTTTCCGTGCAGGCCAGCTTCGCGCTGCTCGATAACCAGAACCCGACTCCAGGGCTGCAATACGATATGCGGAGCCGCGACGGTTCGCTGTCGGTCAACTGGACGCCCAAGGAAGGGAAGCGGATCGCCGTTCTGGCGGAATACGACCGTTCCACGTTCTGGTCCAACGTCAATTACCTGCTGCCGCCATTCCTCAGCCCGGCTGTATCGTCGTACCGCGACGATGCGCACCTGGCGACGACGGCCGTCGAGCTGACCGCTCCAAAGTCCCTGGATTCCGCGAAGCTGTCGGTAGGCGGATCGCTGGCGATCAACAACGGCTCCAGCTCCTCGCGCTATTACGAGCCGCTGGCGCGCCTTTCCGTCCCCATGGGAAAACACGTATACTGGAACACCGAGTGGCAGTGGTACGGCTTCAATGAAAACCTGTACCTGTACGAGGGATTCCGAACGCACGTGTTCCAGACCGGCCTGAAACTTGCCAAATAGGAGAACGCCATGTTCCAGCTTCGCGTGGCCGCCGCCGCGCTAGTCGTTTCCGGGGCGCTGGCGGCCAGTCTGCCTTCGGGCGACGCCCGCCGGGGCGAGCAGTTGTTCGGATCCGAGCGGTGCGTGCAGTGCCACGGCGTGAACGGCCGGGGCGGGACGGCGGCGCCGGACCTGGCGAAGAGCCTGGACCGCGACTTCACGCCCACCGGCATGGCGAGCCTGATGTGGAACCATGCGCCCGCCATGTGGTCGGCGATGAAGAAGCAGGGGGTGAACCGGCCGACGCTGACGCCCGAACAATCCGCCGACCTGTTCGCGTATTTCGTTTCGGCGCGCTACTTCGAAAAGCCGGGCGATGCGGGGCGCGGCAAGCAGGCCTTCGCGGCGAAACATTGCGCGGAGTGCCACGGGATCGCGTCTTCGAGCTACGCCGGCGCGCCGCCGGTGGTCAAGTGGGAGTCCCTGTCCGACCCGGTCGTGCTGGCGCAGCAGATGTGGAACCATGGGCCGAAGATGCGCCAGGCATACGCCGGAAAGAAACTGTCATGGTCCGAGCTGACGGCCCAGGAACTTACCGATATTCTGGTGTACCTGCGGAACCTGCCGGAGACTAAGCCGCTCGCGCGGGGATTCCAGTTCACGCCATCCGGCGCGGGCGAACAATTGTTCGCCGCCAAGGGCTGCGCCGGGTGCCACACCGGGCGGAATGCGCTGGAAAGCAAGCTGCACAACCAGACCCTGACCGAGATCGCGGTGGACATGTGGAACCACCAGCCGAGCATGAAGAATCCGCCGCCAACGCTCACCGCCGACGAAATGCGGCAGGTTCTGAGCTACGTCTGGGCGCGGCAGTATTTCCTGGGCGGCGGCGACGCCGCGCGCGGCAAGACGGTGTTCGCCGAAAAGAAGTGCGGCGCGTGCCACGGCCAGCCTGCGAGCGGAGCGACCGCGCTGGCCAAAGGCAAGGACGCCTATTCGGCTGTCACGATGGTCTCCGCGCTCTGGGAGCACGGCCCGCGCATGCTCGATACCATGCAGCAGAAGAAGCAGGCCTGGCCGCAGTTCGCCGGCGGGCAGATGGCCGACCTGATCGCGTACTTGAACACGCTGTAAGCCTTGTGGGGCGGACCTCCCGGTCTTCCGGTTGCCGGGCGGCGCGGCCGAAAACCGCTACGATTCACTGAGAATGAAGGCACGGGAGGTCCGCCCCATATGGGCCCGTCCTCGCGGGCGCCGCTTGGGAAAGATCTTCGCAGGCTGGGAAGAAACTGCGGTGTTGGAGTACAGCCGTAGTAGGATTACTATTTGACCTCCAAACAGGCCGCCCTGTCGCGCATTGCCTTGTTCACGGGGTTCAGCAGCGCCGAGCTGGAAGCCCTGTCGCAACGGGCCGTGGAGCGCCGGTATTCTCCGACCGAGACGCTCTTCTGGGAGGGTGAACCGTGCGCCGGCATCTACCTGCTGGTCGAGGGGAGCGTCAAGATCTTCAAGACCTCGGCCGGCGGGCGCGAAATGATGCTGTCGCTGGAGACGGCGCCATCCACCGTGGCGGAACTTCCGCTGTTCGACGGGGGGCCGTACCCGGCGTCGGTGCGCGCGGTGGAACCCGTGGTCGCGCTGTTCATCGACAAGACCGATTTCCAGCAGGTATGCCGCCAGTTCCCGGACGTGGCCCTGAAGGTTCTGGCCGTGGTTGGCAGGCGGCTGCGGCATCTGATCGGCGTGGTGGAAGCGATGACGTTTGGAAGCGTCACCGGCAGGCTGGCGCGCATGCTGCTGGACGCCTCCCAGCAGGCCGGCGGCGACCAGTTCGATTTCCCCCTCACGCACCAGGAAATCGCGTCGCGGCTGGGGACGGTTCGCGAAGTGGTGTCGCGGAACCTGGCGCGCTTCCGCGGCCAGGGATTGATACGCGTTCAGGGACACCGGATTCAGATTCAGGACCGAGCGGGACTGGAAGCCGAAGCGGAAACGCAAGCGTGATGAGCCTGCTATTCGGACCCTGCCGAGGCGCGTCGGAGCGACGCTATGCTATAGTGGAAAAGCTCGGTTCAGAGGGCCTGTGGCGCAGTTGGGAGCGCGCTTCCATGGCATGGAAGAGGTCGTGAGTTCGAATCTCACCAGGTCCACCAAAATTCCTCAAACACTTACAAACACCAGACCGGTCTCTAATACGGTTCTGGAGTCCAACTGGAGTCCAAGAAATGGACGCCACAAACCTGCGGGCCGGCACGGTGTCACCGGTCGGGGTGAGTTTGATAAGAGACCGAAATGCGGATCTTCACGAAGCCGCTCGGCAGCACGTGCAGCAGGAAGCGCCGGATGAACTCGACCGCGTCCAGGGACATCTCTTTCATCTGGTTATGGTCTTTGGAGTCCCGCCAGCGACGGACAGTCATGGAGCGGATGGCTCGTCCCATGTACAAGCGGGACAAGAGGGGAAGCCGCAGTGCTCAACCACCGGAACGCAACCCGGATTCTGAAAGACTGAACCGGGCCATCCCCCACGTTCGGGCTATGCTCACTGCAATGCGGAGCCGGAATCCAGCGGCATTGGAACATGGTAGGGCGGCATTGGCGGTGCTGTAAAGGAGCCATCGGTCCCGCTTTCAGGCGGGGGCACCGTGCGCCGGGGATGCCATCATGCCACCGGGCGGATGACGATTGAACTGAGCGGGCGCTGTGACGTTTCTGCGGGTGTCCTGTCGGGCGGTTGCGCCTCTCAGGACTCAGGACGGAAGAACTTGTCAGCCAAATCCACGAAGAGCTTGCCCACCAGATGATCCCGTTCGTGCTGGTAGATGCGGCTTTCCATGCCCTTCAGTGATTCGTCGTGGCGGTGCCCCTTTTCGTCCCAATAAACGCAACGGATTTCGTGGCAACGAGTCACCCGCCCCGTTACGCCAGGAGTACTCAGACAACTTTCGATCTTCTCATTGTCTGTGCTGACATCTTCACCGACTTCGATGATGGTGTTTGGGTTGATGACCACCCGCACTTCACGATTGTCATTCACAATTCCGGCTTGCTTCCGCATGACGAACAGGTTCAGGTTTCTGCCGATCTGTGGTGCGGCCAGTCCAACACCGTTTGCCGCAAAGAGGGTTTCGATCATGCTTGCCACCAGTTCCCGAAGCTCATCATTGAAATCTGTCACATCAACGGATGTTCGCCGCAAGATGGCCAAAGGTTTTCTGTCTTCGCCTGTAAGTTTCAGGATGGGGAGAATCATGGCTCAACAATCCTCTCTTATCTGGCCAATCTCTAGACGGCTTCACGGATCGTTCCTAAGCGCAGCCTACGACACGAATTGTGAGTGAGTCACCGCGCGTTTTGAATTCGTGCCGCTGAATGTTCAGTGCCGTCGTGGTTCCGCTGGTTCGGACGACCACGCCCGACATAACCAGTTGCAGTCTGACACCGCCGTCGAGCAACACGGGCCAGTCGATGGCCACCTCAAGCTTCTGTCCGGTCAGCAGCGGCCTGTCGGCAGTGAAGCTAAGCCCGGAGCTGCTCAGGTCGATTGTCTGCCCTGAGCCCGTCTTTCGCTGCTTACGGCAGCCCATGAGGGCGTAGCGGACCTCAATGGCTAGGGGAAAGCGGGTGCTGGCACGGCGCTCCGGGCTTGCAACCTTCGGCAGCCTCACCGGCCGTTCGCTCCAACACTGCATAACATCGAATATGGGGGCACGACGGCCACAGAAGAGTAAACGTATGCTGATTCCGCTTCAGTATTCACAAGGATAATTATGCTGATTCCGCTTCAGCATTGTCAATAGCCAGTTGAAATTTAACTGAAACGGCTTTAGCATCAATACCGTGGCTCGCAAGACGGCGGTATCGAAATACTTGGCCGAGATCGGCCGCAAGGG
>JBEKHV010000094.1:0-16154 GCA_050012095.1 Bryobacteraceae bacterium | reverse complement strand
ATATTTCCCGTGAACAGGGCCGTCGTAAATGCCGCGCCGGTCCCCGCCAAAAATGTCCGCCGATCCGTCTCCATTGGTGTTCCTTTCTATACTGTCAGTCGATCCTGCAAGGATTCAAATCGATGCGTAGCATTCAGGCCTTCAGCCGCTTTGGAAAGGCGCTGGTGAGCCCGACGCCTTTCAAGTCGATCTGTTTGATCCCCATCTTCAGCGCCGGCGAATCGGCCTTCAGGCGGAAATCGCCGGGCTTCAAGTCCACAAACATCGGGTCCGCGTACGCGTCGGTCAACGCGACGCGTTGCGCCTGAAGGTCCACGAGGAACTTAGGCGTCGAAGTCTGCTCCACGCCAGCGCAGTAGTACAGATTGTGGTCAACCTTCGATGTCGCCAACTGTTGCGGCCCGCCAAGGTATGTGTAGAATACCGCGGCCCCGCGCGGGCTGTAGAAGATATTCCGCTCGATCACGCTTCCGTCGACGGCGGAGCCGCGTCCCCCACTTGCCAACATCCGGAAATAACCTGCTGCAAGCACATCGATGGCATAGTTGTTGATAATGTTGTTGGGGCCCTTATGCTCCCATGCGCCGGCGTTGGAGCGATAGATGATATTCTCTTCCCAGGTGGTCCCGCGCTGCCAGTCGTCGGTGCGTAAGCACCCGCTCACCCACTCGCTGGCATAGATGTCGTGGAGGTAATTACGCAGGATGTGGTTACCTTCGCCCGCGCCGCTGACGTTGATTCCCGAGCCGTCCGCCAGCTTCTGCAACACACGCTCGATTTCGTTGTTCTCGACAAGGTTATTCCGGCAATGCAGATACGGCATGATTTCATCCCAGGTCGTCTTTGGCTGCCCGATCTCCTTCCAGCGCATCCCCTTGCAGACTTCCCGGGCGGTGCAGGGGCGCTGGAAAAAGGGAAAGCGGGGGCCGCTCAGGCAAATGGCGTGGCGCGGCATGTCGTGAATGTAGTTGTTCGCCACGTGGTTCTGGCCGCTCTGCCACAGCACCACCCCGAGCGAGTGCCAGTACAGCAACCCGCAATGGTGGATATGGTTATTGAGAACCTCGTTGCCCTTGTTGACATCCTTGGTCCCGGCTCCATATCCGAGCAGCGCCACGGCGTGTTGGCCCATGTAACGGATCTCGTTGCCCTCGATGCGGTTCTTCTGGGCGTACAAATCCAGCCGAATGGCATTGCCTCCGCTGTCGCGGAACTTGCAGTTTTGCACGGTGCATCCTTCGGCGCCGCGAAAACGCACCAAAGCGTCCGCTTTGTCGATCATCGCCCAATCCTGCTGCATGCTCACGTCGTTCTCATCCCACACCACGCGATCGGCGCCCGTGAACGTCAGCCCCCGGAAGACGAGGTTGCGCACGGGAACGTCCGTAGGTCCTTCGAAATCGATTTTGCCTTCCACGCGGATCAGTTCACGCAGGCGCGGCGCGGTAATGCCTTCCGGTTTTCCCGTCCGCGGCCACAGGTAGAGCTTGCGGGTGTGGGTGTTGAGCACCCACGCGCCCGGGCAGTCCAAAACGTCCAGAACGTTTTCCACCCAAGCCGAGGCCCTCAGCCGGGAAACGTGGCTACCCGTGAGCTTGCGCAGCCCGGAGGTGCTCGGGAGCTTGGTGCGGGCCACCCGCGCCGCTTCGTCCACCGACTCCAACGCCAGGATATTCATGGTCGACGGATAAGTTACAATGACGATCTCGACATCGTCGATGTTGCTCCAGTTGCGGAGTGCGCCTGTCGGAAAGTACAAAGTGCGCAACGCAGCAGTCCGATCCGTCTGGGGCGCGCCCGCCGGCGGGTCCTCCGGGATGAAGCCGTGCCCTTGCGCGCGGGGCAAGTGCCCCTGCTTGTCGTACAACGTGTAGAAGCGGCCTAGCGACTCGGGAACATCCGCCACCCACACCTTTCCCTCGGCGGGAACCGGCAGCTCGTCGTTCATGGCGTCCAGTTGCTTCCAACCTTCGATCCGCACGCCCGAGCCGATGACAGGCTCCTCACCCGGAACCGCCTGATAGGCAATGGAGTACCGATCCGTGCCGGAATCCTCGGGTCCAAGGACCAGGGTATCCTGCAGCGTGTATGCGCCACCGCGAATCCAGACGATGACGTTTGTCTTGAGGCCCTGGGCAATGAGCTTGCGCACCTCGTCGCGCGCGCGCTGAAGGGTGGCGAATGGCGCGCCCTTGTTGCCGGGATTCCCATCCCGGCCGCTGGGGGAAGGAGGGGGGAAGCCCCTCCACGACGGCGGCGGCCGCCAGGCCGCTGGTCAGAAATGATCGTCGGTTCATAACTCCCTCGTGCGGCCGGCCGCCGCATATTTGGCCCTTCTTCTCACCCAGACCGCCGCCAGCCCTTCGGCCGGCGGAGCCGTGATCATCGAGGCAGACCGCCCCGACCGCCGCCGCCCTTACTGGTGGGGGTCGGGGCTACCCAGCCCGGCGGAGGATCGTATTGCTTCCGGGTGCTGATCTTGTCGGCCGTGGGGAAGTCGGCCGGAACCTTCTGAGTCACCTGCCCGGTGGCTGCCCACTCCGTTCCTCGGAGAAACGTGGCGATGAACCCGACGCAGTTCAACGCGACGAGGTTGTGGCCCATCGCGGTATGGAAAACGCGGCCTTTCCCGTAGGAGATCACCATCAGAATCGGCTCATCGTGGCCCGTACCCTGGTTGGCGGGGTCCGAAAACGCGGTCGATAACACCGTCATGTTCTCGCCCGGCCCGTGGAGGTTCGCATAGAGTTCGTCGGCCGCGTGCATCCATTCCGTGGGCAGTCCGTGGGTAATGGGGTGGTCCGTGACCCGGTTCACGATCTTGTACGGAAGGCGCGCGCCATGGCTGCCGGCGGATCCGGGAGCCGTGTCGGCCACGAGTTTCCCATCCTGATAGTAGAAATGGGGGCCCCACTTTTCGTTCCGGCCGCGCCAGCCGCCCACGCCGATCATGAGGTTATACTCGCGCCAGTTCGGGAAGGCGTTATCGGCGGCATGCACGCTCACCAGGCCGCCGGCGGGCGTCCGGCGCGTCGTAATTGGCGACGACCACTTGATACTTGGCCCACTCGGGCTTGAAGGTGGAGAAGTTCCCGCCCGGCGGCGGTGCGGTGACTCGCTCCACCTGAAAGATGCCCGGCTCCGCCAGCATCTTCAGCAAATAGGGCGATGTCTCCCGCCAAGCGTGAGAGGCCGTGCCTTGCTCGCCATCGAGCAACATGACCCGGATCGGCCCGGCAGCCGCCGCGGGGAAGGCCCAACACAGAACGACCGCCGAAAAGACCAAGAAGCCCCTTCGTATCTCTTTGCTCCTCGACCTTACACCTTCAGTTTCCGGCCCCTTCATTATCCCGCGTTATGCTTTGCAGCCGCTTGTTTACTTACGATTACCAGGTCAGCCTTAAAGTGAGCTGAAGATCGCGCGGCGAATTGTTGGAGTTCTGCGTGCTCAGGATGCCGTTGCTCCCCGGCGTGCCAAGACCCGGGTTGTTCAAAACCTGGAAGAAGTCGGCATTAAACCGCAGCTTGACGGATTCCGTCACGTTAAACACCTTGAACAACGACGCATTGAGACCGAAGGTCCATGGGGCCGCCACGTACTGATTCTGCCACGCGGGGAGGTTCGTGTTGATGGTGGTCCGTGTCACCGTGCCGTTCTTTAGCGCGATCCAGACAGTTTGGGTTTCCCAGTATGTGGAAAGAACGGTGTTGGAAGGAGCATTGGCCGGCAGAGCCGTTTGGCCGTAAGTAATCAACGGCAGGTTCGATGGGGTGTAAGTCGACGGTATGCCGCAAATCCCGGTGCAGTTACCGCTCGTGTCGGTTCTGTTGATCGTCGGCGGCGAAATGTATCCGTTCCAGTCAAGGTAACCCGGAATGCATGTGGAAACCCCGCTGGTGCAGTTCCGAATCGGGAATTCTTTGACTCCGTACATCTGCGGTTGCGACATCGGGCCATAGTTGCTGGTCGGCAGAGACCAATACCTGCTCTGGTAGGAACCCGTGCCGGCGATCTGCCAGCCGCCGATCACGGCGTCAAGGGCCCTGTTCGCATTGCGGCCCAGCAGCTTGCCTCGCCCGAACGGAAGATCCGCGACCCAGTTCCAGCGCAGTTGGTGATGGGGAATGTCCGTACTTCGAGTGTAATTGAGGAAACGGTCCAACTGATTGAAATCCTGTGGAACCGCGCCCGGCAAATAAGTCGAGGCCGGCGTTATGGTCGGCCCACCCCCATTAGCAACCAGGGTTGAGTCGTTAAACGAATTGGTCATTACGTAGTAGAACTGGAATGCGTAACCACGGGAGTACCTATGCTCCACATCCAGTTGCAAGCTGTTGGTGTTCGACATACCCGTGCTCTGGAAGTCGCTGATATCGCTGTACGTTGTCGTGTCATAGGGGCGCTCTCCCGTCGAAGCATACGTGCCGGTGGGCTTCGCCAAACCGGTCGTTGTGTACCATATGTAATCGTTCGGGGCGGCGTTGAAATCGTACACCTGCGGAAGGTGCATAGCGTGCGTACCCGTGTAGGTGGCTGTGGCCACGATACCCCGGACAAGCTCGCGCCCTAAAGAAAAGTTCCACTCGTAGGATCGGCTGGGTGGTTGATGGGGATCATTGTATTCGAACGACTGGCCGCGGGAGACTCCCACTAGGGCCGGATTATTGAGAGCTGTCGAGGAGTTGACCCCGTCCACGTACTGGGGAACCGACCGCGCCTCATAATTTGGCAGTCCGTCCCCGAACCCGGCTATAGTCTGGTTGTTTACGTTATAAGTGTAAGAGGCGCCGAAGGGCACATCGAAGCCCTCAGAACCATCCCACGCGCGCAGGGCCGTCTGCGAGTAATAAATACCATAGCCTCCGCGCAACACGAGCGGCCTTTCGGCTTGGCCAACCCGGTAGGCGAATCCAATGCGAGGTTCGAAGTTCCAGGCGTTGCCATACACCAGGGATGCCGGAAGGCCCGCTTGTTGCGGCGTCTCGAACTTTACGCCAATGGCTTGGTACTGGGCGATACCAGCGGGGCTAGCCTCATTGGCCGCGTACATGTCCGCGGGCGACCGGCCGAGCACTATCGAGTCCGTATTTCGATCGAACGAGGCCATAAAATTATTCGCCTCAGTTATCGGGGGCAAATCCTCGTAGCGCAGGCCGAGATTCAGAGTCAGTCTGGGAGTCGCTTTCCAGTTATCCTGGACGTACCCCCCGTATTCGCCTTCGCGCAAGTGGTTAAAAGGTTTTACCGCGGTCTCCTGGTACTGGTCGCTGGCGCCCAAGAAGAAGCTCGCCGCGGCGTAACCAGTTCGCGTAACGTTGGCGTATGACGATCCACTGGTCGGATCGAACAGCGCCGTGTATCCGGTACCGTAACTGGCCTGATCGATGGGCTGATCCACCAGCACGTTGTCCTCCTCGTAGTGGAATCTTGCGCCGAACTCGATTTCATGCCGGCCGTGGATACGCGTGAAATTCTGGTCGATCACGAAAATATTTGTGAAGTTCTGGCGCAATCGCTGCTGCTGGTAGCCCAGACTAAACCCTTCTGTGGATTTATACGCCAGATACTGGTTCTCTGTCGGATTCGGCATACCCAGATAATCGGCCATGTCCATCCCAAGGCTCCCAACGCTGGGGTTGCCCGTCACCTTGTTCTCGCGCGAGAAGGTGACCAGCGTTTCGCTCAGGAAGGTGGGCGAGAACGAGTGGGTCCAGGACAGGGCGGCGCCGGAATCGCGGTAAAGATTATAGACCATGTTCAGAAGCCCGTCCGTTGTCGGCACGGCGGCCTTTGGGTACTCCGCTTGGTCTTCATCGCGCGTCACTCTGATGAACAACTGGTTGTGAGCGCTCAGATTCTCGTCGATGCGGGTCGTACTCATGTTGTCGTGAGTGGGCGACGGCTCAAGGCCGAAGTAGTTGTTAGCCAGCAGGGGGTTGGCAGTATTCGTGGGCGCGGGCGTGACGCCGTACAGGTATTTCGCGACGGGGCTTTCGCGGCCCACCGGGATCTGGTTGTTCGGAAACGGCGTGCGCGTCCAGGTGGGGGCCGGTCCCGTAGTCAAGGGGTCATATAGGACGGTCAGCCGGCCGAGGCTGTCGGTCAACCCGCTGAAGTCGCCCTGCCGCATGACCATGGTCGGCAGTTCCACGCTTGCGGTCGCCTCACTGGCGACTCGGAGAAGCTCAAGCGTAGTGAAGAAGAACGTTCGGTTCTTGCCGTTGTAGACTTTCGGAATGTACACTGGACCGCCCACCGATCCGCCGAATTCGTTGCGGACAAACGCTGGGGGCTTGGTGTAGTAATCCTGGCGGCGGCGGGCTACCCCCACCCCACTGTTCCGGTTCGTCTCGAACAGGCTGCCGTGAATGCCGTTGGTCCCGCTCTTCGTCGAGAGAATTACCGCCCCAGGGCGATCAGACTTAGCAGAGAGAAGACTAGTCTCTACCTGCAACTCCCCGACGCTATCCACGCCGGGAAGCCGTCCGCTCCAGTCCCCTGTGTCGCGATTCTTTATCACTTGGCCGTCCTGGTACAATTCCACCGAGTCGCGTAGCCCGTTGATGATCGGGTTGACGGAGCCGTCATCTCCTACGGACAGACCCGGTGTGGCGAGCAACACCGTATTCGCAATGCTGCGCCCGTCCTCCGGCAACTGCTCGATGCGGGCGTGTTCGAGATCCGTCGAGATGGTCGCATCCGCTGTCGCAACCAGGGGAGCCACCTCCCCGGCTACCGTCACCTGCGTCGTCACCGCCCCCACCTTCATGACCGGGCTGATTTCCGCCGTTTGCCCCACCTGCAACAGAAAAGAGCCTTTCCAAGTCTCCATGCCCGGCGATTGCGCGGTGAGGGTGTAGTTGCCAGGCACGACCGGCGGGAAGAAGAAGAGGCCGACGTCGTTGGTGTTCGTCGCATTTTGCACTGCGGTGGCGGTGTTCGCAATCGTCACGGTTGCGCCCGGAATAGCCGCCCCGCTACTGTCTTTGACTACGCCTTGTACCCTGCCGCTTCCGGTCTGTTGAGCCGGTGCGATTAGCGCAAACACGAGCGTTAGCGCTGCCACCTGGAAGATTCGACGTAATACCATGATTCTTCTCCTCTTTGCTGGTGCTCTAAACTAATCCGACCTTTTACAGGCGAATGAGGCCTTCAATTCTTGGGATTGAAGTCGGCCACATCGCTCTCCCAATTTTCAATGTCAATTTTGTACCAGGCACCAAAGTAGATCAAGAAACTTTAACATCCTTTCCTGAACTTAAACACCCGAGGGCCTTCCAAACACTTTGGAGGACGCAGGGACCGACACCCCGCGGTTACCGGCAGAGTCAACCGTGGCGCTCAACACGACCGCCACGCCGTAAAGCGAGCACCAGGGACCGCATGATTCGGGTCGTCGCCGCACACCAACCCACCCCCCGGCGGCACACACCGCTGGCGCGCTATCGCCGTAAGCGAAGCGCCTTCACCTATTCGTTGGATGTCACACAAGCAGTGGTCCGCTAGCTCAGGCGGAAGCTATAGAAGCCACCACTGCCGACCCCAAAAGCTCAGATAGCGAACAGAGCATATACCCTCCCCCCCCCACTTGTCAAGACCTTAATATCCCTAAAGAATCAGCTTGTTCGAAGTACACTCGAAGCAGTGCTTGACACCCGAATCAGGCGCACCCCGCCCCTGAGACCCTTGGGCGGCGCAGCCCGTTCGGGTTTTTCTTCTGTTGAACATCCCGGTAAGTTGGTGGAACTATGTAGGGTAGCTGCGCATATAACTTTTATTCACGTCTTCTGCGCTGCACGGGATATACTAGTTGCGACCGGACCGCCCAAGGCCGGAGTTCCACATCGGCAACGGCCCGCTGGACGAAGGCAACTCGCAGTCTGGCTGGAGGATTAATGAATATCCGAAAGAACCACCCAATTATTTGCGCGTTCTGGCTAGCTTTCACGCTCATGCCGCCCCTGGTTTCTCAGAACACAGTTCTTGCGCCCGGCCTCAGCCCAGTCCCGGACTACCGTAGTAGACCGCCCGTCTCCCCGCCGCCGCAGGAGATCCCAGCGGGCTTCACGTCTCTTTTCAACGGCGTGGATCTGACCGGCTGGCATATCAGCGCCACGGCCCGTCATGGCACAACGCCCGATTTCCACGTGGCGTACGGGATGATTCTCGGAACTCAAAACCCTCTGGGGAGGGGCGGCTTACTTCTCACGAACAAGAAGTACAAGAACTTCGAGTTCTACATGGAAGCCAAGCCGGACTGGGGCAATGACAGCGGAGTCTTTTTCCGCTGCACCGAAGAGGGGGCGGCCTACCAGATCACGATGGATTATCTGCCCCGCGGAACTATGGGCAGACTCATCGCGGAAGGCGGGATTACCGTGAAGCTAGAGGGGGCGGCCGGACGGGGCGCAACTCCGGGCGGGGCTCCGGGGGCATCAGGCGCGCCGGACCGCGGAGCCGACCTTGGCATGTCGATCTGGAAGCGCGACGACTGGAACAAAGTGCACATTCGGGTTGAGGGAGAGTTCCCGCACGTCACTGTCTGGATCAACGATCAACAAGTCAGCGATGCACAGGATACTCAGAACAGCGCAGTTGGCGGAATGATCGAAGGCCCGATTGCACTTCAGATACACGGGGGACCGGTGAACTGGCAGCCGGGTGGGTTCTGGCGATGGCGCAATCTCGCGATCCGGGAATTGCCGTAGAAACTGAGCCAGACCGCGGGTCTGGCCCGCAAGAACTCTGCCGGCGATCATTGCGGATTGTTCGGGAAAAGAGGGAGAGGAGTCCTCAATCCTGAACAAAGCGCAGACCAGATTTCTGGTTTCGGAATTGGCCCGGAGTCCGTTGGCGGCGCTCCAGAGCCGCTTTTCGGGAAGTGTTGCTTCTGCGGAGGGGAAGGTACAATTCGGCAGCGGCTGTCGAAAGGCTCGAAAACGAGGGAAGGTAGGGCCGCGCGGCTCGCCTTGTCTGTGGGACATTGCGGCCAGCCCGAGGCAGCGGGCGAAAAAAGCGAAGCAACTGAACAACTGAACACTGAGGACCGATTACGGATTACCGTTCTCTACATGTCCAGATTCTGGTGGGCATAGGCGATGCACTGGGCGTTGTAGTCTTCTTCGAGTTTCAGGGCTTGGTCGGGCGTGGGGCCGGTCGTCTTCGGGAGCGGCCTCTTGGGTTTGTTCCATCCCCGCATACTACATATTGGGGCTGCCTGAGTCTAGCGCATAGACGTTATCCCGGACGGCTCTTCCTTACGGGCGGTGAAGTGACCTGCAAAAGCCGAGTGCTTTGCATGGCTCATGGCGAGATCGGGAAAGCGTGCACCGTTCCGGCGATAGTTAGCATCGGTAGGCCTTGACCTGGAGCCGGCGGTCGCGTACACTCTAACTGCTGTATCGGTATGGGAAGTTGGAGTTCACCCGCGGGAGTAAGCGGAAGCTGTATGGACCGGCGGTCTGGTCCCGCTTCGCCTGGAGCGCTGGCGTGAGTAGTGAAGGGAATACAGGATGGAATTTACACGACGGGCTTTTGGAAGGATGCCTGTGGCGTCCGTGCCGCTGGGCAGGGCGTTTGGCGCGAAGACGATCGACTCCAAGTTCGACGGAGTTCAGATCGGCGCTATCACTTACAGCTTCAATCGGATCGCCAGCCCCGATCCGGAAGCGATCATCAAGGCGTTTATCGAGGTCGGGCTGGGCGAGGCCGAACTGATGTCGGGTCATTGCGAAGCGTTGGCGGGCGTGCCCCGGATGTCGGCGTTCGGCCGCGGAGGAGGAGCGGGCGGAGGGACAGGAGCCCAGGCGGCTTACAGGGGCGTTTCCGAAAGGCTGCTGGAGTAATGTGCAATGTGAGAATGCCGGCCGTCCATTAGGGCGAAGAGGAGGGTTATGTATCGACGATCTTTTCTAGTCATCCTGCCGGGAGTGGTAGGGATGGCCGCGGCGCAAACACCGCAGCCGGAGGAGGAATGGCGACTGAATCGCCCCAAAGTCCCCGGGACGCTTAGCCTCCGGGCGAGCCGCCGTGTGGAGCAGCCGGCCGGGAGCGGCAAGTTCCGAGCCTCCGAAGAAGTACTGCGATGGGAGGTGGCTCAGACGGCCGTCATTATTTGCGATGTGTGGGACAATGACAACTGCCTGACTGAGGTGCAGCGTAACCGTATCATGGCGCCGCAGATCGACCAGGTAGCCAGCGCCGCCCGAAACCTGGGTGTGATGATCTTTCACTGTCCCAGTGACACGATGAAATACTACGAGGGAAGACCGGAGCGCCTGAGAATGCAGCGTGCGCCAATGGTTCCCTCACCCATCCCGATCCGTTCAACCCCGCAGGACCCCGACCCTTTGCTCCGCGGCGGCTGTGGCGATCCGATCTATAAGAGATTTATAGGTCCCGGACCTGCTACTACGAGAGGCAATTATCCCTGGGAGCGCGAGTACCCGGCCATCGATATAGCCGGTTATGACGGCATCAGCGACAGCGGCCAGGAAATCTACAACTACTGTAAGCAGGAGGGCATCACCAATCTCGCCATCATGGGCGTCCACACGAACGAATGTATCCTTAACCGCTCCTTCGGAATCCGCATGATGACGCGGCTGGGCTTCAACATGGTGCTGGTGCGGGACTTGAGCGACTCGGGGTACGTTTCGAGCAGGTCCCCATTCGTAAGCCACACGCGCGGCAGCGAACTGATCGTCGAGTACATCGAGGCTCACTGGTGTCCGTCGATCTTGAGCGAAGATTTGACACGGGTAATCCCCGGCTCGGATGGCCCGGTCGGCGATGCGAGGTGACACAAGGGCGAAGAACCAATGAAACCGGAAAGAAAGGTTTGCTTGATCGCGGGAGGAAGCAGCGGCATCAGGTCAGCCACGGCCCGCGAGTTCGCCCTGCACGGCGCTGACATCGCGGTGTGTGGCCTGTCGGCTGACGTATGTACGTCGCGCCAGTTGGGACGGAGCAATCAACGATGTGCCTCAGGCGCTACGTTTCAGGACTCGCTGCTGCAAACGTGTTCTTGTACCTTAATAGCAATTCAAAGGAAATTCGCGATGACGGAATTCCGAGTACCAGCGTTTCTATTTCTGCTTCTGTGCGGCGCGGTGGCTGCCTCCGCGCAGGCTCCACAACAGGAGTCCTACTCCTGGAAGAACGTCCAGATTGTCGGCGGCAGTTATGTCGATGGGATCGTCTTTCACCCCACGGCGCCCGGTGTCCATTATGCCCGCACCGATATCGGCGGCGCCTACAGATGGGATGACGCCGCACATCGCTGGCAGCCGATGATGGATTGGGTGTCCAACAAGGACCGCAACCTCATGGGGATTGAGTCCATTGCGATCGATCCCGCAGATCCCAATCGCGTTTACTTGGCCTGTGGCACGTCCACCAACGCGCGCGCTCCCAACGGCGCCATCCTGCGCTCCGACGACCGCGGCCACACGTTTCTCCGGACTGACGTGCCCTTCAAATTCGGCGGCGGCGAGGACGGACGCGGTAACGGTGAGCGCCTCGCCGTCGATCCCCACGACGGCCGCATCCTCTACCTCGGGACGCGCCACGACGGGCTCTGGCGGTCGCAAGACCGCGGCGCAACCTGGACGCGCGTCACCAGCTTTCCCGACGTCACCGAGGCTCCTCCACCCCCGCCGACTCCACCCCCGCCGAGCCCCGGTTCCAGCTACAACCCGCACCTGCGCCATGCGCTCGACCCGGTCCGCGGCAGCGGCATTGTTTTCGTCAAATTCGGCCCCACGGCCGCTTCGCAAAGCCTAACCTCCGCCAGCCAGACAATCTACGCCGGCGTCTCGCTCTTGAACCGGCCCAACCTCTTCGTCTCCACCGATGGCGGCGCAAGCTGGCGTGACGTGCCCGGTGAGCCAACCAAGTATCGGCCTACCCGGGCCGCTCTCTCGAGCGATGGATTCCTCTACGTCGCCTACGGCTCTGCGCCAGGCCCCTGGTCCCACATGACCGACGGAGCCGTCTGGAAGCTCGACACTCGTACCGGCTCCTGGACCGATATCACCCCCGATCGTCCCATTGCGGGCCGCAAGGAGTTCGGCTACGCAGCCGTCTCCGTTGACGCGCGGCGCCCAGGCGACCTGATCGCCAGTTCTTTCGGCCGCTCGCACTCCGGCGGCGGCGAAGACATCTTCCGCTCCACTGATGCAGGCGCGACTTGGAAGCCCATCTTCGGCGGCGGCGGCGTTTACGATTACAGCTTGGCGCCCTATGTGAAGAACACGGGCATTCACTGGCTCTTCGATATAGAGATCGATCCAACCAATTCCGATCATGCGGTCTTCACCACCGGCTACGGCGGCTGGGAAACCTTCGACCTGACCGCCGCGGATAGCGGCAAGCCCACTCACTGGAGCATCCTCGCCACGGGCATCGAGGAGACGGTAGTCTACGACCTCATCAGTCCCGCCCAGGGTGCTCATCTCCTTACTGCCATCGCCGACTACGGAGGTTTTGTTCACTGGGACCTGGACCGCCCCGCGCCGGAAGGCTCTCCGGCGCCGCCACGCATGGATTACACCAGGAGTATCGCCTCCGCTGCCATCCGTCCCGAAGTGATTGTCCGTGTGGGCGTCGGCGCCTCGTTCAGACCGGGCGAAAACATCGGCTATTCGCTCGATGCAGGCCGCACATGGAAGCTCTGCCTTGCCGCGCCGACGCCCGAGAGCCACGCCGGATCCATAGCCGTCTCAGCCGATGGCAGCGCTTGGGTGTGGGCCCCCGATCAGGAACCCGCCCACGTCACTCGTGACCTCGGGACTACCTGGACCGCCGCGGTGGGATTACCTGTAGGAGTCCGCGTTATCTCCGACCCGGTCGACCCGCGGTCGTTCTACGCTATCTCGCTCGCGGACCTCTCCTTCTATCGCAGCAGCGATGGAGGAGGCACCTTCACCGCCCAGCATTTCACGCTGTCAGACGCTCCGTCCGCACCTGTTTCATCCGCAAGCGGCGATGCTCGCGGAGGCCAGGCCCGCATCTCCGCCGCGCCCGGCCGTGTGGCGGACGTCTGGCTGGGTGCCTTCGGCGGTCTCTACCACGTCCTTCCGCCCGGGCAGCAGCCGAGCGGTGGCAGCATCTCATTCGCCCGCGTTCCCGGCGTGGAGGATTTCCGGGCTTTGGGCTTCGGCGCAGCAGCGCCTCACGAATCCTATCCGGCCCTCTACCTCGCCGGAACCGTTCACGGACAGCCCGGCATCTTCCGATCTACCGACGAGGCGCGAACCTGGGTTAGAATCAACGACGACCAGCACCAATGGGGTCAGATCCAGCAAATTACCGGCGATCCGCGCCTGTATGGACGAGTCTATGTTGGCACTTCCGGCCGCGGCGTCTTGTACGGCGATCCTGTGGCCCGCTGAAGCTTATCTGCGATCATCAAACTCGTGCAGGTGGATCCAGCCGCCGATGCGAAATTCTTTGATGAAGTGGGTTCCCTTCTGCGGGAGCTATGAACCATCCGCGGGGGCTAGATTCGCCCAGAGCTTCCTTGAGAAGCGCCGCGAAATAACCGCCATCGTCATGGGCAATGACGCCCTTGCGCTCGGCTTTATGCGGGTCATGCGGCAGCGGGGCGCGCGAATACCGGAGGACATTTCTGTGGCGGGGTTCGACGATGTTCCCGAAGGCGCTCTGGTGTGGCCGGGATTGACTACCGTCGCGCAGCCGATGCGCGAAATGGGCAAGGCCGCCTGCCGTACCCTGTTTGAGAGCATTGCGGCGCCAATCGATCTCCAAACCATTGAGTTTTCGAAGGATCGTTCGTGAGAGCACCGCCGCGCCCCGGCACTGAGGTTTCTGCCGGAGTCCAATCCCCGAGTCCGCTAATGAAGGTCAATAATCCGTTGCGGCAGAGAGCAATTTCGCATATACTCGCACCTGGAATCGGTTCCATATCACGTCAGCGTGCGGAGCCTTTAGCGGACGCACCCACGCAGAAGGGGCATTTTGTTTCGATCTGCTGGCCTTCTTCGCCCAATCGCGTGCAAAGGCCGGCGTGCTTGGGCTGTTTGTCCGCGGTCCGTCGGGCAGGCGCGGCCCCGGCCAGGGTATCGCGTCAGCTACGTACGCTCGGTATGGGGAGGTTGAAGTGAGCGATAGTCGATTTTCCAGACGGTACTTTTTCTATGGAACCCTGATGGCGGGCGCAGTTCCGGCGGGTGGCTTCGGCAGCGCGCCGTCGCTCGCGGCCCTAGGCTTCAAGTCGTTTAACGAAAAGCTAAACATTGCCGCCATCGGCGCCGGCCTCAGGGCCGAGCGAATTCTCCCGGGCGCCTCGGCAAGCGAGAACATCGTGGCGCTCTGCGACGTGAACGAGGTCAAGGCGGCGCCGGTTTTTGGCATGTACCCCAAGGCGACTCGTTACAAAGACTTCCGCAAGATGCTCGATACGGAAGGCAAGAATATCGACGCCGTGATGATCGCCACTCCGGACCATCTCCATGCGCCCACGGCTCTGTATGCAATGCAGCATCAAAAACATGTCTACTGCGAGAAGCCGCTGACGCGGACCGTTTGGGAAGCGCAACTGCTGGCCGATGCCGCGGTGAAATACAAGGTCGCCACGCAGATGGGCAACCAGGGGTTCAGTCACGAAGGCACCAAGACCGCCTGCGAGATTTTCTGGTCGGGAGCTATCGGCGAGGTGCGGGAGGTGCACGCCTGGACGGGCTCCGGCGGCCAGCCCAACATTCCCGCCACGGGTCCTGAGAAGCAGCCGGTTCCCCCCACGCTCGACTGGGATCGCTGGCAAGGTCCCGCCGCCCCACACGATTTCAACCAAGCCATCGTGATCCAGTGGCGTGCATTCCTGGATTTCTCGACAGGCGGATCGCTGGGCGATTGGCTCGTTCACATTCTGGGTCCGGCGCACTTGGCGCTGCAACTGGACAAGGCGCCTCTGACCAGCGTCGAATGCGTCGCAGTGGAGGGCAAGAACTCGTATACCTGGCCGCTCCGCGACCATATCGTGTACGAGTTTCCGGCCCGCGGCAACATGCCTCCGGTGACTATCCACGCCTACCAGAATATGCGGGGCGACTTTAAGAACCCCGAAGGAATGGGTCCGAACGAACCGCTGTTTCCCCGCGCCAACAACTTGCAGGCCGATAAGAACAGGCCTTTCCTGGGCAACGATATGGTCTTGGTTGGCGACGACGTGGGAGTGGACGGACGCCCCGTTAGGCGCAGTAGCGCTCCTGCCGCTCGGGGAGGCGCTCCGGGCGCGGAGCCGGGTCGTGGCGCCGTTCCTCCGGCGGGCCGTGGCGCCGTTCCGAGCGCTCGAGGCGGTTCCGGTGGAGGGTCCGGGGCAGCGGAGCGCGTCCCCGGCGAGGGAGCGGTGTTTGTCGGCTCCAACGGATACATGGCCACGTTTCAGCGCGGCGAAGGCGTCTGGCTGCTGCCGGCATCCAGATGGGCTCAGTACAAGCTTCCGCCGCAACTGCTGCCGCGCGGGGTCAATCATCAGCAGGATTGGGTCCGAGCCTGCAAGGGCGGAGCGCCGGGCGTATCCGAGTTCGCCGTCACCACGAAGTACATCGAGTGGCTGGTGCTCGGCGCCATCTCGTTGCGCGTTCCGGGCAAGCTGCTGTGGGACTCGAAGAACATGCGCTTCACCAACAATGAGGAAGCCAACAAGTACATTAAGCCTTTTCTCCGAAGAGGTTGGGAAATGAAGGTGTAAGTTCGAGGAGCGGAGAGACGCGAAATAGCACATTGCTCTTTCTTCTGGGCGCGTTCCTGGGCTGGGCCTCCCCCGCAGCGGCTGCCGGGCAGATCCGCGTCATGCTGCTCGATGGAGAGGCCGGCGCCGCTTCTCACGTTTTGGCCGGAAAGCGGCGGAGGTCGCGGCGCTCCCGGCGGCCGTAGTCCCGACGCTCCACGTCGGTGATTGTGGCTCCCGCCCCGCCCAGCGGAGCCACTGGCGGCAGCGGCGGCCGGACGCGTCCCCGAATGGGGTCGCGGCCCCGGGCGCCGAGGGTCCTGGTCTGGCGCGCAACATCACATGTCCGGATGCGGCGGCTGAATCAGTAGCGCACTTTTCGGTTTGGGGAAGGAGTCTTTCACATGGAAAACCGACGATCATTCTTGACCAGGGCAGCTTTGGGGATGGCCGCTGTCT
>JBEKHV010000093.1:0-13420 GCA_050012095.1 Bryobacteraceae bacterium | reverse complement strand
GTCCGCCGCAACCGCGAGCGGCTCACTTCAAACGGCTCTATCGAAAGTGACGCGGCGGTCTCCCCTCGCTCACCCCCGAATCCTATCTCGCCGCGTCACTTCCGATAGAGGGCTAACGTTTCCCAGCCCCGACGGGGCGCTGTGTGCTACCGGCCTGGCAAAGTCACCCCTACAGTCGGGAGTTCCAGGGAGTCCACTACGAGTAATTCGATGGTCCGCTTTGCTGGGGATAACAAGAGCCCGAGTTGATCTCGGACGAACTGTTCGATTTCCTGGTCGTCCGGCGGCTGTTCAATGGCGTAGTATCCGCGCAATCCAGTCTCATCGACCACATATCGCTTCAGTCGCGCCTCGATGATCCCGGCAAAGCTATTGACGGTTGGACCCAAGCTCTTCAGCTCGCGCAGCTTCGGGTTCACCGCTGTGAGGACGAGCGCATCTACCTCCCTCTTCTCCCAATGAGCCTTGAGATTGAAGGTACGCTGTAGCGCGTCACGCAGAATCAGCGGCTCGTCGTCCCTGCCCTGCGGGACTGAAACACAGAAGTCGTAGCGGATATCAAGCAGTTCCGATGTCCCTTCCAGCCGCGTGAAATAGGTTGAATAGGCATAAGCGAGGATCCTTTTGAGCGAGACGCTGTCACCCTGCACGTAGCCGGGGTTCTGGTTAAGGTCCCCGCCCTTCTTTCGCGCTGGTCGCAGAATTACCGCGAACGAGGGCTCAACCGTGTTCTCTTCCAAAATATGCAGACCACGGCGAAGGGGCACAGGAGATAACGGTCGTCCCGCAAGGAAGTCCTCCATCACCGCTTCCGTGAGTTGCGTCGGGTACAAGATGCCGCGCAACACGCCCGTCTTATCGACGAGTATGGTTTGCGGTCTACCCTCGATACCATATGCCTTGAAGGTCGATCCATTACGGTCGAGGGCGACCTGTCCCTGAATGGGCCGCTTAGCAAGGAACGGTTCGACCAGTGAAGCCTGCTCGTCCGTGATCGATATGAACCTGACATCCCGATACTTCTCAGCGAGGGCATTCAAGTGCGGGATTTCCTCGATACAGTAGCCGCACCACGTAGCCCAGAACTCGATGACAACCGGATTACCACTCAGAGATTCCCAGTTCGGCTGACCTCCGGCCGGGATCGTACGGTCCAGGCTCAGTGACGGAGCGGGTTCGCCTACCTTCAGATCCTGTCCAGGCAAAAGGGAGGAAAACAACAGGAACGTGGCGGCACAGAGTAAAACGGTTCGCATCGGAAGCCTCCGGGACTGAGTCTCCCACACCGGTCAAGCCAACTCAAGGGCAATCGCCCAAATCCAGGGGGCTAGGCTGTAGCCCAGCAGTTCCTGGCATCAGAAAACTCAGTGGTTGATAAGTGGACTCCTTTCCATTGACCCCTCGATTGCGGACTCCGCTGGTCCACTTTCGCCCCCGAAAGGCTCAAAGGAAAGGAATCCCGTTTCACCGCCGTGATCGGTAAGAACCAATTCTGCTGTAGCATGATCGTATAGGAGATCACGCTATGAAGATCCTCTTTGCGTCACTCCTCGGCCTGGCCGCTCTCGCGGCACAGAACGCGACGAACCAGCCGAAGTTCGAAGTGGCATCGGTGAAGCGGTCGGACTGTTTCACTGGCCACAACTCCATCGACCCTGGGTCCGTCACATTAAAGGGTCTCCCACTCAAGGCGGTCCTGAGGGAAGCATTCAAAGTGCCGATGGACCGGATCGAAGGGCCTTCCTGGCTGGATACGGATTGCTTCGAGATTTCCGCCAAAATACCGGAAGGCGCGACCAGCGACCAACTCCCAGCCATGTATCAGGCGTTGCTGACCGAGCGGTTTAGACTCGCCGCCCACAAGGAGGATCGCCCGCGTCCTGGCTACGCGCTGGTTGTAGACAAGGGCGGTCCGAAATTCAAGGAGGACGATCCGAACACGAGATTCATGGGCAGAAACGCCGGCATGGTGATGTTTGGCGCCTTTGGCCATGGCGCAGTGAAAGGCGTCAGGTCGATGGCAGAGCTTGCCGCGAATCTTTCGACTGAGGGCTACGGTCCAGTGCAAGATCTTACGGGGCTCACGGGAAAGTACGATATCGATCTCTCGTGGACGCGGGACCCTGAGTTCGCACGGCGCGACCCCTTCGCATCAGCAGCCACGTCCACGAGCGCGGACACGCCCGCGGTGCCTGAAGCCGACCTGTTTGCCGCCCTTCGGGACCAGCTTGGATTGAGACTGGAGCGCCGAAATCTGCAGGTCCAATTCCTGGTGATCGACCACATCGAGCGGATTCCGACTGAAAACTAAGCTGTCCTTAGCTCCAGCTCTTGCCCAACGGCAATCTTCGGGAGGTAACCTGTTCAATTTCTCGCCCGGTGCAGTCATCAGGTGAGCACGCGGTGGGCAATAGTGAAGACGGCTCGGGACTCGGCAGGCTTTGGGGAATTGGGCTGTCGGGCCGCTCCCGACGACAAGCGGTCTTGAAGTGGGATTCTTGGAAACTTGCCACTTGGCCGTCCAACGCCCATGCCGTGGATGCGAACAGGCGGGCCGCGAGTCGGAGGCGCACTCCACATGGAGTGGGCTGTCACCCGACCGTGCCTGCCTTCACTACCCCAAACTTCGGGCGGCGGAGACGGTCTCTCAGGTGGTACGGGACGGTGCAATCGAGAACGGTCCTAGAGGCCTCGCCTAAGAACCGCAGTTCGGGACCTGGGCGGAACGTGATGTCCATCTCGCCGCGGCAACGCGTTGCCATCGCCCAGAGGACGTCATCGGAATCGAAGATGTTTACATCTTCGTTCACCAGGATCACCTGCTTCAGCTCGCGGCAAATGTCCAGAGTGAGGAGCGCCGCTTCGCGCCGCTGGTTGTCGCCCGCGCTCGACGGCTCGGCGACCTGGAGAATCGCCAGATACGTGCCGCCTCCAGCGGGATGCAGGTATGCGTTTTGCAGGAGGCCGGGCAGGGCGCGTGCCGTTTCCCGCAGAATCCGGGCCTCCGTGGGAATGCCGATGAGGTTGGCGCGCTCGGCGGCCGGGCCGACGATGGTCTGGAAGATAGGGTTGCGCCGATGCGTTATGGCGGTCGCCCGGATCACGGGGACCTCGGGCTGCGCCACTCCCATGTAGCCATGAAACTCCGGCATGGCGTACCCGCTGAGGGTGGGTGCGTCCTCCCGGACGCGCACGCCGGGGAGAATCTCGCCTTCGATCACAATCTCCGCGCGCGCCAGGGCCTGCGCGCGCACGGACACGCACTCCACCAACTCCACCGGCCGGCGGCGGATGGCGCCCGCCAGCGCCAGCTCGTCAAATCCCTGGGGCGAAGGGGCGCACGCCGCCAGGTACACGGCCGGGTCCAGCCCGATGCTCACCGAAACGGGCAGCGCGCGGCCCATGCGCTCGGCTTGGGCGCGGAATCGATCGATGTGGCGTCCGGGCGCGAAGTAGATGCTCAGCATGTCCGCGCCGTGCAGGCAGAGCCGGTGGATGGTGACGTCGCTTTCGCCGGTCTCCGGATCTTGCGCGCGCACCAGGCCCGCAGTCACGTACGGGCCGGCGTCTTGCGGCGTGTGCGTGGGCGCGGGAAGCAGGCGCCGCAGGTCGAAGGGGGGCCGGATGATCACCTCTTGGCAGGGGGCCTCGTGAACCATTACCGCGGGACAAGGACGCTCGGTAGCCTCGAGCAAATCGAACGGCAGCCGATCAACGGAGCTTCCCAAGAACAGCGCGGTCCGCTGGCGCGTGGCCAGTACTCCGGCTGCCACGGGCATATCGAAGCCCGTGACGCGCTCGAATAGCGCGGCGCAGTTGCCGACGGCTTGCTTGTAGACGGCCACCAGTTCGCAATGGGGATCGACGGGAGTTGGGATGGAGACGAGTTGTCCGGGAATGGAGGTCAGGAATTTCAGGGTGGAGCGAAGATCGGTGATGTCCTGGGCGGTCATGAAGGGACTTGACAGACGACAAAAGGCGATGGTCTCTCCCACTGAGCGGCAAAGCCCCAATCGAAACGAGGGTGTCTCTTACGCCCCGTTCCGGGGCTGGATACTCCGGGCCTTCCGACCCAGCGCTCGCGCGCTGGGCTTTCTACCGCCCCTCCGGGGCTGGGCATCACGAGAACCTCCGCAAGCAGAGACGAAGCTGAGGGAGCGGCACTGCCTCACCAGGAGCCATTCTCCCGCACCGGTTTCAGGCAGGCGCGGCAGAACTCGGCGCCTTTCACATCCAGACGCTCCACGGCGTGGCTGGAGGCCATGACGCAGCGCCAGTCCATGCAGTGCCGCAGGCCGAAGGTGTGCCCCAGCTCATGCACCGCCTCCTTGAGCAGGCGCTCGCGCAGCAGGTCCTCGCGCGGCGGCATCCCATAAAAATCTTCCTTGAGGCGCGCGGTGGAGACCACGGCGCAATGGCCGTCAAGCTGCGCCTCGCCGAAGACAAACGTCAAAACCGGCACGTACAGATCGCAGGCCGTCACGCCCAGCACCCGCGCGTCCGGGTCGGCGGCGCGCTCCAGCTTCTGGATGATGGCCGTGGAGTAATACTGGCCGCGGCCCTCTTCCATGGAAAACGAAATGTCGACGAGTTCCGGCCGGATGCGGCACGGAGTCCGGAAGACGCGCGCCAGCGAGGCCGCCAGGTGCTCCAACAGGTTCAGCCCCGGTTCCCCAGCCGAGGCGGAACCCGCGCCCGCGCCGCGGGCCAGCGGGATGAGATGAATGGGTTTCACCGCAATCCGTAACGGCGTAGCTTATTGTACAGCGTGGTGCGGTCGATATCGAGAACGCGCGCCGCCCGCGAGAGATTGTGCTGGGTTTCCCGCAGAACGCGTTCGATATGCGCGCGCTCGACATCGTCCAACGTCCGTCCGCTTCTGGGTTCGTCGGCCTGGAACTGGAAGGAAAAGTCGGCGGGGCGGACTTCCGGCCCGCGGCACACCACCAGCGCGCGTTCCAAGGCGTTTTCAAGCTCGCGCACGTTGCCCGGCCAGTCGTGGCGCATGAGCGCGTCCAGCGCCTCGGCCGAGACCTGCGGCACGGGCCGGCTGGTGGCCGTGCAGAACTTGTTGAGAAAGTAATTCACCAGCAGGGGTATATCCTCCCGGCGGTCGCGCAGGGGAGGGAGATCGATGCAGAACACGTGCAGCCGGTAGTAGAGATCGGGCCGGAAAGTCCCGGCCTTGACCAGCGCCTCCAGGTTCTTGTTGGTGGCGGCGATGCACCGGAAATCCACCTTGATCTGCTGGTTGCCGCCGACGCGCACAATCTCCTTTTCCTGCAGAACGCGCAGCAGGTCGGTCTGGGTTTTGAGGCTGATATCGCTGATCTCGTCTAGGAAGACGCTGCCGCCGTCGGCCACTTCGAACTTGCCCTGTTTGCGGTACTGCGCCCCGGTGAACGCTCCCTTCTCATGGCCAAACAGCTCGCTTTCGAGCAGCGTCTCGGTCAGCGCGCCGCAGTGGATGGTGACCAGGGGCATGTAGCGCCGCGGGCCGGCGGCGTGGATGGCGCGCGCCACCACCTCCTTGCCGGTTCCGCTCTCGCCGGTGATGAGCACGGTGGCTTCGGTCGGCGCCACCATTTCGATCAGCTCCATCACCTTCCGCATGGCGGGGCTTTTGCCGATAAGCTCGGTGCTGGGGAAGACTTCCTGGAGATCCTCGCGCAGACGCGCCACCTCGCGCCGCGCGCGCTTGTGCTCCAGCGCGTTGGAGACCAGGTGCGAGAGCTCGTCCGGGTCCACGGGCTTGGTGATGTAGTCGTAGGCGCCGCGCTTGAGGGCCTGCACGGCCGTATCCACGGACGCGTACCCGGTCATGATCACCACGGCGAGTTCCGGATCGGCCTCTTTCAACCGCGCCTGGAGCTCCATGCCGTCCATGCCCGGCATTTTGATATCGAGAAGCGCGATATCGAACTCCGCCTGCGTGATCACTTCCAGCGCCTCGCGCGCGCTCGCCACCGGCCGCGCCGCATAGCCCTCGCTAGTGAACCATTTGCCGAGAGAATCGCGGACCACCAATTCGTCGTCCACGATCAGAATCCGTCCCCTGGTCTTCACCGCCGCCGGCGCTTCCGTCGCTGTAGCCATATTTCCTCCCGTTACCGCCGTACCACCGGCCGCCTGGCCGGGGATGTCATCCGCTCGCCCCCACCGCGGCCGGGGCCATGACGCTGACCGGCAGCGATACCATAAACTCCGTTCCCACCCCGGGCGTGGAGCGGACCGTAATCTCGCCCGCGTGCTGTTCCACGATGCTGTGCGCCACGGCCAACCCCAGACCCGTCCGGTTCCGATCCTCTTTCGTGGTGAAGAAGGGATCGAAGATGCGCGGCAGAACGTCCTCCGGGATGCCGCCGCCGGTGTCCTTGACCCGCACGGCGCACTGCCCGGAGGGGGCGTCGAATTCCGTGGAAACCTCGAGCGCGCCGCCCTTGGGCATGGCCTCCGAAGCGTTGACCAGCAGCACCAGGACCACCTGCTGGATCTGGTTGGCGTCGCATTGCGCGGGGGGAAGATCCGGGGCCAGGTTCTCGTGGATCTCGATTTCCAGCAGGTCCAGCTTGTGTTTCACCAGCAGGATGGCGCGCCGCACGATGGTGTTGAGATCGTTCGGCTCGCGGTTGCTGGGGGCCTGGCGCGAGAAGGTGAGCAGGTTCTTCACCAGGTCGCCGCAGCGCTTGCTCTCGCGTTCGATGGTCTGGAGCTGCTCGGCGAGCTCGTCGCGTCCCGCGAACTCCTGTTTCAAGAGGGCGCGCAGCACCAGCCGCGCGTACGTCAGAATCCCGAACAGCGGATTGTTGAGCTCATGGGCCACCGTGGCGGCCAGCTTGCCGATGGAGGCCATCTTCTCCGAGTTCAGCAGGGACTTGTGCGCGCGCTCCAGTTCGGCCGTCTTGCGGCGCACCTGCTCCTCGATCTTGGCCTGTATGCCCCCGACTTCCGCCGTCATCTTGTTGAAGGAGGCGGCCAGATCGCCCAGCTCGTCGGCGGAGCCTACCGGAAGGCGATAGTCCAGGTCGCCTCCCGCCACGCGGCGCGTGCCGTCGATCAGCTTCTTGACGGGCCGGTAGACCACCACCCACATGAACAGGATCGCGGCGGAGCAGCCGAAGGCGATGGCGCCCACGAGAAACCAGGTGAGCGCGCGCTGGTGCTGTTGCATCTGGGCGTCCACGCCAGCCAGGGAAAGGTGGGCGTCGATGACTCCCAGCAGGCTCTGGCTGGCCTGATGCACGTGACAGGACGCGCTCGAGCAATCGGGCGAGTTGCGAATGGGGCGCATGACTCCCAACAGCCGCTCGCCGCCTTCGGTAAACGCGCGGGCGCGGTTCGAATTCTGGAGGGGCGTCGCCCCGGAGTGGCACAGAATGCAGCCCTCGGCGCTCTTGTTCACCACCTTGCCAACTTCGTTCGCCTGGGTGGAAAGAGTGATGCGGCCGTCCTTGCTGAAGATGCGAATGCGGCGGATTCCCGGTTCGCTGCCCAGCTCCTGGACGATGTTGTAGAGCGCGTCGCGATCGTTGTGCAGCATCTCATAACGCGTGCTGCGCAGGATGACTTCCGTGACGCGGTCGGCGGACTGCTCGACCATGTTTTGCGAATAGCGGCGCTCCATCCGCAGGTTAATGAAGCCGAACAACGCAAAAAAAGCCGCCGTGCCCGCGATGACGCACACCGCCACCTTGGCGGCCAATCCCAGACGGAGTTTCGCGCGGATATTCACGTCACTGCGATTGAATGCGTCTCCGTTTCTCCCACTTCCGGGAGCGCTTTTTCATGCGAATGCGCCTCGAAAACGGGGAAATAGTGCGCCACGACGCGGAAAATGGCGAAGCCGGCGCCTACAATCGATAGCGTGACCGCCACTTCGCTCCACTTCGGGAAATAGTGCGTGCCGGAGCCGGCTTCCAGGCCCGTCGTGCCCACGTTGAGCCGGTTCGCGATGATGCTGAAAATCACCATGACGGCGCAGGCGTACAGCGCGCCCGGGCGCATGCGGATTTTCACCTGGAACAACAGCGCGGCGGGCACGGCCGCCAGAGCGATTTCCAGAACGAACAGCCAAGTCTCCGTGCGGTTTCGGGCGAGCAGGCCGAACACGTGACGATGCGCCATGTCGATGAAACGGATCCACAGGTACACCGACAACACCACGGCCAGCACGCGCCCCAAACTCGCCAGGAGCGGCAACTCCAGCGCGCGGCCAAAGGCGCGGCTGCTGTGCCACGATTCGAAAATCACCATCGCCAGCCCCACCGCGATCGACGAAATGTAGAACAACAGCGGGAGGATGGGCGAGTACCACAGGGGATACTCCTTCTCGGGCACGATCAAAAACAGGCTGCCCAGCGAACTCTGGTGCAGCGTGGAAAGCAGCACGCCCAGGATCATCAGCGGCACCGAGATCCGGTGAATCCACTCCAGTGGTTTGCTCCACCCGAATTTCTCGAACACCATGGGCAGGAACTCCAGAAACAGAACCGTGGAGTACAACATGACGCACCAAGCCACCTCGAACATCACCGAGTGGGGGTTCCACATCACCAGCGGATGCCAGAGGCGGTCCGGGCGGCCGAGGTCGTAGAGCAAGCCCACCACCACCAGGACGTAGCCGAGAAACGCAGTCAGGATGGCCGGCCGCAACACCGGCTTGTAGGTCTGGATGTTGAAGATGTGGACAATCGCCACCAGCGTGAAGGCGCCGGCCGCCAGGGCCACGCCGCACATCACGTCGAATCCGATCCAGATTCCCCACGGGAACTTATCGCTGAGGTTGGTAGCTCCGCCCAGCCCGTAGACCACGCGCAGATAGGTGGCGTACAGGCCGCTCAGCAGGATGGCCACGAAAACCGCGCGCCAGAAGGTAATTTTCGGGAGCTTCACTTGCGTCTCCCTTCCGCCATGGCGACTTCGGAACGGCGGTTGGTGATCCACCAGATGCCGCCCAACAGGACCGACCCGGTGGAGACCACGTCGGGCAACAGCTCCAGCACGCGCCACGTGGTTTCCGGCAGCGGCTCCTGCGGAAGCCCCGAACGCAGCCCGATCTGGTCGAACGGCACGGCCGAAAGGAAGAACACGGACGTACCGCCCACTTCCTTCAAACCGTAGATCTTCTGGTAATACTGATCGGGCTTCTCCGCCAGGCGCTTTTGAGCGTCCTGGATCAACTCCTCGCGGTTCCCGTTCAGAGTGGCGCCCACGGGGCACGCTTCCGCGCACGCCGTCAGCTTGCCCTGGCTCTGCCGCTCGAAGCACATGTCGCACTTGCGCATCCTGGGCAGGCGCGCGTTCCATTCGTAAGTCGGAACCTGGAAGGGACAGGCCTGCATACAGTAGCGGCAGCCCATACACTTCTCGGCGTCGTAGGTCACCGGACCGAGCTCGGTCTTCTGCAAAGCCCCTACCGGACACACGGATGCACAGGCCGGCTCTACGCAATTCATGCACAGCCGCCGGCTGTACTTGTCTCCATGCGTCACCACGGCGGTGAGTTTGTGCGCGGAGATTTTCTCCTCTGCGGCAATCTTATCGTCGTAAGGGAGGCCCCAACGTTCGGCGCAAGCTCCTTCGCAAGCCTTGCAGTCGATGCAGAGGGTACTGTCGTACAGGATCGCTTTAGACATATATGGACCCTCAACTCTTTTTTACCACAAAAAAGCAAAAAGTGTTGCAAAAACTTACAGGTCCACTACGCCGTGAGGAAGAACTCGGCGGTCACGTCCTTCCAATTGGCGTCGGGCAGGGTCGCCAGGAGGTCCTCGGCCGGCCGCCCGCCATCGGCGGCCACAGCGCCGGCCAGCGCCGGTTGACGGGAGTAGAAGCGCTCCACGGATTCCCGCATCCATTCGCGAACCAAGCTTTTGGGAACCAAGTTGCGTACGGTATTCTCCTCATCCGGCACGTTGACGGTCAGCAGCCAGCCTTTGCCATAAGGGTCGTCCCGCAGGGTGGCCGGGCTTTTTACAACTTCGGCATTGACCGCCAGCACTTCGCCTTCGGTGGGGGATACCATTTCGGCCCTTACGCCATTGCGGTAAAACGCCAAAACCTTTTGTCCCTGCCGGATCCACTGTCCCGGCTTGGGGAGTTCGATCTTCTCCACCTTCCCTACCAGGGCGGCGGCAAACTCGTCCACGCCAACGCGCACCATATTGGCGCGCTCTCTCACCAGCCAGCTATGGCCCGGGTGGTAGGAAACGTGTTCAGGGGTTAAGAAGCCGTTCACATAGTCTCCGCCCACCAGGGCCGGGACCGCTCGGGCCGCTGCCATCGGCACGGTGGCTATGGCCTTATGCCGGTTCATGGCATAATCCAGAACGATGAAAACCAAGAAAGTTGCGAGAACCAGAAGAACTGTCATTGCGGTGTACCATCCTTTCGCATCCTGTAAGGGCACGGCGGAGACCAAACACCGATGTTTTTCGCGCCTCTATCTGTTGTGATTTCTTGCGGTTACAAAGAGCCTGTTTTGCACGGCCGGACGTCATGTTGTGTTTTACAACATGAACCGTAGAGAAACTCGCGTGGCGAGCAGAGGCGAAAGCACTTGTCCCTGACGTTGCGGAAGTCTACACCAGTGTTGGAAATCAAAGCGCTGTGGCCAGAGAATCGGGAACTTGCGGCCTAGTGGTGTGTTGGTTCAGGGGCGCGATCCGGCCCGCGCGAGCCAAGAAAGGCGCCACCTCCGTTTTTGCCGATCCAAACAACAGGAACGGCGGTTAGTACCAAGTTGACAGCTCTCTTTTCCGCCGAGCTCAGGCAAGGTCGTAGCGATCAAGGTTCATCACCTTGTTCCACGCAGCCACGAAGTCCTTCACAAACGCCTCCTGCGAGTCGTCACATGCATAGGCTTCCGCGATTGCTCGGAGCTGGGAGTTCGAACCGAAGATCAGGTCGACACGGGCGCCGGTCCACTTGATTTCGCCCGTCGCGCGATCGCGCCCCTCAAACACGCCTTCGGCTGTAGAGGAGGCCTGCCACTTCGTATTCATGTCGAGCAGGTTGACGAAGAAATCATTCGTCAGCGTCTCGGGTCGGTTGGTGAAGACGCCGTGTTTAGACTGCCCGAAGTTCGCATTCAGGGCGCGCATGCCGCCGGCGAGAACCGTCATCTCGGGGGCAGTCAGCGTCAGCAACTGCGCCCGATCCACCAGCAGCTCCTCCGCCGGTCTTTGGAGTCCCCTCCGGAGGTAGTTGCGGAACCCGTCCGCGGCCGGCTCCAGTACGGCGAATGAGTCCACGTCGGTTTGCTTCTGCGATGCATCCGTGCGCCCCGGCGAGAAAGGAACCTTCACATTGTGGCCGGCCTTCTTCGCCGCCGCCTCGACGGCTGCGCATCCGCCCAGAACGATCAGGTCGGCAAGCGAGACCTTCTTCCCGCCGGACTGCGCGCTGTTGAATTCCCGCTGGATCGCTCCCAGCTTACGAAGGACCTTCGCCAGTTCGGCCGGCTGGTTGACTTCCCAATCCTTTTGCGGCGCGAGGCGAATGCGCGCCCCGTTGGCGCCGCCGCGCTTGTCGCCGCCGCGGAACGTTGCCGCCGACGCCCAGGCCGTCGCGACCAGTTGGGAGATCGACAGTCCGGATGCGAGGATCTTGGCCTTCAGGGTGGCAATGTCCCGCTTGCCGATCAGTTCATGATCCACGGCGGGAACGGGGTCCTGCCACAGCAGCGGCTGTGCGGGAACGAGCGGGCCAAGGTACCGCGAAACAGGCCCCATGTCGCGGTGCGTCAGCTTGTACCAAGCCTTGGCGAACGCGTCTGCGAATGCCTGCGGGTTCTCGTGGAAACGCTTCGAAATTTTCGCGTAGCTCGGGTCCACCTTCAGCGCGAGGTCCGTCGTGAACATCATCGGGGCGTGCTTCTTCGACGGATCGTGGGCATCCGGCACGGCGCCCGCGGCGGAGGCGTCCTTGGGCGTCCATTGGTGAGCGCCGGCGGGACTCTTCGTGAGTTCCCATTCATAGCCGAACAGGTTGTCGAAGTAGTTGGCGTCCCACTTCACCGGGTTGGTGGTCCATGCGCCCTCCAACCCGCTGGTGATCGCGTCGGCGCCTTTGCCGCTGCCAAAGGCGTTCTTCCAACCGAAGCCTTGCTCTTCGATGCCGGCAGCCTCGGGTTCGGGACCGACATACTTGGCCGGATCGGCCGCGCCATGGGCCTTGCCGAACGTGTGTCCGCCGGCGATGAGGGCCACCGTCTCCTCGTCATTCATCGCCATGCGGGCGAACGTCTCCCGGATATCCCGTACCGCGGCGACTGGATCCGGCTTTTGATTGGGCCCTTCCGGATTCACGTAAATCAGGCCCATCTGAACAGCGCCGAGAGGATTCTCGAGCTGACGATCGCCGCTGTAGCGCTCGTCCGCCAGCCACTTGCCCTCAGGCCCCCAGTAAATGTCTTCTTCGGGCTCCCAGATGTCCTCGCGCCCGCCGCCGAAACCGAAGGTCTTGAAGCCCATCGACTCCAATGCGACGTTACCGGCGAGAATCATGAGGTCGGCCCACGATATTTTCCGGCCGTACTTTTGCTTGACCGGCCAGAGCAGCCGACGCGCCTTGTCGAGGCTCACGTTGTCCGGCCAACTATTGAGGGGCGCAAATCGCTGCGCTCCGGAACCCGCGCCGCCTCGACCATCGGCGATACGGTACGTGCCTGCGCTATGCCACGCCATGCGGATGAAGAGCGGCCCATAATGGCCGTAGTCCGCGGGCCACCAGTCCTGCGATGTCGTCATCAAGGCATGGAGGTCCTGGATCACGGCATCCAGGTCGAGGCTCTTGAATTCTTCGGCATAATTGAACTCCTTGTCCATAGGATCGGACAGGGGGCAATGCTGGTGCAGGATCTTCAGGTTGAGCTGATTCGGCCACCAGGCCGCATTTGTCGCGGCCCCAGCCGCCGTGTGTCTGCGAGCGCCGCCCGATACCGGGCACTTGATTTCGGTTGACAGGTTTTGCTCCCGATTATGGGGGACCGGCGCCCCCGCTGCGGTGTCGAGTGTTTTATCCATAAGTTTGTCTTCCTTCGGATTAGTTTAAAAAAACTGTGACGAACCACGAATCCATGCTGGCTTTCCCATGGGCGCAATCGCCGCCGGCCGCGCTTGCCGGCGCGCGCCATTCATCCGTCATCCACACGCCTACGACACTTGACCGGAAGCGCGCCGCGGAGCGCACTTCGTGCAGAGCCCCCGGAAAATGAGTTCGCATTCGCGAAGAATCCGCTTGCCGAGGGAGCCCGAGGCAGGTCTGGGCACGTCGTACCACTCCATGTCCTCAACATGGCCGCAGCGGTCGCAGATGAAGTGGTGATGCCGCATGCCTTTCGCATCGAATCGCGCGGCACGGCCCTCGACGGCCACTTCACGCACCAAACCCGCCTGCACCAAGTCCCGCAGATTGTTAT
>JBEKHV010000092.1:0-13783 GCA_050012095.1 Bryobacteraceae bacterium | reverse complement strand
GGAACGAATGCTAAACTTCTTCATTGCCGGTCTCCTTTTGCACTTCGAGTGCGTATTGGGAGCTTAACGCGTCCCGCTGGAGACCGGCTTTCTCATTCCATCTTGCCGGCGGTGGGGTTGCTAAAGGATCCCTTCTGATCAACGCGCTTTTCAGACACCACCACCAGACGCCTCCCGCATTGCCTCTTGTGGTATGGTATGGATGATGGAGTTCACCCCAGCGCTCAACCACGATGCGGAAGCGCCGCTTTACCGGCAACTCTATGAGCAATTTGCTCAAAAGATCCGGTCGGGGGAGCTTGCGCGCGGCGAGCGGATGCCAGCCACTCGGGAATTGGCTGGTCTACTTGGTCTGAATCGCGCTACGGTATCCGCGGCGTACGAAATGCTTGAGTCGGATGGCCTGATCGCCGGCCAGGTGGGGCGCGGCAGCTTCGTCAGGGGCGAGATTCCGGCGGGCGGCGCGGGCGTCGATTGGGGCGCGCTGCTGGAGCGCAACGATCTGGCTCCGGCCGCGCCTTCCGGAGGCGTGGGCAGTGCGGCGGTCAGCTTCGTTATGTCGCGGCCTTCGAGCGCGCTGTTTCCGCTGGACGATTTCCGCGCCAGTTGCGAGGCGGTGCTGGCGCGCGGGGATCTGGCGGACATTCTGCAACTAGGGTCGCCTAGCGGATACGAGCCGCTCCGCCGGCGACTGCTCGGCGAGGCGCGCCGACAGGGACTGGCCGGCGCGGACGACGATCTGCTCATCACCAACGGCTGCCAGCAGGCGCTGGACCTGATTGGCCGCGTGTTGCTCCGGCCGGGCGACCGCGTGGTGGTGGAAGACCCCGTTTACACCGGGCTGAAGAACCTGCTGGTGGGAATGGGGGCGCAGCTTGTGGGCGTTCCGGTGGGGTCCGACGGGCTGGACATCGCGCACTTGGAACGCGTCCTGGCGCGGGAGCGGCCGCGGCTGGTAGTGGTGACGCCGAGTTTTCAGAACCCCACGGGCGCGACGCTGCCGCTGGCGGCCCGCAGGGCGCTGATCGAGGCGGCCCGCGCGGTGGGCGCACCGGTGATGGAGAACGACGCCTATGGCGAGTTGCGCTATCACGGCGAGCCTGTGCCGGCCATCAAGCAGTTGGACGATAACGGCGGCACGGTGCTGCTGCGCAGTTTTTCCAAGGTGAGTTTCCCCGGTTTGCGGGTGGGCTGGGCGGTAGGGCCCAAGGCGTTGATCGACCGCGTGCGCCACGCCAAGGAAGCTTCGGATTTGCACACGGACCAGCTTTCCCAGGCAGTGCTGTTGGAATTCATGGAATCGGGCCGGCTGGAAGCTCACCGCGAGCGCGTGCTGCGCGCGGGGAGGGAGCGCCTGGCCGCTACGCTGGATTCGTGTCGGCGGTATTTGCCGGCGGGTACGCGGTGGACGCGGCCGGAAGGTGGAATGAACGTGTGGGTGCGGCTGCCGGAACCGCTCGATGCGGGGGAGCTGCTGCCGCGCGCCATCAAGGAAGGCGTGGCCTATCTTCCGGGGTGGTACTTCGCCGTGTCGCGGGTGGAGGCGGGTGCGCTGCGGCTGAGTTTTGCGGGGCTCGAGCCGGATGCAATCCGGAAGGGCCTGGCGGCGCTGGGACGGGTAGTGGCGGGCGAAATCGAAAGCGCCTCGCAACGCACGGATCCGGCGCCGGCAATGGTGTGAGGAGCGTTCACCGTTTACCGCTTTGGCGGATTGGCGGTGAACGGAAAACGGTGAACGGATAACGGTAAACGGTTAGGAGATCGTATGGTGCAATTCACGAGCGAGCAGTTTCGGTTGAAAGTAGGGCTGGCGGAAATGCTGAAGGGGGGCGTCATCATGGACGTCACCAACGCCGAGCAGGCCAAGATCGCGGAAGACGCCGGAGCGTCGGCGGTGATGGCGCTGGAGCGCGTGCCGGCCGATATCCGCAAAGAGGGCGGCGTAGCCCGCATGGCCAGCATTTCAAAGATGGAAGAGATCATGAAGACCGTCACCATCCCGGTCATGGCCAAGGCGCGCATCGGGCACTTCATGGAAGCGCGCATCCTGGAAGCGCTGGGGGTGGACTACATCGACGAAAGCGAAGTCCTGACGCCGGCCGATGAAGAGCACCACATCGATAAGGGCGATTTCACCGTCCCGTTCGTGTGCGGAGCGCGGAACCTGGGCGAGGCCTTGCGCCGCATCGCGGAGGGCGCGGCCATGATCCGCACCAAGGGCGAAGCCGGGTCGGGCAACATCGTGGAAGCCGTGCGGCACATTCGCACCATCGTGAAGGAGATGAAGCAGCTCACGGTCCTAGGGAAAGAGGAGCTGGTGCACGAGGCCAAGAACTTGCAGGCCCCTCTCGAACTGGTGGAGTGGGTGGCGCAGAACGGCAAGCTCCCCGTGCCGAACTTTTCGGCGGGCGGCATCGCGACCCCCGCGGACGCCGCGCTGGTAATGCAGCTTGGCGCCGAGGCGGTGTTCGTGGGCTCGGGAATTTTCAAATCCTCCGACCCGGCGGCGCGGGCGAAAGCGATCGTGAAGGCGGCCAAGAACTTCAACAACCCCGCGCAACTGCTGGAGGCGAGCCGCGCGCTGGGCGAGGCCATGCCCGGGCTTGACATCACCAAGATACCCGACGGCGAGCTATTGCAAACCCGAGGATGGTAACGCCGCCGTCGTGCCGGCGTAGCGCCGCCGGTCTTGCCGGCGGTGAGTTCGGATAGGCCTCCTTCAATGAGAAAAAAGGTGGGGGTCCTTGCTCTGCAAGGCGATTTCGCGGCGCACGGAGCGGCGCTGGAACGCGCCGGCGCGGAGCCTGTCTTCGTGCGCGAGCGGGAACAACTCGACGCGTTGGATGGCTTGGTGATTCCCGGCGGCGAAAGCACCACCATGCTGAAACTGCTGCGCTATGACGGCTTATTCGAAGCGCTCGTGGAGTTCGGCCGCCGCAAGCCCGTCTTCGGAACGTGCGCCGGCGCCATCCTCATGGCGGAGCGCGTGCTGAATCCCGAGCAGGAAAGCCTGAAGCTGATGGATATCGACGTGGAACGGAACGGGTACGGGCGGCAGATCGACAGCCGGGTGGCCTCCCTCGATGCGGAGGCGGATTTCGAAGAGCGCACGGCACCGGGCAAGCTGGAGGCGGTGTTCATCCGCGCGCCGATCATCCGGCGGGTGGGCGGCGCGGCGAAAGTTCTGGCGCGCTACGCGGCGGACCCGGTGCTGGTGGAGCAGGGCGCTCACCTGGCGGCGACGTTCCACCCGGAACTCACCTGCGACGCACGCGTACACAAGTTGTTCCTGGAGAAACTGTGAAAAACCGGAAGAAGCGGGTGCTGTTCGTGTGCGTGGGCAACGCCTGCCGCAGCCAGATGGCCGAGGCCTTCGCGCGCGCCTACGGGAGCGACGTCATGATCCCGGCCAGCGCCGGACTGGCTCCCGCCCCCCATGTGGCGCCCGATACGCTCCTGGCCATGCAAGAGAAGAACCTGGACCTGCGCCACCAGTTTCCCAAGGCCATACGGCATCTGCGGCGATCCCAGTTCGATTTTGTAGTCAACATGGCGGGCATTATTATGCCTCTGGAGGTCGAGGCCCCGGTGCGCTACTGGAACGTGGACGATCCGGTATCGATGAGTTACGAAGACCACTGCGCGGTGCGGGACGAGATCGAGCGCCTAGTGATGCAGCTCGTGCTCGAACTGCGCCGGGAGCCTGTCCCCGTGGAGGCGGACGGCCAGGAGGCGGGCAGCGAATGAGGCTGGGACAAACGGCGCTGGGAACCCAATCTCCCCGGAATCACGCCGTTCTTCAAAGCACTTTCCGGCCCGTCGTTCCCAACATACATAAGCGTGCAGACTAATGGAAGGCGCACTAAACTATTTGGAGGGATGAGCCGAAGAGAGAAGTGGTGAGCCGAGTTCCACACCCGATCCCCTACCAGGGGAGCAAGCGCCGACTGGCGGCGGTGATTCTTAAGCATGCCCCGACGCGCGTGAAGTGCCTATTTGAACCGTTTGCGGGCTCAGCGGCGACCACGCTTGCGGCGGCTGCTAGAGGTTTGGCCTATCACTACGTCATCGGCGATTCGCTCAAGCCGTTGGCCGCAATCTGGGAGCAAACGATCTGTGCCCCCCGAGATCTCATCGAGGCCTACGCATCTTTGTGGAACGGGCAACACGAAAACCCTAGGCGGCATTTCAACCTCGTACGCGAGCAGTTCAACAGGGAAAGGAAACCCGCGCAGCTCCTTTATTTGTTGGCTCGCTGCGTCAAGAACGCTGTCCGCTTCAACCCGAGCGGTAATTTCAACCAATCAGCCGACCACAGACGCTCCGGCATGAACCCCTTGAAGATGCGCGAGGAGATCAAGGGCGCATCTGCTCTTCTTGCGAACAAGACCGAGGTGTTTGCAGGCGATTACGAGGTACTCTTGCACCGGGCACAGCCTAGCGATCTCGTCTACATGGACCCGCCCTATCAGGGCGTCAGCGATACTGGTGACCCGAGGTACTATCAGCAACTCGACTTCGACAGGCTCATGGCCAATTTGGACGCTCTGAATTCGCGGGGTGTTCCCTTTCTCCTCAGTTTCGACGGCTCCTGCGGCAGCCGCACGTACGGCAAGCCGCTACCTGCAGAACTGCACGTTTCTCAGATACTCATCCACACCGGTAAGAGTTCGCAAGCCACCTTAAATAGGGAAGACGCCGAAACTGTCGAATCGTTGTACGTTTCGCCGTCACTGTTGCCAAGAGGCGAGCGCTATTTCAGTGTGGCGACTGGACCGAACAACCGTCAACTGAGACTGCTCTAGGCTCGCCTCGCGGCAATCGCCTTCAATAACTCAGCCACCGAGACGTTCTCAGATTGTGCGCGCCGTTGAAGCGCCTCGAAATCCTTCAACTCATTGCCAGTCCAGACGACGACAACGCGCTTGTCTGGATTCTCAGCAATATGCTCATACACTTCCGGTGAAGCCCAGTAGCAGGTGTGGCAAATCTCAGCGCGTTGGTAGTGGGCTACTTTGCGGGCGAAGATCACGAATGCGCCTAGCTGTCAAGAGAAACTGCATCTGGTTGCGATCTGCTATAGCTTGCTGCCTATCGCAACCCTCAGGGGCGCTTTTCCGGCCGACACTGGTTTGGAGTCGGGCAATCCAAGCGGCACCAACTGTGAGAAGCTGCCCGTCCCGAACGGAGGAATTTTGTCGAAATCCCATGCCCCGACGCCACCAATCAACGATTCGCTTAGCACCGTGATCAAAGAGTTTACCGCAGAAGAGAGTATGGGATCAAAGCCCGGATTTACTCCCACAAGCACTCCCCGAACGACTCCTGCGCCAAACAACTGCGTGCGGTTAACGCACCACTTTGCGTTCAAAAACATATCAACGATCAGACCGCTAAGTTGGGTGATCTCTGGAGTATCGCCCGAGATGACTACATCTACCGTTTGCCCCTCAAACGGACGAAGGAGCGCCACAGTGCGGTCAATCTGTGATCGGGTCAATGTGCGGTCTGCAAAGCGCATCGCCAATTCCAGTTCAAGCTGGCGACGCGCCAGATCGGCCTCTGATGCCCGTTTATTTGCCCCTGCTATGTCGAGGCGGAACGATTCTGCTTTGGCGTCGGCCTCTTTAGCTCTAGCATTGGCTTCAGCCAAGTGCAACTCTGCCTCCGCTGCCTGCGCTTTGGCCGATGCAATGTCTTTCTCGAACGAGTCAGCTTCCCGCCGTGCGCCTGTCGCTAGAGTTAAAGCGTTAGATGCTGAACCCTCTGCCTTCTTAGCCCTTGACGCAGCATTCTCGGAGGCGCCAGCGGCTTGCCCGGACCGGAGAATTGCGGTATTGGATACGTCAGTCGCTAACTGGGCTTTCTTTCCGGCCCGTTCGGCTTGCTCACCGAGCGATCCGATTACTTGGCCCGCTAAAGCATTTGTTTTGATAAGAGAGAATAGTCCTGCGCCGATCCCAAGGGTTAGAATAATTAGCGACCTCCTCCCGAGGGTATGTCTCCAGTGCTCTGTCCGCACGTTGGTGTACTCAGCAATGAACTCACCGACGCAGCCTAAGAACACCACTGCTTCAGCGACGTACTCGCAAACCTCCCAGAACGTTGACCATGCAGAGATTGACGCTACTTCAGAGGGCGTAAGGATCATACTGGCTCACCAGCGCCGAGAACGATATTTTCTGATTGGGGATCTTGTTCTCATCGTGACGTTTTTGGTCATGAAAATAGTTGGTGGAAGGCGTAAACCGTAATGACTTTATAGTAAACCCGTGACAGGCGACGTGATTCCATTTATCCGTACTCCTGCTCAGAATAGCGCAGCCTGAGCCGCGTGGTTCTCACCTTCGCTTGGTTTCTTCCGCGGCCGCCCTTGTGGGCGCGGCTCCAGAACCCGCTGCATCTGGCGCGCCAGTCCGACGATGAACTCCTTCGACCCCAGGGGCCTGCCACTCGCGGTTTGCGCCCGGATCATCGCCCATTCTTCCGGTTGCTCCGCGATCCCCAGCGCCCGGCGCCACTCCTTCGGGCGGACTCCCTAGCTGGCGCTACTCGATGCCGGCCAGGACGGGGACGCCGGCGTTTTGGAGGCGCTCGATGGCGGCGTCGGGCTGGTCGAAGCGGAAGATAAGCACGGCGCGGTCCTGGCGGCCGAAGGTGAAGGCGTACATGTACTCGACGTTGATGCCGGCGCCATCGAGCGTTTCGAGCAGGCCGGCGAGACCGCCGGGGCGATCGCCGACTTCCACGGCCACGACTTCCGTCACGTTCACCGCGTAGCCGGCTTCCTCCAGAAGCGCGCGGGCCTGGCGCCAATCGGAAACGATGAGGCGCAGGATGCCGAAGCGCTCGGTATCGGCCAGCGTGAGGGTGCGGATATCGATGCCGGCGCGCGCCAGCACGCGACAAGGTCCGGTCATCTGGCCGGGCTTATTTTCGAGGAACAGGGATAGTTGATGGATCTTCATTAGGCGCCTCGCTCATGTTCCGGCGGTCGATCACGCGCTTGGCTTTGCCCTCGCTGCGCGGGATGCTGCGCGGGGCCGCCAGCGCGACCTCCGCGCGAATTCCCAAGGTTTGCTCCAGCGCGGCGCCGAGCCGGCCGCGCAGCGCTTCGAGGGCGCCGATCTTGTCGCTGAAGACCTCGGGCGTGACTTCCACCTGGACTTCCAGCGCGTCGAGGCCCTTCTGGCGGGTGAGGACGATCTGATAGTGCGGCAACGCGCCTTCGACGGCCAGCAGCGCGGCCTCGATCTGGGAGGGGAAGACATTGACGCCGCGAACGATGAGCATGTCGTCGCTGCGCCGGCCGATGCGGGCCATGCGGCGGAGGGTCCGGCCGCACGGGCACGCCTCCGGATAGAGCGACGTGATATCGCGCGTGCGGTAGCGAATCATGGGCATGGCTTGCTTGCTGAGGGTAGTGAGGACCAGCTCGCCCTCCTCTCCATCGGGCAGAGGACGGCCCGTCTCGGGGTCCACCACCTCGGGGTAGAAATGGTCTTCGAAGATGTGCAGACCCCTGTGCCACGGGCATTCGATGGCGACGCCCGGCCCGATGATTTCGGAAAGGCCATAGATATCGAACGCTTGAATGGCGCTATTGCGTTCGATGTGGCGGCGCATGGATTCGGTCCACGGCTCGGCGCCGAAAACGCCGGCGCGCAGCGGGAGATCGCGGATGGCGACGCCGAGCTCGCCGGCGCGCTCCAGCAGGTGGATGAAGTAGCTGGGCGTGCAGCAGATGGCGGTGACGCGGAAATCCTTCATCACCATGATCTGCCGGTCGGTATTGCCGCCCGAGACGGGGATGACGGTGGCGCCGAGGGCTTCGGCGCCGTAATGCGCGCCGAGGCCGCCGGTGAACAGGCCGTAGCCGTAAGCGTTCTGCACCACGTCGCCGCGATGCAACCCGCAGGCGGCGAAAGAGCGGACCATCACGCTGGTCCAGACGTCGAGGTCGTCGCGCGTGTAGGCGACCACGATGGGCTTGCCGGTGGTGCCGCTGGAGGCGTGCAAGCGCACGACGTCCTCCATGGAACTGGCGAAGAGGCCGAAGGGATAGGCGTCGCGGAGGTCGCTCTTGACAGTGAAGGGCAGGCGCTCGATGTCGCCCAAGCAAGCGATGTCATCGGGCGCGACGCGGAGCGCGTCGAGCCGTTCGCGAAACAGCGCGACGTTGTGGTACGCGCGCCGCACCACAGCGCGCAGCCGCGCCAGTTGCAGGTCGCGCATGCGCGCGGTCGGCAGATAATCCGGCGCGCTGGCCGGGTGGAACGCGCCGTCGGGCGGTACGGGAATCAAGGCCGCCCCGCAATAGCAAAGGTGTGCAAAAGCATCGATCGGTGGCCGCCGGTAGCGGCGAAGAGCGATTCTAGCGCAATGCGCCGCCGACGACGATAGTTCTTGTCCGACCTTTTTTCCGGCTGTCAAAGCCGGACCGGCCGCGGAAAACAGCGGCTTGGCCCGCGCTACTTCTGCACGGGCAGGAGCGCGGTGTTGCTGATCACGCCGCCTTGCGAGACCGTCAGCGTCAGGTTGCCGCCGGCGGTTACGTTGGGGACCTGAATATTGACCTGGTACAAGCCGGCCCATCCCGGCGTGAGCCCCGCAAACAGGACCGTCGCCGGGACGCCGCCCAGAGTGACCACCGGGGGCGATGTCACTTGGGACAGCGGAGCGAGCGGCGTGGCGGCGCCGGACGCCACGGGATTGTCCGTCTGGCCCATCCCGACAAGGTACAGTATGAGGTAGTCGCCGGGCGTGGCCGGAGAGGCCGGGGAAACCAGCGAGTAGTCTTCCCAGTGCTGCGCGATCAGGCTGCCATCGGGGTTGGCCGCCAACCCCGGCGACGCCTTCGTGAGCTGAATCGTCTGCGGCGCGGTCAGCGCTCCGTTGGCGTTCACCACGACCTGGTACTGCTTGGAAGGATCCAACCCAAACGGGATTTGGGCGTCGATCAGGCCCGGGCTGACGTAAAACAGCGGCGCTGGAACGCCGCCGATCGACACGCTGGTCCCGTTGATCGTCGTGGCCAATGGATAGGACTCGGCCTGGACCGGCAGAGAAGCCAGATTTGAACCGGCAATGTAGATGATCGAGCCCGGCGCCAGAGAGCCGCCAATCTGTGAATTGTACGGAAGCGCGACCCCGTTGGCGGACAGCGCGGGAGCGGCGCCGTTGGGCGCCACGGAGCCCGTGATCTGCGCCGTCGCCGCCGCCAATCCCGGCGCGGTAGCCTGCGCGCTAATGGTCATCTGGGCGGACGCTGCGTGCGGCGTCCACGTCGCCGAATAGAGTCCGGTGGCGGCGTTCACCAGCGACAGCGGCAGCGGCGAATCGCCATTCGTGAAGGTCGCCGTCACCTGTCCATTCGTGACGGGGCTGCCGCAATTGTTCGCGAGCACGATGGCCAGTGGCGTCGGCCAGGATGCGGGCACGGAGAAATTGTCGACCAAACCCGTTTGCGTCGGCACCAGCGCCGAGGGCGTGCATGCGGGGCCAGCCAGCGGCGACGATTGGCGCGGGTTGACGTCCGACAGGGAAGAACCCGCGGAGGAAAGGCCAGCCGGCTGCACGATCAAAGTCACATTCACGGTTCGCACCCCGGTGGGCGGAACTGATGCGTAGGTCACGCCGGTGTGATAGACGCCTGCCGCAAGACCCGCCGTGTTGACGCTCATGGTAGATTTCCCGGGCGAGCTCGACGACATCGCGCCGAGGCTGGGATCCACCGAGAGCCACGAACCAGTGCGTTTGTCAACGGAGACTCGATAGTTGACGGGAGTCGTGGAGTCGGAGTAGATGGTCACCGGCTGCGGCGCGGGCGAGCCGCCCACGGCGGTCAGGAAAAGCAGCCCGGCGGGTTCCGGGTCGGGCGCCGACGATACGGCGGGCGGCGTCACGTTGAGAACCACCTGGAAGTCCTGTGGCGAATCGAGCGCACCGGGAGCTGTCACCTCGATGGTCGCGTAATGCGCTTGGGCGCTCAGAGAGGCCGCCGCGCCGTTGACCGAAAAGCTTACGCTGCCGGGCTGCGAATCCGACGCGGTCCCGCTCGGAGTGTTCAGCGTGAGCCAGGTGGCGCCAGGCAATACGGCTGCCGTCCAGCTCAACGTCCCGCCGGCGGCGCCAACCAGGAAGGAGCCGTTCGGGTTCCCCGGCGATCCACCCGCAGGCATGGTGAACTGCACGCCCGAAGGAGCCAGAACCACGCTGGCCGTCTGGGAGATGAAGAACGTGGCGGGGACCGAAGCGCTGCCGGCCGAAGTCACGATATCGAGCGCGGTCCGATAAAAGCCGGCGGACAATGTCGTGGGATCGGCGGTCACGTTTACCTGCACGGTCGAGCCGCCGGCGAGCGCCGCCGGGAAGGCGCCGACCGTACACCAGGAGGCCTCGCAGGCGACGGAAGCGATGGCCAGCGAGCCACCGCCGGAATTCTCTATGCCGAGTTGCTGCGTCTCCGCCTGGGGCGGCGTGGAGGCCGACGTGAAGGCCAGCAGGCTGTTCAGAACGGTCAACTGCGCCGGGGGAGAGGTCACCGTCAGGGACACCGTCACGCTTTGCGTCTTACCCGCGCAGGGGGCCGAAGTGCAGGTCAGCGTCAGGGTCGTCTGGCTGGAGCCAACGGGCAGCGTGAGCGCCTGCGTGGACAGCCCGACGCTCAACGAGCCTGGGGCCGTGCCGCCGCTGATAGGGTTTAGCCAGGGCGCGGCGGGATTGACCGTAACCGTGTAGTCGACCGTTTGGGTCGTCACCGTCGATGTCACGCCGACTGCCTGCGCCGGAGGCGTTACCGTGGCGCCGGTGACCAGCGAGAAGGAAAGGCTTCCCGTAAGAACGATGAGATCGGAACTCGAGGGACGGACGTTGATGCTCAGACTGGCCGCGGTGTGCACGCTGGCCGAATCGGTCGCTGTGATGGTGATCGGGAAGTCGCCCGAGGCGGTGGGCGTACCCGACAGGATGCCGCCGGTCAGAGTTAGACCAGGCGGCAGTCCGCCGCTGGTAATCGCAAAGGTATACGGCGGAACGCCGCCGCTCGCGCCGAGAACCTGCTGCGGATAGTCGAAGCCAACCATACCCGAAGGCATCCCTCCGGTGGTGATCGTCAGAGGCATGGGACTGATCAAGATGGCCGCGCTGGCCGAAGCGACGCCGCCCGAAGAGTCGGTCGCCCGGACGGCGAACGTGGATGAGCCGAGCGCCGTTGGGTTCCCGGAGATGGTACCGGAAGGCGCGAGCGAAAGGCCCGCGGGCAGCGCGCCGCTCAGTATCGACCAAGCGTAGGGCGGGTTCCCGCCGGTGGCGCTCAGAATCTGCGAGTACGGCGTACCCACCGTTCCGCCGGCGAGCGAAGGCGCCGGGATCGACACGGGGGCCTGACCGATAGTCAGCGAGTAGGCCGACGACGCGGTAATGCCGGCGCCATCGACCACCTGAACCGTGAAGGAAAGGGACCCCTGCGATGCGGCCGTGCCGCTCAGAACGCCGCCGCCCGAAAGTGAAAAGCCGGCTGGCAAGCCCGTGGCGGAGAAAACGTAAGGCGGAACGCTGCCCACCGCATTAAAGGTAGCCGAATACGGGACGGTGGCCGCGCCGGAGGGCAGCGTAGCGGGGCCGAGGCCCAGAATCCTGACGATCACCTGGGCGGTTACGCTGGCCGGCTGCGAGTAGGTGACCTTGATGCTGACCGCGAAATTCCCCGCCTGCAAAGAGCTGCCTTTTATCGAACCGTCCGAGCCAAGCGTGATTCCGGCCGGCAGGGAACCGCTGGCGACCGACCACGCATACGGCGGCGTCCCACCGCTAGCCGTGAACCCTCCGGTGACGGCCGCGCCGGCGCCGGCGCCGAGCACGAGACTCGCGGGACTGATCTTCAGCGCGGAAGTAGCCACAGCCACGGTCAACCCAAGCGATACATTCTTGGTTTGGCTGGAAACCGAATCGGTGGCGGTCACAACCACGGTGGAGGCGCCGGCGGCCGTGGGCGTCCCGCTGAGAACGCCGCCGGCCGAAATCAAAATTCCGGCGGGCAGTCCGGTGGCCGACCACGCCACGGAGCCTGAACCGCCCGAGGCGGCCAGGGTCACCGGACCGTACGACGCGTTTACCGTCCCGTTCGGCAGGAACGCGGTCGTGATAGAGAGCACCGCGTAAACCGTGATCGAGGCGGCGAGGTTGGTGGGAGGCGAAAGGCCGTCGTTCACCTGTACCGTGAAATTGGAGGATGCGGCGGAACTGGGGTTCCCGCTCAGAACGCCAGCCGCGCTGAGCGCGAGGCCCGCGGGTGACGTGCCCGAAAGGATCGACCAAGTGTACGGTCCGCCGGAGCCGCCGGCCGCCGCGAACGTGAGGGAGTAAGCCTTGCCCGTCACCCCGCTCGGAAGTGTTGCGGCGGTGGTGATCGTAAGGGGCGCGCCGATCTGCAGAGACAGCGGCTGCGTCGCCGCGCCACTCGCGGCGTCGGCCACTCGCGCTGTGAACGAGAACGCGCCCGCCGCGCCCGGGGTCCCGCTCAATACGCCGGCGCCGCTCAGCGTGACGCCCGCGGGCAGATTGCCGGCGGAAACCGTCCATGTGTAAGGGCTCAAGCCACCGGCGGCAGCCAAGGTCTGATTGTAGGCCACGCCTTGCACGCCCTTGGGCAAGGTAGTGGTTGTGACGCTCAACGGAGCGTTGACCTGCAGCGACAGCGCTTGCGACGTACTGATCCCAGATGCGTCGGTAGCCTTCGCGGTGAAAGAGAAGGAACCGGAACTGGCAGGCGTGCCGTTCAGCGCGCCGGAGCCACTCAGTAAGACTCCGGAGGGGAGGCTGCCGGCCGACAGCGCCCACGTCACGCTACCCGTTCCGCCCGTCGTGGAGAGCGTCTGGCTATAGGCTACGCCCTGCACGCCAGCGGGCAGCGTCGTGGATGTAATGACCAACGCCGGGCTGACGGTGAAGCTCTGCGTCACCTGGGGGGCGGCCGCAAACGAGGCATTCCCCGATTGGTTGGCAGTGATGGTGCACAAGCCCGTGGCGAGAATCGTGACCGTATTGACGGAAACCGAGCAGACCGCAGGCGTGGCCGAGGCAAAACTCACTGTCAGACCGGAGCTAGCCACCGCGCCGACGGTGAACGGCGCGACGCCGACGGCCACGTTGCCCAACGCGCTGAACGTAATGGTCTGCGATCCCGGAGTGACGGTGAAGCTCTGCGTCACCTGCGGGGCGGCCGTAAACGAGGCGTTCCCCGATTGGTTGGCAGTGATGGTGCACAAGCCCGTGGCGAGAATCGTGACCGTATTGACAGAAACCGAGCAGACCGCAGGCGTGGCCGAGGCAAAACTCACTGTCAGACCGGAGCTAGCCACCGCGCCGATGGCGAACGGCGCGACGCCGAAGCCTACGTTGTTCAAGGCGCCAAACGTAATGGTTTGTGACGCCGGACCGGCCGGATTGACGGTAAAGGTCTGCGTCACCGGCGTGGCGGCCGCGTAATTGGCATTCCCCGTCTGGCTCGCCACGATGGAGCAGGAGCCCGTGGTAAGAATCGTGACCGTATTGACGGAAACCGTGCAGACCGGGAGCGTAATCGAGGAGAAACTCACCGCCAAGCCCGAGCTCGCCGTCGCGCCAACGGCGAACGGCGAAACGCCTAAGGTCACGCTTCCCAGCGCGGCGAACGAGATGGTCTGCGACGCCTGATTGACCGTGAAACTCCGCGGTACCGCCGTCGCGGCCGTGTAATTCGCGTTCCCCGCCTGGCTCGCTGTAATCGTGCAGGTTCCCACCC
>JBEKHV010000091.1:0-15447 GCA_050012095.1 Bryobacteraceae bacterium | reverse complement strand
AGTCCTGAATCCCTTCCAGAAATCCCCCTGCGCCTTGATCCGACCCCACGATCTGCGCGATCGTCACGCCGTCCACTCCAGGCGCTCCTTTATCCCGGCGCACCCGCTCCCCAGCCGCTTCCAACACATGATCCGGTCGTACCACACATAAAACCGGAACTGCGGCTCCTGCTGGCCCTTTGGTCCCAGCTTCTGTCTCAGCCCAGCTTCTGTCTCAGTTGAGAAACTTTCTCCGGCAGCCCTGGCTCTTGCACCGTCTCCGGCGTCGCCTTTCCTGCGGCTGCCCGCGTTTCCGTACCGGGATTTTCATCCCAGCCGTTTTCCCCTCTTCTTACAGATGCGTGCTTTCAACAAGGCCCCTGGGCTCCATCCGTGTTGCCGGACTTCCTCGCTACTATGGGCCTCTCCGACTCCCTCCGCGGCCGCCGCGCCGGTTATGTCTTCCCGCCGCGCGTGGGTCGCTTTCGCTCCCGCCCCGAAGGGCCTCCCAGGCTCCTCGACCGATCTTTCCACGCGCGCTGTTGTCCCCCACCACCCCGGAAGGCCCGGCGGGTGCTCCTGCCTGTCACTTCCCCACCGGCGTTTTCAGGCTTCAGCTTGTTCGGAAGACTGGCCGCCTTCGGCTTTCTAACGAGGCCGAATCGGGTTCACTTGCGTTACGGCTCGCGTGTTCGCCTCCCGAATCGCACTGGCTCCCTTACTGGAACCCCCGTTCGTTCGGCTACATGTCGAACAGGCAGTTTACATGGTGAACTCCTTTCAGTTCACAAGATCAGCCAGGCTTATCCCGGTAACCGAACGTTAGAGCGGATTCGCATTGGCACTAAACCTCGCGGTCAGGCGCTAGGCCATCCTCATTCTCTCTTCTCCGCGTCTCTGCGGTGAGATTGTGAGATTGACGGCAACCCCCGGAAGCCCCGAACCTACAGATCCGCGCCCGCCTGCCAGCGGGCTTCGAACAACCCCTTCATCGCCTCGCCCATGCCCTCGTGGTGGAAGACGACGGAGGTCCAGGTACGCCTGGTCACCACGGGATCGAGCAGCGCGATCATTCCCTCGCGGTTGTCGAACACAGCCAGCTTCATGGGGAGCGAATCGGCTATTCTTACCTCCACGCCGGCCGCCGCGTAATCGGCCAGCCGCTGCCGGTGCTCGCCGTCCAAGGACCCCGCTTCCAGCAGGAGCCGGCAGGAGACGCCCGCCAAGCGGGCCTGCCTGACCAGCCTTTCGTCCAGCGGGTCCACGGCATAGGGCGGGCGAGAGAATTCCACATACTCCTGTTTCACTTCCGAGAGCATGCGCCGGTACTCGGCGGCGGTCTGTTCGGGCTCGGTGACGATTCGCAGGAAATCCAGCGTACCGCGGCCGCCCTGGCCCTCGGCGTATAGCGCGCTCAAATCGTCGATCAGCGCCGCGCCGGAGCGCCCACTGTCCGTCAGTTCCTGCTCCAGAAGATGACGCTTGCGCGCCAAGTACGACGGTATAGCCAAGCTAGGCTCAACCGCCGAAAACAGCTTGGTCTTCTCCTGCACCACTTGCGCAAAGCCCCTCTCGACCAGGCTATCGAGCACTTCGTAGATCTTCTGCCGCGGAACGTGGGAACGAGCCGCCAATTCCAGCGCCTTGAACCGGGGATGGCCAAGCAGCACCAAATACGAACGGGACTCGTAGGCATTCAGGCCAAGCTGCTGCAAACGCCGCCAAAACTGCTGGAAATCCACCTCAGCCAGTTCTTCGCTCATCTTCCTCTATAAACCATACCAAAAGAGCGGGCGGTGGATGAACGGCCATCTGTCGTTGACGGGGACGTGCTCGGACCCTGAAACCGGCATCGAAAACGCCTTAGCTTGACAAGCAAAAATTCAATCGCTTATGGTATTCTCGTTTACTTCACCTATAACTATGTTGCAAAACGAAGAGGTCCGCATCGCGCGACAGCTCCAGGCCGACGACCTGATCGTCATCGCCGGCGCGGGCGGGTTCATCGCCGGCGCTCTGGCCCGCCGTTTTCACGGCCTGGGTTTCACACGCATCCGCGCCATCGACCGCAAACCATTGTCCGCATGGCGCCAGCGCATACCGGGCGTGGAGTGCCTCTGCATGGACTTGAGCGAAAAGGAAAACGCCATCCGGGCCGTCGAAGGCGCGGTCGAAGTCTACAATTTGGCGGCCGACATGGGGGGCATGGGCTTCATCGAACATTTCCGCGTGGAATGCCTGCGCACTGTCCTGATCAATACGCACCTGATCGAGGCCGCTTGGCGGGCCGGCGCCCGCCGCTATTTCTTCTCCTCCTCGGCATGCGCCTACAACACCGATCTGCAAAAGGACCCCAACGTGCGCGCGCTCAGGGAATCCGACGCCTATCCGGCCATGTCCGAACGCGGCTATGGCTGGGAGAAGCTGATATCCGAAATGTTCTGCCAGGAATACTGGGCCGAGCGCGGACTGGAGACGCATATCGCGCGTTTCCACAATATCTATGGGCCTTACGGTACTTGGTTCGGCGGGCGCGAGAAGGCCCCCGCCGCCATCTGCCGGAAAGCGCTCGAGGCGATCGATTCCGGCAGGTACGGCATCGAGATCTGGGGCGACGGCGCGCAGACGCGGAGCTTCTGCTTTATTGACGATTGCGTGCTGGGCATCGACCAGATCATGCACTCGAAAGACCTCATCGCCACCCCGATCAATCTTGGTTCGAGCGAGCTCATCTCCGTAAACGATCTGGTCGGCATGGTCGAAGAAATCGCCGGCGTCAAACTGACGCGCACTTACGACCTGAACGCGCCCAAGGGCGTGGCCGGGAGGAACAGCGACAACGCCTTCATCCGGCAGGTCCTGAATTGGGAACCGCGGACATCCCTGCGCACGGGCATGCAGAAGACCTATGACTGGATCGCGCAGCAGTTCGCGGACCGCAAGGCCGGCAAGCGAGTGGTGAAAGATTGATGCCCGGAGGGAGCCGGGCGATGGCATCTTCAACTGCTTTCGAGGCTACGGCCCGGCCGGCCGGTATCGGCGACTTGATCGGCGGAGTCCCGCATCGGTTGGCGCTGGCGGGCGGCTGGATCGACCAGCCCTTCGTCTCCGTGCGAAACCCCTCTCCGCCCGGGTCCATGGTCGTGGTCAGCCTCGAACCGGACCGCTGGTTCATGGACCGCGCCGGGATTGCCAGCGGAACCCGGAAGGTATCCTTGCGCATCTGGAATGGCGTACTGCCGGACCGGCCGCGCGAGCAACTCGTGCGGGAGCTTTACCAGGCGGAGAACGAGGGCCGCCTGGATCCCTCCGGTTCCCAGGATATGATCGGGTTGATATATCCTGGTGTGAGCCGGCTCGATTATGACGCGGCGCATGAGAGCGGGTATTTTCCGGTGCATGTGGAGTCGAACTGCGAACCCAAGATCGCTCGCTGGCTGGAGCGCGTCCTGCAACTGGTAGCCATCAACCAGCGGCCCGAGGGCTACAATCCCCTGGGCGTCAAGAACCTCGATCCGGCGTGGATCGAGCGGCTGGGGCAGACCGGCCGGCGCTGCTTTGAAGCCATTCTCAGGCGCAACGTGCGGGCGCTGGGCGAGTCGATGAACCTATGTATGCAGTGCTGGGAGACGATCCTCCCGCATACCGTGCGGCACCCTGCCATTCTCGTGGACCTGAAGGCCATTCTCGCGAACTTCCAATCCCGCTTTCCCGGAGCGATGTACTCGGGATGTGGCGGAGGCTATCTGATCGTAGCCTCCGAAGAGGATGTGCCAGGGGCGGCTCGCGTGAAAGTCCGGACTTCCTAACGAAGACGAAATGCTCGAAAAAAAGAGGACGAAATGATAAACGAAGGCATCCTGAATCCGAATATCAATTCCCTGCTGAGCCGCATCCGCCATACCAACACGTTCGTGATTTCCGACCGCGGCTTCCCCTTCTGGCCCCAGATTGAAACCGTCGATATCTCGTTGGTAGCCGGCATTCCCCGGGTGGTGGATGTTCTGCGGGCGATCCGCGCGAATTTCTCGATCTGCCGCGTCTTTATGGCCGAAGAGTTCGGCCGCGCCAATGAAGCCGGCGTCAAGGCCGATTTCGAACAGGCGCTGAAGGGTTTGCCGGTGATCCTGGAACCCCACGTGGAGCTGAAGAAGCGCGTGCCGCTGGCCATCGGGCTGATCCGCACCGGCGATACGGCTAAGTACGGCAACCTGATCCTGGAATCCGGCAACCTGCCCAAGAAATGACCCTGTGAACCGGATGCGGCGGCGGCAAGCAATGAGCGCCGGCGCATCCGCAACAGGCGTGTGACAACCTGCTGGTCCGCCCATGAGCGCCGCGACACGCTGCTGGGATTACCTGGTACTGACCGCATCCAACGCCCTGCAAGCGCGGGCCTATGAAGACCAGTTGCGCGCCCGCCAGGAACTGGGCTTGCTGCCGCAGGTCCGCGAGACGTTTGTCATGCCGGATCTGGAAGGCAAGCGGATCGGCAGCGGGGGCAGCACGCTGTGGTGTCTGGTCGAGATTCTGCGGCGCGAGGGGGCGCGGCGCGGCATCGACTTCACCGGGAGTGGCGCGATCCAGCAGGCGCTGAACGATCTGCGCATCCTCATTGTGCATGGGGGCGGCGACTCGCGGCGTTTACCCGCCTACGGGCCATGCGGCAAGATCTTCGTTCCCCTGCCGGGCGCGCCGGAAGCGCCGTTGCCACCGGCGCTGTTCGACCGGCTTGCGCCTGCTTTCCTGGCGCTCCCCGCGGGTATTCCAGGCAGGGGACAGGTGGTTGTGGCGGCCGGTGACGCTCTCATTCGCTTCGACGCGCGCGGCGTGGAATTCTCGCAGCCGGGCCTCATCGCGCTGGGCTGCTACGCTACCCCCGCGGAAGCCAGCCGCCACGGCGTCTTCTGCCTGGGCGCGGGCGGAAGCGTGTCGCTGTACCTGCAAAAGCCCTCGATCGAGACGCAAGAAACGGCGGGGGCGCTGGATGCGAGCGGGCGCGCGCCCCTGGATCTCGCGGTAATGCACATGGACGCGGCCACGGCGGCCGCGCTGCTGTCCACTTTCGGGGTGGAACCCGCGGGGAAGAGCAGCCTGGACTTCGCGCTGCAAGCGCGCCGTCAGATCCTCGAACGCGGCCTGGACCTCTATCGCGAGATCTGTTGCGCTTTGGGAAGCGCCGCCACGCTCGAGCATTACGTTCGCAACGCGCACGCCAGCGGTTCCACCTGGTCCGGAGAGCTGCTGGCGCAGGTTTTTCCGGCGCTACGCGCCATACCGTTTCACGTCGAGCTTGTCCCGGAGTGCCGGTTCCTGCACTTCGGGTCCACGCGGCAATTGATCGAAAGCGGCCTGGCGCTGGTGGCGGAGGACCAGGGCCTGCCGCCGTCCTCGACCGTGCTGGCGGTCAACAGCGCAGTCGGCGGGCAGGGCCGGGTTAAGGGCGAGCATGCGTGGATGGAAGGATGCCGCATTACTTCCCTTCTGGAGCTATCCGGGCGGAACGTGATTGTCGGCGTGGATGTGGACGCGGCGCTGGCGCTGCCGCCGGAAGCGTGTCTGGAGGTCTTGCGAGGCCGCGGCCGCGGCGGTGAGAACGTTTGGTTCGTGCGGTGCTACGGCGTAGGCGACGCCTTTAAACACTCGCTGCTCGAAGGCGGCCGATTCTGCGGACGGCCGTTGTTGAGCTGGCTGGCCGCCGCGGGCATCGATCCGGATGAAGTCTGGCCAGGCGTGGAGGACCCGGCGAAACGCAGCCTTTGGAACGCGCGCGTCTCTTCGGCCGTGCGGGAGGCCTCGGGATTCCGGCATTGGCTGTGGATGTACGCGCCGGAGTCGGCCAGCGCGGCGGAGCTGCGCGCCTTCCGCTCGGCTGACCGTTACAGCGCGGCGGAAATCGCCCTCCTGACCGATCAGGCGGCCTTTCATCGGCGGCGCGCCGAGATCTGGAGGAGTCTCTCCACGCAAACACGCGGCGCGCGCTGATTCTTGAGGGCGGTTCCGGCCTGCGTCTCTGGCCCTTGAGCCGGCCGACTCAGCCTGCGCAGTTGATTCCTTCGTGGCCACTGGCTTTTTTGCGAGTACGTCTGAAAAGTGGGCGTACAATTTAAGGTATGGCTGTCCGCATGAAAGACATCGCCCGGGATCTGGGCGTTTCCGTCGTGACCATCTCGAAAGTCCTCAGGAACAACGCGGACATCGGCGAGAAAACCCGGCAGCGTGTGCTCAAGAGGATGAAGGAGTTGGACTACCAGCCCAACCCGGCGGCTCAAGCCCTGCTTAGCGGCCGCACGTTCACCATCGGTCTGGTGGTTCCCGATCTGGTGCATCCTTTCTTCTCCGAGGTGGCCAAGGGCCTTTCCGGCGTGCTGCGGAACAAGGGCTACAGCCTGCTGATTTCCTCTTCCGAAGAGAACCCGGAACTCGAGCGGGAGGAGATTAACCACCTGCTTGCCCGCCGTGTCGACGCTTTGATTATCGCTTCCGCGCAAGGGACGGCGCAGTCGTTCCGGCGCATCGAGGAACGCCAGCAACCTTACGTCCTGATCGACCGGTGGTTTGAGGGCCTGCCGGCGAACTTCGTCGGGGTGGACGACGAAGAGCTGGGCAGTCTGGCGGCCGAGCACCTGATCTCGGTGGGCTGCCGCCGTATCGCGCACATCCGCGGGCCGAACATCAGTCCGGCGTTGCGGCGCGTGGCGGGCTACAGGCGAGCGCTCACCCGTCACGGGCTCGATATTCCCGCCGGTTATATCCAGACTGTGGGCATGAGCGACGATGCCGGTGACGTCCGGGGGCACGAGGCGATGCAGCGGTTGTTGTCCCTGGACCCGCGCCCCGACGCGGTTTTCTGTTTCAACGATACGACGGCTATCGGGAGCCTGAAGGCTATTCTGGACAGCGGTCTGCGCGTGCCGCAAGACATCGCTGTGATCGGCTGCGGCAACATGCGCAACATGGAGATGCTGCGAGTACCCTTGAGCAGTGTGGATCAGGACAGCGCCGGCATGGGGCAACAGGCCGCCATGTTGGCTCTGAGCCTGGCGGAATCCAAGGGAGAGAAACCCCGTCCGAAGACGATTCTGCTACAGCCGAAGATCGTGGCCCGGGAGTCGACGCGGCGTCAGGCATAGGCGGCCTCCAGGCCGCATCCTGCCTGCGGGGCCTCCCCTGCTGGAATCGTCTGAATATACCATGGGCGCAACCAAGCAGGGCCTCTTCACTCCGATGACGGGCGGGACCTGAAGTTCACGTTCATTCTGGTGAGCTCGCTGTTCTTCCTGTGGGCGGTGTGCAACGGAATGATCGGCGTGATGGACAAGCGCTTCCAAGAGAAGCTCAGCCTGAGCAAGGCGCAATCGGCCCGGATGCACATTGGGTTGTCCAAGAAGTTTTCTGCCTAAGAATTTCCCCCAAAATACCTCTTGACACCCCGTCTCCATGGAGTTATCGTTGACTTGACGTTAGCGTTTACTGGAATATCGGGTCGGATAGTCCCGAATTTTTGCGGCGACGCCTAAGCAAGTTGAGGGCCGTGATGGCGGCGCTCCAACGGCGGCTCTTGGCTGACAGCGGCAGCGCATCCTGAATGAAGACTAGCCACCGGTACGCCGAGCGCGAGAGGCGGCCCGTCTTGAAGGGTGGGTGCTGCTTCCTTCGTCTTGTCAACGACGAAAAACCAATTCGGAGTCACTAGAACAAAGCATCATTTGGAGGAGACGAGTCATGTTTTCACGGCAAATATTCCGCTTCGCACTGTTGGCCGCTCTGTTCGCTCTGACCCTGACGGCTCAGACCGGAAGCGGCAGGGTTCAAGGCACAGTCAAAGATAGTAGCGGGGCTTCCATTCCGGGAGCGACCGTGACCATCGTCAACACCGCTACCATGGTGGAAAATACGACGAAGACCAACGACGTTGGCCTCTTCGTGTTCCCGCCGGTCGTGCCTGGCAACTACACGCTCACCGCGCAATCGCCGGGTATGGAAACCTGGAAGGGCGCCTTTCTGCTGCAGGTGGGGCAGACGGCGGAAATCAGCCCGGTCATGAAGGTGGGGGCGGTGACGACGCAGGTGACCGTAGCCGGGGAGGTGACTCCCTTGGTTTCGACGTCGGATGCGACCCTCTCCCGGGATCTGGAGCACACCCGTATTGAGCAATTGCCGGTGGATGGGCGCAACATTGCGCAGACGGTGCTGATGAGCACGCCCGGCTTGGTCGGAGGACAAGACGGCGCAACCAGCCCCATCGACACCGGATTGCGCGACGGGGTAGAGTTGTACCAGGATGGCGCGGTGAAAAAGAACCGCGACACGGGGGATTGGGGCAACCGGCTCCCCGGCGTGGATAGCGTCGCGGAGTTGCGGGTGGAGACGAGCCTTTCCTCGGCCCAGTTCGACCGTCCCGGCTCGGTAATCCTCTCGACCAAGAGCGGGACCAACAGCATCCACGGAAGTCTGTTCGAGACGAACCGGAACAGCGGGGTCGGGGTGGCCCGCCGCCGCCAGGATGTCTTCACCAAGGCCCCGCACTATGTCCGCAATGAATTCGGCGGATCGGTGGGCGGTCCGGTGTGGATTCCGAAGGTCTACAACGGAAAGAACAAAACATTCTTCTTCACCTCGTATGAGTTGAAGCGCATTGTCAGCGCCTCGACCACGAGTACGACGGTGCCGACCCTGGCCATGCAGAACGGCGACTATAGCGGGTTGGTCGACAGCCTCGGCCGGCTGACCACCCTTTACGATCCCTTGAGTACGGGACCGGCCCCCACGTGGACGCGCACGCCGTTTCCGAACAACACCCTGCCGGCGGCCCGCGAAGGTCCCAATGCCAAGTATCTGTACAGCATCATGCCGTTGCCGACGAATACCGCCAACCCCAACATTGGCACCAACTACTTCGGCCTCCTCGTCTCGCCCACTTCGGACGCCATGAGCACGAGCCGCATCGACCACCGTCTGAGCGATCGCGACCAGGTGTTCGGCAGAGTCTCGTACGACCAGGACTATTACTTGTCCGCCAGCGGCGTGATGTCAACGGACAACATTTTCAACGCTGGCATAAGTCACGCCCATGACTTCAGCGCCGTCGGGTCCTGGACCCATTCGTTCTCGCCCACGTTCCTGAGCTCGACGCAGGTCTCTTTCTCGCACGAGTGGTTGTACTTCGGCTTCCCTACCGCTCCGGGCATCCCGAACGAGGCCGACTATCTGAACGAGCCGAATCCGGATAACTCCCCTTTGACGTCATTTGGGGTTAATGGCATGACCGGTTTTGGCCTTAACTTTACGGTGCAGGAACCGCGCCAGAACACCACGGATATTTTCTTGATTAACGAGGATTTTACGCGCATGTACGGCCGGCATCAGCTCCAGTTTGGCGGAAGGGTCCACCAAGAAGTCCTCAACATGTGGATCGACCAGCCCACGTCCTCGAGCAACTTCGATACTCTATCCACGGCGCTGTTCGATCCGACCAGCGGAGCGGCGTACAGCGCCGTTACGCGCACCGGCTTTTCCGGGGCGGACTTTTTTCTCGGCGCCGCCTCGGGTTACCAGAGTCAGGCGAAGCGCCCCGCGTATGACATGCGCAGTCAATCGTACGCCGGATACTTTCAGGACAATTGGAAAGCGACTTCCAGGCTGACCCTGAATTTCGGGCTGCGCTACGAGAACATGCCCGCGGATAGCATCGGCGGCAATTTCCTGTGTGCGTTCGATTTGAATACGGACTCGATGGTGCTCGGCCGGTCGCCCTCGGATATGTACCAGGCCGGGATGACTACTCCCGCCGTTCTGAACGGGTTGCAGAACATCGGCGCAAAATTTGAGGCGCCGCAGCAAGCGGGCCTCCCGGCGGGCTTGTTTTATGGCAACCCCTGGATCTTCGCGCCGCGCGCGGGATTCGCATACCGTGTCGGCGATAACGTGAAGCCTTTGATGTTGCGCGGAGGCTGGGGCCTGTACGACTCACAGACGGACTTGCGCACGTGGGACAACCTCGTAGGCAGCGGGATACCCTTTGGTTACCCTCGTCAGTACTCGGTAAACAACGCGGCGCTAGTCGGAATTCTACCCGGCCCGGATGGTCTGCCGAATTATGAGCTGCGGTCGGTTCCCGCGTTCCAGGCCGGCGTCCTTTCCCCAGGCACCAATTCGCGGAACGTCCTCGCCAATCCCATTTTCTCGCCGATATCGCCGGGGTGTTGTGGGATGGAATACCTGAACCCCCATCAACCGCCCAGCCGCGCCCAGGAGTGGAACTTCTCTATAGGGCGCGAGGTCCTCCCCGATATCGTGGTTACCGCCAGCTACGTGGGCACGCACGGTTCACACCTTGCGCAGGCGTTCAATTGGAACGCCGCCCCGAACGATTACGTCTGGTACACGAACACGGGCGGTCAGCCAAAGGCCACCGGTCTCTACGCTCCGACGGGACAGAACGCCTACGACAGGACAACGTACGGCACCATGACCGAGCTCATCAAGAATGGTTTTTCCAACGCTAGCAGCGCCCGGCTCGAAGTGCAGCGGCGGTACTCCCATGGGTACGGATTCCAGTTTAACTACGTGATGACCAACGCGTTCGAAGACGCAACCCTGGTGGGAAATGGGGGTGGGCCGACCATAACGCCGGCTTCGACTTATTTGAAAGGCGCGGTTCCAACCGATTTCAACGCGATGGACAGTTTCCTCAATTATGTTCGCGATTCGGCGGTCCCCCACCACCAACTGGCGTGGAACTGGGTGGCGGACCTTCCCTTCGGGCGGGGCGAACTGCTGGCCAGCCATGCGGGGCGGCTGCTGAACGGCGTGATCGGCGGCTGGCAGCTCGCCGGTACGGGATCCTACCAGAGCAGGTACTGGTCTTTGCCGACCACCAACTTTGGCCCGATGACGCAGCCGATCATGTACGGAGTCAAACAATTCCCGATTCAGAACTGCACCAGCGGGGTTTCCACATGCGTCCCGGGTTACCTTGACTGGAACGGATACATTTCGCCGCCAACCATCAACAGAGTGAACGCGGCCGGTCAGTGCACCGGCATTTGCGGGATACCGGCGAGTTACACTCCATCCAGCCTGCCGTTAATTCAATATGGCCAGACGGCTCTGCCGGCCAATGCTCCTTCCAATACCGTTCTTTCCACATACTGGGAAACCCAAACCGTGTGGTTACCGCTGAATAACGGTACCGTGACACGGACCACCATCAACACGAACCTCCCCGCGTGGCGGAATCAGTACGTGCCCGCGCCATGGGTGTTCGGTCTCTCTGCGTCGTTGTTCAAGAACTTTGACCTGACGGAGTCGGTCAAACTGCGATTCAATGCCGACTTCTTCCAGGTTATGAACAACCCGGGCCTTAGCACGCCGGGCAGCAACGGCATCCTGAGCGTTCAGAGCTCTAACAACTCGCCACGCGACCTTCAGCTCACTTTACGGCTGACGTGGTAAGAGGCAAAACCGAACATGCGGTTCCCAGACGAGCGGCGGCGTAACGAACCGCCGCTCGTTCCCGAGCAGCGGTTTGGCGGCAGCTGCGGCGTTGAAGGGGTGGTCCGCCTCCGGCGCCAATGCCACTGAGTTCTATGTCGCCCCTTGTGGCCGGGACGGGAATCCCGGCCAGAAGGGCGTACCCTTCGCCACTATTCAGCGTGCGACGAAGGTCGCCCCTCTTGTGGAGCAGATCAAGGGATGACGAAGGTTCGGCGGTTTCAACCTGCCGCGATGGAGGTGTCCAATGAATATCCGAATACTTTACCTTTCTTGTTTTCTCTCACTGACCGCCACGGTGTTTGCGCCCATGTTGGGCGCACAAACGCTGTACGTCTCGACGCAAGGCCGCGACGGTTGGTCGGGGCGATTGCCCGCTCCGAATGCGCAGGGCTCCGACGGCCCGTTGCGCTCTTTGGAAGCCGCGCGCGACGCCGTTCGCACGTTGAAGAAGAACGCCTCCGGCGGCCCCATCACGGTGCTGCTGCGGAAGGGCGAATACCATCTGACCCAGCCTTTCGTGCTCACCCCGGAGGATTCCGGCGCGCCGGCGCGTCCGATCGTCTATGCGGCTTATCCGGGCGAGCATCCCGTGCTGTGCGGAGGCCGCGTGATCGAAGGTTGGAAGAAAGGCGCCAAGAACATCTGGACGGCCGAGATTGCAGACGTCAAAGAGGGTCGCTGGTACTTTCGGCAGCTTTTCGCCAATGGCGCGCGTGCGACGCGGGCTCGCACGCCCAATTACGGCTTCTACCGGACGGACGGCGCCCCTGCGGGCCGCGGCGGCCTGCCTGGAGTGAAGTTCCGAGGGAGTGACATCCGCGAGGAATGGGCCGGCCTCGGCGACGTAGAACTGGTGGGCTTGTCGCAATGGCAGCAGATCCGCGTGCCGATCGGCGGCGTGGATGAACAGACTCACATGGTCACTTTTGGCGCCGGCCGGTCCCCCCTCGTGGAAAGGGATTCACGGTACTTCATCGAGAACGCACTGGACCTTCTGGATGAGGGGAATGAATGGTATCTCGACCGCAAGACCGGTATTCTCTCCTATTTTCCCGTGACCGGCGAGAACCCCTCCCAGGAGGAAATCGTCGCTCCCGTGTTGTACCAACTGGTCCGTCTGGAGGGACAGCCCGAGCAGGGCAAGTTCATCCGGAATGTGACCTTCCGGGGCCTGCGTTTCTGCCACACGGACTGGAATCTGGGTCCGAACGGCTATCGCGACTCACAAAATGCGGTCGGTATCGGCGCCGTATTCGAAGGCGTGGGCGCCGAAGACTGCTCCATTGAGGATTGCGTATTCACGCATCACGGAGACTTCGCGATTTGGTTCGGCAGAGGCTCCCAGCGCGACCGGGTTGTCGGCAACGAAATCTTCGACATGGGCGGCGGCGGCGTGAAAATCGGCGATACGGTGCAGCGCCAGAACGAAGCGGAACAATCGATGGGAAATGTGGTCACCGATAATCATATCCACGACCTCGGCGCGGTTTACACGACCGCGCCGGGCGTATGGGTGGGCCAATCCGGCAACAACACCATCTCTCACAACCATATTCACGATCTCTACCAGAATGCCATCGCGGTGGGATGGACGTGGGGTTACGGTGCGAATCAGTCCAAGGGCAACCACATCGACTACAATGACCTTCACGACCTGGGCAAGGAAATGACTAGCGACCTGGGCGCTATCTACACGCTGGGGATGCAGCCGGGAACCACGATCCGGAACAATCTGATCCACGACGTGAGTGGGTTCACTTACGGCGGTTGGGGCATCTACCCGGACGAGGGGTCGAGCGAGATGCTCATTGAGAACAACATCGTCTACCGATGCTCGGATAGCAACTTCCACCAACACTATGGGCGCGACAACATCGTCCGGAACAACATCTTCGCCTTTGGCGGGAAATACGAGCTGATGCGAACGCGCATTGAGCAAACCATGGCGTTCACGTTTGAAAATAACATTGTATATTTCGACCACGGCCGGCTTCTGGGCGACAATTGGGCGGATGGACGCTTCCGCATGAGTCGCAATTTATACTGGGACTCGCGCGGGGGAGAGATCCTGTTCGGGGACAGGACGTTCGACGAATGGAAGGCCGCCGGTCAAGACGCCGGGTCGATCGTCGCGGACCCGCTATTTGTGGATCCGGCGAACTTTAACTTCAACCTGCGGCCCGGATCTCCCGCGCTGAAGCTGGGCTTCAAGCAGATTGATATGAGCACGGTCGGGCCGCGCCGGCGCGCCAGCGCCTCACCCGGACCGAGGACGGTATCCGCCAAAAAGTGAAGGCCACGACTCGGGCGAGGACCCAACACGGAATGGGCGAATCCCGGCACGGCTCCCGGCCGCATCTCGGCCGCGGGCCGTCCCCTGTTAGAATCGTCTGAACATACTATGAGCGCAACCAAGCAGGGCCTCTTCACTACCGATGACGGGCAAAACCTGATGTTTACTTTCATTCTGGTGAGCACGCTGTTCTTCCTGTGGGCGGTGTGCAACGGAATGATCGACGTGATGGACAAGCACTTCCAGGAGGAGCTCGGCCTGAGCAAGGCGCAATCCGCTTGGGTGCAGTTCGCGCATTATCTGGGCTACTTCCTGATGGCCGTTCCCGCGGGGTGGCTGGCGAGCAAGCTGGGGTACAAGCGCGGAATCATCCTCGGTCTGCTGATCGTGGCGGCGGGCGGATTCTGGTTTCTTCCGGCCACCCATATCAATTCCCTGGTGCATGCGGGAAGCGTGTCGCCCACCATGGGGTTTGTGGCCTTTTTGGCGGGCGTGTGCGCCATTGCCACGGGGCTTACGTTCCTGGAGACCATTGCCAATCCCTATACCACCGTGCTGGGGGACAAGCGCTACGCGGCCACGCGCATCAATCTGGCGCAGTCCTGCAACGGCGCCGGCTGGCTTTTTGGGCCGCCCATCGGCGGCGTATTTTTCTATTCGAAGGACGCCTTGGGCCGCAATACCGGCAGCGAAACGCTCTACATTCCCTACGTGACGGTGGCCATCGTCGCCATCGCGATCGCCACGGTTTTCTTTTTCGCCAAGGTTCCCGATATCAAGATGAAGGATGAGTTTCATCTGGACGATTCCGCGCCCGGAGTTTCCCATTCGATCTGGTCGCACCCGCACTTCACGCTGGCGGTGGCGGCGCAGTTCCTCTACGTGGCCGCTCAGGCCGGGATATTCAGCTTCTTCATCAACTACATGACGGCTGAAGTTCCGCCGATTCCGGCGCACTGGGCCTCGGTGAGCTGGCTGCGCGCGTGGTTCGAAACGAGTCCGGCCGGCGTGGTCTCGTTGAGCGATAAAGGCGCGGCGAACCTCGCGTCCGCGGCTTTCGGATGTTTCCTGCTGGGCCGCATCACGGGGGCCGGTTTGCTGCGGAGGTTCTCGGCCCACAAGACCCTGGGGCTTTACGGCGCGCTCAACGTGGCGATTACGCTGCTGGTTTTCTGCAAGTTGGGGTGGCTCTCGGTGGCGTGCGTGTTCCTGAGCTATTTCTTCATGTCGATCATGTTCCCGACTATCTTCGCGCTGGGAATCTTCGGGCTGGGCACCCGGGCCAAGAAGGCGTCGGCGTTCATCGTGATGGCCATCATGGGCGGCGCGGTTTTGCCCAAGCTAATGGGTTACGTGGCCGACAAGTACGACATGTCTCGTGGCTTCATCGTGCCCATGTTCTGCTTCGTGTTCGTGGCCTTCTACGGGTTCAACTGGCCGAAGTGGAGTAAGAGCGACTCCCTGCACGGCGTCGGGGCCGCGGGGGGCCGCTAATGCCATGACCGCCGGATTCGGTGCTATTCGGCAACCGCTTGCCGGCGCGCGCGGCTCGGTTCCGAGCCGGTAGAGTAGGAGAGAGGGCGACGGCCGAGCCGCGACCCACTCTCCCCTCGTCGAACCGGAGGTGCGGATTTCCCGCGTCCGGCTCTCCTGAAGGCTCTTGCCTCAGGCATGCA
>JBEKHV010000090.1:0-15141 GCA_050012095.1 Bryobacteraceae bacterium | reverse complement strand
GGCGAACCGGGCGAATACGTCGTGATCGCCCGCCGCCATGGCCGCGATTGGTTTCTGGGCGGCATGACGAACTGGGAGTCTCGCCAGATTGACATACCTCTTGCGTTCCTGGGCGCCGGGAAATTCACGGCGCGCATTTATGCGGACGCCGCGGACGCCGCGATCCACCCCAAGAACGTCACCATCACGACCCAGGCGGTCGACAGCTCGATGCGCCTGAAGCCCCGGTTGGCACCGGGCGGGGGATATGCCGTACGGTTCATTCCGCGATAGGATCTTGAATCGGCCGCGGCAGGGCAGAAGTTTGTAGTGAAAGGAACAGTATGGAGTTTACAAGACGAGATTTTGGAAGGGTAGCTGTGGCGTCCGTGCCGCTGTGCCGGGCGTTTGGCGCGAAGATGATCGACTCCAAGTTCGAAGGAGTTCAGATTGGCGCTATCACCTACAGCTTCAATCGGATCGCCAGCCCCGATCCGGAAGCGATCATCAAAGCGTATGTCGCGATCGGGCTGGGCGAGGCCGAACTGATGTCGGACCATTGCGAAGCATTGGCGGGCGTGCCCCGGATGTCGATGTTCGGCCGCGGCGGGGGAGCGGGCGGCGGGACCGGCGTCCAGGCGCGCGGCGCGGGACCCGGCGGGGCCTCCGGCGCAGCGGCCGGCGGCGCGCCGGGAGAATCGGGAGCGCGGCGCGGCGGCCGTAGTCCGCTGACCCCCGAGCAACAGGCCGAGAGGCAAGCCGCGATGGAGAAGCTCGCGCAATGGCGCGCCTCGGCGAACGCCAGTACGTGGAAGGCCGTCGCCAAGAAATTCAACGATGCCGGCGTCGCCGTCGCCCTGCTCTGCTACAACATGGTGGACAGCATGAAAGACGAGGACATCGAGTACGGGTTCAGCATGGCCAAGGGTCTCGGCGTGAAGGCCATCAGCACGAGCACGACCCTCACCATGGCGAAGCGCATCGCGCCGCTGGCGGACAAGCACAAAATGATGGTCGGTTATCACGGCCACGACCAGACCAGCGACCCCAACCAGACCGCCACTCTCGAAAGCTACGACACGCTGATGGCATATGGTAAGTACAACGGCATCAATCTCGATATCGGCCACTTTACGGCCGCCGGGTACGACGCCGTCGCGTTCATCAAGCAGCACCACGATAAGATTACCAATTTGCACGTCAAGGATCGCAAGAAGGACCATGGCCCTAACGTGGCCGTCTGGGGAACTGGCGACACCCCCATCAGGGACGTGATGCAACTGCTCAAAAAGGAGAAGTACCCCTTCCCGGCGAACCTGGAGTTGGAGTATGCGGGCTTGACGGCCTCGAACATCGTGGACGAGGCCAAAAAGTGCTTCGCGTACGTAAAGAGTTGTCTGGCGTAGTCCGCGGACTACAGATCGGGAGTTTCGAATGGCATTCACAAGACGCCACTTCTTCTATGGCAGCCTGCTCGCGGGCGCTGTTCCGGCAGCGGGATTCGGCAGCGCGCCCTCATTGAAATCCGCGGGGTACAAATCCCCCAGCGAGAAGCTGAACTTTGCGTCGATCGGCGCCGGCGGCCAGGCCGCTGCGAATATTTCGGAAGCGGCGCCAACGGAAAATATCGTGGCCCTCGCCGATGTGGACGACCGCCGCGCCGCCAGCATCTTCAGCCGTTTTCCAAAACCATCGAAGTACAGGGACTTCCGGCAGATGCTCGATAAGGAAGACAAGAACATCGATGCGGTGATCGTCGCGATTCCGGATCATATGCATGCGACGGCGGCCACGTGGTGCATGGAGCGCGGCAAGCACGTGTACGTGCAGAAGCCGCTGGTACGCACCATCTGGGAAGCGCGGCAGTTGCGGGAAGGGGCCGTGAAATACAAGGTCGCCACGCAAATGGGCAACCAGGGCTACTCCAACGAAGGCACGCGGCAGTGCGCCGAGATGATCTGGAGCGGCGCGATCGGCAATGTCACCGAGGTGCACGCCTGGTCGGACAGGCCGAGCTGGCCGCAGGGCCTCACCGAGATTCCCAAACCGGATCCGATTCCGTCCACGCTGGACTGGGATCTGTGGCTGGGCATCGCCGATACGCGGCCCTTTACGGCCGACGGCAAGACCGAGCCCGACCGCAACGGCGGCTTCTTCTACCAGCCAATGAACTGGCGGGGGTTCTACGACTTCGGCTGCGGAGCCCTGGGAGATATGGCGTGCCATATCTTGGGCGCGCCGAACATGGCGCTGCATCTTTCGCAGCGGAAAATCGTGAGCGTCGAGTGCCTCAAGAAGGAAGGCGTGAGCCCTTTCATGTTCCCGAAGGGGTCGGTGATCCGGTACGATTTCGCGCCTTACGGCGACATGCCGGCCCTCAAAATATTTTGGTACGACGGCCTGAAACAGAGTCCCAAGATCGCGGGCGTTCCGGAGGGCGAGTGGATCGGCGATCCGCCCAGCCTGCCAAGCGCGGGAAGGGGCGGCCGGGGAGCGGCCGCGCCGGCCGCGGCGCCAGGCGGCGGCCGAATGGGAAGAGGCCCCGCGGGTCCGACGACCGATGAGTTCCGCTCCCCCGGCCGTGTTTTCGACTGGAACCAGTTCGAAGCGCTGAAGGCCGCCACGGAGCCGCTGCGGATGCCGGTTCCCGACGGCAGCCTGTTTATCGGCGACAAGGGGATGCTGACCAGCGACACCTACGGCGAGATGACGCGCCTGATCCCTGTCGAAAAAATGAAGGACTACCGGATGCCGCCCCCGCTGCTGACGCGTTCTCCGGGCCACATGCGCGATTTCATCCGCGCCTCGAAGGGCGGCGACCCCGCCTGCTCGAACTTCGACGTTGCGGCGCCATTCGTGGAATGGATGCTGCTGGGCGTCATCGCGCTGCGTTACGAGGGCAAGATCGAATACGATCCGGAGAAGATGCGCATCACCAATAACAGCGAGGCGAATAAGCTCCTCAAGCCCACCTTCCGTAAGGGATGGGAGTTCCATACAGTCAAGACATAGCAAAGCCTAGCGCCGCCGGAAGCGGTTCCGCCGCCTGTTTTTGGAGCGTTTGGCGCGCTCAGAGCGAACGGTTCCAGCGCAACAATCCCGCCACGGCTGGCTTCCCAGCTTGGCAACAATGTGTTCTGATAGGTTGAGACATGCCTCGGAATGCTCGTTTTGGCCGGCCGCCGGTAGTTGTCGCTGGAGCCTACCAAACCGGCGTCGTCTTGATGCGAAACCTGGTACGCCGGGGCGTCGACGCCTGCTGCATCGACCACAATCCCGCCCAGCCGGGCTTCCGAACAGTTTACGGGAAGGCCTATCTTTGTCCCAATCCCGACATCGAGCCCGCGGCCTGGGAACGGTTCATGATCGATCTGGCGGGAAGGATCGGCCGTAGGCCCGTGTTGATTTCCAGCGCGGACCAGTTCGTGACAGCCATCGACGACCATTCCGCCGCGCTCGAGCCGCACTACATCTTTCTGGCCGCTTCCGCCGCGACGCAGGCGCTCCTGGCAACGAAGAGACGGCAATATGAGATCGCGGACAAGAACGGCTTGCCCGTGCCGAGAACGGCGCTCGTTCAATCCATCGAGGAGGTGCGCCAGTTCGGCGGAGAGGCGCGGTTCCCATGTCTCCTAAAGCCCTTGAGTTGCCGGGATTGGGAGCGGCATCCCAAAGGCCACCCATTGCTGGACAAGAAGATCGCCCTCGCAAACTCCCCCGAGGAATTGGCGGTGAAATACCGCTTAGCCGAGCCGGTCACGCCGGCAGTGATGGTTCAGGAAGTCATCGAGGGGCCGGACGAAGCCAAGCTGGTTTACCTGTCGTGCTATGGGCGGGGCGGAAGGCGGCTGGGTTCCTGCATCACTCGTGAACTGAGAACGGATCCCATCTATTTCGGTTCCGCGAGCGTCGTCGAACCCATCGGCGATCCGGAGACGGATAGGCTCTGCGACGGTTTTCTCCGCAGTATCGCCTACGAAGGGCTCTGCGAACTCGAGCTGAAACGGGACAGCCGGGACGGGCTAGTCAAGTTGATAGAAGCGAACCCTCGATATAGCGTCACCTCGGATGCGGCGTTCTATGGCGGCGTCGATCTGGGATGGCTGCATTATCTGGACCTGATCGGCGAGCCAGTCGAGCCCATGGAATGGAACGGGCGGCGCTTCCACCACATCGTCCTGAGCCGCGATGTCAAGTGTTTCCGCGACTACCTCGCAGCCGGTTTGACCACCTGGGCCGGCATGATCCAGTCTTACAAATCTCCCGTGTTTTTCGATTTCGATTGGCGCGACTGGCGTGTGACGGCCGGAACGATGGTCAATCTCTTGAAGGTTTTGCTGTACCCAGTGGTGCGCCGCTTCTTTCCCGAACGGGGTTAGCCCATCGCGGCAGGCCGACTCTCTCCCACTCCAGTTTCATCCTTGCCTGGCGCCGTGCGCAGGTCCCAGGCGCGAAAAATGGGCTAGAATGAGGCCCAATGGCCCAATGGCTCCGCGGCTATCGCGGGACTCTGTGGATTGGCTGGGCGGCGCTGTGCGTGGTGGGCATCTCCTATGCGCGCGTTCGAGGCGTCCCAGGGTGGGTGGCCGCGCCGGCGCTGGCGGCCTTCCTCGTGGCGTACCCTTTCTATCTGGTTGCAGCCTTTCCCTCCGTGCGAGAACGCGTCGCCGGGCCGCGCCTGCCATTCTTCCTGACGGCGTCCATCGCGCTTCCCTACCTGGCCGCCTGCGGCGCGGGCGTGTTTCACTGGATCGCCCTGGCCAAGTTGGTCGCCGTCGCGCTGGCCCTGGGACTCTGGTTCTTCGCGCTCCCCGCGGGCGTGGCGACGGATGTGGGTTTTCTGGCCCTGGTCGCGGCCATCCTGCTCGAAAAATATTTCGACGGCATTTATCCCCAGCCGTATCGCGGCGTGGACCTTTCCATCCTGGGCAAGATCGCCGTATTTCAAATGGCGCCGCTGGCCCTGATGCTGGCTCGCCGCGCGCCCGAAACCGGTTACGGCTTTCTGCCGACGCGGCGGGAATGGCGCATTGGCGCGCTGCACTTCGTGTACTTCGCGCCGGTGGGTCTGCCGCTGGCATTGATCGTCAAGGCGGCGCGCTTCTCGGCGCCCGCGTCGCCATGGCTGATCGCCGGAACGTTTCTCGGCATGCTGTGGGTGGTCGCGCTGTTCGAGGAGTTCCTGTTTCGGGGGGTGCTCCAGCCCATGATCGAGCACTGGACGCGAAGCCGCGCGGCGGGCCTGCTGCTAACTTCGCTGCTGTTCGGCCTGGCTCATCTTTCTTTCCGCACGTTTCCGAACTGGCGCTGGGTCCTGGTGGCCGGGACCCTCGGATGGTTCTGCGGGCGCGCGCGCAACCAGGCGGGAGGCATTCGGGCCGGGATGGTGACGCACGCGCTGGCCGTCACGGCCTGGCGCGCGTTTTTCGTATGAGGGAGCGCGCATGAACGTCCCCTCGCTCTGGCTCTCCGCGCGGCTCCGGCGCGCGACGGCGTTGTGGCTCGTGCCGCTGGCCATCCTGGCGCTGAACTTGGCGATCGCCGGGCGGCTCTTCCGCCTCGAATACTCGGCCAATTTCGGGTCCAACGAAGGGCAGTTCATCGCCATTGCGCGCGGGGTGGCCGTCCACCTGGGCGACCTGAAGTGGTGGCCCGAGTGGAGCTGCGGCTTGCCGTTCCAGAACACGTATCTGCCGCTATCGAACGTGGCGGCGGGACTGTTGAGCCGTGCCACGGGGCATTCGCCGGCTCTGGCGTTCCACCAAGTCGCGGCGGCGTTCTTCTGCCTGGGGCCGGTGTTCCTGTACGCGATGGCGTGGGTGATGACGCGCAAGCCCGGCGCGAGTTTTCTGGCGGCGGCCGTGTACTCGGTGTTTTCGCCGTGCGCCCTGATTCCCGCGTTCCGCGTGGATCTGGGCGGTTTATGGAATCTGCGGCGCCTGCAGATCATCGCGTTTTACGGGGAAGGCCCGCATATCGCCATGCTGGCCTTCCTGCCCTTGGCCATTCTGTTCCTGTACCTGGCGATGGAACGCGGCAAGCTGCGGCATTCCGTATGGGCGGGCATTTTCATGGGGGCCACGATTCTCTCCAACGCCTTCGGCGCGGTCATCCTGGCGGGCGCCGCGGCCGCCCTGCTGGCCACGGCGCCCGCGAAACGCTTCCGGCGCAACCTTTTCGCGATGGCGGCGATCGCCGCGCTGACCTATTGCTGGATTTCGCCGGCCTTGCCGCCTTCGGTGATCGCGGCCATCCGCATGAACTCGCCCACCGTGGACGGCGATTATCGATTTACCATCCGGTCCCTGGCGGGCGTGGCGATCCTGGCCGGCGGCTTCGCGGCGGCATGGATAGCGACGCTCAGGTGGCGCGCACACCTGAGATTCTTCCTGCTGTTCGCGTGGCTCATGACCGGCATTGTGGCGCTCGGAGTGATGGCGCACATCTACGTCGTTCCGCAGCCGCACCGCTACCAGATCGCCATGGACATGTCGCTCTGCCTGTTGGCGGCGTTCGGCGGCGCGCAGGTTTGCGAGCGCCTTTCGCCGCGGACTCTGACCTGGGTGACGCTCGCGCTGGCGGTGGCGCTGGCCGTACAGGGCCGCCACGCGATCCGCTACGGGCGCGGCCATATCTGGGCCGGCGACGCGACGCAGACGGCGATGTACCGGGTGACGCGCTGGCTGGACGGTCACCTGCACGGCGAGCGGGTGATGGTCGGCGGGTCCTATTCGTTCTACGCCGACGATTTCTCGGATCTGCCGCAACTGCACGGCGGGCAGGACCCCATGCTGCCCAACTTCATGCTGCGCATCGCCACCTTTACGATTTACAGCGGCATGAACGCGGGCGCGCGCGACGGGGAAATCGCCGCGCTGTGGCTCAGAGCGCTGGGCGCGCGCGCCGTCAGCGTTCCGGGGCCGCACAGCGAAGAAACCTATAAGCCCTTCGCCAATCCCAACAAGTTCGAGGGCCTGCTGCCCGCGCTGTGGCGGGAGGGCGACGATACGATTTACGGCGTACCGGCGCGCTCCGGTTCGCTGGCGCACGTGATGGCGCCGGGGGACTTGGTACGCGACCCGCCCGTGAACGGACTGGATACGGCCGAGCTGGAACGCTATGACGCGGCGCTGGAATCGCCCGCCTACCCCGAGGCGGCATGGCGCTGGACCTCCCGCCACAGCGCCGTAATCGACGCCCCCATCGCTCCGGGCCAGGTGGTCTCCGTGCAAGTGACCTATACCCCCGGCTGGCGCGCGTGGGCCGGAGGCGCCGAGCAGGAGATATCCAAGGACGGGCTGGGGTTTCTGACGGTGAAGCCGGCGTGCCAAGGCCCTTGCCAGATCGCGCTGTCCTTCGATGGCGGGCGGGAGTGGCGCGTCACCTGTCTGCTCAGCCTCGCCGCCATGCTAGCCGTTTTGGGTTTGGCGGGCGCCGCTTTTTGGCGCCGCATGACGCTCCCGAAGCCCGGCGATCTCGATGGAAACCGGCGTCAGATCCAGCCCTGACGCGCGTACGGCCAGCGTCCGCGTTCCCAGCCGCGTGTGGCGCGAAAGGTGGAAGGCGAACTCGAATGTCGACGTGATGGGGTCCTTGCGCTCGAATTGCAGGTACTCCGCCGGCCGTCCGTCCACGGTGAACAAGACGTCCTCCGGGCGCTCGACGTCCTCCACGGTCACCTTGACCCCGCCCATCTCGATGCGGTACTTCGATGCGATGTTGAGACCGTCCGATACCGAGACGATGCGGGGAGCGCGCGGAGGCGGAGGCGCGATCTCGATGGTTTTCGGCTCGCCCAGCGCGCGACCCTCGAAGTAGAGAGCGACCGGCGTCAGACCGGGTGAAAGGCCCTCCGGCAGCCGGACGTTCAGTTGGCAGCCACCCGATTCGGTGATCGGCGAAATGTAGCACCCGCGGGCGCGCGTATGGTGAAACGCCGCCTCCAGGTTTCCCAGGTGGCCGCGGGAGGGGAGGCCATCGATCCACAGGCTGACCGCGGCGTCCGGGCCGCGGGCCGGCGCGCGGGCTTCGCCGCCGCTGGCGGCCGTCACGGCTTTGAGCGTGACGCGCGAGAGATCCGGCCTGGAGGCGCTTTCCACGGCGCCGGCCGGGGCCGGCTTGAGCCAGGTGGTCCACATGTACTGCGTTTCCAGCCCGGAAAGAGCCACCAAGTGGAAGTTGTTCTCACGGGCGAACCGGACCATTTGCTCCCCGGTGAAGAAGCAGCCGGTCCAGGTCGGCGCTTCGCGCCTCATCTCGGAGGGAAGCGGCGGCGCGCCGCGCAATTGGCAGCACAGGATTCCGCCGTTCTTGAGTACGCGGCGCGCCTCGCCGAGGTACCGCAGCACGATATCCGGATCGGGAATGTGCTGGAAGACGATGTAGGAGTAAACGAAATCGAAGAAGCCATCCGCAAAGGCTTCCAGGCCGTCGCCGGAAGTGACGTGTACGTGCGCATGGGGAATCTCGCGGAGACGCTGGCGCGCCACGGCGGCCATTTCCTCGGAGATATCGACGCCGTGGATCTCGATGAAATAGCGGCTCATGGGCAACATCAATCGCCCGGGGCCGCAGCCGATCTCGAGCGCCCGGCGCGCCGCGCCTGGAGGTTCTGGCAGCCGCACCAGTTCCCGTTCCAGCGTCGGGACCACGTCGGCGGCGCTGGCGAAGAACTCCCGGTCGTCCTGGTTTTGCCGGCCGAAGGCCGCGTAGTAGTATGCGTCCTGGCGGGCGCGCCGGTTCCAGTCCTCCCGCATCTGGTCGATGAGACCCATAGATAGATTGTGACGCGCGGCCGGTTGTTAGAACCAGTACCATTTGGATCAAAACGGACAACCCACGCGTCCTGGCGGGCTTTTTGGGCTTGCTGGCGGTATGGTTCGCGGGTAAAATCAGGTAGCCATGTCCTCTGCGGGAACGAATACCGTGTTGGTGGTTGACGACGAGGCGGATGTCCGCAAACTCGTCGCGGCCATGGTTGGGACATTAGGCTATGCGGCCATCACCGCGGATAGCGGCGAGCACGCCTTGACCCTGTACCGGAATCACGGGCCGGTCGCATTGCTCATTACCGACGTTGTCTCGCCAGGGATGAGCGGTCCCATGCTGGCGGATAAACTGGCCGCGTTGCAGCCGGGCCTGAGGGTGCTATTCATTTCCGGCTACGACAACACCCACATGGTGCAGAGGTACGTGGTCGAAGAGGGGCACGCCCTGCTCCCCAAGCCGTTCACCGTCGCGGATCTGAAGGCCAAGCTGGACGGATTGTTGCCAGGGGATTCATCCGGCGCCGCCGCGTAGGGCTTGGATGGCGACCATTCGGCCGGCGAGCGACCGCTCGCTGCTGGTTTCCTTCGGGGAAGAGATCTCCGCCGAGGCGCACGAAAGCGTCGCGCGCCTCACCCGTTGCCTCCACGGCGCGCGCGGCATCCTCAATCTGCACCCGGCGTATGTCTCCGTGCTGGTGGATTTCGATCCCAGGCGGCATCGCCACGGCGAGATGGAAGCGCTCATCCGCGAGCGCTGGAGGGCGATGGAGCAGGCGGGCGCCCCGGGCCTAGGGGGCGCCCCGCGCACGGTGACGATCCCGGTTTGTTACGGAGGGGATCTCGGACCCGATCTCGAGGATGTAGCCCGGCATGCCGGCCTGGCTCCGGAGCGGGTGGTGGAACTGCACGCGTCGGCCGAGTACCTGGTGTACTTCCTCGGGTTTTCGCCGGGGTTTCCTTACCTCGGAGGGCTGCCTCCCGAGCTGGCCACTCCGCGCCTGGAGACGCCGCGAACCAGGGCGCCGGCGGGGAGCGTAGCCATCGGGGGGAGCCAGACCGGCATCTACCCGGTGGAATCGCCAGGGGGCTGGAGGATTATCGGACGCACTCCCGCGCGGCTCTTCGATCCCCAATCGTCGCCGCCGGCCCTGCTCGCGATGGGCGACCGCGTGCGCTTCGTTCCCATACCGGAGGCGCGCTTTTGAACCGTATCCGCGTGGTCTCGGCTGGATTTCAGACCACGGTTCAGGATCTCGGGCGCTTCGGCTACGCTCACCTGGGCGTCTCCGCTAGCGGGGCGGCCGACGCGCTGGCGCTGCGGGCGGGCAACCTGCTGGTGGGCAACGCCGAGAACGCGCCCGCGCTGGAAATGACGCTGGTGGGCGGAGAATTCGAATTCGAGGCGGGCGCCGTGATGGCGCTCACCGGTTCCGATTTCGGCGCGGGCCTGCCCACGTGGAGCGCGGTGGAGGTCAAGGCGGGCCAGGTGGTGCGCTGCGGGGCCGCCCGGGGAGGAGCGCGCGGCTGCCTGGCGGTGCGCGGCGGCCTGGGCGTCGAGAAAACGCTGGGCAGCGCTTCCACGCACCTCCTGACGGGATTGGGCGGACGCGCGTTGCGCGCTGGCGACATCCTGCCTATCGGGGACGCCGCCATCCGCGCGCCGCGCAGGGGCGCCGCCGTCCGGCCGCCATCCCCGCGCGGCCCCGCGTTGCGCGCAACCCCCGGCCCGCAGGCGGATTGGTTCGGCGATGAGATATACGAAGCCGCGTACCAGGTGACCGAGGAATCGAACCGGATGGGGCTGCGCCTGCGCGGGCCGGCGATTCCGAGTCCCGCGGGACGCATGGTGACCGAGGGTGTGGCGCTGGGGGCGGTTCAAGTCACGCCGGACGGACAGCCCTTGATCCTGTTCGTGGAGCACCAGACTACCGGCGGCTATCCCAAGCCCGCCAACGTGGTCTCGGCCGATTTCTGGCGCCTGGGACAGTTGCGGCCGCGCGACGAGGTCCGTTTTGAGCGCGTCGCGCTGGAGCGCGCTCCGACCTTGCTGCGCGAACAGGAGGAGTGGCTGTACTCTCTGGTGTAGAACCGCGGGGGCAATGACGATCGACCTCAATTGCGACCTGGGCGAGATGGAAGGCGCGGCGCTCGCGGCCGCGCTCATGGAATCCATCACGTCGGCCAGCATCGCTTGCGGCGGCCACGCGGGGGACGACGGGACCATGGAGCGCACGGCGCGGCTGGCCCTGGCCCGGGGGGTGCGCATCGGCGCGCATCCGGGCTATCCGGACCGCGCCCATTTCGGGCGCGTTGCCATGCCGCTACACCCCGCGGAAATCGAGCGCGCCATCGGGGAGCAGATCGGCCGGCTGGAGAGAATCGTACGGCGCCTGGGAGGCGCGATCGCGTACGTGAAGCCGCACGGCGCGCTGTACAACCTGGCGGCGCGCGACAACGCGACGGCCGCCGCCATCGGACGCGCCGCGGCGCAGTGGAAACCCGGCGCCACGCTGTTTGGACTGGCTGGTTCCGCGGCTCTGGAGCTCTGGCGCGGGATGGGGTTGCGCGCGGCGGCCGAAGCCTTCGCCGACCGGCGGTATGAACCGGACGGCTCCTTGCGCCCGCGCCAATTCCCCGATGCGCTCCTCACCGATCCCCGGGAGGCTGCCGCGCAGGCCGTTCGCCTGGCGCGCGCGGGCGGGGCCGATACCATTTGCGTGCACGCCGACACGCCCGGCGCGGCTGAGATCGCGAGAGCCTGCCGCGCGGCCCTGGCGGCGCTGCGATTTTCGTCGTGTTGACGAAATCTAAATTTTAGAATTATTCTATATTAAACATGCCGGCTTCCTCGCGCGCGTCCCCGACCGAGGCGTTCCGGGCCGCGGACTTGCGTCCCACGGCGCGACGGCGCGCCGTTTTGGAGTACCTTTCCCGCAAGCCGTCCCACGCCACCGCCGAGGAGATTTTCCGCGCCATCAATCGGGCCGATCCGCGGTCCCCGCGGGCCACGGTATACAACAACTTGAGATCGCTGGCGCGGCCGGGACTGGCGCGGGAGGTGGCTCCGGCGGGCGGAGCCGCGCGCGGCTATGAGATCGTGTTCCATGGCGTGTGCGGGGCCTGCGCGGCTTCCGCCCGCAGAGGAGGGAATTGATATGGCGTTGGCGGATCGGCATTGCGTTCCGTGCCGGGGCGGCGTTCCACCCCTTCAAGGCGAGGAACTGAAGAAGCTGGAATCGCAGGTCGCAGACTGGGAAGTGGTGGGAGAGCATCATTTGGCTCGCGTCTTTCACTTCCCCGATTTCCGGGCCGCGCTGGAGTTTGTCAACCGCGTGGGCGCGGTGGCCGAAGAGGAAGGCCATCATCCCGACCTGTACCTTGCATGGGGCAGGGTGGAGGTCATGACCTGGACCCATAAGATCGACGGATTGACGGAGAGCGACTTTATTCTTGCGGCCAAGATCGATCGGCTGCCCCGTTGAACGGAGCGGTGACCCGCCGTTTGAAGCCTCGCGGCGGTTTCCGGGCAAGGCCAAGAGGCTGCTGAACAAGTCTTGAAAGAGAAGACTGAGCCGCCGATGAACGCCGATCAACGCGGATAAGCAATTTGTTTTCAATCCGCGTTGATCGGCGTTTATCGGCGGCAGGCCATCCCGGTGTGGGTCAACGGCGCCGTCATCTCCGAGAAAAAAGATCTCACCATGCTGAAGGGCTATATCGGCTTGGAGGCGGAAGGCTACCTCATCGAGTTCCGGAACCTGAAGCTAAAGGAGATGTAGCGGAAGCCGCGGGCTCCAGATCCGGGAGGCCTCTCAGCTCAGGCGATGCTCCATCTCTTCGAGGCTGACGCCCTTGGTTTCCGGATACATCGTCAGGACCACGACAAACTGAACCACCATCATGCAAGCGAAGAAGACGAAGGGGGCGGCGCCGGAAGACTTCGCCATCACCGGGAAGAGCGCTGAAATCCCCGCATTCATGATCCAGTGCGTGAAGCTCCCGAGGCTCTGGCCTTTGGCGCGCACCAGATTGGGAAAGACCTCGCTGAGATAGACCCAGATCACCGCGCCCTGCGAGAACGCGAAGAACGCAATGTAGGCCGCCAGCAGCCAGAGCAGGTATTCCTTGCGCCGGCCCATGGCGAAAATGGCCGCTACGCCCGCCAGGCAAAGGCCCGTCCCCACCGCCCCGGTCAGCAGCAGTTTCTTGCGCCCCAGCCGGTCGATGACGCTCATCGCGATCACGGTGAAGATCAGGTTGGTGAGGCCGATGGCGACGGCCTGCATATCGCTCGACACCCGGCTGAAGCCGGCGCGCTCGAAAATGTCGTTCAGGTAATACAGGATGGCGTTGATGCCGGCGAGCTGGTTGAACATCCCGATGGAAATAGCCAGGAAAACCGGCTTGCGGAAACGCCGCTGGAACAAGGGCGCGCCGCCGCGGCCGCTCGCGGCGGCTAGCGTATCCTCGATCTCCCGCAGCTCGCGATCCACATCCGGCTCGCCCAGGCGCGCCAGAACGTTGCGCGCCTCTTCGCGCCGCCCCGCTTTCACCAGCCAGCGGGGGCTTTCCGGAATGCCGAACAGGGCGAAGAAGAACGCCGCAGCGGGCACGGCCGCCACGCCGAACTTCCAACGCCACTCGTCCGCGCCGAAGCCGGCTTGCGCCACCAGATAATTAGAGAGGTAGGCGAGCAGGATGCCGAGCACGATATGGAACTGGAACAGGCCCACCAAGCGGCCGCGCTTGGCGGCGGGCGAGATCTCGGCGATATACATGGGCCCGATCACCGAAGAGCCGCCGATGGCAAGCCCGCCGATTACGCGGAAGCAAACCAGCGCGGGCCAGTTCGGGGCGAGCGCGCACCCGCAGGCCGACACGATGTAGAGCACTCCCAGGCCGCGCAGGCAGCCGCTCCGGCCAAAGCGATCGCCAGGCGCTCCGGCGAACAGCGCGCCCAGGACCGTGCCCCACAGCGCGCTGGCAACGGTGACGCCCAGCAACGTGGGCGAAAGCGAGTACACCGCGGTGAGAGCGCGCGTAGTCCCGGCGATCACGGCCGTATCGAACCCGAACAACAGGCCGCCCAAGGCGGCCACCAGGGCGCCGCGCAACAGATAAAAGCTCACGTGGCGCGCGGGGGGAAGTTGGTTTCGAGTAGCGCTCATGGATTCGCCGATGTAGCTTCTCGCGGATTCCAATCCGGAATCGCGCCGGGGCGGCTGGCGACGATGGCGCCCACGCGGTTCGCAAACCTCGCAATCTCCGATAGCTTATCCCGGCGCGCCAATCCGTGCAGCAACGCCGCGGCGAACCCGTCGCCCGCTCCCACCGTATCGGCGACCTCCACGGGATATCCCGGCGCTTCCACGTACTCGCCCCCGCTCCAGATGGCGCACCCGCGCGCGCCCAGCGTCACGCAGGCCGTGTCCCATCCATAACGCGCGGCGCCTGCCTGGCAGAAACCGGCGATGCTGGAACGCGGCAGATTCGCGATCTCCGCAACCGCATCCATTTCCGTCTCATTCAGCTTGACGACGTTGGCCAGGCTCAGCAGCTCCGCCACCAACTCGGAGGAATAAGACTCCGGCCGCAGATTGACGTCATAGAATCTACGGGCCCGGGGCAACGCTTCGATCAGCCGCCGGAGCGTCTCGCGCGCCGGCCTGGCGGTAAACAGGAGCGTTCCGTAGTACAGCCATTCCGGCTCCCATCGGGCGATCCACTCGAACCGCGGCGCGGAAAGTTCCACGGCATCGTAAGCGGCGGGCCGATGGATGCGGAACGCCGGCTGCCCGCCCGGCCCGAGCTCGACGGAGGCCGCGCCCGTGGGGAAACGGCTGGTGGTTCCGATCAGCCGGGCGCTCAAACCGAGCGCCTCGATGGCCGCGAGCGCGCGTGCTCCCAGCGCGTCGTTTCCCACCGCGCTCACAAGGACGGCTTCGTGTCCCAGGCGGCTGGCGTGGGCCGTGAAGTTGAGGGACGCGCCGCCCAGCCTGGTGGAATCGTCGAAGACATCCCACAGGATTTCGCCGATCGCGAGAATCCGGGCCGCGGGATTCCCGGGTGTCTTTCCGGCCACGAGGCCGCCATTCGCCACTTGATACACTATACCCAGATTCGCCATGACCACGACCGCCGCGGTCAGGCATTCCGGAGGAGAAGTATGAAAATCACCAGACGCACCGTGCTCGGCGCCGCCGCCAGCGCGATCCCCGTGTTGCGGCAGTCCGCATCCGCCCAACAGGCCGCGCCTGCCCTACCAAACGGGACGGCGGCGCTGCCCGCCGGCGACGCGCTGACATGGGGCAAGGAACCGATCGAAGACCGGACCAGCCGACGCGCGACGATCTGCCTCAACGGGATCTGGCAGGCGCTGCCCGCGGTGAACGAA
>JBEKHV010000089.1:0-15745 GCA_050012095.1 Bryobacteraceae bacterium | reverse complement strand
CTGAAACCATGGTGCGTCCTGAAAGACGCGTTCTTCTAGCAGGTGCAAGTCTTGCCCGGGTAAGCGCCGGAGCGCCCGGTAGCAGGCCCCAGGCGAAGGCAGAGATGCCTACCGTCCGAGCGGGGCGTCAAAAGTCCATTTTGAGGAGAGCCAGGGAGCGGGCCGCAACATCAAGTGAACGCTGCCGTCACGTCATAGTATCAGCCGAAAGGTGTTGGAAAGGGCCGAGCCGGTCATGTCACGGCGAAGGCAACAGACAGCAGCCTGGACCGGAACGGCTGCTGGACCTTTCCGGGGTAGAGGGCGGTGGCACGTTTCCGTAGTAGATAAAGTGCGAGAACTCCGACGCAAGCTAGGGGTGGGCGCCCAGCAGAGTAGGACACGGCGTTTCCATGCGCGGTACGACCGGATCTACAGGAGGGACGTCCTGCGGGAAGCAGGGAGGCGGGTGCGCAGCATCGAGCAGCAGGGTGTGGACCAGTTTCTGGCGGGCCTCGAAGCCGACCTTCGAGCGGGCCGATATCGCCCCTCGCCGGTGAGGCGGCCATACATACCGAAAGCTGACGGGAAGCAGCGCCCACTGGGGATACCAACGGTGCGGGACCGGGTGGCGCAGATGGCGGCGAAGATCATGATCGAACCGATCTTCGAGGCGGATTTCGAAGCGAGCAGTTTTGGATTCCGTCCGAAGAAGAGCGCGGTGCAAGCCCTGGAGGCGATACTGCATCCGGACGATTACGTACACATGCGACTGGAGCGCTGGTTGTCGCGGCGCGGCGGGCAGCGTCGGGCGCAGGATGTCCATCGTCTAGCCGGCCAGTTTGGGGTAATGGGTCTGTATCGGTTGCGCGGAACCGTGCGCTACGCGGCGCAAGCCGCATCAATAAGATCATCGTTAAGCCGTGTGCGGGAAAACCGCACGCACGGTTTGAAAGGGGTTTGTTGAAAACGGGCTGGCTATTATAGCCAGTACCGCGTCAAAATCTACCTATGACCAAAACTCGCATGTTCTTGATAGCCGGAGCGCTCTCGCTGGGAGCCGTCTTCGTCGCCTGGCCGCAAGCCAGCGACGACCCGCTGGATTCCCTGAAGGTGTGCGCCGCCACGCAACATCTCCTCTTCGAGAACCAGTTCGTCCGCGTCATTGAGGATTCCATCCCCGTAGGGGTCTCCGAGGCGCGCCACAGCCACCGCCATGGCGTGGTCGTCTGCCTGACCGACTACACCGTCGAGCAGGGATTCGACAACGGACCCAAGACGATCTCGCAACGGAAGGCCAATACCGCCTCCTGGTCGGAGGCTACCATCCACACGGTCAAGAACGTGGGCACGACCCCGTCGCACGCCATTCGCATCGAGCTGAAGTACTGATTCGCGCTCCCCGCGGGGCGCGGTATCATGGATTCGCCATGACATTCGCCGTAGCAAGCGATCACGCGGGCTTTCCCATCAAAGACCGCATCATCCAGGAACTGCGCAGTTTGGGGCACGAAGTCGCCGACTTAGGGACGAATTCCTGCGCGCCGGTGGACTTCCCCGACTTCGCGCGCGCGGCCGCGCTGGCCATCCAGCAGGGACGCGCGGAGCGCGCCGTGCTCCTCTGCGGCTCGGGCGCCGGCTCCTGCGTGGCCGCCAACAAGTTCAAGGGAGTCCGCGCCGCTACCTGCCACGACAGCTATTCGGCGCGCCAGTGCGTCGAACACGACGAGGTCAACGTGCTGTGCCTGGGGGCGCGGGTGATCGGCGACGCGCTGGCGGTGGATTTGGTGCGCATCTACGCCCAAGCGCGATTCGATGGCGAGGAGCGCCACCGCCGGCGGATGGAGAAAATCGCGGCCTTCGAAGCCGATCCAGGCCGGTAGCATGGCTGCGTACCGGGGAGAGTTTGGCGTTTCCACGCGCGGCCGGTGCGACGTTCTGGACATCACCCCGCAGGTGGCGCGGATCGTGGCGGCGAGCGGCGTGCGGACGGGCCTGGTCAACATATCCGGCGTCGGTTCTACTCTGGGCGTGACCACCCTGGAGTTCGAACCGGGCTGCGTGGCCGACCTGCGGCGTGCCTTCGAGAAGATCGCCCCTTCCAACACCGATTACGCGCACAACGCCCGCTGGGGCGACGAAAACGGCTATGCACACCTGCGCAGCGCCCTGATGGGCACGGCCAAGAGCTACCCGGTCGCCGAGGGCCGGATGCTGATTGGGACTTGGCAGCAAGTGGTGCTCTGCGATTTCGACGATGGTCCGCGGGAACGGCGGGTGGTAGTGACCGTAGTGGGCGAGTGAAGCGCCGCCACGCCCCGGCGCCCTACTTCTTGCGAGCCGGAGCGGCGAAATAGGGGGCCGGCTCGGGGATCGCGGCGCCATCCTTGCGCGGCGACGAGGCGCCGTAATTCACCCCGGTCTTGGAATGGTGGATGACCGCCTGCCCGCCGCCCATGTCGCTCGAGAAATCGCCCACCGTTTCGATCTTGTGCCCTTTGGCCGCCAGCGCATCGCGAACGTCTTTGGAGATGCGGTCCTCCATCGTTACGCCGCACCCGCCCATGACTTTCCTGGTGAAGCGCGGCGCTTCCAGCGCGGCCTGGATGTTCATGCCGTGGTCCACCACGTTGGAAACGAACTGCGCTTGCGCCTGCGGCTGATTCGGCCCGCCCATGATGCCGAAGCCCATGTGCACGTCTCCCTTTTCCATGAACCCGGGAATGATGGTGTGGAACGGACGCTTGCGCGGCGCGAGCGCATCGGGGTGTTGCGGGTCCATCACAAACAGCGCGCCGCGGTTCTGCAACGCGAAGCCGTAATTGTCCGTCACCACGCCCGAACCGAAGAACTGGTACAAGCTTTGGATCAGCGAAGCGATGTTCCCCTCGTGATCCACCACGGAGAGATAGATGGTGTCTCCCTTGACGGGAATTGGCGTTCCGGGAGGGACGTCGCAGTTGGCCTTGGCGGGGTTGATCAACCGGGCGCGCTGGCGCGCGTAGTCCATGGAGAGCAGCCCCTCGACGGGAACCTTGCTGAAACGCGGATCGGCGACGTAGCGGTGGAGGTCCGCATACGCCAGCTTCTGCGCCTCGATCTGTACGTGCAGTTCCTCGACGCCGCGCGGCGCGTAGCTGGCCATCGGGAATTGCGAGAACAGGTTCAGCATCTCCAGCGCGGCGATGCCCTGGCCGTTGGGCGGCAGCTCGTACACCTTCCAGCCGCGGTAGTCGGTCGAAAGCGGCTGCACCCATTCCGAGGCGAACTCGCTCAAATCGGCGGCCGTCATGGTCCCGCCGAGCCGCTTGCTGGTGGCCAGAATGGCCCGGGCGATGGCGCCGCGATAGAATGCGGCCGGGCCTTGCTGCGCGATCAGCCGGAGCGCGGCGGCCATCTGGGGGTTGCGGAAGATCTCGCCCACCTGGGGCGCTTCGCCATTCTTCAGGAAGACCCGCTGGCCGTTTTCGTCGTGCGCGATTCTGGGCGCCGCGATGGCCCACATCGCGCCGATGATCTCGGTGACGGGATAGCCGTGTTCCGCGTAGTAGATGGCGGGTTGGAAGACGTCGCTCCACGGCAGGCGTCCGAAGCGCTGGTGCAGTTTGGACCAGCCATCCACGCACCCGGGGACGGTGACCGATTGGATTCCCTCCTGCGGCATGGATCTGTAACCCTTGGACCGAAGGAAGTCGATGGTGAGACCCTTAGGGGCCCAGCCGCTGGCGTTGATGGCGGTCAGCTTGCCGGTCTTCGCTTCCCAATAGATGGCGAACAGATCCCCGCCCATGCCGGAGTTCTGGGGCTCCACCACGCCGAGCGTGGCGTCGGCCGCGAGGGCGGCGTCCATGGCCGAGCCGCCGCGCGCCAGGATCTGCGCGCCGGCCTGGGAGGCGAGCGTCTGGCTGGTAGCCACAATACCGCGGTCCGAGATCACCATGGAACGCGCCTGCGTCCGATCCTGAGCGTGCACGGTCATCACCAAGAACAGCCAAATCCAATTTCGCATGGGTTTCTAATGAGTCATCCCATAGACCAGATAGTTTACGCCGATGCGGATGCCCAAAGCCGAGAACTTCTGGGGATACGTCGGATCGTCGGCGTTCTCCCAGGAGTCGCCCAGATCCATATTGTGGCAGATGACCACCATGATCCGGCCCCGATCATCATAGATAGCGCGCCAGCGGGGGAAATCGCCGCCCGTTCCCCAGTAGGGATTCGTGGGGCACTTTTCGCAGAGGCTGTGAGTTTGGATGTATTGCGCGCCGGGCACCTGGTAGCGATCGTCCAGGTCGAAGACCGTGTGAAAGATCGGACTGTTGTTCGGAAGGTCCACCACGGGACGGTCGGGAAAGACCTTCGACATGGTCGCCATGAAGTCCTCCCATTCGGCCGTGCCGTGAAAATCGTCGCACATGAAGTAACCGCCGCGCAGCAGGAACTCGCGGAACTTGGCGATCTGCGAATCGGTCAGCGCCCAGTGGCCCACTTCCACGGCGTAGAGCCACGGGTAATTGAACACGTCGTTGTCCGCGTCCAGGTTGATGGGCTGCTCCACCGACTTGGCCTGAATCCGCGTCAGCCGCCGGATGGCCGCCGCCAGGTGCCGGTCGGAGCGGGGATAATCGATGGTCCAGTTGGTGTTGCCCTCACGCCAGTCTAACAGGGGCTTGAACTGCCAGTCGATCTGGATGCGGGAACTGGGGTACATGAGGCGGGCGAAGGTCCATTCCCCAGGGTCTTTCCAATCCAGTGGTATCGGGGTGCGGATGTCCCCAGGGCTGTATTCCCATCCCGGATACTCGCGAAATGGGTCCTGAAACGCGTGCAGCGTCCACCCCAGGGCGACAAGCCCCGCGGCCATCCCCAGCATCCGTCCCACACGCATCAACCACTAGTATAGGGGATGCTTTCCGGGCGGCCCCGCGTTTTACGCCAGCTTCGTCGCCACGGACTTCGCCTGGAGAAACAGCAGCAGATAGTCCGGACCGCCCGCTTTGGAATCCGTCCCCGACATGTTGAAGCCGCCGAATGGGTGCGCGCTCACCATGGCGCCCGTACACTTCCGGTTGAAGTAGAGATTCCCCACGTGGAATCGCTCCCTGGCGGCGCGCAGGTGCTCGGGATCGTTGGAGTAGACGGAGCCGGTCAGGCCGTACTCGGAGTCGTTGGCCTTGTCGAGCGCGTCCTCGAAATCGCGCGCTTTGGTCACCGCCAGCACGGGACCGAAGATCTCCTCCTGGAAGATTCGGGCCTCCGGTTCGACATCGGCGATGATGGTGGGCGGGACGAACCAGCCGCCTTCCGGGACGGCGCCGCCGCCCACCACCAGCCGGCCCTCCCGCTTGCCGATCTCGATGTAACCCAGGATCGTCTTGCGGGCGCTTTCGGCGATCACCGGGCCCATGTAGTTGCGCGGATCGTCCGCGGGGCCGACCTGAATGGCCCTCACCTTGGCCGCCAGCTTCTCCAGAAACGCGTCGTAGACGCTGGCGTCCACGATGGCGCGCGAGCAGGCGGAGCACTTCTGGCCCTGGTAGCCGAAGGCGGAAGCCGCCACGCCCTCCACGGCCTTGTCGATATCGGCGCCGCCGTCCACGATAATGGCGTCCTTGCCGCCCATCTCGGCGATCACGCGCTTAATCCAGATCTGGCCGGGACGATGCCTGGCGGCCAGCTCGTTGATGCGCAGGCCCACGTCGCGCGAGCCGGTGAAGCATACGAAACGCGTCCGGGGATGCTCCACCAGCACGTCGCCCACGGCGGACCCGCTGCCCGTCAGCACCGTGAAACACGATTCGGGGAAACCCGCCTCCAGCAACGCCTCCCCGAACTTGGCGGCGATGGTGGGGGTTTCGCTCGAAGGTTTCAAGACGACGGTGTTGCCGGTGACCAGCGCCGCCACGGTCATGCCCACCAGAATGGCCACGGGAAAATTCCATGGCGGAATCACCACGCCCACGCCTAGCGGGACGTAGATCATTTCGTCGCGCTCACCGGGAAGCTGCACCCCCGCGTGCGGCCCGTCCAGGCGCAACATTTCGCGCGCGTAGTATTCGCAGAAGTCGATGGCCTCGGAAACATCGGCCTCGGCTTCCGGCCAGGTTTTGCCGGCCTCGTAGACCATCCAGGCGTCGAACTCCATCTTGCGCGCGCGCAGAATCCGCGCCGTCTCGAGCAACATGCGGACGCGCTCTTTGGCCGGCGTGCGGCTCCAGGCGGAGAACGCCGCCGCGGCACTCTCCACGGCGCGGCTCGCCAGTTCAGCCGTGGCTCTATGGTGCATGCCCACGACCTCCTTGGTATTGGAAGGGTTCAGCGAGACCAGTTTGTCTCCGGTGGCGATCCATTCGCCGCCGATGCGCAGCCGGTATTCACGGCCGAAAGCGGAGCGCACATCCTGTAGCGCCTTTTCCATGGCCTGCCGGTTGGCCGGCAGGGAGAAATCGGCGTAGGGTTCGTTACGGAACTCGGATAAAGTCGCGGTAGCCATGCCTACCATGGTAAAGCGGTTGTGGCGCCGCCGGTCTCTGCCGACGGTGGATTTTCGTCCGCGCCAAATCACCGCCGGCAAAAACCGGCGACGCTACAAGAACCGGCGGCGTCACCGCGGTATAGTAACACTAGCGATTCACGCTGCCTTAACCCCATGAAGCCAAGGACGATTGCCATCCTGGCGGCGGCCCTCGCCTTGGGGGTCGCGACCCTGTGGATCGGCCTGCGGCCGCGCCGCCAGGAGCCGTTCCAGCGCGATCCAGCCCTCGCCACGGCCCTGGAGAGCATCACCAGCGACTACCGCAAGATCATCGTGCTGGTGGACGGCGCCGATTCGCTCGATGACGCCACGCGCGCCCGCTCCATCGCGGCCGGCCGCGTCCTTTTCTGGCGCAAGCACCAGGCGCTCGAAGAGATCGCCGCGAAACTGGCCGAACAGTACCGGCAGTTCGCCGCCTCCGGGTTCCGGCGGGGCGCCGATGGCATCCGCCAGTTGCTTCAGTACCTCGGGACGAATCCCGCGTTGCACGATGCGGACAAGCTGGCATTTCTGGACCTGATGGATGAGCTGGAATCGGCGATCCCCGCCAGCGGCGCCAAACCCAATCCTCTGGCCGGTTCGCTCCGCGCGCAGATGGACAGCCTCCAGTCGATCCAAGGAGCCTACCGCGAAGAGGTCGCGCGCATCTTCTCCCAATTCGCCACCCGCGGGGCTGCCGGCTCACGCGAAAAGTGGGACGCCTATGTTCGCGACCTTCGTAAACAGCTCAGCCGCGAGAAGATTCTGGCCGAAATGGGAGACTCCATTCCCGAGGAGTCTTCCGGCGAATCGCGCGGCGGCGGCGCGGAGATCTTCGGCAATGAATTCGCCGCCAAGACCGTTGCCCTGACTTTCGACGACGGCCCCCACCCCAGGTACACGGAGCAGGTGCTGGCTGTGCTCCAAAAGTACGGAATACGGGCGTGCTTTTTCGAGCTGGGAATCCACCTCGGCGCGGCACCGGCGGCGGACCGGGTAAAGTTGCTGCCCACCGCGGAGATCGCCCGCAAGGTTCTCGAAGCCGGGCACGTCATCGGCAACCACACCTACTCTCACGCCGTCCTCACCAAGCTTTCCGAAGCGGAGCGCGCCAACGAGATCGATCGGACCAACCTGCTGTTGGAGACCATCCTGGGGCGCAAGCCTGAGCTGTTTCGACCCCCGTTTGGCGCGGTGGACAAAGACATCCTCCAGCAAATCGCGGCCGAGAACATGCGTCCGGTCTTGTGGAATATCGATTCCCTGGATTGGGCGGACCCGGTGCCGGAATCCATCGCTATGCGCGTGCTGCACGAGCTGAACCAAAAGCATAAAGGCATCATTCTGTTTCACGACATCCACAAGCAGAGCGTGATGGCGTTGCCTCCGGTGATCGAAGAACTCGAGCGGCAGGATTACACGTTCCTTTCCTACGATCGCGGGCAATTCGTGAAGGCCCCGCCGCCAGGCGGCGTGGAGCGGACCTTGGAGACCACCCAGAACACGCCGGCGCCGCCCGCCGAAAGCAAACGGCCCTTCTATCGCGAAAGCTGGGCGGTGATCGTCGGCGTCAACGATTATCAGAACTGGCCGAAGCTGCGCTACGCCGTGAACGACGCCAACGCGATCGAAGAAGCTCTGGTCTCCAAGTTCGGTTTCAAGCGCGAGAACATCAGCAAGCTGATCGACGGCCAAGCCACCCGCCAGCGCGTCATGGAGGTACTCGGCGACAAACTGGCCGACAGCCGGAAAGTCCAGCGCGAGGACCGCGTCTTTGTATTCTTCGCCGGGCACGGCGCCACGCGCACCCTGGAAGACGGCCGGCAAATCGGATTCATCGTGCCGGTGGACGCCGACCGGGCGAACTACTATTCCACCGCGATCAGCATGGCCGCGTTACGCGAGGCGTCCGACCTGATTCCCGCCAAGCACATTTACTTCGTCATGGACTCCTGCTACAGCGGCCTGGCGTTGTCGCGCGGCGCCGGGACCTTCGCGAAGGACCGAACGTACCTGGAAGAGGTCACCAGGCGCACGGCGCGCCAGATCCTCACGGCCGGCGGCGCGGACCAGGAGGTGGCGGACGACGGCCCCAACGGCCACTCCGTCTTCACCTGGGCGCTGCTCCAAGGCTTGGAGGGACCGGCCGATCTGGACGGCAACGGCGTGATTACGGCTTCCGAGTTGGGCGCATATGTCAGCCCTATCGTTTCCGAATTCGCGAAGCAGACCCCGGCGGTCGGCAACCTGGTCGGCAGCGAGGGCGGCGAGTTCGTCTTCGAGTTGCAGCCCGAGCCGCTCACCTCGCTCACCGAGCAGTCGGACAGCCGCGCGCTGAAAATGAACGAGCAGCTCCATACCCTGCAAGAGGAAATCGCCGCCCGGCAAGAGGAACTGCTGCGGCTGCAACAGAGTATCAAATCGGAGAGCGTGAAGCTGGCGCAGTTGCAGAGCTCCGATTTGAGCGCCAACCCGGCCGCCAGGCGCGCGGCCACCGAATCGCCCGTACAGATGCCCGCGGCGGACGCAACCGGCGTCGCGCTTAAGCCCGCGCCCGCTGAGCCGAAAACAAAGTCCGCGCGCGCCTACGACCTGGACCGCCAGGGCCTGCAACTCTATCGGGAGAAACGATACGATCTGGCCGTTGTGAAGTTCCAGGCGGCGGTCGATCTGAAGCCGAACGATCCGGTCCTGATGAATAACCTGGGCTTCATCGACTATGTCCTGGGCCGGTACGACGCGGCCCTCGTCTGGCTGGAGAAAACGCTGGCCGCCGACCCGAAGCGGAAAGAAGCCCACGGCAACATCGCCGAGCTATATCTCAAGCTGGGCCGCAAAGAAGACGCCAAGAGGCACTTTGAACAGTACCTCGCTCTCTATCCGAATTCGCCCCAAGCCGCGGACTTCCGCAAAGTTCTTCAATCCCTGGACTGAGCGGCGCCGATTGCGAACCCGGTCTTCGGGTGCTTGACGATCCTCGCGAAATCCACTTCCGCATCGTGGGAGAAGGCGCAGAGCCACTCGCCTTCGGCGGCAGCCGTCAGCCAGCGGGTCTTGGTTTCGATAGCCTGCAGAGGGTATAAATCGAACGCCGCGATCCACGAGGGCTGCAAGTGCGCCGCCATAGGCACGGCGTCCGAGAGGAAGCAGAAAGTCTGGCCGCCGCTCTGGGCCGTGACTACCATCAAGTCGCGGTTGTGGCCGGGCGCGCGGCGCATCCACACTCCCGGAACCACTTCGGTATCGCCATCCACCAGCGTCATCCGGCCCGCTTCCACCAGCGGATCGTAATTGGCGTCGATGTAACTGACGCCGTCGCGGATCAGGCGTTCGTGCGCGTGTTCCCATTCGCCGCGGCAAGCGAAATAGTGGGCGCGCGGAAAGGCGGGCTTCGCCACGCCTCCGGCGAGGATGGTGTTGCCGCCGCAGTGGTCCCAGTGCAGGTGGCTGTTGATCACCGTGTCGATGGATTCGGGGTCGAAGCCGTGGCGCGCGATCGCCTCCGGCAGCGGCTCGGCTTCGGGCGGGAGCTTCATGCGCTCGCGCGCCCGCGCGTCCATCTTATCGCCGCCTCCGGTTTCGATCAGGACCACGCGCTCGCCGGTCTGGATCAGGTAGCAATTGAAGCCGGCCGGGATGCGGTTCAGTTCGTCGGCGGCCACGCGGCAGCTCCACAGCGTCTTGGGCACGACGCCGAAAAAGGCCCCGCCGTCCCACCAGTGGACGGATTCCCGAATCGGGGAGATTTCGAAATTGCCCAGGACGGCGCCGGACATTCGTTTGGCGCGCTCAGCCCCGGACCAGCTTGCGGCCGCGCTCGAACAAGTCGGAAGCGTCTTCCACCAGCTTGCGGCCGCGCTCGAATACGTCGCGCCCCGCCTCGACCAAGTCTTTTCCCGTCTCGGCGACGGCGTCTTTGCCGCGGCTCGAAGTTTGGGAAATGAGCTTCCGGGTGTCTTTCCCGCTCTTGGGCGCGTACAGCAGGGCCACAGCGGCGCCGATCACCGCGCCGGCCAGGAACCACGCGAGCTTGCTGCCGAGATCTGAACCGTCATCTTCTCGAAGTTCTTCGGACATTCACCTGCCTCCGCGGGGAACAGCTCCATGAGCCGCTCCATTCACATTCTGCGATATCCTTGGGGCATGGCGCAAGATCCCGAAGGCGACGAAGAACCAAGTGGTGAAGGCGAGGTGGACCCGTCTCCCGATTTCGACCTGGTCCCGCTGTTCAGTTCGGCGAGTATCTACGCCGAGATGGAGGCCACCAACATCCACGCGCTACTGGAGGCTGCGGGAGTTCCGTCCGTCGTAATGGGCGATGCCGTCCTCCCCTTCCTCTCCTCGGCGTTTGAGGTGAGGGTGCCGCGCGCCCGTTTCGACGAAGCCGAACGGGTCCTGGAAGCGGCGCGCGCCGCCGGCCCGGCCGCGGCCGCGGAAGCCGAGGCGGCCACCGAGTAGTCCAGGCCCGGAATCGGACGCCGGGGGAGGCGCGCATGAAATCCTTCCGAGACAAAGCGGCGCGCATGGCGGGCTGGAAGGGCCTGCGAAGGCTGGGCATCGGGCTCGCGCTGGCCGGCGCGCTCGGCGCTTTGCAGCTCCCCTTTCGGCAATACCCCAGCATCGAGCGGTACGATGCCGTGCCGCTGCCGCCGGACTGGCAGGACAAGGCCGAATGGATCTTCGCCCGGCTGATGTACCCCAACCACCCCAATGCCCTCTTCGGAGGAGGCCGCCGCTTCGGCGGCTATTTCGACTGGCGCCAGGGCGGCACGAGTTGGACCCAGGATTATCCGCGCGCCGACCGTCATTTCATACAGGCGGTCCGGCGGCTGACGCGCGTCAGCGCCCGTTCCGTCGAACAGCCGGTGAATCCGGACGACGTCGAAGATTTCTACAACTGGCCCTGGCTGGCCGCCGGCGAGATGGGCGACTGGAAACTGACCGACTCCCAGATCAAGACCTTGCGCGAGTACCTGCTGCGCGGCGGGTTCCTGGCGTTGGACGACTTCTGGGGGCCGGTGGAATACGGGCGGTTCAACGAGACCATGAGTAAGGTGTTCCCGGACCGGCCCGTCGTGGATATCCCCAGCTCCGACCCGATCTTTCACGCCGTATACAACCTGGACGACCGCTACCAGATCCTCGGCAAGTGGGCGTTCGAGCGCGGCGGTTTCGGCATGTCGCGGCGGGCCGCCGGCACGGTGGCGCACTGGATGGGGATTTACGACGACAAGCGGCGGCTCATGGTCGCCATCTCTTTCAATTCCGATGTCGGCGATTCCTGGGAGTGGGCCGACGATCCGGCCTATCCGGAAAAGTATTCCGCGCTGGGAATCCGCCTCGGAGTCAACTACGTGGCCTACTCCATGACGCACTGAGCGCGCCGATTGTCGAGGGCCGGGTCTGTTACGGCTGAACCGTTACGCCGCGTCCTCGAATCTGACAACGATCCGCTTGCCAAGCGCTCCCAGTGCGGCTTGAATCCTCTCGGGCTTGGTGTTGTGCTTTGGGTCAAGCATGCGGCGGATAACGGTTTCGCTGACGCCCAGCCGCTTGGCCAACTCCGTGTTTGCTGTTCCGCCCTCGCGCATGGCTAGATAAAGAGCAAGCTTGGGGGCCAGATAGAGCGGAACGCTCACGGGATGTTGGCCGCGCTTCAGCTTGGAAGGGATCGGAATATCGTCGCCGCGGGCGATGCGTCCGGCAATCGCTTCGGCCAGGCAGTCGGCGGCTTCGGCGAGCGTGTCTTCGAAATCGGCCCCTCCGGTGAGCGCCTCCGGCAGATCTGAAAACCGGACATGAAAGCCATCGCCGTTCTCCTCGGGCAGGAAACTGGCGGGATAGGTGGCGGTGAACATTACAGGTCCTCCTTACGAATGCCGAGTTGCCTGAGCATGTCGGACAGCAAGCCGGGACCGAGTTCCTTCTTGAGGTCCTTCACTACGGTGAACCGATCGCCAAAATAGAGTGTGCCGTGGCTGCCGGAGCCACGTTCCGGAACCCAGCGGTACGCGAGTTTGTTCCGTCTGGCGACGGCTCTCACCTTGCGCAGAAACTCACTGCCTTTCACATTTCTATTATCGAACACTTCTGTTCGATTAACAATAGCGGGGCCATGCCCGCGGATGCGGAAAGTCCCGGAAAAATGACGCGGGCAAGCGCCGGGAAGAGTCCCGGCGGGCCCAGAGGGCGCGGACTGGGAGTCCGCGCCACAATTCCCGTCCGCGCCCGTCAGCGCCAGCGCCGGTAGCCGCCGCGGCCGAGCATGATCGACAGGCCGCCGCCGTAGTAAGGCCCCCAATAATACGGGTACGGATATGGGCTGTACATCGGCCCCCAGTACGGGTATAAAGGCGCACAGCCGTAGCCGTCGCAACGCGTCTCCGGCTGCCGTGTCCGGGCTTGAGCCTGGACGGGGCGGGCGTACTGATTCGGATCCACGTAGCGGAACGCCTGCGGCGCGCGCGTGGTATTCACCGTGATCGGCGACTCGATGCGAAACGTCAGCGCGGTTTCCGGGTAGATCACCGTCGGCCGCTTGCGCGTCATCAGGATCGCGATGGTTCCCGCGGCTGCCCCCGCGCCGGCGCCAATAGCGGCCCCCGCGCCCCGGCCCGCGGCGGCGCCCACAATGGCGCCGATCTCCGTCGTGCCGATCACCGTGCCGGCTTGCTGGCGGCCGGGCTCCGTCCCGCCCTCGAAGCCCATCAACTGCGTCCGCAGCGGCGTCTGCGCGCCATCCACCAAAGTGAATTCGGTCAGCTCCAGGCCCAGGTGCGAGGGCGATCCTCCGCTGGCCTTCGTGGCTTCCACCACGCGGCCGTACGCGGTTTGGCCGCGCCCCGCCACCACCACACCATCCACCACCAGCGGCTGCGTCAGCGCCACGGAGAATGAATCGCCGGCGTGATTGCGATTCGAAGACAACTCTTCGTTCACGCGTACCGTCACCAACGTGCCCGCCTTTACGGTCAGCTCCGGAGGAACGCCGTAGGGCCGCGCTTCAGGGGCGGTCTGTGCAGGCGGGTTGGCGGGTTGGCTCGGCTGGGCCTCAGCTTGCCCCGCATTTGTGTCCATAGGTTCCGGATCGCTTTGCACTGCGGCGGTCGTCTGCGGCTGGTCCCCAAACCGCCGCCACCCGCTGGCCGTGGACTGCGCCCAAGCCAGACTACCGGCCAGCGCCAGCAAAGCGGCCAAGGGAAGTAGCGTTCGGAACATGGGAATTCGATTACGTCTCATCTCGCCCTCCTCGCACACTCCTCGTCATGCATCTGGCCCGCCAATTTTAAGTTATTGAAAAATAATGCTGTTTCGTTTATCCCTGCTGGCCCGAATGAACCGCCGGTGGTGGATTTCGGCCATCGCGGCACCGCTCGGCCAGCCCGGGTCGCGGAAGCCATCCGCCCCCGTTGCCGATTCGTGCCAGAATAGAGGCTTCGGACCCGCGCCGTGCGCCGGTCCGCGCGTGCGCCGTCGCGGCTCTTGCGAAAGGCTCGTGAAGCTCGCTAAAATCAACGCGTTCGCACATCGCCCTGGGAGGAATCATGGCAGCAGTAGAGCAGAAGGTAAAGCAGATCATTGTCGAGCAACTGGGCGTCGATGAAAGCCAGGTGGATAGCAACGCGTCGTTCGTTGACGACCTGGGCGCCGACTCGCTGGATATCGTGGAGCTGGTGATGGCGTTCGAAGAGGCCTTCGAACTGGAAATCCCCGACGAGGACGCCGAGAAGATCACGACCGTTAAGGACGCCGTCGAGTACATCGAGAACAAGACTTCCAAGAAGTAGCCCCTTTTCTCACCAGGGAGAGCCGTTTTGTCACGAAGAGTGGTAGTTACAGGGGTCGGTTTGCTCACGCCCGTCGGGATCGGCGTGGAAGCGACTTGGGAGGCGATCCGCGCCGGCCGGTCCGGCATTGGCCGCATCACCCAGTTCGACGCTTCGGCGTTCTCGTGCCAGATCGCCGGAGAAGTCAAGGAGTTCGACCCGGCCCAGTATATCGAGAAAAAAGAGATCAAGAAGATGGGGCGATTCATCCAGCTCGCCATCGTGGCGGCGGATCACGCCCTGGCCGGGTCCGGCCTGAAGGTGACTCCGGAGAACGAAGAGCGGGTGGGAGTGTACATCGGCAGCGGGATCGGCGGATTCGAAGTGATCGAGCGCGAGCACAAGATTCTGCTGGAACATGGACCGCGCCGCATCTCCCCGTTTTTCATTCCCGCGACCATCGTGAACCTGGCTTCGGGCCAGGTCTCCATCCGGAGCGGGGCCAAGGGGCCGAATTCGGCCACGGCCACGGCCTGCACCACCAGCTCGCATTCCATCGGCGATTCGTTCCGCATGATCGAGCGCGGCGACGCCGACGCCATGATTTGCGGCGGCGCGGAAGCCGCCGTGACGCCCATGGGGATCGGCGGGTTCGCGGCCATGCGCGCGCTCTCGACGCGCAACGCCGAGCCGGAGCGCGCCTCCCGCCCGTGGGACAAGGATCGCGATGGATTCGTGGTGGGCGAGGGCGCGGGCATTTTGATCCTGGAAGAACTGGAGTTCGCGCGGCAGCGGGGCGCCCGCGTGCTGGCCGAGATCGTCGGCTACGGGATGAGCGCGGATGCGTTCCACCTGACCGCGCCGCCGGAAGGCGGCGACGGCGCGTTTCGAGTCATGCGCAGCGCTTTGCGCGACGCCGGCATGGCGGCGGAGCAGGTGGATTATATCAACGCCCACGGCACCTCCACCGAAGTCGGCGACCGCGTTGAGACCCAGGCCATCAAGCGCGCCTTCGGCGAGCACGCCTACAAGCTGGCCGTGAGCTCGACCAAGTCGATGACCGGCCACCTGTTGGGCGGCGCGGGAGGCATCGAGGCGGGCATCACGGTGCTGGCCATCCGCGACCAGATCGCGCCTCCGACGGTCAATTACGAGACGCCCGATCCGGAGTGCGACCTGGATTACGTGCCGAACCATGCCCGTCCCATGAAAATCGAGTACGCGTTATCCAACAGCTTCGGGTTCGGCGGCACGAACGGCTGTCTGATCTTCAAGCGCTACCAGCAGTGATCCGTAAGCCCCCGTTCGGAGCCGCGACCGTAAGGGAGCGGTGGACAGGTCCGGTGAATCTGTCGTGCGCCCTGGCCGTAGCGCCGCCGGTCTTCCATGAGAAAGCGGCTCCTGTCAAGCACTAGGTTTTTGGCCGGGCCAGTGAATTAGCCTGATCGCCGACCAACGGGAGGCGCGGTTAGCCTACAAACGTCTC
>JBEKHV010000088.1:0-15524 GCA_050012095.1 Bryobacteraceae bacterium | reverse complement strand
ACGTTTGTAGGCTAACCGCGCCTCCCGTTGGTCGGCGATCAGGCTAATTCACTGGCCCGGCCAAAAACCTAGTGCTTGACAGGAGCCGCTTTCTCATGGAAGACCGGCGGCGCTACTCCCGCGTTCCGGCCTTTTCATTCGATAGCGCGCCTTGCAGGAAGAATTCCCAAACGAAGCATGAGGCCTACTCGGAACAAGATAAAGCTACTTAATGGTTCCGGCAAAAACAGCTTGGGTCCATGCCCCGCTTGAGATGTAGCACGGGGAGGGGGGCGAGTCTGAAACCAGGCGGGGCTAAGCGATAGAGGGCATTGGGGCTTTTACGACGATAACTGTCCCGGTTCCGCTGCACGATCCGGTCCGGCGGGCACGCTGGTGAGCATCGTTCGACAGTCGGAACTACCGAGAACGCTGTTCGAGACGGAAAGCCAGACACTTGCTTTGCGACGCCACACTCCGAGTTGGCGACCGATCAGCCAGGCGGCGAATTCGACACGCCCTCACGCAAACAAAAGTCGCCCCTTCGGCTGCGGGATCGAGCGCCCCAGCTCCCGAGCCGTTTCCAACCATTCAGCGATGACCACCTCGATGTTGGCGAGCGCCTCCTGGCGTGTAGCGCCATCCGCCGCGCAGCCGGCCAACTCCGGCGCTTCGGCGATAAACGCATCGTCTTCGCTGCTCCAATACAGAATCACTTCGTACTTCGTCATGGCCCCTCTTCCACCAGTTTATATTGAACCAGCGCTTTGCGTACTTGTTTGACCTGGTACGGCTTCGCCATAGATCCCCTCGGCTGCAGGTTGAGAATCTCGTCAACACCTTCTCGTGTGAAGATGTGGTGGCTGCCCTTGATCCGCTCCGCGAAGCCGAGGCGCCGGAGAAGCGTGCGGAGGTCGTCGAATCGGATGCCGGCATCCGACGAGCCCCGCAACACTCACTCCAGAACAGACTCGCCCACACCCCATTATGCGCACAGGGCCAAATCCGGTTTCTCCAGCCTTCGGCCACGGCCAGGGTGCAGGCGCTTCCGCGAGTTGGCGACAAACCTACGTGTCCCGGCGGGTGCGAGGGGAGTGAATCGAGGAAGACGAAACCGATGGACATTCCGAAGTTCGTGAATGAAGGCGAAGAGGCGGACTGGTGGGCCAGTCGAAAGGGCCGCGAGTTTGTGAAACAGAAAGCGGCCGGACCACGGAAGACGGGAAGCGCGCCGAAGGGGTCGCGCCTTGTTGGCCAATATCAACCCTTGGAGCCTCCCCACCGGCCGAGCAGGAACACCACGTGCGATTCTGGTGTCACAAGGTGCAGAGGGAGCGTTAATGCTGACGCCAATCGCGTCCGACTGGGAGTGGTCTTTTGGTTAGGATGTGATTTCAATGCCGACCCAACGAGGATTGCAGACGCCGCCAGTCGGGCACGGAGGCAATCTCCGAATCTACGCCCCGATTATAGCTGTCGCCCTCCTGATCCTAAACGGATGCGGCCGTAGCTTTGTGCTCAACTCCTCGCAGGAGATGTCACGAGAAGAAATGCTGTCTCGGGCCAGCGTCGTCTTGATCGGCGTGATTGAGAACCATGAATTCGAGTCCTGGCCCTTTTTTCGCGCCATCATCCCGGCTGACGCGCGCGACGCGAAGTATTGGAGAATCCTCCGGCACCGCGTCCGTGTGGAAACCGTTCTGCGCGGCTCCGAGACCCGCAAGGTAGTTGACGTGTACGAAGTCTTCTGGACCGGAGGCGCGTCAGGCGACTGGAACTCCACGCATGATGGCGCGCGCGCGCTATTTCTTTTGCGTGAAGAGGGCGGGCGCTATCACGTTGTTCGGGATTGGTGGCGGAGCATCTTCACGGTCACGAGCGGCCCTCACGCTCGTTTGCCGCTAGATGATACTCGACCTCTTTGGGAGAGAATTGCCTTAATGAACTGGTGGATCCAGCGAAACGATGAATCCATGCGGATCACGTACCCGTATTTTCGCTATAACGATCCTGGTGGTGTTCTGAGCCTCTGGCGAATCGTCAAGCTCGAACGCGGCCTCGTCCACCACCCCAGCGAAGGCGTCCGTGTGCCTGCGTGCCGCGAACTCCTGCTGCTTGAGGGTTGGGGCCAGGATGAGTGCTGGGAAATGCTCTCCGACAATGACAAGACCCACCTTCACGACAGTGGTTATTTTTGTTGTTCAGCTGCCGAGGTCGCTGCCTGGCGGAAGAAGGATGAAGAACGCGGCGCTGCTTGGTGGTGGACGACGTTTCGGGATCGTGAAGCGCGACGCTTGCTCACCGCCATGAACAACGGACAGATGCGCGCCGAGTTCTGCCGGCTCTACGAACTCGAATATCCAGGTGACCGGGATACCGGGTGCCCGGCGGATCAGCCTCCGCCAGCAACCATTGTGTGCGAAAAAGGCGATGTGCCGCTTGTCGGCGCTTGGCCGCAGTAGCAAACGCCTACACCAATGAACCGATGTCGGGGTGTGCAGAACGGTTTGGGAACGACAAGTGGGGTTCCTGGAAAATGAGATTCCTGGGAGTCCGATGTTCACTTGGCCGTATCACGCGCAAGCCGTGTAGTTGACGGCGGCGTCCGATCCGTGTCGCGGAATCTCCTTCGCAACACCGAGACGCTTCGCTATCCCGTACTCTATGCAACGAAGGGCCCGGCGCTACCGCAGGTTGAACTTCTTCATCTTGTAGCGGAGGGTGTCGCGGGTGATGCGCAGCAGGCGGGCGGCCTGGGTCTGGTTGCCGCTGGTCTTCTCTAGCGCCCTTGCCAGGAGGCTGCGCTCGTTGTCTTCCAGCGAAAGGCCGTCGCTCGGGACGGGCGCGCCGGAGGAGGCGGATGCGGGCGCGCCGGCTTCCGGACGGGAGATCGAAATCGGCAGGCTGGCCGGCGCGATCAGCGCCGATTCCTCCAGGATCATGGCGCGCTCAATGGCGTTGCGCAGCTCGCGGACGTTGCCGGGCCAGTCGTGCGCCAATAATAGATCGGCCGCGGCGTCGGTCACGCCTTCGATATTGCGCCGGAATTTGCGGTTGTAGTGCTCCACGAAAAACCGCGTCAGCGGCACGATGTCCTCGGCGCGCTCGCGCAACGGCGGGATCAGGATCTGGATCACGTTCAAGCGGAAGTACAGATCCTGGCGGAACGCGCCCTCCTTCACCGCCTCGCGCAGGTTCTTGTTGGTGGCCGCGATCACCCGCAAATCGAGCTGGATGTCCTTGAGGCCGCCCAGCCGCCGGAAGTTCTGCTCTTCCAGAACGCGCAGCAGCTTGGCCTGGAGCATCATGGGGATCTCGCCGATTTCGTCCAGGAAGAGCGTGCCCCGGTCGGCCAGCTCGAAGATGCCGCGCTTCTGCGAGCGGGCGTCGGTGAAAGCGCCCTTCTCGTACCCGAACAGCTCGCTCTCCAGCAACGTCTCCGGAATGGCCGCGCAGTTGATGGAGATGAACGGCTCGGCCTGACGCAGGCTCTGGTAGTGCAGCGTCTTGGCGATCAGGTCCTTGCCGGTTCCGTTCTCGCCCTCGAGAAGAATGGTGGTCGCTTCGCTGGCGGCCACGCGCCGGACGAAGCTCACCACCTCGCGCATGGGAGGCGATTCGGCGATCACCTCGCGCTTGTCGGGAGCCGCCTCCTCGGTGATGTCCTTGATGGTGGCTACCACGCCGGCCAGTTGCCCGTCGCCATCCATCATCTGGGCGGTCCGCATCACCACCAGCCGTTCCATGCCGTTCCCGGTGCGCAGCCGGACGGTGCAATGCGGCGCGCCGTGCGGCTGGTTCAGCCCCACCAGCACCCCGCAACCCGGCTCGCAGGAATCGCATTGGAAAACTTCCTGGCAGTGCTTTCCGAGCATCGCCTCGGACCCCATGCCGAAAAGCCTTTCCGCAGAACGGTTCACGCCGGTAATACGGAATTCCGGGTCGTAAAGAACCAGAGCATCGGAGAGCTGGTCGAACACGGACTCCAGAACGCTTGTGTTTTGCCAGCCTGGCGTGAGTTTGGACATCAATGGAAGCGAATTCCGATTATAGCAGGCGGTCTGCGTCAATTCGCCCACCGCATGGCCGCGGCTGGGGGGAAATTGCCCCCACCCGGTCCGGCCGCGCTTGCAAACCCCATGGAAAGCATGGATTAGACGGCTGGCGATGCAATTGCAGCCCGAGTTGGCGGAGGTTCCATGTCCAAACTGAAGATCGCCCTTCCCGCCGCGATTCTGCTGGGCGGTTTCCTGCTGTGCACGACGGCTTCGTACGGCACGGCGGAATATGCCAAGCAGACCAAGAAGGCGTGCGCTTACTGCCACGCGGTAAAGGGCGTCCCGACCAAGGCCAACGCCAAGGAACTGACGGACGCCGGCAAGTATTTCGCAGAGAAGAAGACGCTCGACGGCTACACGGAGAAGAAGTAGACGGCGGGATGCGGCGCCGGAGCCGGGTATGATTCAGACCGTTCAGTTGGCGATTACCGACGGGTCCTATTTGGCGACCGTTCGGGAGGCCTTGTGCCATAGCTGCGCGTGGCACGTGGAACCGGTCGACCGTCCGGACGCGTCCCAGAGTTGCGTCTTAGTGCTGGACGAGCAGGCCTTCGAGCGGCTGCCCTTGCCGCTCGCCAACCCGGAGCGAGTCGTGCTGATCACTCGCGAAGACACCCATCAGTTGATGGCTCAGGCCTGGGAGGCCGGGATCGTTTCCGTGGTTTCGGCCGACGATCCCCTCGATACTGTCCTGCTTGCGATCATGGCGGCGGCGCTGCGTGTTGCAAAGTCCCACAGCGCTGCCGCTTCAAGTGAGATTTCGCCCAACATCGGATCCGTTGCTGCGCCAAACGCCCCATTTCATCGGACTTTCGAATCCAAGCACCCAAAATTCCAATAACTTAGCGCCTTTTCGCCTTGGACTCCCGCGTGCATTGTTCTTCCTTTCGCGAGCAGAGACGACTCATGACCCAGCGGGCATCGATCCGGATTGGCCTCGCGCTCGGTTCCGCCCTTTTGGCCCTGGCATCCTGCGCCCATCTCGGCGCGGCGGAAGTGGACTGCTCGTCTTGCCACGACCAGGGGCAAAAGCTGGCCAAGAGCGCCCACGCGGGGCTTGCCTGCGATACGTGCCACGACGGCTACAACGCCAAGACCCATCCCGCCGGCATCACCAAGCCTGAATGCACGACGTGCCACACCGACCAGGCCGCCGACTACGCCCTCGGCGTCCACGGGCAAGCGCGCAAGAAGGGCAACGAGAGCGCGCCGGATTGCGGCGTGTGTCATGGCGGCGCGCACGAGTTGCTGCGTCCCGGTTCCCAGGCGTTCCGCATGGCCGCGCCCGACACCTGCGGCATGTGCCACAGCGACGTGGCCGAACAGTATCGGGCGAGCGTCCACGGGCAGGCCTTGGCGCGCGGCGTCCCCCAAGCCCCTATTTGCACCGATTGCCACGGCGAGCACAAGATCATCAAGCCCAGCGACGAAGGCTCGTCCGTGAACGCCGCCCACATCCGGGAAACTTGTGGAAGCTGCCATGGCGATGTGCGGCTGACGCGCAAGTTCGGGCTGCCTTCCGACCGCCTGGTGAGCTTCGATTCCTCGTACCACGGCCTGGCCGCCAAGGCCGGGTCGCAGACCGTGGCCAACTGCGCAAGCTGCCACGGCGTACACAATATTTTTCCGTCCTCCGATCCGCGGTCCACCATCAACCCGAAGAACCTGCCCAAGACGTGCGGCAAGTGCCATCCGGGCGCGGGGACGCGTTTCGCCATCAGCGAAGTGCATTTGAGCGAAAACGGGAGCGAGCCCCCCGCTCTTCGCTGGGTCCGGGAGTTCTACCTGCTGCTGATCCCGGTGACCATCGGGTTGATGCTGCTGCACAACGGCGGCGACTGGATTCGCAAGGCGATAGCGCTGCGCTTCGGCGGCCGGCTGCGCGCGCGCATAGCCGCCGGCCGCGGCGAGATCCGCATGCTGCCGTTCGAGCGCGTGCAGCACGCCGTGCTGGCGATTTCGTTTCTCACGCTGGTCTGGACGGGCTTCGCCCTCAAGTACCCGGACCAGTTTTGGGCGCGCCCGCTGCTGTCGATGGAAAGCAGGTACCCGGTGCGCAGTCTGATCCACCGCGTGGCCGCGGCGGTGTTCCTGGCCGTCTCGGCGACGCACCTGATTTCGCTCATCGCGAGCCGAAAACTGCGGGGCCACTGGAAGGAGATGTGGCCCAACCGGAACGATCCGCGCGAGGCGCTCTCCAGCCTCGCCTATAGCCTCGGTCTGGGCGACCAGCCGCCGTACCGCTCGCCGCACAGCTACGTGGAGAAAGCCGAATACTGGGCCGTGGTTTGGGGGGCCGCGATCATGGCGGCTTCCGGAACGCTGCTCTGGGCCACCAATATCGCCTTGAGGCTGTTTCCCAAAGTCTGGCTCGACGTGGCCACCTCCATCCACTTCTATGAGGCCGTGCTGGCCACGTTGGCCATCGCGGTCTGGCACTTCTACTCCGCCATCTTCGACCCCGACGTCTACCCGCTCGACACCGCCTTCCTGACCGGACGGAGCGTGAAGAAAGAAGAGCCCGCGCAGGGAGCCGATAGCCACAGGGCGAAAGCCGGCGGCGATTGACAATAATGGAATTATGACTCCCAAGACTCTGCGGGGGAAGGACTTTGGCTGGCTTTCGCCGGTCATCCTTCTTTCCAACAACTGGATCAGCCTGACGGGGGTGGCGCTGGTCACCACCGCGACCGTCTTTTGGTTGTTCCTGCTTCCCACCACGCTGCGTGGCGGGACCCAAAGTCCCTACATCGGGATTCTGGCGTACCTGACGGTTCCCGCGCCGTTCTTTCTGGGCCTGATTCTCATTCCCGTGGGAATCCTGCTCCGACGCCGCCGCGAGGGGCGAACCGGCATTCGTCCGCTGGATCAGGGCATACACTGGGGCAATCGCGAGGTGCGCCGCTTGGTGTACTTCACCGGCGCCGCCACGGTGATCAACATCGCCATCGCCAGCCAGCTCACCTACGGGGCGGTGAACTATATGGATTCGGTGACGTTTTGCGGGAAGACCTGCCACAACGTCATGCAGCCGGAGTACACGGCCTACCAAAACTCTCCGCACTCACGGGTGGAGTGCGTCAAATGCCACATCGGACCGGGCGCGAACTGGTTTGTGCGCAGCAAGCTCTCCGGCGTGGGACAGGTGTTCGCCGTGGCTTTCGACACCTACCCGCGGCCCATCCCGACGCCGGTCCACAATCTGCGCCCGGCGCGCGAGACCTGCGAGACCTGCCATTGGCCCGAGAAGTACGGCGAGGACCGCGTACGCGTCATCTCCACGTTCGCCGACGACGAGAAGAACACCGAGACCAAAACGGTGCTGCTGATGAAGATCGGCGGCGGAAACAACGGCGTTGGCATCCACGGAACCCACCTTGGCCCCGGCGTCCTGATCCGCTACGGCCATTCCGACGAGGCCCGGCAGGCGATTCCCTGGGTGCAGTACAACTCGCCGGACGGCAAATCCGTGGTCTATGCCACGCCCGGCGCCAAGCCCGACGGCGCCGGCCTGACGATTCGGGAGATGGACTGTATGGACTGCCATAACCGGCCGTCGCACACCTTCGATCTCCCCGAGCGCGCCGTGGACCGCGACATGAATGCGGGCCTGATTTCACCGGCCCTCCCTTTCGCCAAGAAAGAGGCCGTCGAGATCCTGAAGGCCGCCTACGGATCGCGCGAGCAGGCCGCCGTTCAGATACCCGAGGCATTTGCCGAATTCTATCGCCAAGCCTACCCGGCGGTTTGGGCCGCGCGCCAAGCGGACGTGGCCGCCTCCGGCCAGCAGATCTTGGCGATCTACGACCGCAATATCTTCCCCGAAATGCACGTCACTTGGGGTAAATACCCGAACAACATCGGACACGCCGATTTTCCAGGATGCTGGCGTTGCCACGACTCCAATCACACCGCCAAGAACGGCGCCGTCATCACCCAGGATTGCAACGCCTGCCACAACTTGCTGGGCGTTGACGAGGCTAACCCCAAGGTGCTGACGGAGCTGGGGATCACGGAGGCCAAAGCGCCGGAGACGAGGTAGCCGGAGACAATTTACACAGCCCGAGGAAAAACACCCCACTATATTACGATTTGTATATATTATTATCCTTTTAAAAAAGATGCTGCCCAAACCGCCAGAGAGCGTAACGAATGCCAAACGGCCCTAGCTCGGGTTCCCCGCCGGGGATCGTGGCGCCGCTGGCCAGGGCGGTTATCTGGGCGGCAGCCGTCCTTGCGGTGGCCACGCTGGCGGCGCAGGAGCCCAAGCCGTTGCCTGGCTCGGAAGATTGCCTCAACTGCCACGATCCCGGCCGGAGCACAGGCAAGCGCGAAGCGGGAATGCCGCCCAATTTCGACGCTGCCGTCTTGCGGGCCTCTCCGCACGCCGATCTGGAATGCCGCTCCTGCCACGCCGATCTCGCCGCAGTCAAGGAGTTTCCCCACCCCGAAAAGCTGAAGCCGGTGGATTGCGGTTCGTGCCACACCGACGAGCAGGCGCAATTCGCCGACAGCCTGCATGGCCGCGCCATCGCGCGCGGCGACAAACTGGCGCCGACGTGCAAGCTCTGCCACGGCGCGCACAACATCAGGCGTCCCTCCGCGCAGGGGTCGCCCACCTCCACCATGGAGATTCCCCGGCTGTGCGGGCAGTGCCACAAGGAAGGCACGCCCGTCTCGCTGACCCGCCAGATCCCGCAGCAGAACATTCTGGGCAACTACATGGACAGCATCCACGGCAAGGGCCTCTACGAACAAGGCCTTACCGTGACGGCCGTGTGCACCAGTTGCCACACCGCCCACCACGTGCTGCCCCACACGGACCCCCGGTCCACGATCGCCAAGGACAACATCGCCAAGACCTGCACCCAGTGTCACGCGCAGATCGAGACCGTGCACCAGAAAGTGATCCGCGGCGAGCTGTGGGAGAAGCAGCCGCACATGATCCCGGCCTGCGTGGACTGCCACAAGCCGCACCAGATCCGCAAGGTCTTCTACCCGCAGGGAATGGCGGACCAGGACTGCCAGCGTTGTCACGCCAACCCCGAGCTGAAGACCGTCCGCGACGGCAAGACGGTTTCCCTGTTCGTCAAACAGGACGAGCTGGAGCATTCGCGCCATGCCAAGGTGGCCTGCGTGCAATGCCACACCGGCGGGACGCCCTCCGACGAGCGGGCGTGCAAAACCGTGATCGCCAAGGTGGACTGCTCGATTTGCCACGCCGATCAAGTCGCCCAGTACCGCCAGAGCACCCATGGGCAGTTGGCCGCCCAAGGCAGCCCCGACGCGCCGGAGTGCACCGATTGCCACGGCAGCCACGGCGTTCTGGCGAGGACCGACTCGAACTCGCCGACCTTCTCGCGCAACGTCCCCAACCTGTGCGCCAAGTGCCACCGCTCCGGCCAGAAAGCCGCGCTGCGGTACACCGGCAAGCAGGAGCACATCGTCGAGAACTACACCGAGAGCATCCACGGGCGGGGCTTGCTCCAAGCCGGGCTCACCGTGACCGCCAATTGCGCCGATTGCCACAGCGCGCACCTGGAGCTGCCGGCGAGCGATCCGCGTTCCAGCGTCAACCGCGCCAGCGTCGCCACCACCTGCGCCAAATGCCACCGCGGCATCTACGAGGCCTTCGTCTCCAGCGTCCATTCGCCCACGTCGCACCCCTCGTCGAAGCCACTGCCGGTGTGTAGCGACTGCCACACCGCGCACAGCATCGAGCGCACCGACCTGTCCGATTTCCGGCTGGGCATCATGAATCAGTGCGGCCGCTGCCACGAGGCCATCACCGCGAGTTACTTCGAGACGTATCACGGCAAGATCTCCAAGCTGGGATACCTGAAGACGGCCAAGTGCTACGATTGCCACGGCTCGCACGACGTGCTCCCCGTGACCGACCCGCGGTCCAGGCTCAGCCGCGCCAACATTGTCAAAACCTGCGCCCAGTGCCATACCGGGGCGCACCGGCAGTTCGCCGGCTACCTGACGCACGCCACGCATCACGACCCGGTCCGCTACCCCATCCTCTTCTATACGTTCTGGGGCATGACGACGCTCCTGCTGGGCACGTTCATCGTTTCCGGCGCCCACACCGCGATGTGGCTGCCGCGTTCGCTGCAATACCGGAGGAAGCTCATTAAGGAGCACGCGCTCGAAGGCCAGGTGTACGTGCGCCGCTTCCGGACCTACGAGCGCAACCTGCACCTGATGATCATCACCAGCTTCATCGGGCTGGCCACCACGGGCATGATCCTGAAGTTCTCCTACGCGACGTGGGCCAGCGTGGGAGCGCGCCTGTTGGGCGGCTTCGAAGTAGCCGGCTGGATTCACCGCCTGTGCGCGCTCCTCACGTTCACCTACTTCGGCGCGCACCTGTGGGACGTACGCCGCAAGCGCCGCGCGAGCGGGCTGACGTGGCGGCAATACATCACCGGCCCGGAGAGCATGCTGTTCAACCGCCGCGACTGGCAGGAATTCACCGGCTCGCTCAAGTGGTTCTTGGGCAAAGGCCCACGCCCGCAGTACGGCCGCTGGACGTACTGGGAGAAGTTCGACTACTTCGCCGTGTTCTGGGGCGTGGCGGTGATCGGCGCCACGGGGCTTATGCTCTGGTGGCCCATGCTCTTCACGCGCTTCCTGCCCGGCTGGGCGATCAACGTGGCTACCACGATCCACAGCGACGAGGCGTTATTGGCGGTGGGCTTCATCTTCACGGTCCACTTCTTCAACACCCATTTCCGGCCGGAGAAGTTCCCCATCGACACCGTGATTTTCACCGGCGGCATGCCGCTGGAGGAGTTCAAGCAGGACCGTCCAAGGGAATACCAGGAGATGGTGGAGCGCGGTGAGCTGGAACGGAACCTGATGCCGGCGCCGGTTCCGCTGGCCGCCAAGCTCTGGCGCCGGTTCGGTTATACGGCCCTGGGCATCGGCCTGACGCTCATCGCGCTGATCGTCTACGCCGCCGTATTCGCCTACCGATAACCGTCCGCGCGGTTTTCGAAGATCCGCCCCGAGGCATACCCCTTCGCGGAGATTCGCCGTACGAGGCAACCTATTGGAATGCAGGCAGTTGCCGCTTCAGGGACGGAAGTCCATCCAATCGCCGGGAACCAGCGGCGTCCACTCCGGCTCCTCGATCACGGGCAGATCCTCGTGTTTCTCATCGTGGATGTAGCTGGCCGCCATGAGACGGGCATGGGCTTTGGCGCGGGCCTCGCTGAACTGGCGCTGGCCTTGGAGGGTGAAACTCGGCCCCCTCGCCACAACCCTCCACTCATCAAAATCAGCCGCTACGACGAGCGCGAGATAGTGGTACTGCGTCTTGAATCCGGATAATGGACGGAACATACCTTGCTCTCCTAATATAGCGCCGGCGCGGCGCCCGCCAAGGACGTTTTCCTCCGAGCGTTGTCGGAAGTTCCATTTATCCTGGAAAGCGCCCCCGTTGTCAAGCCTTTTGTTCGCCACCCGACGCACGGGCGGCTGAAGCAGGCGCTCCCTTGGGCCGGACGGGCGATTGGGCGGCTAATCCTCTTGCCTAGCCCCGCCGATCCAGCGTTGTATGGTTCTTGACGGATCAGGCCGAATTTTTCGCGGACGGCGCGTTCGGGTGTACACTAGTCTGCATCTCTGTAGTAGTTCCTGGGCGATGGATCTGGAGGGTTCCCGATGCAATCCACGCGGTTGATGGCGTTACTCGTCTGTTTAGCGTGCGCCGCGCCGGGTCGCGCCATGACCATCATCGCCAACTTTGAGGCCAGCGTCCCCACGGCGGCGCAAACCGTCTTCAATAACATTGTGTCGGCTTACGACCTCTTGTTCGCGAATCCGATTACGGTCACGATCGACGTGGCCTTCGGCGCGACTGGTCTTGGCAGCAGTTCCACCTATATCGGCACGGCGTCTTACAGCGATTGGCGCTCGGCCATGACCGCCGATTCGGCGGCGAATCCCGCCAACGCCTATCTGGCCGCGGGCGTGGCCACCCTTCCAGCAACCAACCCGCTGGGCTCCGGCAGCGTGGTCCTGACTTACGCCGACGCCATGGCCCTGGGCTTTAGCGTGTCACCCGTTACTTACGACAGCACGCTGACCTTTACCAACGTCGCCAATATGTTTGAGTACAACAGCGTCGCGACCCCCGGTTTGTACGACTTCCAAGATGTGGCCGAACACGAGCTGGATGAGGCTCTGGGCATCGGGTCCGCGCTGACCGGCATCGCTAACGGCGGCGCTCTCCCCAGGAATTTCGACGCGGAGGATTATTTCCGGTACAACGCATCGGGCGCACGATGGCTCACAACTTCCGCCAGCGCCGTGGTCGATTTCTCCTATGACGGCGTAACCGACGTCGCCCAGTTCAATCAGAACAACGCCTACGGCGACCGCAACGATTGGGTGTACGCCGATAGCGGCTGCCCGGCAAGCAGCCCGGGCCCCTACATCCAGGATGCCATTGGCTGCCCCGATAGCGTCGTTCATCTGATACGGACCAGCCCCGAGGTCGTGGTACTTCAGACCCTGGGATACGACCTGAGCACGCCTGAGCCGGCTTCGATGGCCCTGGCCGCGGCGGGGTTGGCGGCTCTCGCTTTGTTCCGGCGGAATCCCGCCGCGAGCCGCGGTAGGCCGCGGCTACTCCTCGTCGTGGGTGGCGGGGGCCTGTTGCGGGCCGGAGGCTGCCATGGCGGCCAGTTCCTCGCGGCTCGCGACTCGCGGGCGGGCCGGCGTCCCCGCTCCAGCGACGGGCTCCAGGCGGAACTCGCGGGCCGAGGCAAGCTCCCGCTCCGCGTTGAAATCCGGAACGCTCTTGAGGGACGGGATCCTCACCACCCCGCGCTCGTCGATGACGCACTCCGCCCCGTTCGGAAGGGTGAACCCGACTCTCAGATGTTGGCGAACGGCCAGCTTGCGGAGGTCCGCCAGCTTCATCGAGTTTCCTGGAACTCGCCCTCGAACTGGCCCAGCTCGGCGCGGGCGGCGATGGCTTCCTGGCAGGCGACGCAGTAGCGGGCCCACGGCACGGCATCCAGCCGCTTGGGAGAAATCGGCTCTTCGCACTCCATACAGGCGCCGTAGGCGCCGCTGTCGATGCGGCGGAGAGCGTCGGCGATTTCGCGCAACAGCTTCATGTCGATCGTGTTCCGGTTGAGGAAAATCCACTCCTCGTGGTGTTGCTGGCTGAGGTCGCCCTCGTCGGAAGGGACATCCAGCCGGGCAACCACCTGGGCCGCCTTCTGGGCGGACATGCTGCACCGGACCTCCTCCGCCTTTTTCTCCAGCATTTTTCGATAGGCGGCGGTCTTCGATCTCGGTCCGAGTTTCATTTTGGCACCCATCTCTCTACCAGCACAACAATCACGTAAGGAACATATGACGCGGAATCAAGGCCAAAGGTTGCAGCGCTGCGGAAAAGAAGCGGACCCGCGCGGATTGGAAAGTATAGCCTACAGCACGTCCCGAAGTCAAACATAAAGAACGCGCCATGCGCGCCATGCGCGCGGCGCGCCTGGTGGATGCAGACCCTATTCGGCGCCACCTCGCGCGCGTGTCAATCCTCGGCGCGGAGCAGCCAACTTTTAGCGCTACTTGGAGTTCCGGATGGCCTCGACAAGCTCCGGCAGCACCTGGAACAGGTCTCCCACGATGCCGTAGTCGGCCACTTCGAAAATGGGGGCGTTGGGATCCTTATTGATCGCGACCACGGTGCGCGATCCCTTCATCCCCACCAGGTGCTGGATCGCACCGGAAATGCCCACGGCCACGTATAGCTTGGGCGCGACGGTGTGGCCCGAACTGCCCACCTGCCGTTCCATGGGAAGCCAGCCCGCATCGCAGATCGGCCGGGACGCAGCCAGTTCCGCTCCCAGCGCGTCGGCCAACTTCTGCGCCAACGGAATGTTGCCCGCCTCCCGGATGCCGCGGCCCACGGAAACGACGATCTCCGCGGCTTCGAGATCGACTCCCCGCTCAGAGGCGCGAAAGGGTTCCCCGGGCTTGGTTCGTACCTCTCCGGCAGCCAGCCGCGGTGTGAACCTTTCCACCGGCGCGGACCCCTCTTCCACCCGATCCGCCCGATAGGCGCCGGCCTGCAGCGAAGCGAAATGGGGAGCCTCGCCGGCGAGCCGGACGTCCGCGTTCACCTTCCCCTGGAAAAGCTGCCGCACCAGGACCGGCTGCCCGCTCTCGATGCGGTGGCCAATGACATCGCAGACCGCCACCCGCCCCATCGACGCCGCCAGCTTGGGCAGGAAATCGCGGACCTGGTAGGTGTGCGGGAACAGCGTCACGGAAGGCTTGGCGAACTCCATCAACTGGCGCAGGGCGGCGGCATAGGCGTCGGGCGTGTAGCCCCGCAGCAGCTCGTGTTCGACGGCGTATGCCGTCCGCAGCCGCTTGGAAGCGAGGTCCGCGGCGAGCGGAGCATTTTCCAGCGCCTGGCCTAAAACGGCTGCGCTGGCGGTGGTGTGCAGCTCTGTGGCGAGCTGCTGGGCGGCGGCCAGCGTCTCATACGACATCCTGTGCCACCGGCCGCCGCGCTGTTCCAGAACCGCCAGGACGCTCATATGACGCGCGCCTCGAAGCGCAGCTTCTCCACCAGCTTGGCCGCCGCGGCCCGGGCATCGCCCTCGAACAGTTGCGCCCGCTTGGTTCGTTCGGGGAAGTAGACCCGATCGATGGCCACGCCGGCATCGCCCGGAGCGGGTCCTCCAGGCTCGCCCAGGCTCGCGGAGGTTACGGTCCTGACCTCCTTCATCCTGGCCCTCTTGATGCCCATGAGCGTGGCGTAGCGCAATTTGCGAATGCCCGACTGGATGGTGAGGAGCGCCGGCAGCGGCATCTCGACGTACTGATACCAGCCATCCTCCAGCTCGCGCTTCACGCGGATCGCGCCATCCCGTTTCTCCACCTCCATGACGATGGTGGCGTGCGGCAGTCCGAGCAATTCGGCGAGGATGACGCCGGTCTGGCCTTGTCCCAGGTCGTCGGATTGCAGTCCGGTGAGGACCAGGTCGGGCGACTCGGTGGCAATCGCCGCGGCCAGCAGCCGCGCGACGGCCAGCGGGTCGAGCGCGGCGATGTTCGCCTCCACGATATGGATCGCGCGGTCGGCGCCTTTGGCCAGGGTCTCGCGAATGGCCTGGGCGGCGCGCTCCGGACCGGCGCACAGCGTCACCACTTCGCCGCCGTGCTTCTCCTTCAGTTGCAGGGCCTCTTCCAGGGCGTACGCGTCCGGCTCGTTGATTTCGTAAGCCAGGTCGGCCTCTTCGATCCATTGGCCCGAACTTGCGATCCGCAACTGCGAATCGCGGGCGGGAACCTGCTTGATGGCGACGACGGTTTTCATAGCAAGGGGCGAACGACCGCCGGCAAGATGGAATGAGAAAGCCGGTCTCCAGCGGGACGCGTTAAGCTCCCAATACGCACTCGAAGTGCAAAAGGAGACCGGCAATGAAGAAGTTTAGCATTCGTTCCAAGAGTCCG
>JBEKHV010000087.1:0-15919 GCA_050012095.1 Bryobacteraceae bacterium | reverse complement strand
GGCACGCAAGAGTGCGCGCGCCACGAAGGTCTCCGACAGCATGCCGGGCGGGGCTTGTAGCGCGGACACTTTGTCTGCCGCGCCGAGACTCGTCTCGGCGCTTGGCGTGTGAGAAAGGCGGGATAGCGGCGGGGCCATTTGAGACGGCGGCTTTCCCGGTCATTTCATTGCCACCCCTAGCGCCGAGACGAATCTCGGCACGGCAGGCAAAAGTGCCTGCGCCACGTTTGTGGCGCACGCTTCAGCGGACCGGGGTCAGGTGGATCGCGCATCCGCCGCCGGGGGCCAGTTTCAGCTTCAGGACCGTCTTGGCGTCCACGCGCTGTTTCGTGAGAACGCTGTCCTTGGGCTCGGCCGCGGCATTAGGACCGTCGGCGTAGATTTCCGCGGTGTACGAACCGGGGCCGAGGAAGGTCAGCGGCAGATCGAGATTGCGCGGATCCCAGTTTGTGATGCTGCCGACGTACCAATCCGGGCCGCTGCGCCGCGCGATGGTGATGAACCGCGCCGGACGGCCGCCGATGACGCGCGTCTCGTCCCACGTGGCGGGAACCTCTTTCAGGAACTCGGTTTCCTTTTGCCCGTCGTAGGCCGCGGGATGGTCCGCCACCATCTGGAGCTCGCTCTCAAACACCACGAAGAGAGCCGTCTGGTGGACGCGAGTTCCCATCACGGACGGGCCCGAGTTGCGAGCTTCGAAGTTCTCCCGGGTCACGTTGTCGAAGCCGCCGGGCGTGTAATCCATGGGACCGGCCAACATGCGAGTGAAGGGCAGCGTTGTGTTGTGCACGGGGGTCTCGCGGGCGCTCCACTTGTTGTACTCGGCGCCCATCACGCTCTCGCGAGTCAGGATGTTGGGGTAGGTGCGCCGGAGGCCGTCGGGTTTGAAGGCGCCGTGATAATCCAGCATCAAGTGATGCTCCGCGGCCTTCTTCGCCACGTTTCGATACCAGTTCGCCATCCACTGGTCGGCGCGGTCCATGAAGTCGATCTTCACGCCGGCGATGCCCCACTTCTCGAACAAGGGAAAGGCCTCGTCCATCTGGCGGTTGATGTCGGTCCAGTGGGACCACAGCCAGAGGCGGACGTTTTTCGACTGGGCGTACGCCAGCAAGGCCGGCATGTCGATGTTCGGGTTGACCTTCGTGAGGTCGGTTCCAGAACCGTTGGCGCCGCGCCCTCCCATACCCGAGCGGCCCGCCCATCCCGCGTCGATCAACATGTAGGGGAAGCCCATCCGCGCGGAAAAATCGATGTAATACTTCATCGTGTCGGTATTCATGCCGGCGCGGAAGGGGACGTTTTTCACCAGGCTGTCCGACCACCAGTTCCAGGAGGTCTTCCCGGGTTGGATCCAGGAGGTATCCGCGATGGCGCTGGGCGGATTCAGGTTGAGCACCAGGTTCGATTCCACCAGCCGGCCGGGGTCGGAGGCGATCATCAGCATGCGCCACGGAGAGTTCGCCGGCGCCTGGCTAATCACGGAGATCGTGGAGGACTCCGCCGCGGCGGCGATCGGCCAAGGGACGTGCGGGCCGTTGGGATCCTCCACCCGCAGCGCAAGACGGGCGGTCAGGATGGTTTGATCCAGCACGGAGTGGACGAAGAGGCCGGCCCAATCGTCGATGTCCGCTTCCGTAAGCCCGACCCACGCCACCCCGGGAGCCTCCAGCAGCATGGGCAGACCGATCAGGTACTCCGGATGCAAGCCGCGGAGCGTCAGCTCGTGATAATCGTCCTCGCTGCTGGTCTGGAAGTCGCGCAAAATCAGGGACCAGGTGGTGGCGTCCCGGATGAAGCGGAACTGGGTCGCCTCGTTGGAAATGCGCATCTCCTTCACGTTGGGCTGCTCGGGAACGACGTAGCGGAACGCCACGCCGTCGTCGTAGGCGCGGGCTTCGATGGCCAGGCGCCGCCCGCCCGCAGCCATTTCGACCGTCTGCACGGTGACGGCGTTGTAGTGGTTGCGAACCAGACTCGTCTTCCCCGCGACCGGCTTCCAGGTTTCGTCCTGGCTGGACGGCTGCGAGGATTCGATGCGAACGGCCGCGCCGAGAACCGGCGATCCCGCAATCGCCAACCCCAGGTTGGACCAGTCGAGCAACGGCTTTCCGTGGAACGCCACGCGATAGGCCAACTGGCCACCGGCCTCCTGCACGGCCTGGCCGCGCACGGTGGCGATGGTCATTTGGATCGCGCCGTCCGGAGACAGGAGAACGGTCTGGCCTGTTTGCGCCGCGGCCGGCAGGGCGGCAAGAACCACGGCGATGAGCGCAGCGAGTTTTCCATAGGAGAACATATTGACCTCAAGCCATCATCCTCTCAACAGGGCTTTCTAACCGAATCTTAGAGCAGATGCTACCACTTTGCGTAGCCGGAGGCGAACCCGTGCGAGATTGGGGAATCGGAGATGAGATTTGCGCTGGGGCGTGTTTGGAGATCGTCGAGAGACCGTCGGGTATACACCCCCCATCGACGATTCTTCTTGGATTTTTATGCCGGGGAGGATGCTTCAGGGGTCTAAATCTTAGACGTTAGTCTCGCTTTGGTGGGAGTTGCCTCCCCGGCTTAATTCCAATAATAATATATTCTGGATTTGGAATCAAGAAAAATCTGCAAATTTATTTTGGCTTGACCTCAACCTTGGCTAGTTCCTCTAAGACATTGATTGTAGAGCACATATTATCTTCACCGAGCCCCGAGGCAACGGCTGCCTGGAAAAGTTGTTGGGTCAGGCCGGTAAGCGGGAGCGGCACACCGAGACCCGCGCCGGAGTCCAGGATGAGGCCTAAGTCCTTAAGCATCCACTTGGTAGAGAAATTTTGGTGGAATCTCGCCGAAACACGGGCCCATCCCCGAGCGCAGCGCACGGAGCCGGCGCTCAAAGGTCCGCCCCGGGCGCGCCCCGACGACGCCGTAATCCGAAGCATGGGGGCCTTCCGGATTCACCGCCGCGTCGCGCGGAACCCCTGCATATTTTAGAATGGGGTCGATGCGAAACATCTTCGTAGCCTTGCCTTTGATGGCAGCGCTGACTTTGCCGGTATGCGCTCAGGGCGGACGCGGGGGACGCGGCGGGCAAACCGGCGCGTCCCCGGCCGCGGCTGGGCAGACGCCCGGCGCCGCGCCGTCCGGTCCGCCGCCCAAAGTGGAAGAGAAGACGTCCATCACCTCGCACTCCATCCAGATCAATGGGCAGACCATCGAGTACACCGCCACCGCCGGCACGCTCGCGCTCAGGAAAGAGGACGGTACGCCGACGGCCAGCATATTCTACGTGGCCTATACCAAGGACGATGTGGCCGACCTCGCTCACCGCCCGCTGACGTTCGCCTTCAACGGCGGACCGGGATCCTCCGCGGTGTGGCTGCAATTGGGCGCGCTCGGTCCCAAGCGGGTGGCCATGGACGCCGAGGGGAAGCCGCTGCCTCCGCCCTCCACGCTGGTCGATAACGAGTATTCCATCCTCGATATCACGGACCTGGTATTCATCGATCCCGTCAGCACCGGGTACAGCCGCGCGGTTCCCGAATCGTCGGCCAGCGCGTTTCACGGGTACACGGGGGATATCCAGTCGGTGGCCGAGTGCATCCGCCTGTACATGACGCGCCATGAGCGCTGGAATTCGCCGAAGTTCCTGGCCGGCGAGAGCTATGGCACGACGCGCGCCGCGGGCCTCTCCGGCTACCTGCAGCAGAACCTGGGAATCGACCTGAACGGCATCGTGCTGATTTCCTCCGTGTTGAATTTCGGGACCATCAATTTCGATAGCGGCAACGACCTGCCCTACGCGACGTTCTTGCCTACCTACGCCGCCACCGCCTGGTATCACAAGAAGCTGGCCAAGGACTTGCAAGCGGCGGGGCTGGAGAAAGTGGTGGACGAAGCGCGCCGGTACGCCGGCGGGCCTTACCTGGCAGCCCTCTTCAAAGGAGATACGCTATCCGCCGACGAGCGCGCGGCCGTGGTCAAGAACGTGGCGCGGCTGACCGGCCTATCACCGCAGTTCGTCGAGGAAGCCAACCTGCGGATCTCCATGCAACGGTTTGCCAAGGAATTGCTGCGCGACCAGCGCCGCACCGTGGGCCGCTATGACGGCCGGCTGGAAGGCACGGACCGCGACGCGGCCGGGGAGACTCCGGATTACGATCCCAGCTATGCCAGCGTGCAGGGCGCTTTCACCGCGGCCTTCAACCAGTACGTCCGCGCCGATCTGAAGTTCGAAGACGACAGCCCGTATGAGGTCCTGACCAGCCAGGTGCGCCCTTGGGACTACCGCGAGTTCGAGAACCGGTACGTGAACGTATCGGAAACGCTGCGGTCCGCCATGACCCAGAACCCCGCTCTCAAGGTCTACGTGGCGTGCGGCTACTACGACATGGCTACGCCGTTCTTTTCCGCGGAGTACATCGTGAACCACATGAATCTCGACCCCAGCCTGCGGAACCACATTTCGCTGGGCTACTACGAATCCGGGCACATGCTCTACACCAACTTGAAGTCGCTGGAGAAGGCCAAGCAGGACATCTCCAAGTTCATGGCGTCGGCCTTGCCGTAGGGCGATCCATCCCCCGTTTTCGACTGCGCCCGGCTTCCGCGGGCCGCCTCAACGGGTCCGAGCGCCGCCCGTACGGCCGCCTTGCAGAGCAACCGGCCGACTGCCCCCTTGAGACCTCCCTAGCGTGCTGCTACCATAACGCCATGAAAAATCTTCTGCTCGTCGTCTTGTGCGGACTCCTGTTCGCGGCCATTCTACCCGCGGCGAAGACCCTGGATATGTGGGTCGTCGATTCGGAGGGAGCCAAGTCCTTGCTGATTGTCTCTCCCGCGGGGCAATCCATGCTCATCGACACGGGTTGGCCCGGCTTCAACGGCCGGGACACCGACCGCATCCTGGAAGCCTGCAAAGCGGCCGGGGTGAAGAAGCTCGATGTTCTGGTCATCTCGCATTACGACTTGGACCACGTGGACAACGCGCCCGGCATCGTCGCCAAGATCCCCGTGGACCTGTTCGTCGACCATGGTCCGGCCGCCGTGCACGACCCTCATACCACCGCCGCGGTCAAAGCCTACGACGCGCTCTGGGCCAACGCGAAGCACTTGGTCGTAAAGCCCGGCGATAAGATCCCGTTCAAAGGCGCGGAGGCGCTCATCGTCACCTCCAACGGCGAGGCGCTCAAGACGCCGCTCAAAGGCGCCGGAAAGCCCAACCCTGCGTGCGCCGGCGTGGAACGAAAGACCTGGGGGCGGAGCGACGAGGATGCCTCCGAAAACGGGCACGCGCTCTCCATCCTGTTTACGTACGGGAAATTCCGCATGATCGACATGGCCGACCTGACCTGGAACCGGGAGTTGGAATTGATGTGCCCCAACAATCCGATTGGCTTGGTGGACCTGTTCATGGTGGGCAATCACGGCAGCGACACGGCCACTTCGCCGGCGCTGGTGGGCGGCCTGCGGCCCCTGGTGGCCGTCATGGACAACGGCGTCCGGAAATTCGGCGCCGCGGTGGTGTTGCAGACTCTCAAGAAGTCTCCGGGAATGCAGGCTGTCTATCTGGAGCACTGGTCCGCGGTCGCCCCCAACGACAACCCGCCCGACGAGTACATCGCCAATCTCCAGACCTCGCCCGACGGCAAGTGGATCAAGATCTCGGCTCAATCCGACGGCGCCTTCATCGTCACCAACACCCGCACCGGAGAGTCGAAAACGTACAAGCGTTGAGACCCGAAACCGGCGACCGCTTTCCTGTGGTGGATGGATATCCCAGATCGGCAGGCGAATCGCCCGCCCACCGGCAAGCGGCCCGACTTTAGCCCGGATTTCTCACAACCTCGAAGGCCGCGAGCGCCGGCATGAGTGCCGGCGCGGCACGCAAGAGTGCGCGCGCCACGAAGGTCTCCGGCAGCATGCCGGGCGGGGCTTGTAGCGCGGACATTTTGTCTGCCGCGCCGAGACTCGTCTCGGCGCTTGGCGTGTGAGAAAGGCGGGTTAGCGGTAGGGTTAGCGGCCCGGAGGCGCCGTCCCCGGCATTCCACCGGGGGCCGCGGAGCTTTCAGGTTCTTCCTTCCCGTGGTGGCAGGTAAAGCAGGAAATCCTATCCCTGCCGTTGAAGTGGTTGGCGTTGATCTCCCGGGTCATGGAGAGCATCATCCGCGCCGTGACCTTGTGCGGGTTGCTGTCGCTCGCCATATCGCCTTGCATATGGCAGAAATCGCAGCGAACTCCCAATCCGGCGGTAAAAGTCCGCATCACCGGCAGCACTTCGTCGGGCTTCAGGATCTTGAGGTTCTGCGGCCCTCTGCCCCCCTGGGGAGCTTGGGCGCAAAGAGGAAGCAGAAACAGCATCGAAACGATGAATCGCATTGGACTATCATACACACTCCCCAGCGGCCGTCAACAATCCGATTGGGGCGATTGGGGCGATTGCGGACAATTCGCCGCCGTCACGCGGGCCGCTGCGCCCGGACGCGGTCCAGGAGGATCTCGACCAGCGCCGGATGGCCTTCCAGCGGCGGCGCGACGCGGATGTCCAGGTTTTCGTGATCCCTCTGGATCTCCCCCACGATCCGGGGCAAGTCCCGCTCCAGGTGAAGGCCGAGCGTGAGGAAATAAGGGAGCACCAACACCCGCCGTATCCCCGCCTTCGTGAGCCGGTCCACGGCCCCGGACAAACCCGGTTCCCCCAGCTCAAGGAACGCCGTTTCGACGTGTTCGAACCCGCCTGCGCGCGCCAACTCCCGCGCCGCCGCGCGCACCGCCTCGTTGGCCGCCTCGACGCAGGAGCCGTGCGCGAAAACCACGATCCCGGCGTTCACGTGTTCGACTGGATGAAGGCCCGCATGTGATGCAGTTCTTCCGTCTTCAGAGCCAGCTCGACGCTCATCAGGTCGCGCATCGAAAGGAGCGCCGTCACGCGGCCCTCTCGGGTGACGGGCAGGTGCCGGCACTTACGGGACACCATGGCTTCCATGGCGGCTTCCAAGGAAGCGGATTCGTCGATGGTAGCCAATTCCCTGGTCATGACGTCGCCGACCGGCGTGGTCTCGGGATCGCGCCGCTCCAGCACCACGCGCAGCATGAGGTCGCGTTCGCTGAACAGACCCCGCAACTCCCCCTCGCCAAGGACCAGAATCGCCCCGCAATGCAGCTCCGCCATGCGCCGGGCCGTCGCGGCCACGGTTTGACGCGGTTCCACGAAGAACAACTCCCGGCTGGCGGTGATGTCTCGGACTCGGGCCATGCTTTCCCTCCCAGTTACAACCAGGGTTGCACTATACCACAGAATAGAGGAAAACGTGGCGGCGAATCCCGGGGCGCCGCGACCGCTGGCGCGTTGTCCAAGAATAGGCTGGACAGTGGGTTTTGAGATCCGCCCGCATCTCGGCGGCCGGTCGATCTTTTTGAGGTTCTTCCGCCGGCCTGGCGCTCGCTACAGCTTCCGGAAGAGCTTGTCGAAGGCGTTCCGCGCGTCTTCCGGGTTCCGCGGAGCGGGAGGTCCCACGTCCACCATCCCCGATCCGGGCCCGTTGGAGGCGGTGCCTTCGCGCGCCACCGTGACCCGCGGCGTAAACAGGGCGCACTCATTCGCCTTGTCCTTCACGGGGATGCGCGCGGGAATGGGCTTGAGGCACTGGAACCGCGTGGACGGCTCGAAGTGCGAACACTGCTTGCAGCAGTGCAGTTCGGCGTTGCACTTGGGGCAGACGCCGTTGAAGTCGACGTCGGGCGGCAGCGTCGTGGAGCAACTGAAGCAGCGCGCGGCCGCGACGTGCTGCACCAGGCGCGGCAGACGCGGCCCGGTGACGTCGATGGGGGGCCGTGGCCCTGAGGGCTTGGGACGGTCCTCGCGAAAGCTCTTCGAGTCGCGATCCGAGTCCATGTACCCGTGTTGCCGGTATTTGCGATCGCTGTCCATATAGGGATGAACGCTCCGTAGTTGCGGGAAAGAACGCTTCGAAAAATTAGTCCGGAACTGGAAACCGCCGATGAGCCGCGCGAACCCTTCTAAAGACCCAGATAGGCAGCAGCCGTGAGATTACCGGAGGGTTTCCGCGGGGACGCCGGGAGCGGCGAAGCCCCAAATAGAACCGCCGCCCGCCGTTGCCTGCAAGTACCTTCTTACCACGTATCGCCTTGGTTTGCACCCCCCATTCGGAAGGCGCTGTATTCGCCCTCGCCAATTCGAGCTTCCCGGCTCCCGGCCCCGAGCCTGCGGGACTAACCCAGGACTAACCCGGACTCCACTTCAGCAGATTCGTGCAGGGCCGGGTCAGGGGATCGTCGAAGTGGTTGGGGCTGACGCGCAACGAGTAACCCAGGCGGCCCGTCCGCTCGGAAAGAACGTCCTTGCCGAAAATCGCCACCGAGCCGCGCTGCTCCATGGGGGGCAATACGACCACCTCCGTCTCCTCCAGGTACCCATCGCTGTCGATGCGGCCCATCACCATTTCCACGCGCACGTCGCCGGCTTTCAGCCCCGCCAATTCGACCGCCGCCCGCACCGGAATCGGCCGGCCGCTGGTCACGGCCCCCATGATGGCCGGACCGGGTTCGACGAACCGCACACGGTCCCAGACTTCATGGACCCGCGCATCCCAGCGGGCCTTCTCGCGAATGCCGGCGTACCCGTCGCGGATCATGCGCACGCGCTGCGTGTGCGCCGGCTCGTAGAGTTCCGCCATGTACTCCCGCAGCATACGCCGGCAGTCGAAGTGGGGGCTGATGTAGGCGATCGACTGTTTCATGCGCCGCACCCATTCGCGCGACGGCTGCTCGCGCCGCTCGTAAAACGTGGGAACGATTTCGTTCTCCAGCAGGTAGTAGATCGCACTGGCGTGCAAGCCGTCCTGGTCTTCCGTATACGGCTCGCGCTCGCCGATGGCCCAGCCGCCCGAGAACTCGTAGGCTTCGTCGTACCAGCCGTCCAGGATGCTCAGGTTGAGCACGCCGTTGATGGCGGCCTTCATCCCGCTGGTCCCGCAAGCCTCTTCTCCGCGCCGCGGGTTGTTGAGCCATAGATCCACGCTCTGAACCAGCTCGCGCCCGACCTTAATGTCGTAGTCCTCCACAAAAACCACGTGCCGCCACAGATCGGGGCCGCGAGAGAGCTGCACCACCTCGCGGATGTAGGCCTTTCCCGGCTGGTCCTGGGGGTGGGCCTTTCCCGCGATGACGATCTGCACGGGCATTTCCTTGTTCAACAACATGCGCTTGAGCCGCTCTACGTCGCGGAACAGCAGCGTGGCGCGCTTGTAGGTGGCGAACCGGCGGGCGAACCCGATGGTGAAGGCGTTGGGGTCGAGCACCTCGGCCGCGCGCCGCACATCGGCCGCCGAAGCCTGGCGGCGCAGGGCCGATTGCGTCTGCCGATCGCGCACGAAGCCGATCAGGCGGCGCTTCCTCTTGCGATGGGCTTCCAGAAGCTCCTCGTCCGGGATGTCTTTCACTTGCTCCCAAATGGAGGGGTCGTTGAACTGTTCCCGCCAGCCGGGTTGCAGGTACTGGTCGTAGAGGCCGCCCAGGCTGCCATTCAGCCAGCTCGGCAGGTGCACGCCGTTGGTGATGGAGGTGATGGGCACTTCCCAAACGGGCAGTTGCGGCCAGAGATCGTGAAACATCTCCTGCGAGACCCGCCGATGCAACCGGCTTACGGCGTTGCGGTAGGCCGACGTGTTGAGCGCCAGGACGGCCATCGAGAAGCTCTCGCCGCTGTCGCCCGCGTTCCGCCGTCCCAGGGCCATCAATTGCTGGAAATCGATCCCGATTTCGGCGCAATAGTTCGAGAAGTAATGGTACATCAAGCCGGGGTCGAAAACGTCGATTCCCGCCGGAACCGGCGTGTGCGTGGTGAATACGTTGCAGGTGCGCGCCGCCTCCAGCGCTTCCTCGAAGCTCAAATTCTCGCCGCGCATGAGGAGCCGGACCTGCTCCAGCGCGAGGAACGCGGAGTGTCCCTCGTTCATGTGGAATACGGTGGGTCGCAGCCCCATGGCTCCCAGGGCCCGCATACCGCCGATGCCCAGCACGATCTCCTGGCTGATGCGCGTGTCGGCGTTGCCGCCGTACAGCGAGTCGGTGATGTTCCGGGCTTGGGGCGCCTGGTTCTCCGGGATGTTCGTGTCGAGCAGGTAGAGCGGAATGCGGCCCACCTCCAGCTTCCACACCTGGATGAACGCCCGGCCGGAGGGCAGATTCACGGAAACCTTCAGGTCCTGCCCGGCCGCGTCCTTCACGGGGGTCAGGGGCAGCGTGTAAAAGTCGTTTGTGGGATACCGTTCCTGCTGCCAGCCATCGGGGTTCAGCGATTGCCGGAAGTACCCCTGCTGGTACAGAAGCCCCAGCCCGACCATCGGATAGTCTTGATCGCTCGACGATTTCAGATGATCGCCCGACAAGATGCCCAGGCCGCCCGAATAGATGGGCACGCTCTCCGTCAGACCGTATTCGGCTGAAAAATACGCGATCAGCTTGCCGTCGGCGGGGGAGGGGTTCTTCCGCACCCGAGCGTCGTAAATCTCGCACGCCATCTTGTACAGCGCGAGAAATCGGGCGTCCGCGGCGGCTTTCAGCAGCGCGGCTTGGGGAACCCGCCCCAGCATGAGCACCGGGTTATAGCCGCATTCCCGCCACAGAGCCGGGTCCAGCCGCCGGAACAGTCCCCGTATGACGGGTTCCCAACTCCAGATCAGGTTGTACGCCATCTCGGTCATCCGCACCAGCGGCTCGGGCATGGCGGGGCGAACTAACAGTTCGCGAATCGGCTGAATATTGAAGGACATGCCAGGAAACTCTTCCCCACTTTACCAGATCGGGTCGTATCGCTCTTTCCGCCGGGCGCCACGCGGCGCACGGTGCTGGAATGCACACTCGAAAAAGGCTCCACGCCGGAAACCGGAATCCGTCACTATATATGTAGGACCTATGCGCTATCTAGGACTCCTCTTGTGTCTGGCCGTCTGCGCATCCGCCGGGGAATACGTTCTCTTCGCGAGCGGCGCCCGGCTTCGCGTGGACCGGCATGAAGCCGATGGGGCCAGAGTCCGCCTCTCGACCGGCGACGAATGGTTCGAGGTCGACGCGTCCGCGGTGCGCGGATACGAAAAGGAGGACTACACGCCGCCCCCTCCGCCCGTCCCGCCGGTGGTTCAACCCGGCCCCGCTGTCCTCACTCCCGCGGAGCTGGCCGACCAGGCCGCGGATAAGTACGGCCTGCCTCGCGCCCTGGTGCGCAGCGTGATGGCCGCCGAATCCAACCTGGATACCCGGGCGGTTTCCCCCAAGGGCGCAATCGGCCTGATGCAACTGATGCCCGCCACCGCGCGCGACTTGGGAGCCGACCCCTATGACCCCGCGCGCAACGTGGACGCCGGCGTGCGCTACCTGCGCGACCTGCTGCTCAAGTACAACAGCCGGCTGTGGCACGCGTTAGCCGCCTACAACGCCGGCCCGGAGGCTGTCGATAAGTACCGGGGTGTTCCGCCGTATCCCCAGACCATCGATTACATCAACCGGATCAGCCGGGACATGAAGAAGAATCCATAGGCGAGACCGGTCGCTGGAGTTCCAGTCCTGCTATCCTGGGAATCGGCGGATGGCAGCGAGGGTCCAGGAGCCACAACGATGGCTCAGGAATTGAGAACCGCATTCGCTGGCTTGGCGAAGCTGGTGGAGGATACCAGCGGAAGTCTGCAGTCCGAAATGCGCCAAGACATCGAGTCGCTGCGCAGCGAACTTGGGCTGTTGCAGGTTGAAGTAAAATCCGGCTTCGACCGGGTAGAGGCGTCCACCGGGCGCAATTCCCGAATGCTTGCGGCCGGAACCGCATCCGTGCTGGCCCTGAACCGATGGGCGGCGCAGCGGGACAAACTGGACCGCAAGCGGGATCGGGAGATCTCCGATCTGCGCGCCCGGCTGGCGAAGCTGGAACGCGGCTACAAGCGACGCGCCAGTTGATCGCGCGGCCCGGCAATCCATCCGTGACGCAAGCCGGCCGCGATGGCCGGACCCTTGCTACCATGAAGAAACGCCTTTGATTGACACAGTTCCGGGCATCCTGGCTCGTATTGTCGCCAGGAAACGCGAAGAACTTGCGCGCCTGCCCGCGCGGCTGGACGAGTGGGAGCGCGAGGCCGAGTTGCGCCTCGGCGGGCGCCGCGATTTCGGCGCGGCGCTGGGCGCGCACGCGCCGGCCATTATCGCCGAAATCAAGAAGGCGTCGCCCAGCAAGGGGCTGCTGGCCGCCGATTTCGATCCGGCGCGGATCGCGTCCGCCTATGAGCGCGGAGGGGCGGCGGCGCTTTCCGTGCTTACCGACGAGAGCTTCTTCCATGGCAGTCTCGTCGATTTGGAGAGCGCCCGCGCGGCGGTTTCCCTGCCGGTTTTGCGCAAGGACTTCACCATTTCGCGGGCGCACATCCTGGAGGCGGCGGCGCGCGGAGCGGACGCCATCCTGCTGATCGCGGCGATACTCTCCGAGCGCGAAATGCGCGATTTCCGGGAGGAGGCGGCGCGCTGGCGGATGGCCGCGCTGGTCGAGGTCCACAACCGCCGCGAGCTCGATGCCGCCATCGCCGCCGGCAGCGATCTCATCGGTGTGAACAACCGCGACCTGGCGACCTTCGAGGTCTCGCTGGAAGTTTCGCTACGGCTGGCGGAACACATGCCCGCGGGAGTTCTGTGCGTGAGCGAGAGCGGAATCCACGACGCACGCGATATCGCGCGGCTGCGGGAAGCCGGCTACGCGGCCTTCCTGGTGGGCGAACATCTCATGAAATCGGGCGACCCCGCGGCGGCGCTCGCCCGGCTGGCGGCGGCATGATTCTCAAGATCTGCGGCATCACCAATCAGGAGGACGCCGACGCCGCGGCGGCGGGCGGCGCCAACGCCATTGGTTTTAATTTCTACCCGCGCAGTCCGCGCTGCATCGCTCCGGAACGCGCGGCCGCAATCGCCACGCCCGCCGGAATGAGGCGCGTGGGCGTATTCGTCAACGAAACGCGCGCGCATGTGGAGGAACTGGCGCGCATCGCCCGGCTGGACGTAGCGCAACTACACGGCGAGGAAACCCCGGCGAATTACCCGGTGTCCGTGGCGGTATGGAAAGGCGAGCGAGTGACCGAAGGGTTCGACCTTGCGCGCTACGGGAATTGCCCGGCCGAGGCCCTGGTGCTCGACGGGCCAGCGGGGGAATTGTACGGCGGGGCGGGCATGAGCTTCGACTGGAGCGTGGTGGGGCGGGCCTCCCGGCCTGCCTGCGCGCCGAAGGCGCGCTCCGCGCGCCAGGCAGGCCGGGAGGCCCGCCCCACAATGCACATCATCCTTGCAGGCGGCCTGGATGCTTCCAACGTGGCCCAGGCCGTGGCGCTGGCGCATCCCTGGGGCGTGGACGCTTGCTCCCGCATCGAAAGCGCGCCGGGGAAGAAGGATCACGACAAGATGAAGGCGTTTCTCCAAGCGGCCAAGGCGGCGCTGGGCGCATGAGCTCGCAGCCCGATGCCAGCGGCCATTTCGGACCGTACGGCGGGCGCTTCGTGCCGGAAGTTCTCATGGCGCCGGTCGAAGAGCTCGAAAGGGCGTACCTTGAAGCGCGCGACGACCCTGCGTTTCAGGCCGAGCTTTCCGATCTCCTCCGCAACTACGCCGGCCGTCCGACGCCGCTCTCCTTCGCGAAACGTCTCACCGCGGCGCTGGGCGGGGCGCGCATTTATCTCAAGCGGGAAGATCTGCTCCACACCGGCGCGCACAAGATCAACAACTGCCTGGGCCAGGCGCTGCTGGCGCGGCGGATGGGTAAGCGGCGCATTATCGCCGAAACGGGCGCCGGGCAGCACGGCGTAGCCACCGCCACGGTTTGCGCGCTGCTGGGATTCGAGTGCGTGGTCTACATGGGCACGGAAGACATGCGCCGCCAGCGCCTCAACGTCTTCCGCATGCGTCTGCTCGGCGCCCAGGTCGTGGGCGTCGCCTCGGGCAGCCGCACCCTCAAGGACGCCATCAGCGAGGCCATGCGCGACTGGGTCGGCAACGTCGCCGGCACGTATTACCTGCTCGGCTCGGCGCTGGGATCGCATCCGTATCCCATGATGGTGCGCGATTTCCAGAAAATCATCGGGGAGGAAGCCCGCCGCCAGATTCTCGAAGCGGAGGGCCGCCTGCCCGACGCCATCTTCGCCTGCGTGGGCGGAGGTTCGAACGCCATCGGCATCTTCCACGCGTTCCTCGCCGATGAAGCCGTGGAGCTGATCGGCGTCGAAGCCGGCGGACGGGGCAACGCTCCCGGCGATCACGCCGCGCGCTTCCGCGGCGGCGCGCCCGGCGTGTTGCAAGGCGCCTACAGCTATTTGCTCCAGGACGAGCACGGGCAGGTTTCGCGCACGCATTCCGTTTCCGCCGGCTTGGACTACGCCATGATCGGCCCCGAACACGCCTGGCTGCACGACCGGAAGCGCGCCGAGTACGTAGCCGCCTCCGACGCCGAGGCTCTGGCGGCGGCGCGCCTGCTCTGCCGCACGGAGGGCATTATTCCCGCGCTCGAATCCGCGCACGGCGCGGCCGAAGCCGTCAAGCGCGCGCCCGCCGCCAAGGGCAAGGTTTTCGTGGTGAACGTGTCGGGGCGCGGCGACAAGGATATCGATATCTACCGCGAGAACTTCAAGGAACTGGACGGCCAATGACGCGCATTGGGCGGCTTTTCGAAGGCTTGAAGAAAGACGGCCGCAAGGGCCTGATCGCCTATATCACCGCGGGCGATCCCGCGCCGGACCGCACACCCGCGCTGGTGGAAGCGCTGGTCCGCGGCGGAGCCGATTTGATCGAGCTCGGCGCGCCGTTCTCCGATCCCATCGCCGACGGCCCCGTCATCCAGCGCGCCGGCGAACGCGCCCTGGCGGCGGGCACGACCTTGGCCGCCGTGCTCGAAATTGCGTCGGAAATCCGGGAGCGCTCCGAGGTCCCGCTGTTGCTCTTCACGTATTTGAACCCGGTGGTCCGCTACGGGCTGGAGCGCCTCGCCGGCGACGCCGCGCGTTGCGGCATCGATGGCTGCCTGCTTACGGACGCTTCGGTGGAGGAGGCTCACGCCTATGTCGAGGCCATGCGCGGCCACGGTCTCGACACGGTGTTTCTCGCGGCGCCCACCAGTACCGGGCGGCGCCTGAAGCTGGTGGCGCAATACTCCACGGGCTTTGTCTATTTGGTATCCCGCACCGGCGTCACGGGCGAACGCGATTCGCTCTCGGACGCCGTGGAGCCGCTGGTACGTTCCATGCGCGCCATCACGGACCTGCCGCTGGCCGTGGGCTTTGGAATCTCGAAACCCGAACACGTAGCGGAGCTCGGACGCCAGGTGGACGCCGTGGTGGTGGGCAGCGCGTTCGTGCGCCTGGTGGAGCGCAACCGGGACAATTCCTCGCTCGAAATCCAGCTTGAGTCTTTTGCCCGCGAGCTCAAGCGCGGCTTGGGAGTCCGCGTATGACCAAAGACGAAGCGCGGGAGAAACTGGAAGAGTATCGCGTCTTGATCGACGAGGTGGACCGCCGCATCGTCGCCCTTCTCAATGAGCGAACGGGCGTCGTGCAGGATATCGGCGAGGTGAAACGCCAGGCCCGGCTGCCGATCTACGAACCGCGGCGCGAGGACCAGGTATTCGCCAACGTGACGTCGGCGAATCACGGCCCGCTCTCGGTGGAGGCGGTGCGGCGGATTTTCGAGCGCATTGTCGACGAAATGCGCACCATCCAGCGCGTACAAATGGAATCCGGCGCGGGTCCGCGGACCCGCGCCAACGAGAGTGACAAATAGATGCTAGTCGTAATGCAACAAGGCGCGACGGAGCCGCAGATCCAGGCCGTGATCGACCGTCTGGTGGAACTGGGCTTCGATGTGCATCGCTCCACCGGCGTGGTCCACACGGTGCTGG
>JBEKHV010000086.1:0-20421 GCA_050012095.1 Bryobacteraceae bacterium | reverse complement strand
GTGGAAATCCCGTCGCTAGCGGGGAGCTTCCGGGCGAGTCTGACGGAATACAACGCCCTCGGCGTAAAACAGAAGTTCACCGGCAAAGAACGGGATGCGGAGACGGGCCTCGATTACTTCGGCGCCAGGTACTTCTCCGGGGCGCAGGGCAGGTTTACGTCGCCGGATGAGCCGTTCGCCGATCAAGATCCCTCAGATCCCCAAAGCTGGAACCTGTTTAGCTACGTTCGCAACAATCCGCTAAGTAACATCGACCTTACAGGGAACGACTGCATCACGACGAGCAATCAGACGGATAACAGCGTCACGGTGAGTGTCGCTTCAGGACAGTGCGGCAAGGGCGGCGGTGCCTATGTTCCCGGAACCGTTGACATGAGTTCGCTGACCTACAGCGGGACGAGTGTCGGATATTCGTATTCTCCTTACGACAGCGGCTCCAGCTTGGGAACGGGAACGGTGAAGCTCGGGCAACCCGCTGGCGACATCAACCCGTTTGGCCTAGCTGTCGTTCAGAGCGTCGGCCAGCGGGCTGACAGCATGTATGGGATGATGGGGGCCTTTGCAGGGGCCTCAGTAGTCGGCGGCGGTGTTGTCGCCGGTGGGTTAGCCGCGAGTGCTTCAGGGGCCGGATTAGTTTCGCTCGGGCTACGAGGAGCCCAAGCCATGGCTCCTCTCCTTCCAGCAGTCCCCAGTGCGATTCAGAAGCTGCAAAAGCTCGGCTTAACACTGCAAGAGGCGAACGAAATAGTCAGGAGTCCGGCGACCCAGAAACTGATCGACAACGCCAACAGCGGCAATATCAACTGCATTCAACAGGTGGGCGGCAAGCTCATCAGAATAACCACCGATCCGTCCGGTCAGAGGATCATTTCAGCCGGGTATGTGCAGGCGCGAAACGTGGCGAACAGCATCGCGTCCGGCCGCTTCAGTGTGAAATAGAGGGCAGCGATGGAGTTCAGTTCAGACCAGGAAATGCAGAAGGTTCCGGAGTTGGCTCGTGAGTTCTTTGAGCATGTTCTGTGCGAAGAGTACGAGCCGATCTTTGTTGGAGACGAGGCGACGATTTGGGATGTCTCAATGGCAACGCCGGATGAGCTGCTACGCCGCTGTTCCGAATACTACAAGACTCCCGTATCGTTGGAGGATCTGAAGAAACCCCTTGCGAAGCTTCTCCCGGAACTGAATGGACGGCGCATGCGTGACAGTCAATGAATCTCGCTCACTTCACATTCCCGCCCGGCGCTCCCGCGAGAAAGCGCCGCTGCCCAATATGACGGCGGCGCTGCGTTGACCGGCCAGCGTTCAGCCCTGGAGCACCGACAGCCGATATCGCTCTTGACCGAGTTTCGCCTGAACGGTCTGCATGTCGAGGAGGGCACGCCAGAACTCCACGACCTGTTCGCTGTGCGCCGGGGCGATCAGTTCAAGCTGGTTTTCGGCTTTGCGTTTCAGCAGAGCGAAAACGGCTTCGCCATATTCGATATTGTCGGAGATCTCTTTCTGGAAGGCGCTGCGGAGCGGCGTGTTTCGTTGTGCCATTTTGCGTACTCAGAATAGCCGATGGGAAAACGGGTCAGCCTGAACTGAGCGATTTTGTTGAGAGCCTCGGAGCGCAGGCGGCACTATCAGGTATATGCCCCGGCGTGACCGCTGTATCCTGCCCGGCGTCCCCTGCCACGTGACGCAGCGCGGAGTCGATCGGAGGGAAACGTTTTCCGCTGACGCCGACCGCGAAACCTACCTGGACCTAATGCGGCGGGATGTGGAAGACGCCGGAGTCGGCCTGCTGGCTTGGTGTCTGATGACGAACCATGTCCATCTGGTTGCCATGCCCGAGCGGGAAGACTCTCTTGCCGTGTTGCTGCGGCGGGTCCACGGACGCTACGCGCAGTATTACAATGCCCGGCGCGGGCGCAGCGGCCACCTGTGGCAGAACCGGTATTTCGCCTGTTCGCTGGGGCCGGGCCACCTCGAGACGTGCCTGGCGTACGTGGAAATGAACCCGGTGCGGGCCGGGCTGGTGGAACGGCCTGGAGAGTATCGTTGGTCCAGCGCCGCGGCGCACCTGGGCAGAGGGGACGCGAGCGGGCTGGTGGACATGGAGTGGTGGCAAAGGGAGTACGATGGGGTGGACTGGGAGCAAGTCCTGGGCGCGCCGGAACCGGAGCAGGCGGGATCGCTGAGGCGTTGCACCTACGCGGGGCGTCCGTTTGGCGGTGAGGAGTTCGTCAAGACGATCTCGGAGCAGTTCGGCCGGCACTGGGTGCGCGGGCGGCCGAGGAACGAGCGGGCTCCCGCCCCAGCGCCGGATTCCACGAGCCAACTGGCGCTGTTTGCGGAGCGGACATGAGCGGAAAAATCGCGCAGTTCAGGAGCCTGTCGGAGATAACAGTTTTTCGGCCTCGCGGCCACCATTAGTTGCGGAGCATAATCGGCGGAACCACAACATATCGACACAAAATGTTTTACTCCGACAGGCTCTCAGGCTGACCGGTTTTCCGGACCAGATACTTGTATCTTTAAGATAACGCGCCCGTGTCAAGCCGCAGGGACGCTGGCGCCCAGAGGCACCCCGTTAGCAAAGCGGTCTTTCCGTAGCCCCGGTGTCCTACCATAGAGATAGTGGACCCCCTGACTTTCCAGCAAGCGCGGGAATGCGTGGTGGCCGCCGTGCGCGCGGCGCGCGGTGCCCGGCCGGTTGAGACCGTCGGCCTCGAAGGCGCCGCGGGCCGCGTCCTGGCCGAGGACGTGGCGGCCGATCGCGATACGCCCGCCCTGGCGCGGTCCGTGCGCGACGGGTACGCCGTGCGCGCTTCCGACCTGCCGGGGGAACTGCGGGTGATCGGCGAGGTTCGCGCGGGGGGCCGCTTCGAAGGCGCTGTGGGGCCCGGCGAGGCGGTCGAGATCATGACCGGCGCGCCGCTGCCGGCCGGCGCCAACGCCGTGGTCATGGTGGAGCACGTCCACCGCGAGGGCGGAGTGGTGCGCATCGATCACGCCGCCGTACCGCGGCAGTTCATCAATGCGCAAGGCTGTGAGGCGGCCGCCGGCGAGGTCGTTCTGCGCGCCGGGACGCGCCTGGATTACAGCGGCGCCGCCATGCTGGCCGCTTTCGGCCGGGAAAAAGTCCGGGTGTTTTGCAAGCCCTCGGCCGCGATTGTCGCCACAGGCGACGAAATCGTGGAGGCGGGTCAAATGCCCCAGGACTACCAGATTCGCAACTCCAACGCCTGGTCGCTGGCCGCGCAGGTGACGCGCGCGGGAGGCGAGCCGCTGGTCCTGCCCGTGGCGCGCGATCGCGAGGACCACACGCGCGCGATTGTCGAGCGCGGCCTCTCAGCCGACCTCTTGCTGCTCTCCGGCGGGGTTTCGGCGGGCAAGTACGATGTGGTCGAGACGGCGCTGGCCGCGCTCGGCGCCGAGTTCTACTTCGACCGGGTCCTGATCCAGCCCGGCCAGCCGCTGGTCTTCGGCCGCGCCCGGGGAACGTTCTTTTTCGGCCTGCCGGGGAATCCCGCGTCTACCATGGTGACGTTCGAAGTGTTCGCGCGGGCCGCGCTGGAGCTGCTGGCCGGCCAGGAGGAAGTCGCGCTCCCGATGCCCTTTGCGCGGCTCACGCGCGATTTTCGCCACCGAGGCGGCCTCACCCGCTTTCTGCCCGCCCGCCTCAGCGCGGATGGCGCCGAGGTGACGCCGGTGGCGTGGAGCGGCTCGGGCGACGTTCCGGCCTTGACGCGCGCCGACGCCTACCTGGTCGCCGAAGCCAGCCAGCCCGAGTATTCCCGCGGCGAGTTCATACGGGTGCTGCTGAAATGAAAAAACTGTCGCATTACGATTCCGCGGGCGGCCCGCGCATGGTGGATGTATCCGCGAAGCCCGCCACCCGGCGCACGGCGCGGGCGCACGCGTTCGTGCGCATTGCCGCCGCGGTCCTGAAGAAGCTGCCCGAGAACCCCAAGGGAAATCCGCTCGAAATCGCGCGCATCGCCGGCATCGCCGCCGCCAAGCGCGCATCCGGCCTGATTCCGCTGTGCCACCCGCTGCCGCTCTCGCACGCCGATGTCGCGGTGACCGTGGAAAAGAAGGGTGTTCGCATCCTGGCCAGCGCCGCCACCACCGCCCAGACCGGGGTCGAGATGGAAGCGCTGACCGCCGCCGCCATTGCCGCGCTTACCGTTTACGATATGATGAAAGCGCTCGACAAGTCGATTGAGATCCAGGATCTCTATCTCTTGGAGAAGACCGGGGGGAAGAGCGGCGATTTCCGCCGCGCGAGGGGCCATGATTGACGCCGCGGTGCTGACCATCAGCGATTCCGTGAGCGCCGGCGCGCGCACCGACCGTTCCGGCCCCGCCGTGCGTGAACGTTTGGAACAACTGGGCTGGAAAGTCCCGGTTCTGGAAGTGGTTCCGGACGACGCCGCCCGCATCGCGGGCCGCTTGGCCGCACTGGCCGATGGGGGCCGCGTATCCGCTATTTTCACCACGGGCGGGACCGGCGTGGCGCCGCGCGACGTAACGCCGGAAGCCACTCTGGCCGTTCTCGACCGCCAGATTCCCGGCATCCCGGAGCTGATGCGGGCGCGGGGCCGCGAGGCGACTCCCGCGGCGGCGCTTTCCCGTTCCGTGGCCGGCACGCGAGGGCGGGTCCTGATTGTCAATCTGCCGGGTTCGCCAAACGGCGCGGTGGAATCTCTGAATGCTATCGTGGAATTGGCGCCCCACGTGCTCGATTTGCTCCGGGGACGTACCGAGCACGCCGCCGCGGGGGAGTAGTATGCGAGTCTTCTTATTGACCGTACTGTGCGGTCTGCTAGCCGCCCAGCAAACCGTCCGCCCGTATCCGCCGCAGGAACCGGCGCCGGTAGCCGCGCCGCAGCAGAAGCCACAGGAACCGTCACAGGAACCGCCGAAGGAAACAGCGGAGTCGCCCGGGCTCACCATTCCGGTGAACGTCGATGTAGTGATTGCCCCCGTGCTGGTCTTCAACCACTCCGGCGGGTACGTCAACAACATCACCCCCGAGCAGTTCCACCTCTACGACAATGGCAGCGAACAGAACATCAAAGTGGACGTGCAGTATACGCCTATTTCACTGGTCATCCTGATCCAGGCGAGCGCCAACGTGGACGCTCTGCTGCCGCAAGTCAACAAGATCGGCAACCTGATCGGCCCGCAAGTCATCGGCGACGCCGGCGAGTCGGCGGTCATCGCTTTCGATCATCGCATCCGCGTCCTGCAGGAGTTCACTTCGGATCCGGCCAAGATTGGGGCGGCCATAAAGAAGATCACGCCGGGCAGTACCAGCAGCCGGATGGTGGACGCCGTGGAAGAGGGCACGCGCCTGCTGGCCTCCCGTCCCCGTGGCCGGAGGCGCGTCATGCTCCTCATTGGAGAGACGCGCGACCTGGGCAGCGAGGGCCGCACGCGCGACGCCGCGCTCGGTCTGCAAATGGCCAATGTCGCCTTCTACTCGGTGGATATGTCGCGCTTCATCAACACGCTGACGGCTCCGCCCAGAGTCTCGCGCCCCGATCCCCTTCCGGCGACCGCTCGGCCGATGCCCGCCGGGGTGCCCTCGACGCCCTCCAACGTCCAGGCGATGTACGGGATCAATGATCGCGCCGAGTTCATTCCGCTGTTCGTGGAGCTGTTCAGGGATGTGAAGGCGGTCTTCGTGGACAATCCGGTCGAACTGTTCACCAAGTGGACCGGCGGCACGGAGTTCGGCTTCCACAGCCAGCGCACGCTGGAAAGCGCCCTCTCGGATTTGGGCGGTCTGCTGCACAGCGAGTACACGGTCTCCTACAGTCCCGACAACCGGGAAGCGAGCGGATTCCACGAGATCCGCGTGGAGGTCGTGGGCCATCCGGAAGCCACCAAGGTGGCCACTCGTCTGGGTTACTGGTTGGGGGCCAAACCGTAACGCGCGCTACCTTGGCGGGATCGCGAATGGGTAGCGCCGCCGGTCTTGCCGGCGGTATATTGCGGTCACTTCTTGGCCGGCTCGCGAACGATAATGCGCAGCGCCCGGTCTCCCTGGTCGGTGGAAATGTACCGCACCGTGACGCGTGAATTCACGCGCGGCTTGGGCCCCTCGAATTTCGTCTCGATCGTGAGGGTAAACGCCTTGGTTTCTTTCGTCGAGCCGGTGCGGACGGCGGTCAGGCTGTTTTCGTCGACGGCCGTGACCACGCCGGAGAACATCTGGTCCTTCGGAGCCGTCTTCGCTTGCGCCCATGCCGCGCCCGAGGGCGGTATCGCGCCGAAGGCCAGCGCCACCACCAGAACGGCCAGCCGCATGTTCCACATCCTATCAGCGTATGTGAGATCCATGAAGCGAAGCTAAAAGGGCCATTAAACTCCCTTCATGCTAGCACGCTGGACGCCGAATTCCCCGGTATCGGCGGCGATGCGGATTGGGTAGCCAAGCTTGACAGCGGCCGGTCTCCGAGCTTACGATCCTAGAATCGCTACGTCGCGTAGCGTTCCCATGGGAGGAGCGGCGGTCGGAGGGGGCCCCGAATGACCTTTCAGATTGGCGAGAAGGTAGTCTATCCCAGCTATGGAGTGGGGACCGTCGAGGGCATCAGCGCCCGTTCCTTTGGCTCCGTCTTCGAGAATTTCTACCTGTTGCGGTTCGGCAGCGGCGGGACGACGGTCGTGGCGCCGTTCTCTCACGCCGCCAGCATCGGGCTCCGCCGGGTGACCAAAGGGCGCGCGATCTCGCGCATCCTCGCCTTTCTTTCCAGCGGCGCCTGTGCGGTCAATCCGGACTGGAAAGCGCGATTCAAGGAGAACTCGGAGAAGATGCGCAGCGGCGATCTGCCGAGGACCGCCGAGGTCCTGAAGAGCCTGCTCCGCCTGCAACGCGAAAGGCAGCTCTCCTTCCGCGAGAAGAAGATGCTGGAGGGCGCGCGCCGCATGCTGGTATCGGAAATCTCCATCGCCCGCCAAATGCCGGAAACGTTCGCCTCCGCCGTGCTGCAGCGCGCGCTCGCGAAAGCCGGGCTGACGCTCCCCGCCGCCCGGTAGCGTCGCACCGAAGCCGCGCCTTGGTACGCCGGCGCACAAGCGCCATTCCGAGCCGCGAACGTAAGAGCTGGGAATCCTCTGCTGCGTGGTGGGCGTGCTGGTCGCCATACCGGTCTCGCTGGCCGCCATCACCGCGGCGTACCGGGACATCGCGGGGTTCGAGCCGCGGACCCTGGACGCGCTTGGATGCCCGCCGCGAGGCCCTACTTCGCCAATTCCGCCTGAAGCTGGCGGTAGGCGGCCTCGTCGTAATTGGTCTTGAGGCGCTGGCGGCCCTGGGCTCTCGGGTCGCCGGGGCGGGGTCCCGTCTGCCGCAGGGACAGGCCCAAAAGCGTGGTGGCTTCGGCGTCGCTGGGATTCCGCGCCAGCGCCGCGCGGAAGCTCTCCACGGCCGCCGCGAACTGGCCCGAGCGCCACTGGTCGTAGCCGATGTTGAAGTGGTAATCCGGATCGGCGTCGTCGCCCTTCGACGCCTGGCCGTAGCTCGCAAGGGCCGCGGCGGTTTCGTTCAGTTGCGACTGGGCGGCGCCCAGGTTGTTGAAAACCTCGTTGAGGGGCACGGAGGCCGCGACTTCCTGAAAGGCCTCTTCGGCGCCCTTGAAGTCTCCGGCATGGAAACGGCAGAGACCGAGGTAGTACCGGGCCTCCCGATAGTGCGGGTCCGAAGGGGCGGCGCGCTGAAGCCATCCCGCCGCCACGGGGTAATCCTTCTGCTCCCAGTAGGACTTTCCCAACTGGAAGCAAGGCTGCGAGTAGCGTTCGTCCAGGCGCGCGGCCTGCGCGAAGAACCGGCGGCGTTGCTCCGGCGTATCGGCCAGCAGGCCGCGGACGTAGCTTTCCACCGCGTCGACGCGCACCGGCGGCCGCGCCTTGAGAAACTCCTCCTCGGAAGGCGCGGTCTTCGGACTGATCGATTCCAGCGCGTGCCAGCCGAGCCGCGCCTCCAGCGACGCCAGGTCGTCGAGCGCGCCGGCCTCGCTGAACGCGGGGCCTTGCGTCATGCGTTTCAGGTCGAGAATCCGCGCCGTGATGCGCAACGATCTCTTCGTCTGGTCGTTCGGGTCGGGACTCGGCAATACCTCGAAGTACCCGTAGACCACCTGGGACGCATCCAGGGCGTCGCCGATCTTGATGATGGAAGCGTGCGTGAGTTCCGCGCCGGGGCGCAGCGACAAGCGCCGGTACGCCTCCAGGCGGTCCTCGCGGTCGAGCGCCAGCAGGCCTTCCGAGGCCAGCGCGTCGTGCACGGTTTCCGCGATGCTCTCGCCGATCCAGTTCAAGTTCGGAGAGTTCGAATGGTTGAAGAACGGCAGCGCCAGCGCCGTCTCCGCGCGGAGCGCGGCGCACAGGAGAAGCACGAAGGCCAGCGCCCGCGACATGCAGTTCCCAGTGTAACAGCGGGAAACAGGGCGGCTGCGGGCGCCCAGGGTCCTATTTGCCGGTCTGGCCGTCGCCCGGAAACGCGGGGTCCGGGAACTGCACCTTGACGCCGTTGTTGGTATCGGCCAGCCACTTGGCGTATTGCTGCTGTCTTAGCTCCGAGACGACTTCCAGGCGCACCTGGTCCAACGTGGAGTAGGCCACCTCGTCGGCCCGCAGCAGGTAGAAGCCGTTGGGCTGGCGCACCGGTTCGGACGTCTCGCCTTGTTTGAGCGCGAACACAGCCGCGCGGATGGCGTCCGGAATATTGTCCCGCGTGTGCAGCGTCGCAAAATCGCCGTCTTTGTCTCGCGACGTCTCGTCGTCGGAGTTCTCTTTCACCAGCTTGACGAAATCGGCCCCGGCTCGAATCTGCGCCAGCAACTTGGCGGCCTTGCCCTTGGCCTCGTCCTCGGTGAGCGTCTGCTTGCCGTCCGTCGCCGCGCCGCCGAATGCGATGTAAATCGCCTTCACGCGGACCTGCTTGTAGCGGTCCTTGCTGGCCTCGTAAAACTTCGCGATTTCGTCTTCGCTCGGTGAGGTGGAGTTCAGGACGCTGCTCAGTTTGAGCTGGCTGAGAATCATCCAGCGGGAGTACAGGAGCTGCTCCTTGGCGGGGCTTTCCTGATCGATCTTGTCCTTCTCCGCCATCAGGGCCAGCTTACGCATCAGCGCCCACTGCTGCACGAACGCTCTGCGCTGGACGATCGCGTTCTGCTGGGCTTCCGGCGGCAGGACGGCGAAGATCGCCTTGAGCTCGCCCATGGTGAACGGAGTTCCATCGTCGAACACGGCGATCACGGTTTTTTCCGGAAGATCCGGCAGGGCGGGCGGCCCCTTGGGGGCGGGCGCCGGAGGCGGAGCCGCCGTCTGCGCCCAAGCGGTTCCGAGGCATAGGAATAGAGATGGAATCAGTGCTTTCATTGAGAATTACCGGTTGAATTCCAGTCTATCACGCCCATCGCGGCCAACCCATGTCAGCTTCCAAGGGTGTCCTCCCGTCGTCCCCGGGCGTGAATAGCCTCCTCCGCCCATCGAATCACGGCCTCGGCGATGCCTATTGCTTCCGCATACTGTTTCTCAGTCACCTCCCTGGCGACCGAGGGGTATCGGGCTTCCACCGCGTATGGCGTCAGACCTCTCGCCTCCCACACCGCCTCCGGAACCGGAACGCCGTTCTCGGATAGCACGGACAACAACGTTCCGAGGTCGTGGACGTAGGGGAAACGGAGGCGCCCGAAAACAAGGACGGCCTTCACTGCCTTCTCCGCCGCTTACTGCGCGTCGAAGCAGAGCTCCTCCAGGTAGACCCCCTCCTCTCTGGATCGGGAGTGTCTGAGGCTGCTCCGGGCGCGGTTCAACCATTCGCGAGGATCCGCGGGGTCAAGCCGCTTGGGCATCGTAGATCACTTTGCCTTCACGGAGAGCCGGATATAGGACCAGGCAGTATTCATCCCGGTACTTCGCCACTTCCTCCGGCGTCGCCACCGTGATATCCACGGCGAATTGCCTCCTCCCAAGGGCCGCGTAGATTCGTTGGGCCATCTCGATGTGATGGTATTCTCCGGTCTTGATCACCAGGAGATCCACATCGCTCGCGGAGTCCATTTCGCCTCTAGCCGCGGAGCCGAAGAGGATGATCTTCTCGGGGCGGACGGCGTCCACGATGCGGCGTACGAGACCCTCGATGGTTGCCGGGGTGAGCGGTAAGCGCCGCAACCCAGTCGGATCTGGGCTCCTCATATCCGTATCGTACACCGGATCGCATCGCAAGCCCGGAGGGTTCCTACCCGCCGGCGATCACCGCTGTGTTTCCTTCGCGGGCGGGTCCGAGCGCGCGTCGCTGCGTTTGATTTGCGCGCGGCGGCGGCCGGTCTCCAGGTTGGCGGCCGCCTTCTGCTTGGCCGCGTCGCTGATCTGAATGTGATTGTTGACCGCCTTGGCGCCCGCGCTCTTCGCCAGCCGCGTGGCCACGCCCTTGTGCTGCACCGACTCCGTTCGGCCCTCGATGGTGGCCACGCCGCCTTGTACGCGCGCCTGGAACTTGTCCTCGTTGATCTTCGACTTGGCGAACTTGGCGCGGATGGCCGCCTCCAGCGCCGCATCGGAGAGCACCGGAGCCGGCTTCGCCTTCGCCGCCGCCGCGGATTTCTTCGGCGCGGACGGATTCGGCGCCGCCTGCGCGGGACCCGAGCCGGCCCTCACAATGGTCGCCGCCAGCGTCAGAACCGCCGCCGCCACACAGGGTATTCGCATGTTAATACAGTCGCCGCGCCGGGCGGTTGTTCTCAGGATTCTGTGCTAGAGTGAGGGTTCTCGAAGATAGTCCGCTTCGCATGGCCGACCAAATCCTGCTGCAGGGCAAAATCCTGGGAACAGAGGAGTTTCTTCTGACGCCCCCGGCGGAAGCGCGCCCCTCGCGCTCCGCCGGCGAGGATCTGTTGGCCGGCCGCTCGCAGTGGATTACCCTGCTTTCCGAAGCCCTGCCGCGCGCCCTGCTGGCGGAACTCGGTTTGCCGCGCATCTTGCTCGGAGCCAGCGGCGGAGGGCAGTTCCTGTTGATCCTTCCCGGCGACGCCGCCCCGGCCGCCGGCGAATTCCTGTTCGCCGCCGCCGCGCAGATCGATGCGCTTAGCTCCGGCTGCGTCAGCCTCATCTGGGCCGTCACGGACAACCTGGGCGATTGGGCCGTGATCCGCAGGCGCTTGAACGAGGAATTGCAGAGCAAGCGGAACGCCCCGCTGGGCGGATCGTCCGCCGATCCCGTGGGACGCCACGGCGGCGCCGCATTCCAGCCTTTCGCGCGCGCCGTCAACCCCGCCGCCGACGCCTATTTCGCCAGGGAACTCGGAGCCAGGGTGCGGGAGGCCTCGCACATCGCATGGTCGCCCGAGGATCCCGGGAAAGTCGTTCCCGGCGAGGGCCGGCATTCCTGGGCCTTGTCCTCCAACCTCGCCCCCGACGGCATCATGCTGGCCCGCCACGCCGCGCCTTCCGACGACGGCAAGTCCGCCGCAACCGTACAGACCCTGGCGCGCCGCGCCCAGGGACGTTCCATCTGGGGCGTGCTCCGCGGCGACGTGGATAACTTCGGCCTGCGCCTGCGCCGTGTCAACAGCATCGAAGAGCACGTGCCCCTTTCCGTCCTCTATAAGCAGTTCTTCGCCGGAGAGTTGGAAGTTCTGTGCTCGATGCCCGAATTCTGGCGCAAGGTGAGCGTCCTCTACTCGGGCGGCGACGATTTCGCGGTCTACGGCTCCTGGGACGCGCTCATCGGCCTGGCCCGGGAACTGCAACGCCTGTTCCACCGCTTCACCGAAGAGAATCTGGCGGATTACCCCGGCGCAGAGGGCAAGACCATCTCTATGGCCATCGCCCTCGCTCCCGAGACGCACTACCCGCTGGGGGCCGTCTATGAAGAGGCCGGCCGCAACCTGGACCTCGCGAAATCGGCGGGTAAGGACTGCATCTATCTGCTGGGCCGCACCCTGGAATGGCGCCGCTTGGCGGACGCCGCCGAATTGAAGGATACGGTGGTGCGGCTGGTCCACGACTTTCGCATGTCGCGCCAGTTTCTGTACCAGTTGCGGAGTTTCTACGGCAGCGAAGCCTACCGCGAAGGCGCGGCCGAGACGCAATTGAGCTGGCGCTTCCAACGCCGCTTCAATCGGATTCTGAGCGGCACGCGCGACCGGGAATTTCATAAGCTGCGCTCCCACCTCATCAGTGAGATGACGGGGCGCAGATCGGCGGAAGTGAGATTGCGGCCCGCGGGCCTGGCGGCCCTCGAATGGGCCAGATTGACGATAGAGGTGTAACGCATGGCGCAAGAACCGGAACAACGGAGCCGCGAGAGCCGTCCGCCCCGCGAGGGCCGCGGCCCGCGCGACGAACGCGGCGGCGGGCCCCATGGGCCCCGCGGCGGAGAACGCGGCGGCGGCCCGCCGCATGGACCGGGCCGCTTCGAGGGACCGCCCGAGATCGAGCTGGAAAAGCTCATCGGCGACAGCCTCTACCTCGACAACCAGGCGCACGCCATCGTCAGCCGGATGCGCGACATGGATTCCGGCACCAAGAGCCAGTTGCGGCGCCTGTACAGCGCCGTGCGCCGCGCCGTCCGCACGCCCGAGAGCGAACGGCAGCGCGAGTTCGTCATGCTGCGCGCCCGCTTCGCCTATACCATCGCGCGCCACGGCCTGCGCAGCCTCGACCAGCTCGAGCGCCTGCTGTTGCAAGTGACGCGTAAGAACGATGCCCACGGTTACGAACGGTTCAAGGATCTTTTCGAGGCCATCGTGGCCTACAACGAGTAGAGCATGAGCGCACACACCTCCCAAACCGAATTGAAATTCATCGGCAAGCTGATCCTCGAAGGCGAAATGACCTGCGAAACCGGCCTCCACGTGGGCGCCGGCAAAGGATCGCTCGAGATCGGCGCCTCCGATAATCCCGTGGCGAAAGACGCCTTCGGCCGCCCCTACGTCCCGGGGAGTTCCTTGCGCGGCAAGATCCGCTCCTTGCTGGAGCAGACCGCCGGCCTGGCGGTCCCCAATGAGATGGTCTATCTCTCGCGCCGCAAGGGGCAGGAAGTGCGCATCCATCAGAGCGACCGTCCCGACGACGACATCTGCCTGGTCTTCGGCCGCGGCCCCGGCCGGATGGAACGCGTCCAGGGCGAGGCGATGGAGACCGCCCAGGCCACCCCCGCGCGCCTGGCCGTGTTCGACGCGCCGCTCGTCCCCGAGAGCATCACTCCGCAGATGCGCGAGAACCTGGACGACGAGCTGACCGAGGTGAAAAGCGAGAACGCCATCGACCGCATCACGTCGCAATCCAACCCGCGCACCCTGGAGCGCGTCCCCGCCGGCGCCCGCTTCCGCGCGCGCTTCGTGATGGACGTGCTCTGCGAGGAAGACGCCCCGCTCTTTCTGCGCGTGCTGGAAGGCCTGCGGCTCCTGGAAGACGATTCGCTCGGCGGCGGCGGTTCCCGCGGCAGCGGCCGCGTGAGCTTCGCCGGCCTGCGCCTGGTCTGGCGCGGCAGGAACTACTATGCGGCCGGCGCTCCGGAGAAGGAGATCGCCGCCGCCGCAACCCTGGCCGCCGTCCAAACCGCGGTCGCGCAATCCGCCTTCTCCTTTCTGCGCGAGGAGTGATGAATCCGGGATTGGTCGTCAAGCTCCGTCCCTCCGGCCCCTGGCGCGTTGGCTCGGATTTGGGCGCCCGCAACCGCGTGGATGCGCTCTACCACAGCGACTCGCTCTTCGCGGCCGTCACGTCCGCCATGGCGCGCCTGGGTTCGCTTGAGGAATGGCTGGACGCCACGGTCCGTTCTGTGCCCATGGGGCGCCCACCTGCGGCAAGTTTCAGTTCCTGCTTCCCTTTCATGGACGAAATCGACTTCATCGTCCCGCCGCGCACCATCTGGCCGCCCGCTTCTCCCGGCGCGCCGTCCCGCGTGCGCTGGAAGAGCGCCCGCTTCGCCCCGCTCAGCCTGGTGCAATCGATTCTCGCCGGCCGGAAGCCCGGCGAAGACCGCTGGTCCGTGGACGGCCCCAGCGAATGCCTGGTGCCCGCCGGCGCTCCCGGCCCATTCCGCTCCGCGGTGCGCTGGAGCGCCGCCGTGGATCGCGTCACCGGCGCCACCGAGCGCCATTCCATCGCGTGCCTGGAATTCCGCCCCGGAGCCGGCCTATGGGCCGTCGTTTCCTTTGCCGATGAAGCCGCCCGCGACAAATGGCAGGCCCCGGTCAAAGCCGCCTTCCGTCTCCTGGCCGACAGCGGTTTCGGCGGCGAGCGCTCCCGGGGCTGGGGCCGTTCCGAGCCGCCCGAGTTCCAGGAAGGAATCTTGCCGGACCTGATTCTCCCGCCCTCAGCGCCAAGACAGGAGCCAGGGATCGTGGGGCAGGTTCCCGACCTGCCCGGCCCAGTGGGGCAGGTTTTAAACCTGCCCAGCGAAGGCGAAGCCGAGCGTCCGTCGGTAAAAGAGCCCTCACCCGAGCCTCCCACTCAGGAGGCTTTAGAGCAGGTTTCCAACGTGCCCGGCGAAGGCGAAGCCGAGCCTGCCCCCGCCGAATCCAAGTCAATCGTAGCGGATGCCCTGCCCGTCGAGGGCTCTGAGGCCGAGGCGGAACCCGCGCCAATCCAAACCGAAGCCGCAGTCCGGGCGCCGGACGAGTTGGAACCTCTGCTCGCCGTACCCTTGCCCCCGGCCCCCGAGACCGTTCTCGCCATTGCCGAGCCGTCCGCCGAACCCGCGCCCGTAGCAGAAGACTCGCCATTCATCTCCGAACCGGCCCCCCCGGCCCCCGACCCCCAGCCCCTGGCCCCCGCTCTTCCGGAGCCCCCGGCCCCCACGCCCGCGGAAGCCTCCCGCCCGCACTGGCTGCTCTCCCTATTTACGCCCGCCCCCTCCGACACCGTGGACTTTCGCCGCGGCAACTACACTCTGCTGACGCGCGGCGGCCGCGTGGAAAGCTCCGCGGCGTCCGGCGCGCTCAAGCAGCAGCTCCAGATGGTGGCCGAAGGCTCCGTGCTGATCGCCCCGACCGCCCCCAGCGGCTCCGCTCCCGACGTGGCGCCCGAAGGCCTGCCCCACCCCGTGTACCGCGCCGGTTTCGCGGTCGCCATTCCGCTGCCCGATCCAGCGCCCTCCGGCGCTCCGGAGGTGAAATGATGCGCTACCGCCTCACCTGCCTGACCCCGCTGCTGGTCGGCGACGGCCGCAAGCTCAGCCCCATCGACTACATGGTCTGGAAGGACCAGGTGAGCGTGCTGGATCAGGGGCGCATTTTCCGCCTGCTGGCCAAAGGTCCGCGCCTGGAGAGCTACCTCGAAGAGTTGAAGCGCGCCAACAAGCTGGATTTCGCTTCCTGGGGCGGCTTCGCCCAGAATTTCGCCGGCCGGCGCATCCCGTTCGAGAATCCCGCTTGCTCGCAGTATTGGAACCGCGCCTCGGGCGAGAGCCTGCACATCCCCACCTTCGCCTCTGGCGTCTCCGGCCCGTACTTGCCCGCCGCCGCCATCAAAGGCGCGCTGCGCACCGGCATGGTGTTTGCCCACTGGCGCGACGGCATGTGGCAGGACGCCGTGGCCCGTTCGCGCGGAGAGCGCGCCCCGCGCCGCCCCGCCGAAAGCGTCGAGGAAATGGCGCTCGGCGCGCCCGGCTCGACCCGCATGAGATTCGTCTCCGCCGGCGATTCGGCCCCCGTCGCCGTGTCCCAATTCAAGATCTACCTGCTGCGCACGTCCACGCTCATCCCGCGCGGCGGCGCCTTTGCGCTGGGCTGGAAGCAAAGCCCGCGCGGCGCGGTCGATGGCGCGCGCCCCGAAGACAGCACGCCCGCTTTCGCCGAGATGGCCGTTCCCGGCGCAACGTTCGAAGGCCGGTGGGAAGAGAAGACCTTCTTTCTCCAGCCCGAAATCCGCCGCGCCGTCCGCTGGCCCGAGTCCCTCAGCCGCGCGAAGATTTTCGAAGCCGTCAACGTCTACGCCCAGGGCCTTCTGGCTTTGCAACGCCAGTACGCCAGTTGGGCCGGCCTGGGACTGTTGGACAAAAACCTCGACGATCTGGAGCAAAACCTAGCCGCCGCCCGCGAGCGTGGCTCCTGCGCCACCCTCCCCGGCTGGGCTGAACTGTCGGTGGAAGGCTAGTTTCCGATCGTCCATCATCCGTCCGTGGTCCGAAGTCCCGGGCAAAATGCCACGCCGCAATTCGGTGGCTGGCTACGAAAGCTCCCGCAGTTTGGGAGTTTCGTTGCCTGTCACCGAATTGCCTTGTCACCGAATTGCCTGTCACCGAATTGCCGGAATTGCCGTCACCGAATTGCGCCGTCACCGAATTGCCCCATTCTTTCCTCCATGCGCACAACGCGGTCGCGGATGATTTTCGGGCGGCGCAAACACGTTGGTGCGCTCTCCTGTATCCTGGTGGTTGGCAAAATCGAACGGCTTCCGAGTGCGTGAACGTGCAGATTCCGCTTTCTGAACGGCTCGACCGGCTTGGCCAATGGATCGAACGCCGGAACGACCGGCCCCTGGTTGGCTTCACGTTGGAGTCCTATTATCCTCTCCATCGCTATCGCAGCGGCGTGCGGCGGATTCCCAACGGCCTGGTGCATCCCGAGGACGTTCATGTGGAAGACTACCTCGACGACTGCGACCGCCTCTTTGAGATGCACGAGGCGGCCGGCGGCGATCTGGTTTGGACCGCAGCGCCCTTCTGGGGCTTGCCGTGGGTGGAAGCATCGCTCGGTTGCGGAGTGGTTGCAGATCACGACATCGGCTCAACGCGCTCGACGACGCCGCCCGCATTCGCCCGGAATCCCGTAGTGCCGGAGTTCTCGGAGACCAATCCCTGGGTGGCCAAAATGCTGGCGTTCATCCCGCCTCTGGTGGAGCGAAGCGCGGGACGGTACCCGGTAGGCCCGACGCTGATGCGCGGCATCGCGGATCTGCTCTCGGCGCTCTATGGCGGCGAGAACTTCGTGCTCAGGATGCTGGATGAACCGGAAGAAGTGCGCGCGGTGGTAAAAGCGCTTACGCGGTATTGGATCGCTTTCGGTCGCTGCCTGCTGGGCCGGTTGCCGCTGTTCCACGGCGGAACGGGATCGTTCCTTTACAACCTGTGGTGCCCCGGTAAGACCATCTGGACGCAGGAAGACGCGGCCGCTCTGCTCTCGCCAGCGCTCTACGAGCGGTTCATCTATCCGGCCGACTGCGAAATCGCCTGCGCCTTCGAGCGCACGGTGATGCACCTGCATCCCACCCGCTTCATTCCGGTCAAGCAACTGATGACCGCCAAAACCGAGGTGATTGAACTGCACATCGATCGCGACGGGCCGCGCGCCGAAGACCTGGAGAAGCACTACCGCGTCATCCTGGCGGGCAAGCCGCTTCTGATCTGGGGAGATCTGACGGACGCCGATTTGGACTTCGTGCTCACTCAACTACCGGTCCAGGGCCTGGCGGTGAACATAGTGGCTCCCTCGATGGTAGCGGCGCAGCAAACGTGGGACTGCGCGACGCGTCTCGTCCGTGGCCGCTGAGCCGTTTACGAATGCCCCAGTACCGGATGGCAGTGGTAAGGTTTGTTATTGAGCCCCAGGGGACGTTTCTTATGACGCGACGAACTGTATTTCAGGCCATGACCGCGGGCTTGGCGATGAGCCCGGCTGCGAGCCTCGTTTCGGCTGCGCCGACAGGCCGATTGAAACAATCCGTGGCGCGCTGGAACTACGCCCGGATGCCCCTGGACGACCTGTGCAAGGCAGCCGCCGAAATGGGCCTGATGGGCGTGGACCTGGTGGAGCCGCCGGACTGGCCCACGGTCCGGAAGTATGGGCTCGTGCCTACGGTCTGCGATAGCGGGGCTACCCACCCGAGCGGATGGAACCGCCGCGAGAACCACGACCGCCTCACGACGCAGATGCAAGAGAGCATCGCGCGGGCGGCCGCGGCCAAGGTGCCCAATGTCATCACGTTCTCCGGCAATCGCGCGGGCCTTGCCGACGACGAGGGCAAGGAGAATTGCATCGTGGGGTTGAAGCGCGTGAACAAAATGGCCGAAGACGCGGGCGTCACGATCGTCCTGGAGCTGCTGAACAGCAAGGTGGATCACCCGGACTACCAGTGCGACCACACGACTTGGGGCGTGGACGTGATGAAAGGGGTCGGCTCTCCCCGCGTGAAGCTGCTGTACGACATCTACCACATGCAGATTATGGAAGGCGATATCCTGCGAACGATCCGGCGGAACATCGCCTACATCGGGCACTTTCACACCGGCGGCGTGCCCGGCCGCCACGAGCTCGACGATACCCAGGAGCTGCAGTGGGGCGCCATCGCCAAGGCCATCGCCGATCTGAATTTCCAGGGTTTCATCGGACACGAATTCACGCCGGTTCACGATCCCATGACGTCGCTGAAACAAGCGGTGGAGTTATTCAATGTCTGACACACGACGCAATTTCTTGCAGACCGCCACGGCGATGGCGGCGGGTTTGAGCGGGGCAGGCAGCGTGGCTGCGCAAGTCCCGCCGGCCCAGACTCCGGCGCAGGGCGCCGGACAAGGACAGGGCCGCGGTGGGCGCGGGCAGCGGCAGCCGGCTGGACCTCCCCAGCCGGCGTCGGAAGTCCAGGTCCCGAAGATGAAGTTCGGCGGCGTCGAGATCAGCCGGATGGTCCTGGGCGTGAATCCCTTTTACGGTTTCGCGCATTTCAACAACACCTACGGCGCGATCATGAAGGAATGGTACACCGAGGAGCGCGTCCTCGGGGTCATGCACCAGTGCAACCGCTTCGGTATTAACGCCTTCAACTACGTTCACCTGGATCGCGGTCCGCAGGATTGGGAGCGCTTCGAGGCCGAGGGCGGAAAGATGCACCTGATCGTCCAGGTGACGGCGGGCGTGGATATCCAGGCGCTCGTCAAGACCATGAAGCCGCTGGCGCTCCAACGCCAGGGAGAGGTGGTCGATACCGCCTACCAGAACGGCGAGATGGATACGGTTAAAGAGTGGTGCAAGCAGGCGCGCGATCTGGGCGTGCAGGTTGGCGTGGGCTCCCACATTCCCGAGGTGATCGCCAAGGTGGAAGAAGAGAACTGGGACGTCGATTTCTATTCCGGCTGCGTTTACAACCGCAGGCGCACCACCGAGGAATGGCGAAAGGTTCTGGGCGGCGAATTGGTCGAGATGCAGGGCGATTGTTACCTTCAGAACGACCCACCGCGTATGTACAAGGTTCTGCGGCAGACCAAGAAGCCTTGTTTCGCGTTCAAGATTCTGGCCGCCGGACGCCTCAGCGACCGCGCGGTGGATCAGGCTTTCCGCACCGCATTCGACAGCATCAAGCCCATCGACGGCGTGTATGTGGGCATGTTCCCGAAGATGAAAGACGAAGTGCGGGAAAACGCCGAGCGGGTCCACAGGATTCTGACGCCGGGAGTGTGAGGGGTGCCGCAAAACCTCCAGACACACACAGCCCGATAATTTGACGGTAGGCTTCGCGGCGGTGGCGGACGGCGGTGATCTCTATGCGATTCTCTTCTCTCAGATCGAAGAAGACGCGGTAGTCGCCGCAGCGCAGGGGACGGAAAAACCAGTGTCCTGCGATAACGCCGTTTGGTCCACAACGCCTGGGGTCGTTCGGAATACGAGAAATACGATAAACGGGTCTCGGATGTACAATGGACATCGGGCCAGGATGGCAAAATGGAAATCCTGGCTTCCGCCACCGCCGGAAAAGGCTCTGAAACAGGTGCAGGATATTGAAGTGGATTTCGAGTTCAAGGACTGGAAACGCAGGAGATTCGGTGCACTCCTCTGGATTGCCGTCGCGCTTAACTGGTTCAGCCTCCTCTTCCACGGGCACCACTGGAACAAGCGGGTGTGGATGGCCGCGTATTTCGCGGTTTTGGGACTGGCCTCCCTGGTGACCTGGGCCGTCCGCGCACGCAGGCGGCGCGCTCGGCCTTCTTGGCCCTCCGCCACGGGAATTGTGGAGTACGCGAAAGTCGGCGACCTTCACACCCTGCTCAGGCGCTACGCGGTCTTAATCCGGTATACCTACTATGTTGGGGGCGAAAGGTATTCCGGCCTCGATGGGCGGCGTTTCCGCTGCCAGCGCGACGCCGAAGCCGCCGCTCTCCGCGCTCGTGGCGCCACGGTGCAGGCGCGCTACAACCCGCTGGACCCCGATCAATGCGTGTTGGCCTGGCAGGATAATGCGCCTCTGTTGAGTGCGGCCGGCGAAATCGCCTTCACGCAGTAGCCTATCCGTCCACTTCCCACCGGAACCGCATCACCGCCAGCCCGCCGAACAGAACAGTGCGGGGCAGGCTCCGCCCGCGACCGATGTTTCTACGTAAAGCTCCAGCCCTTGCGGAAATGCGGCGGCTGGAGGTACTTGTTGGCTTCCTTGTTGTTAGTGAAAATCCCCTTCTCGGCGTCGTATTCCAGCTTGCCTTCG
>JBEKHV010000085.1:0-16479 GCA_050012095.1 Bryobacteraceae bacterium | reverse complement strand
CTTGATATCGAACACCGCGTGCGCGCTTGTGCGATACTCCGCCATCCCCCTATTCTCGCAGCCGGAGGCTGGAAGCTTACCGCCTGAAAGGCGGTGGGATTAAACCCGGCGACGGAGCTAAAGCATGCCCCACCTCGGCGCCGGGCCTCATGGGACGAACTTCTCAGTGTCTACTTCTATGACTTTGCCACGGAACTCCACACGGTTGCCACCGAAGCCGTGATAGATCCGCACGCGGCTCGACGACGAGAGCGGTTTGCCGTCCATGCTCCGGATTACGAACAGCGCCGGCTCGGCGTATTTCACCGCGCCGTAACTGCGCGCATAAAACGCCGTCAGGGCCGGACTCTCAATCAGGAATCCCCATTGCGGGAGGACGGCGCGCGCCGTGGCGTAATCGGCTTCGCCGAAGTTCACCGTGATGTTGGCGTCGCTCCCGAATCGCGTGCTCTCCACCTTACGGTCGGGCGTGACGAAGCGGTGATCCGTCATCGGCTCCAGCGCGGTGCTCCGGCCCAGGGGACTCAGCACCTCGTAGGTGTTCTTGATGAACTGGTCGGTCGGATTCAAGCGGCCGCCTTGGGCGAAGACCATGCGGGACGGCTGCAGAGGCTGCCCCCGCCCCCCCTGCGCCGGCGCCGTATCGGTCCAGTAGCGGTGGCCGCCGAGCTGGTAGAGCGGCATTTCCGCGTATAGAACGTGGTCGAGGATATAGCTGGGGTTATCGACCCGCGCGCGGTCGCTCTGGTACGCGTACATGGAGATGGCGTCGCCGTATACGATCTCAAACATCGGTATCACGATGTCGTTGGCGAGGGCGGCGGGGGTTTGGCCGCCGGTCTTGTGCGAAACCAGGCCCTCGAAATAGTCGGCGTGCGCCACGCCCCATTCCATGCCCTCCTCGCTGCCGAACAGGCCGACCTCCTTGCGCAGGTAATCGCAAAGTAGCTGCTTGTAGTGAATGTCGTCGGCGAGCGTGAGCGGATGTTTTGGATCGAAGCACTCATAGAGGGGGACGGCGAATATGGTGTCGGCAAAGTAGACGCCGGGATCGAAGAGACGCTTCACCGCGGGAACGTTCTGGGGACGGGAAGCCAAGTCAACGGCCCTGCGGGAGCAGATCGTGTAGGACTGCCCGCCGGCCCACACGCCGCCGGCGTGGAGCGATCCGTCCGCGTTCTTCATGATGTAGTCCGGGTTCCACGAGGGGGCGTCCTTGTAGAAATCCTGGTAGTTGTCGTGGAGACCGAAAACCCATCCCTTTCCCAGCGCATGAATCCGCCGCGAGGCTGCGGCAAGGCCCTCGTTGCCGCCGGCCTCCGGCGCGGCGGGCAGGATGTCCGGGTGCTTGTTGTCGTAGCCGGCGTTGATCCACCCAGAGAGCACAAACAGGGCGCGGTCGATGCCGAGATCTTTCGCTAAATGCTCCGCCACGTCCGCGGTCTCCTCGAAAGTGTAACCGATGCGGACAGTCTCCTTGCCGGTACGGTTGCTGCGCGAGAGAACGGAGAGCTTGAAATCGGGGGCCCCGAAAAAGCGAGCTACGTCCGGGTTCTCCTTCAACTTTTCAGCCAGCGTTTTGAGGTAGCCGCGCTGCCTGGCGATAGGCCGGTAGGCTTTGGCCACCTCGACATATCCTCCGCGCCCCAGAGGCTGGAGGCGAACGGAGCGCGCCGCGCCCTGGAGACCGAGGCTCATCGCTAGGCGGCGCTGCGGCTCCACCGCATAATCCACCGTGATCGCGGTGTACGGATTGTCCCAGGTCGCCAGGAGGGCCGATCCTTTGCTCACCGCCCCGGCCATCGCCATGGAGTAACCCGATCCGTTATAGTTTGCGCAATAACTTGAGAAGAGCCGCGAGTAGGGCTTATCGCCCTCCACGGGCATCAGGATTCCCATCCGGTTCGGGATGGCAAAGTAGCTATCGGGGCCGGGGCCGATGGTCAGCGCCTTGTCGAGCAACCGAACTTCGGACACGTCCGCGGCCGGCGCATCGAAGGAATAGTCCACGGCAGGCGGGTTGGCAGCCAGTTTGAATTGGAACTGCATACCCTTATCGGTGCGGTAACTCAGCGTTCCACCTCGCGATGCCACGCCGCCTGCGATCCGCACGGGCTGTGTGCTCTTGTCCTTCATCACTAGCCGCGGGACTCCCAGATCCCACTCTGCGCCGGTGCGCTTGTCGAAAAGACGAGCCGAACCATCCGCCGGGTTGACTTCCACTCGAACGGCCCCGCTTTCCAGCGCCGGTTTGTCCGCGGCCAAAAGGCCCGCGGAGAATGGCAATAACAAAAGCAGGCCCGCAAATGCTCGCATACACTCTACCTCTTTCAGGAAACCAAGATTCTCACCTGGCTTCCTAGCCGTCGATTATACAACCAGGCGCTCTTTCCCGGGCCTTTATGCCGCGGATCGGCGCAATTCCCGAGCGACGCCGGCCGCCCATGACTGGCATGGATGGCGACGGCCGCCGGCCGCGGCCCCGCCCACACCGGGTCTCGGTCCACGAATCCAAAACGGCTTCGAAGCAATGAAATAAACTGCCTCAGTTCAGGAGCCTGTCGGAGAAAGCCATTTTCGCCTAATCCGGCCGCAAGATCTTGTGGTTACGCTAGGAGGGGATCACAACAGGTGGTTGTGGAAATTCTATCTCCGACAGGCTCTCAGTCTGACGCATTTCCCGAGCAAAACATTAAGCGGATGGGATAGGGCAATCGCCGACGCCAAGCAAATGATCCACGAACTCGAACTGGCGATTGAGGTCTATAGCGAGAACAGGGCGGCTGGCGAGCCGTGGCCGGGATCGTGTTCCGATGAGACGCCAGCGAACGCTCTCAGCGACCCCTCACCGCAGAAATAGCGCACTACTCGCTTCCTGGCGGCTGAGCGATTTGGGGCGGCCAGCGCGGCTCCGCGAAACCGCCGGGCGCAAGAATCTAGTGTGAGCTCACTGCCCGGCTCGCTCAGCGATTCCCAGAGTCTCCTACTGCGCCGCGGTTACCCTCAGCGGCCTGTCGAGGCGGAAAGTGAGCACCGACTCCGCCGGAACCTTGATGGCGCCGCCTTTTGTAAGGACTTGCGTAAGCAATCCGGCCCCGGCCCCCGCGCCCCCTCCAATAGCCGCTCCCTCGCCGCCGCCGGCGATCGCGCCGATAATGGCGCCGAACGCGGCGCCGCCGCCAGCGAACTCCCCGGTGCGCTTGTTGACGCCCACTCCGGACTTCCCTTTCTCGCTAATAGCAGCGGTATCGATGAAATACTGGCTGCCGTTGATGATCACAGACTGAAGATCAAGCACTAGGTCGGAAGCGCCCCGGAACCGGCCGCCCTTCGACGCGGACTTGATCACGACGCGCGCTCTAGACCCGCGGGGAATGACGACATCGCCATTGGCGTCTTTCGCGTCGCGCGTGAACTGAGCGTCAAACGTCTGCCCTTCCCTGGCGGTTCCGGAGTCAATCGTCTCATTGGTCCGCACCGAAACCTCGCTACCCGATGGCAATACGTAGGTTCTGGCCGCGACCGCGGGCGGTGGCGGCGCCGAAGCCTGACTGGTTGCGGGGGCCGCCTGCCCTGGTGCGGGCTGTTGAGCCGCCGCGCTGGGCGTGCCGTAATCAACCGAGTTGATCTGCGCCAACGGTATTTTATGGTCAGCGCCGTCGTCGCCGGCTACGACCATGTCCGTCTGCGAGCTCGCCACGACCGTTCCTTGGACCGTACTGCCATCTTTCAGGTATACGGAAGCGTGTGGCCCGCCCGCGGGTTGGCCCGCCGCGGGCGCTCCTGTCATAGCCGGAGACGTCTTTCCGCTGTCTTTCTTCCCGCACGAAGAGAAAATCACTACGCCCGTTACCGCGAGGATTACAATGCCGAGTCTCATACCTATTCCTCCTACCGGACTATCATACTGGCGTACCCAAGGCCCAGCAACCGGTGGCGTCCCAAGAGCGGATCTTCGGGGCGGCGCTGACCCAGAGCCGCTAGAGACTGTGACAGTCGCGGCGTGCAAGCACGCGCCTCAAGGTCCAGGAGCCCTAATCCCCGGGCACCCGGTCGGGCCTAGGCCCGAACGCCCAGCCCAACTCGGCCAGGAAGGCGGCGATGCGGTGGCGGTACGTTTTGGCGGTCGATAGCGCCAGCATCAGCAGAATCACCCACACCGCGGCGATCACGGTCTGTGGAACCGTCAGGCTCGACTTCAAGAACCATAGCCCGCGGCCGTAGACCAATTCAATGTGGACCCAGTAGACCAGCAGCGAAGTGGTCCCGAACTGGCGCACCCAACTCCAGCCGGGGCGCCCGCCGGCCCCCGCGTAGCGCGTCCACAGAAATGCCAGCGCCAGCAGCAGCAGGATCACGCTCTGTTTGCCCAGCACCTGCGCGGGACTGTTCAACCAGTAATCCGATTTGGCGTAGAACGAATAGGGCTGGTTGGCGAAGTACTGGCTAGCCAGCAGCATGGCTCCGCCCAGCAGCGCGGCCCACTGCATGGCGCGCTCCGTGGCTTCCGGCGGGATCACGCGGATGGCGCTGCCCGCGCTCATGCCGAAGGCCAGGTAGGCCGCCCAGGGAAAGAAGCCGAACGTTCGAAGGTCGGGGATGATGTAGCCCCGGATCAGCCAGGGCGCGCCGGACCAATCCATCTGCGTCACCAGCGGCGAAGCGAAGGCGATGGCCAAGCCCAGAATGGCGCACAGGCGCACGCGATCCGCGGTACGAAACACCGCCATCACCGAGAGGGTCGCGATCGCGAATCCCATGCAGTTCAGGATGTCCACGCGGAACAAATCGGTCCATGGCGCCGGCCAGCCGAAGATCCAGAGCTGCAAGCGAAAGGCGAAGGCCAAAAAGAACAAGTAGCCGGAGCGCCGGAAGGCTGTGACGACGCGCGCGCGTCCCGCCAGTCCCTTGCGTTCCGTGCTGTCCATGAGAAACGCGAGAGTCACGCCGGTGAGGAAAAGGAAAATCGCCGGCGGCATTCCGCCCGCGAACTGCGACAGCCGGTACGCTCCGCCGTCCCTCAGGTCGTTCTTCAGGAAAGAATCGAACACGTGGCCCTGGAGCATGATCGCGGCGCCCAGGCCGCGGAGCCAATCGAGGTATTCAAGCCGATATGCGCTGGTCTTGGTCTTCATCCACCGAACCTACTTCAGGGGGTTCTCCCACTTGATGTTCCTCGGCGCGTTCAACTGGACCGCGGATTCGGGAACGTCAGCGAGCTTCATGTTCGAATACGTCACCAGGTCGTAGTCGCCTCCGGCATAGTGGAACTGCTGCTGGAGGGCGACGCCCGTCTCATCCGAGATCCAGAGCTCCGCGCGGATCAGATGCAGGGCGGTATCTACCTTCTTGGGAGTCAATTCGATCTTCGTGGCTGGCCGGCCGCCGATGGCATCGGATTCGCTTCGGCCGATGGTGAAGGTCTGCTGCAAGTCCGTGGGACTGGATCCGAAACCCAGCAGCATGTACTCGTTCACCAGCGAGCCGTATTTCCGGTCCAAGGGGACTTCCTGACCGCTCTTTTTCGCCGGGTCGTATATGCGCACGGTGCGCGCCAGCAACTGGACCTGCTGGGGAGCGGGCTCTTTGATGTCCAACAACACCTGCATGTCTTTCGGCTTGGGCCGCCTGACGACAATGGTTCCCTTTTGCTCGTCGCTTTCCTGGATGACGAAGGTATAGTGGACCTTCGTGATACCCGCCGTCAGTCCTTTAAACAAAGCGGCCGCCTGATCCATCTTGCCCAGGGTCTGCTGGAGCCGGTCGGCCGCGCCTGCCGTGGCCGCGAGGGCGCACACCAGGAGGACGAGCCGCAACACACGCATCCAGAAAGACTCCTCCGTTCTGAATACGTGGTTTCGAGGGGCCTTGGTTACCCGCGTCGCCTGAATTTTCACGGGCGGGCGAATGCCATATAGCCTAGCAATTCGTCCTCCGAGCTGCGGATCTCCTCGACCCGAGTCACCGAAAGGCGGTAATTGCCCGTCTGCGCCCGCAGCACTTGCGTCAGCTTGGCCGGCCGCGCGGCCTCCGGCGTGGCCCCCAGCATATCCGGATCGATCCAAAAGGGCAGGCTCCCATTCTCCGAGGGCAGCATGGCGATGCTCCGGGCGTTGGGAATCCGGGGCTGGTCCCGGAACCAGGCGCGCGGCGTTAAGAGTATAAACGCGAGGATGAGGCCCACCATCACGTCATACTGCCAGCTCGCGCGCGGGAAGTCCCACAGAATGAATCGCTTCAACATCGTAAGGTATTATTCTAACAGGCCGCCGGCTCTCACAGGACAACCACCGGGTGGTACAGGTTCGGCAGCACCGCCTCCCCCACCGCCACCAGGTTCTCCTCGCGGTCGATGGCCTTCACGTATCGGGAAGCGGTCTGGGAGCGGAACGGCGACGCCCGGAAGTTGCGGCCGTTGCGGATCTGCGAGACCGTGATATCGTCCACGTAGACGCCGGGAAAATCGGGCAGCATGCGGGCGGCGGGCGTGATGGCATCCACCAGCCGCTCATCGGCGGCGAGCGATTCAAGCTGGGGAATGGTGCGCGCCTGGCCGATATCGAATTCGGCGCTGGCGGTGCGCCGCAGGTCCAGCAAGTGCGCGCCGCAACCCAGCGCCTGGCCCAGGTCGTGCGCGATGGAGCGCATGTAGGTTCCGCCGGAGCAGTGCGCGCGCAGCCGCGCCTCCGAGGCGCCCACGGCGAGCAAAGCCAGCTCGTACACGTGTACCTTCACCGGCGCCAGCTCCACCGGTTTCGAGAGGCGGGTCAGATCATAGGCCTTCTTGCCCCCCACCTTCTTGGCGGATACCGGCGGAGGGACTTGCAGGATCTCGCCGCGAAACCGCTCCAGCAGGCGTTCCAGTTCGCCGGCATCGAGCGCGACCGGAGCCGGCTCGCTGGTGGGTTCGCCGGCGCGGTCGTAGGTGACGGTGGACCAGCCGAACCGGACCACGCACTCGTAGATCTTGTCGCTGTGAGTATAGAATTGCGCCAGCCGCGTGGCTCGGCCGATCACCAGCGGAAGCACGCCGGTGGCGATGGGGTCGAGCGTACCCAGATGGCCTACCTTCCGCGTGCCCGCAATGCGGCGGGTCTTGGCGACCACGTCGTGGGAAGTCCATCCTTCGGGCTTGTCGACTACGATGACTCCGTCCAAGCGATTATGCTAGCAGGCCATGGCGCGCGCTGTATGATGGTTTTGCGGCTCGAAAACGTCTCGGATATGGCGGCCATTGGGGAAACGTTGCGCGGCGAAAGGTTGCGGCGCAACCTCGATCTGGAACAAATCGCGCAGGAGCTCAGGATCTCCACGCGCTTCCTCAAGGCCATCGAAAGAAACCAGTTCGACAAGCTGCCCGGCGGCATTTTCACGAAGAGCTTTGTCCGGCAGTACGCGCGCCTGCTGGGCTTCGACGAGGAGGCCATCGCCGCCGAAGTCGACCGTTTTCTGGATCCGTGGCCGGACTTCCCGGCCGCGCCGGAAACCCCAGGGATCACCATGCCCGGCATCCACGTTCCGCCCATGGACGCGTGGGAGCGCGTGGGCCGCGTCACCCGCCTGAGCTGGCGTTCGACGTTGCCCCGCCTGGGCCTGGTGGCGCTCATGATGCTACTGTGCTCCCTGGCGTACGTCTGGTGGCAGAAGGCGCGGCATCCAGCGGCTCACGCCAGGGCTACGCCAGTAGCCGTGGCGGCGCGCCCGGCGCCGGTGGCGACGCCGCCTCAGCTTCCGGCGACGGTTCCGGACGCGGCCCAGAGCGGGAGCGCGGTTCCGGCGGCAGCGCTCACGGCCGAGGCGTCTACGGCGGCCACTGCCCCCGCCGCGCAGGTAACCCCGCCGCCGGCCGAGACCGGCGGCGCTACTGCCGGCGGGGTTGGCGGCCCCGAGGCGCGCGTTCGCGTGCAGATCACCGCCCGGGAACCGGTCTGGGTGCGCGCGCGCGGCGACGGCAAGAACCTCTTTTCCGGCACGCTGGAAGCGAACCAGACGCGCACTGCGGAAGGCGGCGAAACGGTGGAGCTGTTGCTGGGCAACGCCGGGGGCGTCGACATCCTGCTCAATGGAAAACCGATCGGCCCCGTGGGTCCCAAGGGGCAAGTGCGCACGGTTCAGCTCGGCCCGGGAGGTTTCAGCGTGGTCGCGCCCAAACCCGCGGCTCCGTCCGAGCCTCGCTGAGCGCGCCGCGCCTTCTGCCGCCGGCGCTCCAGGGTGAGGAGTTCACGCCGCCGCCGGAGCTTGATACGCTCGTCCACTTTGCGCCAGAATTTGCGAAAGTAGCTGACCGCCGAAACCGTCGCGAAGAACGCCACCACCCACATGAGCGCCATGCCCGGCGCGCGCAGGACCGGATGGGCCCGGCCGAGCATGACGCACGCAATGGCGGCCACTTGCGACGCCATTTTGGTCTTGCCGAGATCGCTGGCCCGGATGGTGTAGCCTTCGGCGGCGGCGATGCCGCGCAACCCGGAGACCGCAAATTCGCGGCCGATGAGCAAGATCGCCATCCAGCCCGGCAGGGCGCGCACCTGCACCAGCGAGATCAACGCGGCGGAGATGAGCAGCTTGTCGGCGATGGGATCGAGCAGCGTTCCGATGGTGGTGACCTGCTTCCAGCGCCGCGCCAGGTAGCCGTCCAGCGTATCGGTGGCGGCGGCCGCGAAGAAAATCGCAAGCGCCAGCCACTCCTGGGGAATCCCCAGGCCGGCGAGACGCAGGCCCGCCTCGGGTTCCTGGACCAGCGCCGCCACCAGCAGTGGAACGAAGAAGATCCGGAGGATCGTCAGGGCATTCGGCAGATTCATCGGTCACACCAACTATAATGCGAGGCGGCTCGCCACAACAAGCGCCGCCTCACTTTATACTGGTGTAGGAATGCAGTTGTCGCGACGCCATTTCTTCCTGGGCAGCTTGGCGCTGCCATCCCTGGCCAGCGTCAAGAAGGAGTCCCGCCCGCAGCCCAACCTTGTGTTGATCCTGGTGGACGGGCTGCCGTCCTGGATCCTTGGCTGCTATGGCAATAAAACCGTCCGGACGCCGAACATCGACGCGCTTTCCCAGACCGGAGTGCGCTTGCTCAACCACTGCGCGGCCGCGCCGGCGCCGGGACCGGGGCGCGACTCGTTGCTGACGGGTCGAACGGCCCTGCAGCTCGCCGGGGCGAACGCGATTCCTTCCACCGCGGTTTCCCTGGCCAAGATCCTGGGCGGGGCCGGATACGCTTCCGGCGCCGCCGATAGCGGTCCAGCGGGCGCCGTAGCCGCGGCGGCGCGCCAATTCCTGGATGCGCAGGCCGCGGGCAAGCCGTTCTTTCTGACGGCTGGGTTCACGGATTTGACGCCGCCCTACGAAGGAGTGGCCCAAAAGTACCTGGACATGTACGTCGCAGCGGGCTTCGAGAGCGAATTCCCGGCGGATCCGCCCGCAGCCAACGCGCGGCGGGGCAAGGAGATGCTCCCCCATTTGCTGGCCAGCCTGCGGAGGGTCGCCGCAGCCATCACCGCTGTGGACGATGGCGTGGGATCGATCGTCGCCAAGCTCACCGAGCGCAAGTTGCTCGACGACACCCTGATCGTCTTCACTTCCCCGTGCGGTTCGTTGTATGGCCACCATGGCCTGTGGGATTCGGGCGAGGCCTCCGACCCGGTCAACATGTATCAGGAATCGGTGGCCACGCCCATGATCTGGAGCTGGCCCGTGCGGCTGGCTCCGCAGACCACCCGGCCCGAGTCGGTCAGCGCCTGCGATTTCGTGCCCGCCATCTGTGAGTTCGCCTCCGCGCCACCGCCCAAGGGTGGCTTGTGCGGGCGGAGCTACGTCCCGCTCCTGACGAATACCCCGTTGCCGAAGAAACAGCCGTGGCGCAACGTGGTGTACAGCCATCTCGAGAGCACGGACATGGTTCGCGACTCGCGCTTCAAGCTGGTGCTGCGCGACGGCGGCAAAGGCCCCAACGAGATCTACGACCTGCAAACCGACCCGCACGAGCGTACCAACGGCTACGACGACGGCGGCTTCACGACCATCCGCAACGATCTGACCGCCCAACTCGCGGCTTGGAAGAAAAGCTGCTCGGCATGAAGGCCAGCAAGAAACGCCGGCTCCAGAATCGGAGATGGCGTTTCCCCGAGGCCCGAAGTACAATGTGCCAAGGAGGGGTCCCATGTTCACCGCCACCGCCGATCTAGTTCTTCCCAGCACCACCACCGGATCGTTCCCGCGACCGCGCTGGTACGACGCGAGTATGTGGGGCCGGCCGCTCGATACCTGCATGCTCGACGTGCGCTTCCGCGAGAAGTTCCAGGACGCCATGGCCGTGTTGATCGGCGATCAGGAGCGCGCCGGCCTCGATGTGCTCACGCACGGCGACCTCCACGTCGACGAGGACATGGCGGGCCGCGCCTGGCATCACTATCCCTTGCAGCGCTGGGCCGGCTTCGAAGGCGATTACCTCCAGCCGCAAGAGACTACGGCGCCGTGGCTCCACTATCCGCCCGGCACGCTCCTCAACGAGATCTACACCGGCTGGCGCTGGCCCCACATCGTCGGAAAGATCGAGCACCGTCCGCTCGACTATCCCAAGATCTGGCGCATCGCGCAGGGAAAGACGCGCAAGCCGGTCAAGTTCGGCACGTGCTGCTCCCAGGTGATGGCCCTTTTCCTCGATATCCATACCCCCCACTACAAGGACAAGCGCCAGGTCATCTGGGACATGGCGGAGGCCATGAATAAAGAATTGCTGGCGCTGCGCGAGGCGGGCTGCCGCTGCATGCAGATCGAGGAACCCACGTTTCACTTCATGGCCAACGCCTACAAGAAGGGCCACGACGAAGTGAAGTTCATGATCGATGCGTTCAACCGCGAGGTTCAGGGACTCGACGATGTGGAGCTGTGGCTTCACACCTGCTGGGGCAACCCCAACATGCAGCGCGTCGTGGAGGATACCAGCTACGCCAATTCTATCGAAATCTATCTGGAACGTTGCCGCGGCGATGTCTGGACGCTGGAGATGAAGGATCGCAACCAGAGAGATATCGAGTTATTCGAGCCTTTCAAACACGATCTGAAGAAGAAGATCTGCATCGGCGCCGTCAGCCACCGTACGTTGCAGGCCGATCGGCCCGAGGACGTGGCCGCCGAGATCCGCAAGGCCCTGAAATACATTCCGGCCGAGCGCCTGATCGTCTCCAGCGACTGCGGCTTCGGCCGGCAAGGCTGCAACCGCGAGATCGCGTTCTACAAAGCCAGCGCCATTGCCCAGGGAGCGAACATCGTGCGCCGGGAACTCGGTTTCCCCGCGAGCTACATTCCGGCCGCCGATCCGGCGCTACAGATCGACGTGGTACCCGGCCGCTGAAGGGCATGCTGGTGGAGGCAAACCGGGGACAAAACCCCTAACCGCGAGACGCATGCGGGTCTCCCGACTCCGCCTGTGCGGGGCGCCGCTGCACTTTCACATCCCATGGCTTCCGGAATTGGCGCATCAAATACCGGCTCGCGACAGCGTCCCCGACGATCTGTTCGTGTTCGTCGTCCCACGTCAGGCGCTGGCCGGTGCGATATGAAATGTTCGCCAGCAAGCCGTGTTTCGAGAGGTTGTGCCCGTAACGAATGTTGCACGTGGTTTCCAGGTTGCGGCTCTTGACCGCATCGAGGAACTCGCGCATGTGCCCGGGTGAATTCGGAATCGTTTCGGGCGGCCGCGGGAAATCGGCGGCTTTCTTCCCTTTGACCCAGATTTCGTTCGTCTCGTAGTTCGTGGCGAGCGTGGCCTCGGTTCCCTCAAAAATGCACCCGATCTGCCCCAGATGTTCAAACCCGGTGAGCGGCGTCGGCCGAAAGCTGTAGATGTAGAGGACCCCGGGGAATTCGAAAATGGCTTCCTGCGTGTCCGAGCACTCCGTTTCGTCCGTGAGGAAGAAGCGGCCGCCGACGGACGAAATGTTCTTCGCCGCTTGAAAATCCATCGCCCAGAACGCAATATCCGATATGTGGCACCAGAAGTCGATGAACGTCCCACCCGAGTAATCCCAAAACTCGCGAAACGATCCATGACACCGAAATGGATCGTAGGGCCGCTTCGGCGCGGGCCCGAGCCAAAAATCGTAATCCAATTCCGGAGGACAGGTTGGCGGATTATTGGTTCGATAATTCCGCGTCGGAGAAGTTTTCCAGGCATGGACCTGAGTGATCTTGCCCAGCTTGCCGGAACGCACCATCTCCACAACGCGCCGATAGTTGGGATAGTCGTTATGGATGTGGGTCCCCATCTGGGTGACCCGGCGGTAATTCAGCGACGCGTCCGCCATGGCGCGGCCCTCGCCTACGCTGTAGCTGAGTGGTTTCTCCACGAATACGTCTTTCCCAGCCTCGAAAGCCGTGATTGTCGGAATGGAATGCCAATGGTCCGGCGTGACCACCGTTACCGCGTCGATATCTTTGATTTCGAGAAGCTTTCGGAAATCGCCAATGCCCTCGGGCCGGTAACCCTTGGCCTTTTCAACGATGCCTATCGCGCGCTCGAGGTGGCTCTTATCGACATCGCAGATGGCCGCGATCCGCACGTCATTCTGCTTCACTAGTTCGTTCAGGCGATAAACTCCCTGATTGCCTACGCCGATGCACCCCATGACAATCTGGTCGTTCGGACCCTTAGCCGCAAGCGCCGCCAGCGACGCCCCGCCGCCCAGCGCGCCCAGGAAGGATCTCCGCGACGTTCCCGATAACTCCATTCACAACCTCGCTTTCCTATATACAGCCGGATACATTGGCCCCGTCACCCACCACACTATACTGTATTTCTTGACTTCCCGATATTAGTCGCGCCTTACGAGCATTGCCCGATCCGCCTCTACCAGTTGTAGTACCGATACGGATCGTCGCCCGCGATATAGTCGTCGCGGTAATCCGGGCTGTAGAAACCGCTCGGCTGCTTCAGCGGCTCAAATACCCATGGCTGCGTGGCCGCGCTCTCCGGGATGATTGTGAAGATCAGTTTGTCGGCCGCAAACTGCCCGCCCAGGTTGGCCAGCACCTGACACAACGCCCGCGTCTGCCGCCACCGCGTGAAGCGAAAGTAGGTCTTGACGTCGGCATCGAACCGGTTCGGGTCGAGCTGCGTGTACATCAGCACGCCCTTGCCCAACGCCTTTCGGGCCAGCAACCCATCCGCGCCCACGTCGCCGCCAGCGGCGATCAGCCACGCTTCGTTATCGCTCCGCCAGCGCAGGTCCGACTCGCTCAGCCCGCGGGCCTCCGGCCAGTCGGGAACACTCAGCGAGCCGTGGAAGCTGTCCACCTTCTTTTGCGCGCCCCCCAGCGGCAGGCTTTCTCCACTCCGCGGCAGGACCACAACTTTGCCGCCCCCCTGCACGAAAGCGTTGAGGCTGGCATCGGACGGCCCGCTGCCGCCGCCCACCACCACCAGTTCGGCGCCGGCCGGGATCGCCGAAGCCTTCTCGTAGAGCAACCCCAACTCGTCCAGCAGCTTGGCGCCGGCATCGTCCCCGATGTAGGCCGTCTTGCTCGCCTTGGGCGCGAGCGGCGCCGTCTGGGCGTAACGCACGATCCGGTTCGCCAAGTGCAACGCCGCCGGGTCGTCAGCGGCGTGGTCCTCCAGGTCCAGCATGCACCAGAGGAGCCGGCCCTTGCCGTAGTCCAACTCCATCAGCGGAGAGTAGGCCAGGTCGAACTCGCTTTCGAGGATCGGCCGCCACGAGCCTTTATGCGGCTTCTCGACGGAGCTGCTGGCCACCGCTCCGCGCCCGCCCCAGCGCCAGCCGTAGAGCGCCATGGGGGCCGTAAAATTGAAAAAGAAAGGCTTCTCCCACGTGCCATTAGGGTATGCTTCCAGCAGCGTGCTGGAGCCTGCCCAGTCGCTTAAATCGGCACCATCGAGCCCTGTCGTCACGGCATGGTTGGCCGAGACCGGGAAGGCCCGGCGGGACATGTGCCAGGCCACGCGTAGTCCCAGCCGGTTGCGCATGAACTCCGGATCCTGCGCGAACACGATCACCCGCGCTCCGTTCTGCACGAACGGCTCCAACTTGCGCAGCAGGTCCGGACGCCCCATCAGCGCCGAGCGTCCGATCGCGATCAGCGGTTCGGCCGTCACCTGGTCCCACTGGTGCACGGTACAACCCAGGCGGCGCAGCAGATCGGTGGTTTGGCTGGCCGGATCGTACACGGCGACCGCGCCGGTGAGCGCCGCCGGCGGGGCAAAGACGCGGAAGGCGAAGCGGTCCTCGTGAGTCGCGTCGCCGATTTTGGCGGACATCGTGATCTGGCCATCCACCTTTGCGCCATCGATGCGATCGGGAACGTCAAAGGCGATGGGAGCGAACAGCGTCTGGGACACATCAATGGTTCCCTGTTGCCTTCCGGAGCCTACCCGCCGGCTAGCCACGGCGGCCTCCCACTGGACCGAATACTTCTGAGGGGCGCGCGTGTCGTTCAAGATAGCGATCTGCTTCTGGATGCTCCGCCCGATCCGGAAGTTGTGGTCCTTGGCGGTGAACGCCTGATCGGGGCCAGCCACGCCCGGGTTGGGTCGTCCGCCGGGACCGCAAATCCACGCCAGCGTCGCCTGGTTGTTTTCGACCAGCGCCGTTCCCGCCGGCATCATGCGAGCGGCCGAGGGTTCCAGCCAGTGAAGGTTGGACATACGGGCCGTCTGGAAATAGTACCCCCGCCGTCCCGGCGTAAACGGGGCCATCTCCACCACTTTGTTGCCATCCTCGCTGCGGGCCCAGCCGTGGCCGTTCGACCACGGGAACATGCCGCCGGTGATGCCCATCGTGCGCCAGCTTCGCCACGTGTTGCGCACGAACAGCTCCTGGACTTGCTGGACGTTAGGGGCGAAAATCTCCCCCGGGAACTCTTGCCAGCTCGCATAGGTCTGCCCGCCTTGGAATGTGCTGCGGATCAGCGAGCGGTATTGCGGCGTCTCCTCGGCGTAGGCCTGGTTTCCGAAGTAGATGGCGCAGAACTCCGCGTCCAGCGGCTCGGTGTTGATCGAGCTATGGAAACCATTGCGGCCACGGTGGTAGGTGCTTTGAAGCGGGGCCCCGAACTCCGCGACGAAGAAAGGCATGTCTCCGAACGCGGCCCAATGGCTCAACCACTCCTCGCGCTCCTGCAAGGGGACCAAGTCCATGTAGAGGTTGAGGTTGTAAACGTCGCCGACGGAGCCGCAAGAATGGGAGAGAATCGGGCGCGCGCCATCTAGCGAGCGCAGAATTTCAATGGCCTCTTGCAGCTTGGGGAAACGGCCGTCTGTCCACGCCCCCAGTTTGTTCCAGGCTTTGCCGCGGTTGCCGATGATGCGCGGCTGCGAGTCGCCGTGAGCGTAATTGAAACTCGTGTTCCACATGATGACCGAGGGATGGTTGCGATAACGCTTGACCTGGGCCGCCGCAGCGGCGCGGTACCGCGCGACGGTTTCCGGATTGCTCCAGGTAGAGGCGTAGCGTGTGATATCCTCCAGTACGCCGGTGATGGGCCAACCCTTGAGATCAGCGCGTCTGTACCACATGCGACTCTCATCGGGCGCGCCGCGGTTGTCCGGCTCGTACGGCGGGATTTCCTGGAAGTTGTACCCGGCCCATTGGAACGCGTCAATGTGGCCGTCCATTTCCTCGGCGGCGCGGGCCTGCGGGTGGCCCATCACCGGGCGCATACGGAGTTCCGTGCCGTTGAGGTAGTAGTTGCGGCCGTCGATCCAGAACTCGCGGAAGCCGAAAGTCTGCTTCATTTCGTCGTCGAGGCCCGCACCCTGGACCTTCAGCGCCAGGGTGTAGAGATTCGGCTGGCCGAGGTCCCACAGCCGCGGGTGCGGCCACGCCCAGGACGGCCGCACGATCTGCGTCGCTCCGGCGCGCACGGGCAAGTCCGTTTCGAAGCGGCGCTCTTCCCGGCCTTTCTCATCCAGCGCGACGGCCGTGAAATGCACGTTGCCGCTTTGGGCCACGCCGCTCAGCTCCACCTCCAGCGTGAGCTGTTTCTGGCGCGCCGAGGGCCGGACGTAGATGCTGTCGATATGAGGACCGGCCGGGCGGCTGTACAGCAGGACGTCGCCGATCAAGCCGCGCGCGGGGAGGCCGCCACCGGCGCCCTGGGGGGCGGCGGCGCCGGTTGCCCCCGCCTGCGGCTGGGCGGCGGGGGGCTCGTTGCCCGCCATCATCGCCTCGACAGCCGATTCCTCCGGCGCCGCCACCACCAACACGCGCAGCGTCGCCTCCTTGCCCGGCGTGACCGCGCGCGTGATATCGACGGCGCCTTCCGGACAATGCGCCTCGCCGCATTCCTGGTCGTCGACGAACACCCGGGCATCGGTGCTCAGACGCTCGAACTCCAGCAACACGGCGCGCCCCGCCCAATCGGCCGGAATATTGATCGGCCGCTGATACCACATGCGGGAAACCTGGCTGCCGTTGAAATTCTGCCAGGAGCCGCCGCTTCCGGCGGCGACGATGCCCGGCA
>JBEKHV010000084.1:0-17026 GCA_050012095.1 Bryobacteraceae bacterium | reverse complement strand
GCTGGGCGGCGTCGGCGGCAAGGACGATTTCGATCTGGCCATCTTCGAAGTCATGGATGGCGTCAAGGAAGCGCACCGGATCATGTCGCCCTACAAGCTGGCCAGCCGTTCCTTCCGCCCCGGCGGCACGGTGATCCGCATCGGCGCCGTGGAGATCGGCGGCAAGAGCGTGGTGGTGATGGCCGGTCCGTGCAGCGTGGAGAGCCGCGACCAGATCGAGCGCTCGGCGGAGGCGGTGGCGCGCGCCGGAGCCGTGGTGATTCGCGGCGGCGCCTTCAAGCCGCGTAGCTCGCCCTACGCCTTTCAGGGTCTGGGCGAACCCGGCCTCCAACTGCTGCGCGAGGCCGCCGACCGGAACGGGTTGCTGGCGGTCAGCGAAGTGATGGATCAAACGCAGATCCCGACGGTGTCGCCGTACGCCGACATCCTGCAAGTGGGCGCGCGCAACATGCAGAACTTCACGCTCCTGCGCGAGCTGGGCAAGCAGCGCAAGCCCGTCCTGCTCAAGCGCGGCATCTCTGCTACCATCGAGGAGTTACTGCTCTCGGCCGAGTACATCATGTCCGGCGGCAACTACGACGTGATTCTCTGCGAGCGCGGCATCCGCACTTTCGAAACCTACACCCGCAATACGATGGATATCTCCGCCATCCCCGTGGCGCACAAACTGTCGCACCTACCGATCGTCGCCGACCCGTCGCACGGCACCGGCCGGCGCGACAAGGTGGCGCCGATGGCGCGCGCCGCAGTGGCCGCCGGCGCGGATGGCCTGCTGGTGGAAGTGCACCCCGATCCGGACCACGCCCTGAGCGACGGCGCGCAATCGCTGCGCTTCGACCAGTTTCAGGAGCTGATGGTCCAGTTGCGCATGATCGCCCCGGCGGTGGGGCGGCGGGTGAAGGAGGCTGGGGCTTGAGGGAGAGCCGGGGATTCACCGCGGAGACGCGGAGACGCGGAGAACGCGCGGAGAAGAATGAGGCTTGGCCTGGCTGTGGTTTGCGGGGCTACGATGCCGACGGCGTTTGCGCAGCAGAGGGATCTGAGGTCCGTGACGCTGGCGCGTCGGGGGACGGGCCTACAGCGGCGGGAGTGACGATGGTCCATGGCGCCGTGGAGTTTGCGAAGTGAACAGCGTCGCCATTGTCGGCACGGGGCTGATCGGCGCGTCTTTCGGGCTCGCATTGCGCAAGGCCGGTTTTCGCGGCGCCATCGTCGGCGTCAGCTCCGAGCGGGCCGTCGCGGAAGCCTTGGCCGCGGGCGCCATCGATCGCAGCGCGCCGCTCGCCGAAGCGGCCCAGGAGGCGGACCTCGTCTTTCTATCGCGGGCCATCGGCGGCATCCTCGATACCATTCGCCATCTCGACCCCTTGGTCCGGCCTGGCGCGCTGGTCACCGATGCGGGAAGCACGAAGCGCGAGATCACCGACGCCGCCCGCCAGCACATCTCCCGCTGCCAGTTTCTCGGCGGCCATCCCATGGCCGGCAAGGAGACGCGCGGGGCGTCGGTGGCGGACGCCAACCTGTTTCAGGGCCGCGTGTGGGCGCTGACGCCCGACGATCCCGCCGATCTGGAGACTCCCGCCGCCCGCAATCTCCGCGCGTGGCTGGGCCGCATCGGGGCGCGCGCCATGGTCCTGGACGCCGATGAGCACGACCGCGCCGTTTCGCTGACGTCCCACTTGCCGCAGCTCGCGTCCACGGCGCTGGCGGCCATCCTCGAAGAACGGATGGGAGGCTCGAAGTCGCTGGCCGTGGCGGGCTCCGGACTGATCGACGCCACGCGCCTGGCGTTGAGCTCCTACGACCTGTGGCGCGACATTCTGGCGACCAACGCCGACCACATCGACCGCGCGCTGGCCGCCTATTTGCAGGAGCTGGAGCACATTCGCGAGAACCTGAAAACGCGGCAGCTCCAGGTGGAATTCGAGCGCGCCGCCACGCTGGCCCGGCGCGTGCGCCAGACCGCGTGAATGGGCCGGGCGGATTTAGGATACACTACCCATGAGGCTGAAGACGACCACGGAGCCTGCAGCGGAACGATCTTCCACGGCCCGCCCGCGAGTCTTCGAGGCGCGGCGAACCGCCCGGTTCGCGACGCCCGCCGCCCGAGCAAAGGATTCTTTGAAAATGGAACAGAAACTCAAGATCGCCGTGTTTATCGATTTCGACAACATCGAAATCGGCGTCAAGTCCACGCTGCATCGCGAATTCGACGTAGCCGCGGTATTGGACGCGCTGAAGGAACGCGGCGAAATCGTCACCAAGTTCGCCTACGCGAATTGGGGGAAACAGGAGTCCGCCACCCGCGCGCTCTCCGAGCACGCCGTCCAGATGGTGCAGCGCGACCCCTCGCCGCGCGGCGATAAAAACGGCGCGGACATCAACCTGGCGCTGGACGCGCTGGAAATGGCGTTCACGCACGACCACATCAACGCTTTCGCCATTGTCAGCGGCGACAGCGATTTCATTGCGCTGGTCAACAAGCTGAAGCAGTACGACAAGCGCATTTTCGTCGTCGGCGGACGCGCGTTCACCAGCACGATCCTGCAGAAGAACTGCCACGAGTTCGTGGCCTATGAATCGATAATCGACGACCGGCCGCGCCATCACGCGCCTGCGCAGCAACAATCGCAGCCGCAACAGCAACAGCCGCCGCAACAGGAGCGACCCCCGCAGCAGGAGAGACCCCCGCACCAGCAGCGCCAGCCGCACAAGCGCGTGGCGCTCGACTTGGCCCTGGCTATGCCGCTGGTGGAGCGCGCGCTGAGCGTGCTGGAGCGCCGGGAAGTGCGCCCGCAGCTCGGGCTGCTGAAATCCACCATGTTGCAGCTCGATTCCACGTTCAACGAAAAGGCTTACGGGGCCGGGTCGTTCACCGACTTCATCGAGAAGCTTCAGAAATCCGACTTCGTCGAGGTCAGCGGCGGCGAAGGCCGCTACATGATCCGCATGAAGGGCGGCGCGATCCGCGAGAAGCCCGGGGCCAAGCCGGAAGAGGCCATTCCTCTGCTGCGTGACGTTCTCGAGACGCACCGCATCGAGGCCGACAACGGGTCCACCGAAGACGAGCTGGCCGAGTGGGTGCGCCAGGAGCATCCCGGATTCGACTGGCGCCAGTATGGCTTCCAGGAATTCAGCGAGCTTCTCAACTACGCGCAGGATAAGAGCCTGGTGCGGATCCAGCCCGACGAAGAGAAGGGCCTCACCATCTATCTGGGCGCCGAGTTCCACCCGCCGGCCGCTCCACCCGAGCCGGAGCCGGAAACGCAGGTGGAGGAGGAAGAGGTGGACGGACCGCAGCCCCTGGTACCGGGCCAGCCCACGGCCACGGGCGAGATCCCCATTCCCGAGCCGCCGCCCAAGCCCATGCGCCGTCCGCGAGCCCCGCGTAAGACCGCCGGCGCCTCGCCTTCGGGTCAAAGGAAACCGCGCGTGCAGCGCCCGCGGAAGAAGCAGCTCCCGCAGTAGTTGTGGGACCAAGGGGGCGAGCCGGCCGGCATCCCCCTTGGCCCGGTCTTTCTTCCTACGTGAAGCTCCAACCCCTGCGGAAGGTCGGTTTGACGTAGGCGTTGGCCGCCGCGTTGTTGGTGAACTGCATCTTGCCGGCGTCCCACTCCAGCTTGCCTTCGAAGCGCAGTGCGATCACGCCCATCACAATCCACTCGGTGAAGGGACCGGAGACGCTGAAGTTGGAGCAGGCCGGTTCGCCGCCTTTGCAGGCGCGAATCCAATCCCGGTAGTGACCCGGCGACCGGGTCAGGATCTGGGGCGGGGGCGTGTAACTTTCCTGACGGGAGGCCGGCAGCAGCCGCACGGCCGCGCCGTACGTGTCCGTGGTCATGACGCCCTTGTCGCCCACGAAAACAGCCCCGTTATCCTGGGAGCCGATGCGGGGTCCCTGGCCGCCTCGCCCTGGAGTGACGACTGCCGGCGCTCCCGCCGCCGCGCCGGCCGGCGCTCCAGTCGGCGCTCCCGCTCGGCCGCCGCGTCCCGCGCCGCCTCGGCCGCCGCCAAAGCCCGCGCGCGGCTCCTGGCCAAAACTGCCGGGGCCGCCGATGAGCGGCTCGTCTTCCGGAATGCCTGTGGGCCGGTACATCGGACCCTTGGCGGCGTCGTACCAGTAGACCTTCACGGGCGGCATGTTATGCCGCGCCGGGAACTCGAATACCGTCACGGATTTCTTGGGGAAAGCGAACGTGCTGGTTCCCTCCTGCTTGATCACCTGTACGCTGGTGGGCGAGCCCAGCATCAGCGCCATATTGACCGCGCCCAGGATGTGGCAGGCCATGTCTCCCAGCGGGCCGCAGCCGAACTCGAAGAACCCGCGCCAGTTGAACGGATTGTAGAACCCGCGGACCTGTGCGCCGCCACCACCACCGCCTCCTCCGCTGCCGGGCGACGCGCCTTCTTCCGGAGTGGTAGCCACGCCGGCGTAAGGACGCATGCTCTGGATGCCGATCCAGGAGTCCCAGTCCAGGGTAGCGGGAGCAGGCGTTGCGGGCGGTATCTGGGTCATACCCTGCGGCCAGATGGGGCGGTTGGTCCAGGCATGAACCTCGGTCACGTTGCCGATCTCGCCGGACCAGAGGATTTCCGCCGCTACTCGGGCGCCGTTGTTGGAGTAGCCCTGGTTGCCCATCTGGGTGGCGACGCCATACTTGGCCGCGCTCGCGGCCAACTGCCGCGCCTCCCACGGAGTGTGCGTCAGGGGCTTCTCCACGTAGACGTGCTTGCCGCGCTCCATGCACCAATTCGCGGCCGTGCCGTGCATGAAATCGGGAATCGCGACGATCACGGCATCGATGCCATTGGCTTCCTTATCCAGCATCTTGCGGAAGTCGGTGTACCTTGGCGCCTTGGGGTACCGGCTGAACATGCCCGCCGCCGAAACCGAGTCGGGATCGGTGAACGCGACCATGTTTTCGGAGGAGCAGCCGTTGATGTCATCGGCGGCCCGGCCGCCGGCGCCGATCGCCGCGATATTCAGCTTCTCGTTAGGAGACTTATAGCCCGCCTCCTTGAGCGACGGCGCGCTTCCGAATCCCCCGGCCGGAATCGCTCCAGCCAGCAGGGACCCATAGAAAAAATGCCTTCTCGTGAAGGGAAAACCCGTCATGTGACTCTCCTCCTTGCACCGGTCACGCCCGCTCCTCCGGTCGAGCCGCAAAAGCGACCCCTAATTTATATCAGAAATCGCCCCTCTCCGAAGCCCCCCGCGCCGGCCGAGTGTCAGCGCCTGGTTTCCCCCTAGTGTCCGTGTCTCAGGCAAGGGTTCACTCCAGTCCGGACGCCCCTTCCTGAATCGTATGGGGATTGGACTCGGCTGCCGCTGAACGCGCCGCGCCGCAACCCAAACAAACCCTAGCAACGGGGTGTATACTGCTCCCCAGTGAGGACTACATGAGACCTTTTTCCCGCCGCCACCTCTTCCGCCTGGCCGTTGCGATGCCGGCCGCCGGGCTGTTCAGCCGGTACCAGGCGCTGGCTGCTCCCAGCGTGAATCGCGTCAAGATCACCAACATCCGCGCCATGGCTATCAAGAACATCGCCGGCAACTGCCTGGTCCGCATCGACACGGACGCCGGCCTCACCGGTTACGGAGAAGCCGGAGCCACCGGTCCCATGGCTCGCGCGCGTATCGAGACCATGCGGGATCTTCTGATCGGTAAAGACCCGCTGGCCATCGAGGTGCATTTCCAGAGGATGACGTCGCTCATGCACACCTACATGGCGCACTTCCCCACCATCAGCGGCATCGATATCGCGCTCTGGGATCTCGCCGGGAAGATTATCGGCGCTCCCGTGGCGACGCTGCTCGGCGGGCCTTTCCGCGATGCGATTCCCATGTACTCGCACGGGATCAACCTGGATATGCTCGACAAGACCTCCTGCCGCGACTGGGCGCAGCGCGTCAAAGCCATGCCGGAGGGTTTCACGGCCTTCAAGAACAACATCGATGGCCCCCTGGGCGTTCCCGCCGGGCGCTTCGCGGATACGCTGACCACCCAGCAGCTTCGAAACGTGGGGCGCGCGTACGCGAATTGTCGCGAAGCCGTGGGCGACGATATCGACATCGCCGTCCATTGCCACAATGAGCTCGATACCGCCAGCGCCACCGGCGTGGCAAAGGCCGTGGAGCCGATGAACCCGCTCTTCATCGAAGATCCGCTGTACCCCGCTTTCTCCGAAGCCTGGGTGGCGCTGCGGCGCTCGACGCGCGTACCTCTACTGACAGGCGAGAAGCTCGAGATGGTGCGCGGTTTCAAGCCTTTCGTGGACAGCCAGGCGGTGGACATCATCCACCCCGATCTCTCGTTCGCCGGGGGGTTCACCGGAACCAGGAAGATCGCGGATTATGCGGCGCTGTTTCGTATGCCGGTGGCGCTGCACAACGTCGGCTCGCTGGTGCTCACGTACGCCAACGCCCATTTCGGCGCGTCCATCCAGAATTTCTACCGATCGGAGAGCCAGCTTGGGCGGGCGGGCCACTATATCGAAGGCATGGCGGCCTCGAATCCTCCGGAGGTGCGCAAGAGCTTGTTGAAAGTCCCCACGGGCGCAGGCCTCGGCTTGGACATCAGCGTTGAGTTTCTGAAAACCAACCTGATGGCGGGAGAACCTTACTGGGGGTAAGGGCGCACCGGCAGTGCGCCGCCGCCGCCGACCATGCTCCGATAGCCGCCGTCTCAGCGGCGCTTCGCCGGACCTAAGCCCCGACTTGCTATCGTAGGATCATGCCTGTCTATCGCTCTCGCACCACCACCCACGGCCGGAATATGGCCGGCGCGCGCAGTCTGTGGCGCGCCACGGGGATGAAGGATGGGGATTTCGACAAGCCCATCATCGCCGTCGCCAACTCCTTCACACAGTTCGTTCCCGGCCACGTTCATCTTAAGGACCTTGGGCAACTCGTGGCCCGCGAGATTGAGGCTGCCGGCGGCGTGGCGAAGGAGTTCAGCACCATCGCCGTGGACGACGGCATTGCCATGGGGCACGATGGCATGCTCTACAGCCTCCCCTCGCGCGAATTGATCGCCGATAGCGTCGAGTACATGGCCAACGCCCACTGCGCCGATGCGCTGGTGTGCATCTCCAACTGCGACAAGATCACTCCCGGCATGCTCATGGCGGCGTTGCGGCTGAATATCCCCGCCATCTTCGTTTCCGGCGGGCCGATGGAGGCGGGCAAGGTTAAGACGGGTGGCGAGACGCGCTCCGTCGACCTCATCGACGCCATGATCGCGGCCGCCGACCCGCGCGTGAGCGACGAAGACACCGCCGAGTTGGAGCGCTCCGCCTGCCCCACGTGCGGGTCCTGTTCCGGCATGTTCACCGCCAACTCCATGAACTGCCTCATGGAAGCCCTCGGGTTGGCGTTACCCGGCAACGGCACCCTGGTGGCCACCCACGCCGGCCGGAAGGACCTGTTTCTGGAGGCCGGCCGCCGCATCGTCGAGCTGGCCAAGCGCTACTACGAGCAAGACGACGCCTCCGCTACCCCGCGCGGCATCGCCACCTTTGAGGCGTTCGAGAACGCCATGTCGCTGGATATCGCCATGGGCGGTTCCACCAACACCGTGCTGCATCTTTTGGCCGCCGCTCACGAAGCCGGCGTGCCCTTCACCATGCGCGATATCGACCGCCTTTCCCGCCGCATCCCCAATATCTGCAAGGTGGCGCCGTCGTCGGCCACGGTACACGTGGAGGACGTGCACCGCGCGGGAGGCGTCTTCGGCATCCTGGCGGAACTGGACCGCGCCGGCCTGATCCACCGCGGCGCCGCCACGGTCCACGCGCCCACCATGGGGGAAGCCATCGACCACTGGGATGTCGCGCGCGCCCAAAATACCGCGGCGCTGGAGTTCTATCGCGCGGCGCCGGGCGGTATCCGCACCACCGAGCCGTTCAGCCAGAGCGCGCGCTACGGCAGCGTGGATCTGGACCGCGCCAAGGGCGCGATTCGCGACGTTCCGCGCGCCTTCAGCCCGGATGGCGGACTCGCCACCCTCTACGGCAATATCGCCACGGAAGGCTGCATCGTCAAGACCGCCGGCGTGGATTCGGCCCATTTGGTCTTTTCCGGTCCGGCCCGCATTTTCGAAAGCCAGGAGGATGCCGTGGAGGGCATCCTGGCGGACCGCGTGCAGGCGGGCGAAGTGGTCGTCATCCGCTACGAAGGCCCCAAAGGCGGCCCCGGCATGCAGGAGATGCTCTACCCCACCAGCTACCTGAAGTCCAAGGGCTTAGGCAAAGCGTGCGCGCTCATCACCGACGGGCGCTTCTCCGGCGGAACCGCCGGCCTTTCGCTCGGCCACGTTTCCCCGGAAGCCGCCCAAGGCGGAGCGATCGCCCTCATTGAGAATGGCGATCGCATTGAAATCGATATCCCCAAGCGCTCCATCCGCCTGGCGATCGGCGATGCGGAACTGGCCAAGCGGCGCGCGGCAATGGATGCGCGGGGCGCGGCCGCCTGGAAACCCGTCACGCGCCGGCGCCAGGTTTCCAGCGCTCTACTCGCCTACGCCGCCATGGCGACCAGCGCCTCCCGCGGCGCGGTCCGCGACCTGGAACAACTGAAATAGGCGGGGACGGGCGAGGAGCTTGTTGAAACGGGCCAAAGCATGCCTAGCCGCCGATAAACGCAGATGGACGCGGATTAAGAACTAATGGCTTAGCCGCGTTCATCGGCGGCTCAATTTCATTCGGACTCTTTCAGCAGCCTCGTAGGAGTTCTTGCATGAAGCCTTGTCGCGGCGGGGCGGCGCGCAGGCGAAACGGCCTGCGCCACCACCTCCCTCTCATAGTCAGCTCCAAGCAACTTGCGAGGTTAAACGGCGGCGTGAAGATGCTATTACGGTCGAAGCGCACTCGGACGCAGGAGGGTTTCGTAGAGGGCGGTGGTCCGCTCGATCATGCGCTCCAGGGGGAATCGCGATTCCAACGTCTGGCGAGCGGCGGCCCCTAGCCGTACTCGGAGTTGCATATCTGAAATCAGCTCGCCGAGCGCGGCGGAGAGCGCTGGGGCGTCGCCGGGAGGAACCAGGAGGCCGCTTTTCGCCGGGTCGATGGCCTCCGGCAACCCTCCCACGTTGGCGGCGACCACCGGCAGACCGGCGCGCATGGCTTCCAGGACGCTGCGCGAAAAGCCTTCCGAACGGGACGACAGGGCGAAGATCTGCGCGCGCGCCAGCGCCGGGGCCACGTCCGCCTGGTATCCCAGAAAATGCACGCGTCCGGCGATGCCGAGGCGCTCGGCGAGCGCGCGGCAGGCGGGTTCCTCAGGGCCGCCGCCGATCAGGTCGAGATCCCATTCGAGGCCGCGCAGGCGCGCCAGCGCGCGCAGCAACGTAGGATGATCCTTGGGCGGCTCAAAGCGCGCCACCGAGACGATGCGGGGAGGGTGGACGGCAGGCTCCGCGAGCAAAGAGCCGGGAATCGCCCGCACGCCGTTGTGGACCACCACCAGTTTGTGCGGAGGCGCCAGGGAGCGCGCCAGCGCCAGGCGGCGCTCGGATTCCGAGACGCACACGATGGCGCCCGCCCACCGCGCGGCCACCCGCTCCGCGGTGCCGAATAGCGCGCTTTTCGGACCGGGCATGCGGCCGCCCACCGGCAGGCCATGCGGCGTGTAGATGGCGGGAATGCTCAGGCGGACGCACGCGGCGCGCCCGATCCATCCGGCTTTGGCGGTGTGCGCGGAGACCAGATCGGGACGGTAATCGCGGAGCGCGGCGGTCAGCTCGGCTAGCGCGCGCAAGTCGGCGGCCGGGTGAATCGCGCGGCGCAGGAAGCGGAGGCTATGCACGGGCGCGCCGGATTCCGCCAGTTTCGCGCCGGCCTCGCCAACGCCGCCCACGAAGATGGCCGCTTCGTGCCCGCGTTGGAGCATGGCTTGCGCCATCTCCAGCACATGGATGGTCGCGCCGCCAACGGCGTCCGCGCGCGTTACCACGTAAGCGATTCTCACCGCGAGTCCTTTCGCGAGACGATCACCAGAAACGCGAGCTTGCGAAAGACGGCGGCGGCCGCGGCGGGGACCAGCGGAAGATCGAGCAGCCGGGCCAGCGGCGCGCGCCAGGGCCGGTCGCGCAGGCGGTAGCGGATGTAATCGGGTTCGCGCGTCTCGTTGCGGAAGCGCCGTTCGAACGTCCGGAAGATTTCGGCGCGGGAGCGGTAGCGCGTGTAGGCGTCGATCCATGCCAGCTTGTCGCGCGCCCACTGGCGGCGGGTGGGGGCCTGCTCCTTCCATGTTCCAAAGCCCAGGCATCGCAGCGCAACGGCGTACAGAAAGCGCGCGCGGGAGGCGCGGGGGAACCAGTGGGAAAACGGGATGCCGATGTGGCCTTCGCGCCAGACGTCGCGCGAGGGGAAAATGCTGAGCGCCGCGCCGCCGGGCTTCAGCGCGCGATGGATCTCGCGGAGTACGGCGTCCAGATCCTCCACGTGCTCCAGCACCTGATTGTTCACGACGAGGTCGAAGCTGGCATCGGGAAAAGGAAGACGGCCCTCGTGGATTTCGTGGACGCATGCGCCCAGGCGGCCCGCGGCTTCGGCCTCCGCGCGGGCGTTCGAGCCGGCGTAGAACGCGTCCGCGCCGCGGATATTCAGGCCGGCGGCGCGCCCCGCGGCCACCAGTTCGCCGGCGCCGCACCCGAAATCCAGGATGGCGGGATCGCCAGGAAAATCGCGGGCGAACCGTTGGGCGAAATCGAGCACAAAGCGGCTGGTCACATCCATCAAGAACCGCTTTCCAGAAGCTCGCGGTAGCAGGCTTCCCAACGCGAGACCACGTCCTGAATTTCGAAGCGCGCGGAAGAGGCGCGGGCTGCGCTGGACATGCGTTGGCGCGCCTCGAGAGCGAGCGCCGCCAAGCGCGACATGGCGGCGGCGAGGGCCGCGGAATCTCCGGGCGGCGCGACGAAGCCGGTGACGCCATCAACGACGATTTCGCGCGCGCCGCCGGCATCGGTGGTCACCGCCGGGAGGCCGCTCGCGGCGGCTTCGAGCAGCGCCATGGGGAGACCCTCGACCACCGAGGAGAGGACCAGCGCGTCGGCCGCGTTCATGAGCGCGGGCATATCATCGACCCGCCCGAGAAAGCGCACGTCGATGGAGAGTTTGTGGGCGAAGCGGCGGAGATCGTCCGCGAGAGGCCCCTCGCCGGCCACCAGCAGGGTGGCTGGGGCCAGTGTCGCGAAGGCGCGGAACAGAGTGGCATGATCCTTCTTCCACATCAGCCGGCCAGCGGCCAGCCAGACGAATCGGGATTCGATGCCCAGGTCGCGGCGGGTGCGCGCGCGGCGCTCGGGGTCGGGCCGGAAGAGAGTGGTATCGACGCCGTTGGGAATGACGCGCAGCTTCCGGCGGCGGACGGCGCCACTGGCGGCGTGCCGGTCCGCGGCGGCCTGGGAAACGGCCACGACGGCGTCCGCCAGCGGGTCGGTGAGCCGGTAGACGAAGTCGCGCGCACGCACGGTCCAGTGGCAGGCGGAAACGCCTGCCCCACCTCGGATCTCGGCGGCGCTGTGGAGGGAGGAGATTAGTACGGGGACGGGGCAAAACAGCCGCGCCGCGCGCGCCAGCGCGTTGGCATGGAACATGTGGCTGTGCAGGATCTGCGGCCGGAAGCGGCTCAGGAGAACGATCAGGCGCGCCAGACCGCGAGGGTCGGGAATGCCGGGCTTCATGCCGAGCGAGAATAACGGTATGCCGCAGTCGTGCAATTGGCGCTCGGGGCCCATTGTGGGGCGGACCTCCTGGTCTGCCTCCGGCCCCCTGACCGGCTTTTCGGCGATTGCGGGGAATCGATTCTTCGAAGGGACAGCGAGTCCAGAGGGGCCCAGGCAGACCGGGAGGTCCGCCCCACTCAGCGGCAGCAGCGATCCCACCGCCGTCTCCCACCCGCGGCCGCGCAATTCCACGGCCAGGCGCGCGGCCTGCGCTTCCGCCCCGCCCGGATGGAGGCCGGTGATAAGGTGCAAGACGCGCGGCATCAGGCGGCTCCCCTGGGCGAGAGCGCGCGCTCGAAAAAAGCGGCGTAGGATGCGATCATGACGCCGGCATCGAACAGGGGGGCGCGCCGTTCGGCGGCCTCCGCCATCGCACGGCGGCGCGCGGGATCGGCCGCCAGACCGGCCAACGCGGCGGCCAGCGCTTCCGGGTCGCCCGCGGGCGCCAGCAGGCCGGTCGAACCATCCACTACCAGCTCGGGGACTCCGCCCACGGCGGTCGCCACTACCGGCAGGCGCGCGGCCATGGCTTCGATGGCAACCACCGAGGATCCTTCCCAATCCGAAGCCAGCGCGAAGAGGTCGCAGGCCGAGAGCAACTCGGGGACATCCTGGCATACGCCCAGGAAGCGTACTCGTCTTTCGATACCCAGCCGGGAGGACAAGCGGCGGCTCCGCTCCAGCAGGCTGCCTTCCCCGGCCATCACCAGATACGCGGCAGGATGGGCGGCGAGGGCCTTGGCGAACGCCTCGATCAATCCCAGCGGGTTCTTCTGCGGCTCGAAGCGCGCCGTGGACGCCACCAGAAAATCGGCGGGGCCGAAGCCGTGAGCGCGCCGCCACGCCGCGCGAGCCTCGGGGCGGAATCCGCGGCGCGTGTCGGCGCCGTTGGGAATGGTGGCCGCGACGGCGAAGCCGTACGTGGCGAGAAACGAGCGGGCCACCTCGTTCGAGATGGCCACGGGCAGGGTCCCCGCGCGAAAAGCGACGCGGTGGATGGCCCTGCCGAGCGCGTCGACTTCCCGTTTAGCCACGTTGTGCACGGTGTGAACGATCAGGCCGCCGCCCGCCAGCGTGCGGGCAGGCAACGCATAGCGCAAAACGTAGGAGTGCGTGTGCACCACGTGCGGGTGGAAGGCGCGGATGGCCCTGGTCAAGCGCGGCCACATGCGAGGGTCGAACCCATGCCGCTTGCCGAGATGGGAAACCGGCACGCCGCTCCGTTCAACCACCGGCTCGTAGCCTCCGGGAAAGGGCGGATACAGCGAAACCACCGCCGTATCGAAGCGTTCCCGGTCCAGGCCGCAGGCGAGGGAGACGGCGACGTGCTCCGCGCCGGCGCGGCGCAGCGACGCCAGCACCTCCAGCACACGGATCTTCAAGGTGCGCGCTCCTCCGGCCGGAAGGCGTTGGCCCAAGCGGTCATGATGAGGGCGAAGATCAGCCAGGTCGGCTTCCGGTGCTCCCAGGCCACGGCCAGCACGCCGACGCCCCACACCATCAAAGTCGTGTACCACAGCGCGCGCTCGCGCGGAGGCAGCGCGCGGACGAACCACACCAGAACCCCCAGAAAAAGCAACCACAAAACGAACCCGACGACGCCCGCTTCCACCAGCACCGAAAGAAACGTATTGTGCGCGTTGTAATGAATGCGCAGCAGGGGATACGCCTCTTTGGGGTACGCGCCAAACCCGACGCCCAGCATGGGATTCTGCTCGAAGAGCTTCGCGCCGGCCTTCCAGATGCGCGTGCGGTCATGCAGCGTCCCGGAGGTGGCCTCCTCCGGAAGGGTCTCCAGGCGGGCGCGGGTCGCCAGCGGAACCAGAAGGACAGGGCCCGCCGCCAGCAGCGCCAGCAAGACGATGGTGGCGGCGCGCTGCGCGGCGGTGGAACAGCGCCAAGCGAGAGGCACGAACACCACGCTCGCCAGCGCGGCGACCAGGGCCGTCCGCGAGGCCGTGAGCAACAGGGCCTCGATGCACACGGCGGCGGCCAGCCGCGCCAGCCAGACCGCCGGGCCGCGCAGGCGGATGTTGAGATACAGCGCCATGGCGAAGGCGATCGCCAGGGTGATGCCGAGATCGTTGGGATCGAATCCGGAGGTGGCGAACCGCCTCCAATTGGTCTGGCGGTTCAGAACGGCGCGCAAGATGGTCCACACGGACGAGACGGCGGCGCCGGCGACGTAGGCCTGGATCAGCCGGAGCTGCGCCGCGCGCGTGCGGCACAGCTCCCAGATCAGCGCCGTCATGGCGAACAACTGGGCCAAGGTGGCGAATCGCACGACGGTAGCGGGCCGGGAGTAGCTCCAAAGCCAGGTCGAGCCTTCCCACAGCACGAAGGCGGCGGCCAGCAGCAGCGCGGCATTCGACCGGCGCAGGCCGCGGCGCCGCGCGACCACCACAACCCCAGCCAGGAACGCGGGCAGACCGAGGACATGGGAGATGGTCCCCAGGCCGGGGAACTGGATGCCTTTCTCGAAAGGCAGCGAGAAGACGAGCGCACACAATAGGACCCAGGCGGCGCGCTCCGGCCAAGCGCCGTTTTGTTCGTTCATGGGGCGCACTCCCGTGGAGCGCGCAAGGAGCGCCGCAGAATGAGGAGCGCTCCGAGAAGTTGCACGAGCGAGGAAACCGCCAGGGCCAGCGCCGCGCCTTCGAGGCCGAGCCGGGGCACGAGCAGCCAACTAGCCAATCCCGCGACGGCGGCCACGGCGGCGAACAGCGGCGCCTGCGCGGCGAACGCGCGGGCGCCGGTGATGACATACCCTAGCGCACCCGCCAGATAGCTCACCAGGCCGGCGCCCATCAGCCAGACCAGCAGACCGGAGGAGGCGGAATACGCGGGACCGTACACCAGGCGGAGGGCGAAACGTCCCGCTACCAAGGCCGCCCCGATTCCGGCGACCCCCAACAGGCCGGCGGACGCGGTGAGCTGCGCGGCCAGACGCCGGAAACCGCGCGCGTCGCGCTCGGCGAACGCCCGTGCCAGCCGGGGGGTGGCCGCCTGGCCGAGCGCGTTGACCAGGGTGGCGCCCACGGTGATGAAAGAGGCCGGCGCGGTGAATACGCCCAGCGCAACCATGCCCAGCCGGTTTTCGATAGCGTAGCGGGGGAGGCTGGAGGCCAGCGAAACGAACATCAGCACCACGCCGAGCGGCAACGCCGTCCGCAGGATGGCGGTCTGGTTGCGAATCCCCGACCCGGCCAGCGACTCGCCCGCCTGACCTTTGGGGCGGTCGTAGACGAGCAGCACCAGAAGCCGTCCGGCGGCCTGGGCGCAAACCGCCGCCAGCAGGCTGCGGGTCAGCCACAGCGCAACGCCCAGGGCGGCCACCGACAAAACGCCGCGGGCCGCCGCCGAGCGCGCAATCCGCCCCATCCGCTGGCGGCGCTGGAGCGCCCCATAATAGAGGTCGCTGAAATTGTCCGCGGTCAACACCACGCCGGCAGCCGCGATCACCAGAGCGACCGGCCAGGCGTAGCCGCCGGCCCAGGCGATGCCGAAGACCGCCAGCAGGCCCAGCGCCGCGGTCCACAGGCGGAGCCCGAGGTAATCGCCAAAGGGATGCCGCCGCTCCATGTCCGTGGCCAGGACGGCGCGGAGATTCAAGTGAGACAACAACGCCACCGGCGTGACCACCGCCAGCGCCAGAGCGTACTCCCCCAGCATTTCGGTGCCCCCGAGCCGGGCGATCAAGCTGAGCGCCGCCCACTGGCTGGCGGCGAATACGGTATTTCCCGCGAAGGTCGCCGCGAAATCGCCACGCAAGGAAGAGTTGGGGGGGCAGGCCTCGGCCTGGTAGCGGGTTGCGGGCATCGGTCCCTATCATTGTAGCGGCGGACCCGGACGGCTCCACGGCCAGCGGCGGACAGTCTGCTACAATCGACTCGGCAGACGGCCGTTATGACGCCAACGGGAGTGCGCCCATCAGAAGGCCGAACCGATGCGAAGGTTTCAGAAATGGGTTAATTCGTTGCTCCGGTTTCTACCACTAGGAATCGCGGTCGGGGCTACTAGTTACAGCGGCGTGAACTTCAACACCTACTCCCCTAGCGGCGTGACAGTCGATGGTATAGGCGCCACGGACGGGGTCTGCGGGCACTGAGTATGTCATTGCGACTAGCTGCATCACTTTTTCTCGCAGCGATGGCCCACGCCGCCGCCCCGATCCCGTTTTCGACGTTATTTCGAACAGCCGACACCATCATAATAGGCGATACTGAGTCCTCGGGGTTTTTGGCCGCTGAAGACGTGCGGGCAGCGCTATACCCGACGGTTCATGTCGGAAGCCGGAATTTCTATCCGTGCGATTTCACCATCCGCATCCGAACGGTATTCAAGGGCGACCGCCCCGGCGTGAGAGTCGGAGCGGCGGTCTCAGTTATCTCATACCCGCTTTCGGGCGGGTGTTCCTCCGGTTTCGGGAACAGTAGTGCGCCGGCCGGCCTGCCTGCTTTATTCCTGCTTCGCACCGAGCGTGGGTTCCTGCGCACCCTGGAGGGTACGCCGTCCCCGGGGATTCCTTTCCAGAACGGCGTTTTTCCCCTGCAGAGAAATCTATCGCCGCTGGAAGAGAGGGCAGTCGAGGCATGGGGAAGGCCGGATTTGGCTGTGATGTACCTCTTCCTCAAACCTGGCTTGATTATTCCCGATGGTGCGTACGCGCACTCCCCTCTCCCGATCGAGATGGCGCCCTTGGACGGGTGGTCAAGTTTCCTTAAAGTCTACCGGGTCGCCTTCTTGGAGTCGAGCGCCTACGAACAGGGGCAGATCAGTCTTGGGACAGCGGCTTTCGATTACTGCCTCGCCACAGCGAAGCAAACAGCTCTTTCCGAGGGGAAACCCTGGCCGGAGTGGACGTCGATAGAGCCGTCCATGATCGTGCCGTCCATGAGCTCGAGAACGGCCAGCAGTGTGGACGAGACGGAACTAACGTGGATGTCGTGGACGAATAGGAAATCACTCCTGAAGGCCTTCAAGAGTTCCAAAGAGGCGACGGACGAGCTGACGCGGTTGGCGTGCAGCGATTTGCCACGGGCGAAGCAGCGCGCCCGCACGCTCCTGTCGGAGTACTTTGGGATCGATCCCTCGGCGCTGCCCTGCATACCCTGCGACTAGCCCAGGTTCCGCAGTTTGAAGAGTAATGACGCTCAGCGCGGAGAAACTGGTTAACGGGGACAGTCGCGTCATGAAGTAAAGCCTCATCCGCAAGGATGAAAATGGGCGTGGCGCGGCGGTACCCTGGATTCGGCGGAGTCGTGTGCGAAGGACGTTAACCTACAGCGGCCACGAGC
>JBEKHV010000083.1:0-17755 GCA_050012095.1 Bryobacteraceae bacterium | reverse complement strand
CTGCCCACGTTGGGCCCGCCGGAACCGATCAAAGCCGAGAAATCGCTTATGTGGTGACCCAAATCAAAACCCGCTCTTGTGTTTTCAGTGGGTTGCCGGCGCAAAACGCAAACATGCGCTAGAGAAAGGGGTGGCGCATGATCCACGCGGGGTGCCGTCGGGTACGCGATTCCTTGACGCTTGGCTGCACTGGCTGTTTAGCGAGTGCGCGGCGCCGGTTGGAGAGGTGTGGCGTACCGTCGCGGGTGACGTGGGCCGCTGTCCTTTTGGCAGTTGTGACGCTGCTTCCCAGCGGCGGTTTTGCTCAGATCAGCGTACAATTCCCCGTGGGGACTTATCCCCTTTTTGTCGCGTTTGACAGCGCGAATATTTGGGTCGCAAACGCCCTTAGCAATGATGTCACCAAACTCCGGGCCAGCGATGGTGCGGTCCTCGGAACTTTCGCCGCAGGTTCGGGTCCCTATGGCGTGGCCTTCGATGGAGCCAACATCTGGATCACGAACGCCGAGGCCGGCGGCACGGTAACCAAGCTCCGGGCGAGCGACGGTGCCCTGCTGGGCACTTTTGCGGTGGGCTCCGTGCCAGAAGGCATCGCATTCGACGGAGCCAACATCTGGGTGGCGAATCGGGCTGGCGCTTTCGAATCCATGCCGGGAAGCCACCAGAAATCGCCGATATTGATTCTAAATGGCGGTGAGGGTGGGATTCGAACCCACGGAACCCGCAAAGGTTCAACGGTTTTCGAGACCGCCCGATTCAACCGCTCTCGCACCTCACCGGATGTGGAATCGGGAAAAAGCCAACTTCTTCCTTTTCATCTTACCAGACGCGTACCCCGCGGAGAATTGTCAGACACCGATGAACACACAACACCTGCCGCCCACAACGCGGGGCGTGACCGGCGGTTTTCCGCTCACGCGCCTTTCCTTTCGCGGCATCTCAGTGCAGCACATCGTTCCTCTGCGCCAGCACGGCCGAGAAGAACAGCGCGTTGTATGAGGCGTGCATGATGACGGCGGCCTTTGTAGACCCCGTGAAGTGCTTCATGCAGCCGAAGGCGGCTCCAGCGGTCGCCACGATGGCGGCATGGCGCCAGGAATCGCCGTATTCCTGGTAGTGCAGAAGGCCGAAGGGGATCGCGGCCAAAACGATCCCCGGCGCGGCGCCCAAACTGCGCACCAGGACGGGTTGCAGAAAGCCGCGAAACGCCAGTTCTTCGCATACCGGACCCAGCGTGACGCCAAAAAGCGTCAGCGACAACAGGGACGTGCGGTCCGCCATCAGGTCCGTGACGGCGTTGGGGGTGTTGGGAGCGCCAAGTGCGGTTCCTACCAGCGCCACGCCCAACGCCGTCCCGAGTCCGCAAATCACCACCCAGAGGAGTGGCATGCGAAGCTCGGTCCACCCCAGCGAGCGCCAGAAGGGTTTTCGGTACTGCACCCGGAAGATCAGCAGCAGGGCGCCGAACAGGAAGAGATAGCCGGCGAATTGTTGTGCCAGCGGTTCCACAGCGCGGGCCGTGAAGTGGATATGAAACGCCAGCGCGGCCCCCTTGACCATGGCCCAGCCGAGTAGCAGGGCGGGGACCGCAAGGCCGAAGAACAAGAACACGTCGCCGTAGCTCCAGAACGGGTAGCGCTCGGGTTCGGGGGGCGGCGAAGGCGGCGGCGCGGTCTCGCACGCGGGCGCGTCCGGCTCGGCATCCGACGGCGGTGGATCGTCCGTCATGCGTCCTTCTCGATGAGCGCGGCCGCCAGCAGCGGGATCATCAGCTCGTGATGGCCGGTAATGGCGTAGCCCGCGCCTCCCGAACCGGCGTGCGGGCGTTCGACGACGTTCACGCGCGGGCGGTAGTGCTGGATGAAATCGAAATTGGCGGTGGTGAAGCCGGCCAGCGGATGCCCCAGGTTGCGCACGGCCGAAACGGCCTTCAGAAAAACCTCGGGCAACAGCACGGCGGAGCCTACGTTCAGGTATATGCCTCCATCGTTCAGGTCCGCCACATAGGCGCAGAAGAGGCGGAAATCGCGATGCGAAGCGCTTCCGATAGCGGCTCCGTCGGCGGCCGGATGGGTGTGCGGCGTATCCGTACCCACGGCTACATGAACGGTCACGGGAATGCCGTGGCGATAGGCCTGAACCAGGAGGCTGAAAGATCCCTTGGGGGCGGCGACGGCATCCAGCCATTTTCCCAGGGCCTCGCCCATTCCCAGCCCTTGGGCATCGCCGTCGCGGATGGCGCGGTTCATATCGCGGCCGGTTTCCTCGGCCGCGCCGAAGCGGCCGTCGGGCAGCACGGCTTCCACGTCCTCGCTGGTATGGCCGGCCAGCGCGATTTCGAAATCGTGGATAGCGGCCGCGCCGTTCAACGCAAAGGCGGTGGCGTACCCGCGGCGCATCAGATCCGCCAGCGTGGGGGCCAGGCCGCACTTGATCACGTGGCCGCCCAACCCCCAGACAATCGCGCGCCGCTTCTCGCGCGCCGCGGCGACGGCTTCCACCACGGCGCGGAACGAGTCTCCCGCCAGAATGCGCGGCAGCGAATCAAGCCATCCGGCCACGCCCGAACCTTGCCGGTACGGCGACGCAAAATCGGCGATCTTCACCTTGCCGCCGCGTTCCTCCAGACCAACGGTCTTGAGGTTGGCGAAATCGAGCGGGCGTTTGGAGTATTTGCTCATGCCGCCGTCCCGTTGCCGAGGACTCCGCGCAGCGCCTCGGCAGTATAGCTCTTTTTCGACCGGATCACCTGCTCGGGGGGGCCGCACACCACCACCCGGCCGCCATATTCGCCGCCGTCCGGACCCAGGTCGATAATCCAGTCCGCAGTCTTGATCACATCCAGGTTATGCTCAATCACCACTACCGTGTTGCCCAGTTCCACCAACCGCTGCAGCACGTCCAGCAGCTTGCGGACGTCATCGAAATGCAGGCCCGTGGTCGGCTCGTCGAGGAGGTAAAAGGTTCTGCCGGTCTGCCTCTTGCTCAGCTCCTTGGCCAGCTTGATGCGTTGCGCCTCTCCGCCGGAGAGCGTGGTGGACGACTGGCCCAGATGGATATAGCCCAAGCCCACGTCATGGAGCGTCTGGAGCTTGGCGCGGATCTGCGGCAAGTTTTCCATGAGGGCCAGGGTCTCCTCCACGGTAGCGTCGAGGAGGTCGGCGATGGAGCAGCCCTTGAATTTCACCTCCAAGGTCTCGCGGTTGTACCGGCGGCCCCGGCAGACGTCGCAGGTGACGTACACATCCGGCAGGAAATTCATTTCGATGCGCTTGAGGCCGTCCCCCTGGCAGGCTTCGCAACGGCCGCCCTTCACGTTGAAGCTGAACCGCCCCGGCCGGTAGCCGCGCTCGCGTGATTCCGGCAACATGGCGTACAGGTCGCGGATGGGCGCGAACAGCCCCGTGTAGGTAGCCGGGTTGGAGCGGGGGGTGCGGCCGATCGGCGCCTGGTCGATGCGAATGACCTTGTCGATGTGCTCGATGCCTTCAATGGCGTCGTGCGTCCCAGGCTCGTCGCGCGAGCCGTAGAGGGAACGCGCCAGGGAGCGGCACAGGATGTCGTTCACCAGCGTGGATTTCCCGCTTCCGGAAACACCCGTCACCACGGTCAGCAGGCCGAGGGGAACCGCCACATCGATATTCTTCAGGTTGTGCTCGCGCGCGCCGCGGACCGTCAGCCGTTTCTCGCCCGGCCGGCGGCGGAGGAGCGGAACCGGGATCTGAAGCGCACGGGAAAGATAGCGGCCGGTGAGAGAGGCAGCGTTGCGCACGATCTGTCCGGGATCGCCGGCCGCTACCAGCTCACCGCCGAGGCGCCCGGCGCCAGGCCCGAGGTCGATGACATAATCGGCGCGCTGGATGGTTTCGGCGTCGTGCTCCACCACCAACACGGTGTTGCCCATGTCGCGCAAGTGGGCCAGCGTCTCCAGCAACCTGCTATTGTCGCGCGGGTGCAGCCCGATGGAGGGTTCGTCCAGCACATACAGCACGCCCCGCAGTTTGGAGCCGATCTGCGTCGCCAGCCGGATGCGCTGCGATTCGCCGCCGGCCAGCGTGGCCGCGGAACGGTCCAGGCTCAGGTAATCCAATCCCACGGCGGAGAGGAACTCCAGCCTCCGCCGGATTTCGTCCAGGACGCGGCCGGCGATCTGCATCTCGCGCTCCCCGAACTCCCAGTTCCGCGCCAGGACCAAAGCGCGAGACACGGGCAGCGCGGTAAACTCCGCGATGGAAAAGCTCCCGACCCGCACCGCCAGGCTGGCGGGCCGCAGCCGCTGCCCGCGGCACGCCGGGCATTCCATCGGTGACATGAACTCCTCCAGCCATTCGCGATTATTTTCGGAAGCGCCCTGGTAACTCTCGTCCAGGCAGCCGAGGAGCGTTTCGAGCATCGCGTCGCGGGACTTCTTCGGCAACTCCTCGAATGGTTTGGCGAGATCGACGCGCTCCCGCCGCGCGGTCTCCTTGAGGCGGTGCTCGATGTACGCGGAACCGGCCGCCGCGCCAAGCCCTTCCAGCAGCGGCTTGGACGGGTCCGCCACCATCTTGGCGGGATCGAACGCCCACGTATTGCCCAGGCCGTGGCACTCCTCGCAGGCGCCGTACGGGCTGTTGAAGGAAAACGAGCGCGGCTCCAGTTGCGGAACGCTCATGCCGCATTCGGCGCACGCCAGTTTGTGCGAGTACAAGCGCTCTTCGCCGTTCACCACGGCGATCAATACCAGGCCGTTGGCCAGCTTGGCGGCGGTTTCGATGGAGGCTTCCAAGCGCTTGTCGATGCCCGGCTTCACCAGCAGCCGATCCACCACTACCTCAATGGTGTGGTTCCTTCTCCTGTCGAGCGCGATGTCTTCTTCCAGATTGCGGAGCGCACCGTCGATTCGCGCCCGCACGAATCCCTGCCGCGCCAGCCTCTCGAGATCCTTTTTGTATTCGCCCTTCCGTCCGCGAACCACGGGAGCCATCACCAAAATGCGCTCTCCGGATTTCAGCGCCAGCGCGTGCCTGAGGATCTGCTCCGTAGTCTGGCGGGAGATCTCTTTCCCGCACGCCGGGCAATGCGGCACGCCGATCGCGGAGTACAGCAAGCGCAGGTAATCGTATATCTCGGTGATGGTGCCCACGGTGGAACGCGGGCTGCGGCTGGTGGTCTTTTGTTCGATGGAGATGGCGGGGCTGAGACCATCGATGGAATCCACGTCGGGGCGCTCCATCTGGTCCAGGAATTGCCGCGCGTAGGTGGAAAGCGTTTCCACATAACGCCGCTGGCCCTCGGCATAGATGGTATCGAACGCCAGCGACGATTTGCCCGAACCGCTGAGACCGGTAATGACCGTGAAAGCGTTGCGGGGAATCTCGACGTCGATGTTCTTCAAGTTGTGCTGGCGCGCGCCATGCACGGTGATCCGGTCCAGCATAGCGATCGGTAGGGGAAGGGCCGATCTTTCATTGTGGCGCGGGTTGTGCCGCTTCCGCAATTGCGGTACAAAAAAGTGATGCGTCGCTGCAAGAAATGCGGAGCGGAGTTGCGCCGGATGCACCGGACGTTCGCGGAGCGCTTCGCGTACATGGCGATTTACGAGTGCCGCGAGTGCCACGACGTATCGTTTACTCCCCGGCGTTACCGCTATCACCTGGGCGAGACCTGCCGCTGCCCCATGTGCGGAACGTTCCGCGTCACGCGGCTCAAGGAGCGCGATAAGATCGACCGCATGTATACCGGTTTTCTGAATATGCTCGAGCGGAGGTCCAGCGGAGGCAAGCTGTTTCATTGCCGCTATTGCCGCGTGCAGTTCTATGATCGCAGGAGCACCGTGGCGGAGCGCGAGGCGCAGGAAGCCGCTCGGGAGCAGGACGTCGCCGCGGACGTTTAGCCGATCGCCGTCTCCGCCATGCGCCTCCGCGCCGAACCGCAAGACTCCGGCAAGCGGCTGGACCGGACGCTCCAGGAGCGGTTGCCGCAGTTTAGCCGGTCGCGCATCCAGGAATGGATTCGCTGCGGGCGGGCGCTGGTGGACGGCGCCGCCGCCCGTCCGGCCCGCGTCTTGCGGGGCGGCGAGGTGATCGACCTGGAGCCCGCCGAGCCGGCGCCCCTGCGCGCGGTTCCAGAAGCCATTCCGCTGGCAATTCTCTATGAAGACGAGGATGTCGTGGCCGTGGATAAGCCCGCTGGAATGGTAGTTCACGCCGGCGCGGGAGTTCACGGCGGCACCCTGGTTAATGCACTGCTCTACCGGTTCGGGACGCTTTCGGGCGTCGGCGGCGCTTTTCGGCCGGGCATCGTCCACAGGCTGGACCGTTATACCAGCGGCGTCCTGCTAGTAGCCAAGACCGACGCCGCCCATCGCCACCTGGCCGCCCAGTTCGCCGGCCGGCTGGTGGAGAAGACTTACCTGGCGCTGGCGCACGGCCGCGTACGCCAGGAGAGCGGGCGCATCGAGAGGCCCATCGCCCGCGACCCCGCGCGCCGGGTGCGGATGACCGCGCGGCTGGCCAAGGGCCGTACGGCCTGGTCCGAATATCGAGTGCTGCGCCGGTTCGAACGGTTCACGTTTCTGGAAATCCGGATCGGGACGGGCCGCACGCATCAGATCCGGGCCCACCTGGCTGCCATTGGACACCCCGTCGCAGGTGATACGCTCTACGGCGCGCCGGCGCGGGTCGAAGGGATGCCGCCGCTAGGGCGGTACTTTCTTCATGCGCGTCGCATCCGGTTCCTTCAGCCCTCCACTGACGAGCCGGTCTCCGTAGAGTCTTCCCTGCCTCCGGATCTGGCCACATGGCTGGAACAACTGGAGCAGCTATAATTGGCTATATGAAGGCTTGGGTCGTTCTCGCGGCCGCTGGCGCGCTAGGCGCCGCGGTGTGGGCCGCAGGACAGAATCCCGCCGCTCCGGCCGGCTCCCTCCAGAACGAAGACACCGCCCGCATCACCATTGACGTCACGCGCGTCAACATGCTGTTCACCGTCACCGACAAGAAGGGACGGTTCGTCACCAACCTGACCAAGGACGACTTCGAGGTCATCGAAAACAAGCGCCCGCAGACCATCCTGGAGTTCGCCGCGGAAACCGATCTGCCTCTCCGCCTGGGCATCCTCATCGACACCAGCAACAGCATCCGCGATCGGTTCCGGTTCGAGCAGGAGACCGCCTCAGAGTTCGTCGTCAGCGTGGTGAAACCGCACGTAGACAAAGCCATGGTGGTGAGCTTCGACAGCGAGGCCGAACTCCGGTCCGACCTGATCGACGATCCGCTCGCGATTGGCGACGCGATTCGCGCCTTGCGGCCCGGCGGCGGAACGTCCCTATACGACGCGATCTACTTCGCCTGCCGGGATAAGCTTCTCCAGGACCAGCCCCGGCACAAGTTCCGCCGCGCGGTTGTGATCGTGAGCGACGGCGACGACAACCAGAGCCGCTACACCCGCGACCAGGCGCTGGAAATGGCCCAACGCGCCGACGCCGTGATTTACGCGATCTCCACCAACATCACCCGCGCCGAAACGGAAGGCGACAAGGTGCTGAAATATCTGACGCAGGAGACGGGCGGGCTGGCTTTTTTCCCCTTCAAGGTGGAGGACCTGTCGCAGTCGTTCGTGGACATTGCCAACGAGCTGCGGCACCAGTACAACATCTCCTACCGCCCCGAGCCCATGGTCACCGACGGGCTCTTCCACCGTATCCAGTTGCGAGTCAAGGACCGCAAGGACCTCGTGGTCCGCGTGCGCGACGGCTATCAGGCCCCCAAGATGTGATGGTACAGATCCGCCCCGGCGAGCCGCGCGACCTTCCCGAAATCGGGGCCATCCAGGAAGCCAGTCCGGAAGCCGCCGCTTGGCCCGTGAGCGACTATCTTCGCTACGAGGTGCTCATTGCCAGCCGCGAGAAGCGGGTGGCTGGTTTCTTGGCCTCCCGAAGGGTTGCCGAGGACGAATGCGAGATTCTGAACCTTGCGGTCGCGCCGGATTGCCGCCGGCAGGGGGTCGCGCGGGCGCTCGTGGCGTCGTTTTTGGAGGGCTACCGCGGGACCGTTTACCTGGAAGTTCGGGCTTCCAACACGGACGCCCGCGAATTCTATAAGTATATTGGATTTCATGAACTTACGATAAGACCTGGGTATTATCTCTCGCCCCCTGAATCAGCTATTGTCATGAAGTTTCATTCATGTTAAGGTGGCGGATGGATGGAGATTTCGTCGATCGCACAACCGAGCTTACCCACCGAGCCTTGTGCCGATTTCACCGACTCGGCGCGGCAGCCTCACTGGGAGGAATTGCCTATTATGGAACGGAACGGACAGGAAGAGTTGAGAGCGCGCCTGATCGCGAACAATGAAGAGTTTCGACGCCTGGCTGGCCAGCACTTGGATTACGCCAAGAGACTGGACGCCCTGGAATCGCTTCCCCACCTGACGTATGAAGAGGAGTTGGAGGAAACGCGGTTGAAGAAGCTGAAGCTGCGGTTAAAGGACCAGATGGAAGCGATCATGAGCCAGTTCCGGTCTCAGCAGGTCGCTTGACGTTCAGGCGCGCGCAGTCGCGAAACCGTTTTGAGAGCCCGGTCGGCTTCGGCTGACCGGGCTTTTGGCTTTTTGGGCCCTGGATTTCCGGGTCGCCAGCCGGCGTTGGAGTCTTCATGGAATCGGAGAGCGAGCCAGTACGCATTCCCATCACCGACGTGTTCGACCTGCACAGCGTCCCGCCGCGGGACGTGAGGGAAGCAGTAGAGGAGTATCTTCAAGAGGCGCGCCGCCTGGGTTACAAGGCACTGCGGATCATCCACGGCCGGGGCATCGGAGTCCAGCGCGAGACGGTACGCGCCATCCTCGCGCGCACCGGGTTCGTCGAGAGCTTTCGGGACGCTCCTTCGGAAGCGGGCGGCTGGGGCGCGACCATCGTGACGCTGCGATGAGGCTGGGGAGCGAGGGGCCACGGGTCGGGGTCGGGGGCCGGGGACTGAGGGCCAGGGGATTGAGGGGCTGGCGCCTTGCGGGATCATAGGCGCTAAAATAGCGCCGTTGCCAAAATGACCTCGACTCGCGCCGGCAGGTGCCTGAAATGTTCCGGAGCACACTCATGCAAGAGACGCCCACCTTTGTTTCTATGCCGGGGGCCGTGGAAGCAGCCCAGCAGTTCGGCGAACTTGGCGCATACTGGCAGAGGACTAATTGGGTCAACGGGAGGGCCCGTTTAGAACATGCGATTGATTCATTCCTCCGATCTCCAGATCGGCAAAGTGTTCATGTATTTCGAGCCTGAGGTCGCGGCGGTGCTCCAAGATGCGCGCCAAGCAGCCGTGCGCACGCTCGGAGAGCTCGCTGTCAAGCATGAGGCTTCGGCTGTGCTGTTAGCTGGAGACATCTACGACAAACAGCAGCTCTCCCCGAAGACCCTCGGGAAGCCGATAGAGGCGATGCGGCAGTTCCCCAAGGTCGCGTGGTACCTCATGCCGGGCAATCACGACCACCTGCGGGAAAACGGGCTGTGGGATCGTCTCGCGCGTGCGAATCTCCCGCAGAACGTGCACCTCCACACCAAGCCGGGTGCCATGAAGATCATGGACGACGACGGAAGGGCCGTGTTCCTATTGCCGGCGCCACTTACCCACACCGCGTATGTGGACGATCTTACGGCCTACATGGACAAGGAACCGACGCCGGAGGGAGCTGTCCGAATCGGGATGGCGCACGGGTCAATCCAGGGCTTCGGGTCGGACGGCGACGCCTCGAATTATGTAAACCCCAACCGAGCCGAGACTGCCGGCCTTGCCTACCTCGCTATGGGCGATTGGCATAGGCAAATGCAGATCAACGGCCGCGTCTGGTATTCAGGCACTCCAGAGCCGGACCTGTTTAAGCGGCAGCCAGGGTCCAGCGGGACTCTCTGCAACGGCGGATTGGCGCTACTCGTCGATATCGCCGGTCCACGCGCTCTACCTGAGGTTTCGCCCTTGGAGGTCGGTCAGTACCGATGGCACCAGGTCGAGAAGACCCTCGCGGAGGATTCTCAAGTCGATCTCTTGGAGGCGGAGCTTCGCGCGCTGGAACCGGACCTGAGTAAAGTCGTGCTCGACCTTCAAGTCGCGGGCGCGCTGTCACTGGCTGGCCGTAAGATCTTCGAGGAGAAAATCATTCAGGGCGTTGGGGCAGGCGTGCGGGCTATGCGTTGCCAGGATGATGGGCTGGTTCTTGAGCCCACCGAAGCCGACTTGGACGATATCGACCGCGCCGGCTTCGTCAGGGTAGCTGCGGACCGGCTGAAGGCGTTGGCTGAGGACGGTTCCGATCCACCGCGAGCGCGCCTTGCTTCCCTGGCGTTGCGGCGGCTTTACATCGAGCATCTGTTGCAGGCATAGAACATATGAGGATTCGCTCGGTTCAACTCACAAATTTCCGCAAGTTCGTCGGAACGGTCCGCGTGGACGGAATCACCGATGGCGTGAATGTTCTCGTCGGTCAGAACGAACTCGGCAAGTCAACGCTGTTGGAGGCGATCAACGGCGTGATCTTCGAGAAGGCGAAATCACAGACCGCCCACGCAAGGAGCTTCCGTCACTTCGTCAACGGCACGGTGCCGGAGGTCGAACTGGCATTCGATCTAGAGGGCTCCCATTGGACTATTCAAAAGCGCTTCGCCGGCCAAACGGGAAAGGCAGTGCTCACCAATTCGAACAGCCGCCGTTTTGAAGACGAGGCTGCCGAGACCGAACTTCAGCGATTGCTCGAATTTGCCGGAGGCCGCGGCGGCGGCGAGCCGGGCATTTGGGGAACTCTCTGGGTACGTCAGGGTGGCTCCTTCGGCGACGCCAAGCTTGATGAGGCGGGTCGTCGTACGCTACAGGGTTGCATTGAAGCGCAAGTGGGCGTTGTCACAGGAGGAGAAAGGGGTCGGAGAATCCCAGCGGCGGTAGAGCAAGCCCTGGGGGAAATCCTCAGCACGAGAGGGCCACGTGGAAAGTTCAAAGAGGCCAATGAACGGCTCGAAGGAGTGGTGGGGCGCGTTTCTCAGCTTGAGGAAAAGCGGCGCGAGATCTTTGAATACATGGACACGCTCGCGGGCCTAAAGCGCGAACACAAGGAACTTCAAGCCGATTGGAGCGACGAAGATCATTGGCGCGAGCTTGACGCCACCCGGACTGCTCGCTTGGCGGCGGCCACCAGAGCCGCTGAGATCGAGGCAGCTCAAAATAAGGCCAAGCTTGCCGAAGAGCGTGCCGGACGGGAGCGGACGGCAGTGGCGGACCGCGCGAAACTAGCGCGGGATGTCGAGCTTATTGAAGCCGAGATTCGAGGGCTCGCGAGTGACGTTGATCGGGCCGATACCCACAAAAACGAGACCAAACTCTTGGTCGAAGCCCGAGAGAATGAACTCGCCGGATTCCGCGAACAGGCTCGTCTTAACGGTGAGAAGGGCCGGCGGCTTGAGCGCATCCGCAGCGCCGCCGCGTTGCAGACCGAGATTGATCGACATGAGGCGACGCTGGCAAAAGCGGCGGAACTGCAAGCCGAGGCCGTGCGACTCTCCGGGTTGGCGGGACAAATCACTGCAACACAGGAAGCCGTGTCGCGGATCGAGGTTGCCGACGCCGAGCATTCGAAAGCCAATGCGGCGCTCCAGGCAGTAGCTACTACGGTATCCGTTGCTATCGAAAGTGAGGCACTGGGCCGCGTACGTCTCGATGGTGCGCCCTTGATCGTGCAGACCACGTCGGTCGCTGTGGTCGCTAAAACGGTGGTCGCCGTCGAAGGCGTTGGAGAGATTGCTATTGAACCGCAGATCGACGACCGCGACGCGCTCCTTGAGCGGCTTCGGATGGCCGAAGGCGAGCTCAGGGCGGCGCTCAGCGCCGCCGCTGTCGAGAACCTCTCCGCCGCTCGCCGCGCCCTGGAGCAGCGCCGCGCGTTTGAGAGTGAACTCGTGGACGTTCGCCGCGAGATTGCGCGGCTCGCGCCAGCGGAACCGTCGATCAAACTGGCAGCAGGCCTGGACGCGCGCGGTATTCGCGTGAGTGAGCTACGGGGCCGGCTCAGAACAGAACTCGAATCGCTAAGCATTTCCGAGCTGCCGGAGCCCGCAGAGATTGCGGAGGAAATTGCCGGTACTCACGGCGACGCCGAGCGGCTGGCAGCCGACACAAGGACGGCCGAGGCGGCGTTGGAGGGGCCAAAGTCCGTGCTCGCCGAAGCGACCACTGCTTTGCAGGAGATTGAGCAACGCGTGGCCGGTAAACGCGGAACTCTTGAGACGAAGCAAGCGGCTCTGACGACCGCACGAGCCAAAGTCAGCGATGAGGAACTCTCGCGCCGCGCCACGGAACTAACGCTGAGTGCAGCGGAGGAGCAGAAAGCCCTCGCGCTGCTCGAAGACTGCCAGGGCGAGACCGTCGAGGCCATTGACGTGCGGATCAAGCGGCTGGAAGCTGCCGGGCGAAATCATCAGGAAGCTGTCGCTGCACTCAAAGACGAGATCACGCGGCTCACGACGTTGGTTGAGGCCAGCGAGGGGGCCGGCGTTGAAGAAGCGCTTGAGTTTGTGGCAGCGGAGCGAACTCGGCTGGAGGCCGTGGTGAAGGGTTATGAGGAGGAGGCAGGGGTCCTCAAGCTCCTCCGAGACACCCTACGGGAAGCCGAACAAGAGGCCAAAGCCCGCTATCTTGCTCCCGTCGTAAGCCGCGTTGAGCCTTACCTGAGGATGCTGTTGCCGGGTACTGGCCTCGTACTGGACGAGAACCTTAGCATAAGCGCCATAGAGCGCAACGGGGCAGCGGAGGCATTTGACAGTCTGAGCGAGGGCACGCAAGAACAGCTCGCCGTTCTTACCCGCCTGGCCTTCGCCGAACTGCTCCTTACACAAGGGCGTCCCGCGGCCGTCATTCTTGATGACGCTTTAGCCTTCAGCGATGACCAGCGCATTGAGCGAATGTTCGATATCCTCTTGCGTGCGGGGGAGAGAATCCAGATTCTCGTGCTGACTTGCCGCAGACGACTGTTCGCCCGGCTGGGCGCGGCGGAGCTGACGATTAAGGAAATCGAGAAACCGACTTAGATCGGAGCAGCTAGATGCGGATCGAGAGACTCGGTATTAAGAATTTTCGATCATTCCGTGATGTCCAGGTAAACCTCAGTCCCTACACGTCCCTTGTCGGCCCCAACGGCGGTGGAAAATCAACGATATTGTGTGCTCTGAATATATTCTTTCGCGAGACGGAGAGCGCCACCATGAACCTTACGGACCTCGACGCCGAGGATTTCCACGGTCGGAACACCGACGAGCCGATTGAGATCACAGTCACATTCGGCGGCCTTAACGCTGAGGCGCAAAAGGAATTCGCCGACTACTACCGACAGGGCACTCTCATCGTGACCGCAAAGGCTGTTTTCGACGCAGGTAGCCGCCTCGCGCCGGTCAAACTGTTCGGCCAACGCAACGTGATGGCACCGTTCGCGAGCTTTTTCAGGCTGCATAAGGAAGGTGGAACAAAAGACGAGCTAAAGACCGCGTACGATCTCATCCGAACTAAATTCACCGATCTTCCAAAGCCGGGGACAAAGGACGGAATGCGTGAGGCGCTTCGGGCCTACGAGGAAGCACACCCTCAACAGTGCACTCTCGAAGCCAGCGACGACCTGTTCTACGGCTTCAGTAAGGGGGCAAACCGTTTCTCGCGCTACGTGCAGTGGGTCTATGTGCCGGCCGTCAAGGACGTGACGAAGGAGAACGTGGAAGCGAAGAACACCTCGCTCGGTAAATTACTGGCGCGCACTGTTCGCGCAAAGGTTAAATTCGATGAGGACATAAAGAAACTCAGGGATGACACGCTCATTCAGTATCGACAGATCATAGAGGCCCAACAGGGGACGCTTGATAATCTCTCGAAGGCGTTGACAACACGATTGGTCCAGTGGGCTCATCCCGAGGTGACGGCCCGTCTTACTTGGGCGACAGAGGATCGGAAGGTTCAGGTCGAGGAACCTGTGGCCCGTCTGCTGGCAGGCGAAGGCAGCTTCGAGGGTGAGCTTGCGCGCTTTGGACACGGATTGCAGCGCTCATACTTGTTGGCGCTCCTTCAAGAGTTGGCGTCTAGCGATGACAAGGACGCGCCGTGCCTGATTCTAGGGTGCGAAGAACCCGAACTGTACCAACACCCGCCGCAGGCTCGCCATCTTTCCAGTGTGCTGCAAGAGCTTAGCGCCGGCAATTCCCAAGTCATCGTATCAACGCACAGCCCCTATTTTGTGTCCGGCCGCGGATTTGAGAGCGTGCGGATGGTGCGTCGCGACGCTTCTGCGAAGGAGTCGAGGGTTTCTCAAGTCACGTTCGAAGACATCTCTAAACGATCCGCCGAGGTGACTGGCAAGACACTGACACCACTTCCGGCGCAGCGTGCACGCCTTCAGCAGGCATTGCAGCCTCATCTCAACGAGATGTTCTTCACGTCGAAGCTCGTATTGGTAGAGGGGATTGAGGACGTTGCGTACATTACTTCGTGGATGGTCCTGTCGGACCGCTGGGAGGACTTCCGGCGGCACGGAGTCCACATCGTCGCCGTGAACGGGAAGAATTATCTGATCGATCCCGTCATCATCGCTCAAGCGCTCGACATCCCAGTGTTCGTCGTATTTGACGGCGATAAGGAGGAAACGAGCCCGAGGTGGCGTCCCCTTCATGAGCGGGATAACAAGGCACTATTGAGGCTGCTTGGCGGGAAGGACTCCGAACCCTTTCCGGAGGTAACGGCGTGGGGGCCGCATTATGTGCAGTGGCCGACCGACATCGGAGACGTTCTGAAGGCCGAAGTCGGCAGCGGCGCGTGGGACACCACTTTTGGCGAAGCTACGAAAAGCCTTGGCAATGCGGAAGGCAGCTACCTGAAGAACCCTGTTCACATTGGCGATCATCTTGAAGCCCTTCAGGGTAAAGGCCATACACTTGCCAGTCTCGACCGTTTATGTGCAGAGATCATCGGCTTCGCAGCGGCCTAAGGCGAAGTAATATCCCAGTTCACGAGTGAAGTGTGGGGGAGTTTTTGGGACCGTACGGGCTATCGTTCCGGATACAGGCGTAAAGTGGCCGCCGACATTTGGGAGTAAAATAGAGCGCATGAATGCCACAATTGTTGGCGCTATTCAGAATAAAGAAGTCCTTTCACTGGTATACGACGGCATATCTCGTGAAGTCGAGCCGCACACATATGGAGTTAACAGCCGAGGCAATGAGGTCTTGCGCTGTTATCAAGTATCCGGGGGGCACACCTCCGAAAGATCCACCGAGTGGGATTTGCTGAAGGTATCAAAGATAGTCGCCTTGGCAAAAACGGGTGCCCGATTTGCTGCCCCACGGCCTGGTTACAAGCGGGGCGACAGGGGCATGGTGACCATATATCAGGAGCTTTAGCTGGCGCGCCAAGAAGACCCTGCGGCGGCGACAGATGCCGCTTCCGAACCGATGGCGGGATATGGCCGTGTAGTGGTCAATTGCGGCCACCGGCACTCACCTACTGCCACAAAATGCCGGCGCGGGGGGCGGTCCGCAAGGGCCGTCCCTACCGCGACCGGCTTACGCCGCTCGCGGTCCGGATACGGCGTTCTGGGAGGTTTCAACCAAACCGGGCCGGGGACTTGACCGCGCGCGCAGCCGTGGTCTTTTTGGCAACGGCGTTATTCTGACGCCTATGCCTTGCGGGATGGCCTGTCCCACAGTCTACGCGGCGCGCCGGGGCTGGAATCCTTCCCAGACCAAAGCCTGGAAGGTCCTCACGGTGTGGAAACCGACGCGCTCGTACAACGTCACGGCTTCCTGATTGGCGGCGGTGACCGTCAGGCTCGCGGAGCGGCACCCCATGTTCCGCAGCGCCAGCAGCGACCGGCGCAGCAAGGCATAGCCCAGGCCTTTGCCGCGCACCTCGGGCGAAACACAGATCTGCGTGATGTGGCCGCACTCCGGGGCCACCAGGCTCGCCAGAGAGATGCCGCATAGCGTTCCCCCGGCCGCCTCGAATGCGGCGCAGGACGCCGGGCTGGAAAAGGCGCCGCAGCCGGGATACTGTACGACGCTGTGCAGGAAGCGGCGCGCGCCGGCGGGGCTGCGGTATTGATCGTTAATGGAACCGTCGATGTGGCCGTCGTAGGCGGCGGCGATCAATTGCGCCGAGGCGTCCAGGTAGTGGTCGGACCAGTTGTCGAAGTAGCACGGCGCCCGCACACGTCCTTCTTGCAAGCCGGCGCGCGCCAACTCGATGCGCATGAAGTTACGCTCGCAGGACAAGAGATGCCCGGCGGCCGGCGCGGGCCAGCCACGCTCCCCCCGCAGCATCATGAGCTGCGATTCGACGCGCCCGATAGCCGGGTGGGCGGCGATGTCCACTAGCGCCCGATCGAACAACGCGTTTTCGAGTTCCATGCCGCCGCGCGCGCGGCGGCTCACAAAAAGATCGCCGATCAGACCCTTGTTCTCCTCCAGCACGAAGTACACGTAGCCGGCCGCCACGCCATCTTCCATGACAGCGGCGCCGCTCAGGGCGCGCATGTCCACGTAGCGGCGCACCAGGTCGGCCGACCGCGTGAAATCCCATTCGAGATCGTCCCGCCAAACCGCGGTTTCTTCGATGAGCAGGGGCTCCAGATGGCGCGCGGAAAGCCTTCGCAAGTCGACGAGCTCGGCCGGATGGTACTGCGCGCCCATGAAGCCTGCTATTGTAACGCGTACCTTGCCGCGCGCCCGTTCAGGCGCGGAGTTCCGGCGGCGCCAGAGATCCGCGCCAGCTAAGATGGGAGGGACGTGCGATTCTCCCGCGGGCTCATCGCTGCCCTCGTGATGTTGCTGCCGCTGGGGCGAGCGGACGTGCGCAATTGCGCGTGCGACGTCGCCAGGCCGGAGACCATGGAGGTACGGGAGTGCTCCCTGTGCCGCGCGGTCGAAGCGCAACCGCGCGAGCCCGCGTTTTTTGCGATTCGCGACGCCAGCCCCAACAAGCCGAACCGATGGCTGGCGGTCCCGCGGTTTCACGTACGGAACCCCGAGGATCTGGCTGGAATGACCGCGGAACAGCGCGCCGCGTATTGGACGGTGGCCATCGCGAAGGCTCGGGAATTGTGGGGCGATGGCTGGGGCCTGGCGATCAACAGCCTGGCGCTCCGCACCCAGTGCCACATGCATATCCACATCGGCAAACTGCGGGACGGCGTGGAAGACAGCCATTTCGTGACGGTTGCCGGCCCGGCCGATATTCCGCTGCCTCGCGAGGGCGACGGAATGTGGGTGCATCCCGCCGGTGGCAAGCTGCATGTCCACTGGGGAAACGAGGCGCCGGAGTTGCTGCTGGAACGGTGACGTTGCGCGTGACGCCGGCCATGGAGGTGCGGATCACGGATCGGGCGTGGGACCTTTCGGATTTGTCGGCAGAAGCCGCGCCGCGCTATCCTCCAGCCGGCGCCTAGACCCAATACTGTTCACTTAACAACAGTTTCGTGCTATTCTGTTTTGGGGCGGGAGGCCCCTCGGGATGGCTCGGACTATCGCCTCGTTGCCCGCCGGGAGCCGGATCACGGATTACATCAGCCTCGGCGTGATTGCTCAAGCGTTTCCTGTAACCGCTATCCATGCGGTGTTGGCGAAGACCAAGAAGGCCAGTGTTCGCCAGCGCGACTTGCCGGCTCACGTGGTCATCTATTACGTGATCGCCCTGGCGCTGTACATGAGATCTTCCTACCGCGAGGTTTTGCGGTGCCTGCTGGAAGGAATCCAGTGGTTGCGC
>JBEKHV010000082.1:0-24595 GCA_050012095.1 Bryobacteraceae bacterium | reverse complement strand
CGGGCATCCCAGGCGCCGGCGCCGGAATCGGCCGCGCCAACGCGATAGACCTTGTAGCCCGCGTCCAGGGTCGCCTTCACCCGGTCTTTCACGGTGGGCTGCGCGCCGCCCGGAGCCGCCGGCGGGCGAACATTGCTGGTGTTGTAACATTCGCAGAAGCCACGCACGGCCCCGCCCAGTATTTGGTGGATGGGCAGGCCGAGGGCCTTGCCTTTGATGTCCCACAGCGCCAGATCGAGGGCGCCCATGGCGTCTTGCTTCTCCCGGCCCGGAGGGTAGAACCACGCCATGTACTCCTCCTGCCAGATGGCTTCCGTCTGGAAGGGGTTCTTGCCGATGAGAGAGCCGGCGCACTGCTCCAGGGTGTCTTTGACGCCGCCCTCGCCGATGCCCGTGATGCCGGCTTCGGTCTCCACCGTCACGAGCATATTGCTCTGGTTGAAAACCTGATTGAGATCGGGCGGTTTGTAAATGCGGACGCGCGTGATGCTGGTTTTTGGCAGGGCGGCTTCAGCGAGCCGTGGGAGCGCCAGACAGGCGGCGGGCGCCGCCGCGAGCGACTTCAGAAACGACCTTCGCTTCATATACGAATCCTTCCGTGGCGACGAACTGGGAATTTCAGAATCAGGATACTCCCCTTGGCGCGCGTGGGCAAACGTGCGCAAGGAGCGCCGTGCGCAAGGAGGGCGCCGGTTCGACCTGCTTCGCGCATGCCCGCCAGGAATCAACGTGGAGCCGGCAATTCCCCATAACTGGATTTTCTGGCAGAGCGACAACTGCGCTTTGCGGAGGTGAAGACGGCCCCCGGAAAAAAAGTGCGAGTCGCAGGATCAACGGAAGGCGGCTGGATCTATACTGAATGGGACCCTGGAGTCCAAAATGGAAATTCCGGGTCAAGGGTCAAACAGCGGGCCGGAGACTCGACGGCCCGTGCGGCGCACGTTCCAGCGTGCCGATGCGGGTTTTGGCCCGCGGGCTCGATTGTGAGCCGAAGTCCGCCGGCGCGTTGCAGCGTCCGCCTATGTTGTTGAGCCGACAAGGAGGACCCGATGGACAACGAGCAGGAGCGCCGGGAGGCTTTGAGCCGCAGGCGTTTCTTCAATTCCGTGGCCGGAGGCGCCACCGAGGCCGTGCTCCTCGGCGCAACCGCCACGGTCGAGGTGCGAGCCGGAACGCAGGAAGCGCTTGGCGCCGAAGCGATCAAGGTAGTCCTGAACGTGAATGGCCAGGCGTACGCTCTGCTGGTCGAGCCACGTTGGACGTTGCTCCACGCGCTGCGCGACCGATTGGGTTTCACCGGAACCAAGCCGGGGTGCGAGCGTGGCGAGTGCGGCGCCTGCACCGTCCTCATCGACGGCGCGGCTCGCTATGCCTGCATGACCCTGGCGGTGGAAGCCGCAGACCACCGGATCACCACGCTGGAGGGCCTCATGCACGGCGAGGAACTCGGACCCGTCCAACTGGCTTTTCTGGAAGAGGATGCCTACCAATGCGGTTTCTGTACCGGGGGGCAGGTGATGAACATCGAAGGACTCTTGCGCAAGACGCCCGATCCCACGATCGAGCAGATTCGCGAGGGGGTGAGCGGCAACCTGTGCCGGTGCGGGGCCTACGCCAACATCTTCCGCGCCGCCCACCGGGCCGCGGAACTGAAGAAAGCGGGGAGGTGAGCCATGGCTGACTTGAATCCGAAACCCTGGGGCGAAACGACCATCGTCGGAAAAGGCATCCCCAAGATCGACGGCCGGGAGCGGCTGAGCGGCGCAGCGCACTACGGGCTGGATATGGACTTTCCGAACATGCTGTACGCCGCCACTTTGCGCTGCCCCCACGCCCACGCCCGGGTGGTGAAGGTGGATCTGGCCAAGGCGCGTGAGATGCCGGGCGTTCGCGCGATTCTCAGCGACGCCGATAAGGAAGCGAATATCCCTTGGTACCGACAGTTCGGACCTCCAGGGACCCCCAACCAAGCCCTCAGCCGGCTGTTCGATCCGCATTGCCGGCACGAAGGCGAGGAAGTGGCCGTGGTAGCGGCCGAAACCCAGCAGCAGGCGTGGGACGCCGTGCGGGCGATCCAGGTGCAATACGAGAAGCTGTCCTTCGTCACCAACATGGAGGATGCCCTAAAGCCGGGCGCCCCCGCGGTCCAAGAGGGCAGCAATCGCGCGGGGCAGCCGTCGGTCTACACTCGCGGCGACGTGGCCAAGGGATTCGTCGAGGCCGACGCGGTAGTGGAAGAGACCTACCGGACCTCCTGCGAGCTTCACACTCCGCTTGAGGTTCACGGCGCGACCGTGCGGTGGGACGGGGATCACCTGACGGTCTGGGAATCCACCCAGTCGCCCTTTGACATTCAGCGTGGCGTAGCGCAGGCCCTTGGCCTGCCGCTCAGCAAAGTGCGGGTCACCTGCCGATACATGGGCGGAGGCTTCGGCAGCAAGCAGGATACCACCAAACACACGGTGATCGCGGCGCTGCTGGCGCGCAAGACGGGCCGCCCGGTGAAGTATTTCCTCAGCCGGGAAGAGACCTTCCTATGCGTGGGGAACCGGCCCGCCCACTCCATGACGCTAAAGGCTGGGGTGAAGAAGGACGGGACGCTGGTTGCCCTGGAACTGACCGGCGTCGGCGAGGTAGGGGCCTATCCGGCGGATACCTCGGTGGGCGGAATGCTGCGCGAGTTGTACACCTGCCCTAATATGAAGATCACCGAGGACCAAGCGTACATCAATGCCGGCCAGAACCGCGCCTTCCGGGCTCCCGGTTACACCCAGTGCGCCTGGGCGCTGGAGCAGATGATGGACACTCTGGCGGACAAGATCGGCATGGACCCGGTGGAATTGCGGCTAAAGAACGTCGCCATGGTCTGCGCGACGGAGCAGAACAGGCCGTACACTTCCAATGGCCTGCCCCAGTGCCTGACCGAAGGCGCCAAAGCCTTCGGTTGGAAAGAGGCGCGCGCGCGGGCCAAACCCGCGGGTCCCACGGTCAGGGGCGTGGGGGTGGCCAGCGGGATGTGGGGATATCTGGGCCCCCCTCGCGCTACCGCCATTCTCCGGTACTACCGGGATGGAAGCGTCAACCTGAACGTGGGCGCGGCTGACATTGGAACGGGAATGCGGACGGTCATGGCCCAGGTCGTCGTCGAGGAATTGGGCGTGCCGATCGAGAGGATCGAGGTGGAGAACGGGGACACCGGCACCACCCAGCCCGCCGACGCGGCCAGCGGCAGCAGGACCGTGATGATCAGTTCGCCCGCGGTGCGGGCTGCGTGCCTGGATGTGAAATCCAAGCTGCTGGAGGCGGCAGCCGAACAGTTGAAAACGCCGGTGGCCGACCTGACGCTGAAAAACGGTGAGGTCATCGGTCCGGCGGGCACGCTCCGAACTCCGGTTCAGCAAATACGGCTCATGCAACAGCAGCAGGTCGTGGTGGGCTTGGGGGTTCGGGGCCCTCACCCGACCGACAAATCCATCCGGCCCTTCGCCACCCATTTCGCCGAAGTCGAAGTCAACAAGCGCACCGGCGAGGTCCGGGTGCTGCGCATGCTGGCGGCGCACGATAGCGGCCGCGTAATGAACCTGATGACCTACGCGAACCAGGTGATCGGCGGCCTGACGATGGGCATCGGCTTTGCGCTCACCGAGCAGCGCATCCTCGACGCAAACACCGGGAAGATGGTGAACGCCAATTGGCACGACTACAAGATTCCGACGGCGATGGACGTCCCGGCGGAACTGACGTGTCTCCCCATCGATCCGCACGATTCGGAAGTCAATTCGACCGGCGCCAAGGGGCTGGGCGAGCCGGCCCTGATCCCGGCCGCGGCGGCCATCGCCAACGCGTTTCATCATGCCACCGGCCTGCGGGCCACGGCGGCGCCCCTCACGCCGTCGAGCGTCATCAACCTACTCAACCAGGTCGGAAAGCGGGGGTGAGCCATGTTAGCAAAGTTCGCGTATACGCGGGCGCAATCGGTCCAGGAAGCGGTCGAGGCGGCCTCCCGTCCGGGAGCGCGCATTCTCGCGGGCGGCACGGATCTGCTGGGATGCCTGCGGGACCAGGTGTTCCACGCGGAGACGGTCGTCAGCGTCTCCGGCATCCGGGATCTCAAGGGGATTGGCCCGCGGACGGGCGGGGGTCTCCGAATCGGCGCGCTCACTACGTTGACAGAAATCGCCGAGAACCGCCAGGTCCGGGATTCCTACCAGGCGCTGGCCGAAGCCGCGGCGGCCGTCGCCAGTCCCCAGTTGCGGAACCAGGGGACGCTTGGCGGGAACCTCTGCCAGAGGCCGCGCTGCTGGTATTTCCGGGGGGACTTCCATTGCCGGCGGAAGGGCGGAGACACCTGCTTCGCCGAAACGGGCGAGAACCAGTTCCACGCCATTCTCGGGTGGGACCGTTGCTATATCGTCCATCCTTCGGATACCGCCTCGGCGTTGACGGCTTTGAGCGCCAAGCTGACCATCGCGGGCCGAAAGGGCCGCCGGACCATTCCCATCGAGTCCTTTTTCGTTCCGCCCAAGGTGAGCCTGCTGAAGGAGAACGTGCTGGAGGCCGGCGAACTGGTCACGGAAATCCTCCTGGATCCCCCGGAGCCGGGGGCGCGAAGCACGTATCGGAAGGTTCGCGAACGGGGCGCTTTCGACTTCGCGCTGGTGGGAGCCGCCATCCGGGTAACGCTGGCGGAGAACAAGGTGCGGACCGTGCGTGTGGTGTTCAGCGGCGTGGCTCCGGCGCCCTGGCGATCCACGGACGCGGAAAAAGCGCTAGTGGGAAAGCCGCTCGACCCAGCGACCATAACGGCCGCGGCCGAGGCGGCCGTCAAGGACGCCATAGCAATCGGCAAGAACGAATACAAAATTGCGCTGGCGCGCGGAGTTCTGGAAGAGACGCTGACTGGCCTGGCGAAAGCATAGGGGAATACGGCGGATCCAAACGGCGGATCAATGGAAACCCAACTTCTCCGAAGTTGACTTCGGTATTACAGGATAATTAGCGCTTCGGAGAGATCGCGCGCTATCTCGATATAGCGGGCGCCTGCTCCAGTGGTTCCAGCTTGCCGGCGCGATAGGCGCGCAGGTAACGCTGGCAGTATTCGTCGCGACCCAACAGCGCCTCGGCGGCGGTGATGTTGGCGATCAGTTGCCGGTCCAGCGGATCGAGGATGGCCGCATCCAGACCGCGCGCCATCAGCAGCATGAGGAACGTCTGGTTCATCAGCTTGCGGGTCGGCACGCCGAAAGAAACGTTGCTCAACCCTACGCTGGTGTGCACTCCAGGAAAGCGTTGCATGATGCAGCCGATGGCATCGAGAACGGCCACGCTCTTGTCGCCGCCGGTGCTCACCGGCATCACACAGGGGTCGACGAAAATGTCATCGAGTTCGGCGCCATCTTGTATCAGGCGGTCCACCAGCCGGGAGGCCGTTTCGATCCGGTCCTCCAAACCCGCCGGCACACCCGCGGGGCTCATGCACAGCGCGATCACGCGGGGCCGAAATTCCTTCAGCACGGGCAGCAGGGCATCCAGGCGCGCCGGCTCAGCGGTAATCGAGTTGATAGTCGGCCGGCTCTTGCACAAGGGGATGGCGCGGCGCACTACCTCCGGGTCGGAGCTGTCGATGGCCAGCGGAAGGTCCGTAACCTCCTGCACCAGGCCGACAAGCCACTCCAACGATTCGGCCTCGCGTTCTGGCACGCCGCCATTGACATCTAAAATAGCCGCGCCCGCCTCTGCCTGGCGTCGCGCCAAGTCGCGGATGTAGTCGGCATCTCTGGTCTCGACGGCCGCCCTCACCTTCTTGCGGGTGGCATTAATCAGTTCGCCGATTAGGATCATTAGGTATCTCCGTGGGATTCCGGGCCGGGCGCCGGAACCCGCCTCGAAAGGTTGTCGGTTCCGGCAAAGCGGTTTGCCAGCGCGTTGGAGCGGTCGAGCGACCAGTCCCGCGGCGGAATCAGGGTGCGGGCGAAGTCCGCAGGGTCCTCCCCGCAGGCCAGTGCAGCCTCATACACCAGATTCCACAAGCATGGCAGCTCCGGGTGGGCCTCACAGCTCCCATCCACGCGCGATCCGCCGCAGGGCCCGTTGCGCAGCTCTTTGTAACACCAGCGCATCGAACAGCCGGCATAGCCAAGATGGTCCTGGACGCAGTCGCCACAACTCTGGCATCCCAGAGCGGCTTTGCGGAACAGGGAAGAAGCGCCCAACAGGCCGGTCCAGAACGCAACGCCGTTCTCCCCGGCGGATCCAGGCCGCAGGCGGGCTTCGAAGAACCGCGCTGAAAACGTGCCGGGTGCGATGAACCAGCGGTGGAGGCCGCGCGAGAGGCGCTGCATCAAACGCGGCCGCGCCGTGCGCCGGCCTGCCAGGCATGGTCCCGTGGCTTCGCTGAGGCCATCGGCGCCGGGTTGAAATAGGTAGAACTCGCCCGGATAAGGGAAAACAAGGTTGTCCAGGTGGTTCCGCCAGGCGGCGCCCGCCGAACGCTCGAGGATGGTCATGAAGTCCCCGTGGGACAGGCCGAAGCCGCCAATGTGGGCGCCGGCGAAGCCGAGGTCGCGGGCCGCCGCCACCATCAGGGACGCGCGTTCGAGCCGTTGGGCCTTGGATTCGCTCGCCACCCGCTTCACGAAATCGGCGCTGGCCACGCAGCCCGCCAGGTCGCCCGCATGCATCATGCGCGCGATGGTGGCTGTGGGCACATAGACATTGGCCAGCACGGGCACTTCGCCGAGGCCCTCGCGGTCCATATACTGCTTGAGCTCATACAGTTTGCGCAGGTTGAATCCGGCCTGGGTGACGATGAAGCGCGCGCCCATAGCGATTTTGAGACGCAGTTTGTAGAGCTGCATCATGAGGTCGGGCTCACGAACCTTGAACGGGTTCACCACAGCGCCGGGAAAGAAATCGAACCTCGTGGACCGCTGGGTGCGCGCGCCAACGCTGTATTCCAGGCCCTCGCGCAGCGCGGAGACCAGCCGCAAGATGAGCGCCGAATCGAGATCGTACACCGGCTTCCCACGGCCCAGGAAGCCTTCCTGTTGCGCGTCGCCGGTGAGGGCCAGGATGTTCTCCACCCCCGCCAGCGCGAAGGCGTGCAGCCGTCCCTCCACGAACGAGCGGTTCCCATCCTTACCCGTGACATGCGCCAGCGGCGTCAGGCCATGCCCCAGAACCCGCTCCGCGAAAGCCTCCGGCGGCAGCGAGGGGTGGCCCCCCGGAAGATCGGTGAGGCTGATGACCTTGATGCCGTCCGGCTGGGCGGCGGCGTCTTTCACGAAAGCGTCGGCGGCGGCGACAGTGTGGTCGCGTCCAAGCACCAACTCAGCCGAACAAACGAACCGGCGCTCGGCAAGCGCTGTCCGCAAGGCATTGAGGCTCATCGCCGGCACCCCGGTAAGGACACGAAGTTCCGCAGAGGCGGCGAAATTCCAGCCAGTCCCCGTTTCGCGGAAGGCCTACCCATACGAACCCGGACCTCCCTTGCCTTGCATCGAAAGCGTCTCGCCGTAGCTCTCGAACAGCCTGTGGCCCACCTGGACGACCAGGCGGCGGAAGAATTTCAACCCGCTGGCAGGTTCGGCTTCCAGCATACGGGACAGATCTTCGGCGGGAATGCGCAGCGAGGTGGTGGGCGTGATGCACTCGGCGGAAGCCGAGTAGCGCTCAAAGCCGGCCACGCTGGACCAGCCCAGCGCCTCGCCGCCCTGGGTGATGGTGTGGGCGATGTGCCCGCCGCGGCTGACGCAAAGGCGCACGCGCCCTTCAATCAGAATGTGGAGCGAGGTTGCCGCGTCGCCGGACTGAAACAGGTACGTCCCGGCCCCGTGGCGTTCGGTGGTGGATATAGCCTCGATCGCCTGGAGCATCCTTTCCTCCAAGTCCTGAAAGACGTTTGCGGAACGAAGCAACATGGCGACTCCTTTCAGAACAGGCCCGTCACATTGCCTGTCTGGACATCCACATCCACACGGCGGAAGCCCGGGTTGGAACTCGTGCCGGGCATCAGGCTGATGGCGCCGGCGCAGGGACAAAGGAACCGCGCGCCGGAGTAAACCAGAACGTCGCGAATGGGCAAAATCCAGTTCCGCGGAACGCCCTTGAGCGCAGGATCGTGGCTGAGACTGAGATGGGTTTTCACCATCATCGTGGAATACTCATCATAGCGCCTATCGGATTCCAGGCTCTTCAGCTTCTCTTCGGCCTCCGGCGTCCATGCCACGCCGGCCGCGCCGTACACCTCCGAGGCGATCAGCTCCACGCGGTCGCGCAACTTCATGTCCATCGGGTAGAGATAGCGGAACGAGACCTCGTCGCGCGCGGCGTCGATGACGGCGTCGGCCAGCTCCATCGCGCCTTCGCCCCCTTTGGCCCAGTGCGAGGAAAGCGCGCACCTCGCGCCCACGCTTTCGGCCGCGCGGCGGACCATGCGGATTTCGTCCGCGGCGTCCGTCTCGAACCTGTTGATGCACACCACCGGATTGATCCCCGATTTACGGATGATGCCGATGTGGTGCAGCATGTTGGGGAGGCCCGCCTCTAACAGCTTCAGATTCTCTTTGCGGTACTCTTCAGCAAGCGTAAGGCCAGGGACCACTTTGGGCCCGCCGCCGTGCATCTTGAGCGAGCGGATGGTAGTGGTCAGGACCGAGACGCGCGGCCGAAGTCCGCTCAGCCGGCACTTAACGTTCCAGAACTTCTCGAACCCGATGTCGGCGGCGAACCCGCTCTCGGTCACGTGGTAATCGAACAGCTTAAGGCCGACGCGGTCGCCGATAATCGACGATTGGCCGACAGCGATGTTGGCAAACGGCCCCGCGTGAACCATGACGGGCTGGTATTCCGCCGTGCTGCACAGGGTAGGATTGATCGCGTTGCGCATCCACGCGCACATCGCGCCGGCCACTTCGAGATCGCCGGTGGTGACGGCCTTGCCACTCTTGTCGTAAGCCACGGTGATGTCGCCCATGCGCTGGCGCAGGTCCTTCAGATCGCGCACGATGGCGAGGATGGCCATCAGCTCCGAGCTGACCGCGATCCCGAATCTCGACTGCATCATGTAGCCGTCGGTGCGCGCACCGATGCCGACGATAACGCTGCGCAAGGCCTGCGCGCAAAAGTCCATCACCCACCCCATCTCGACTCGGGTAGGGTCGACATCCAGCCGGCGCATCCCGGTGAGGCGGCGCAACTGGTCGTCGTTGTAGTTGCGCTCGTGCTGCATGCGGGCGGTGAGCGCCACCATGGCCAGATTGTGCGCGTTCATGACGTCGTTGATATCGCCGGTCAGGCCCATCGAAAACTCCGTCATGGGTATCAGAAGCGCGTTGCCGCCCCCGGCCGCGGTTCCCTTGATGTTCATGGTGGGACCGCCGGAGGGCTGGCGCAGGCAGCCGCCCACGTGCCGGCCGCGCTTGCCGAGTCCCTCGATAAGGCCGAGCGAGGTAGTGCTCTTGCCCTCGCCGAGGGGTGTGGGCGTGATGGCCGTGACTTCGATGTAGGCGCCGTCGGGACGATCTTTCAGGCGGTCGATGATCCGGAGGAAATCGAGCTTGGCTACCCGGCCCACGGGAATGACCTCGTCCTTCTCGAGACTCAGGCGACTGCGCCAGTCGGAAGGCGAGGGCATGTGTTTTTCGGCGGCTTCGGCGATCTGCCAGTCGGCGAGCACGGTGGCATCATAAGCGCCCCGCGGCTGCTTGCAGCGCTGCGCCATTGTCTCGCGGGCCAGTCTGAGGAGAGCGCGGGCGTCCGGCCACTGCCCGTCGGCGCCGAGGTCTTGCGCCAGGACGCGGTCGGCTGCCGCTCCGCCGACCAGGATTCTCACACGACCGTGGGGATCCGCGCGCCGTAACGCGTCGACGGCGGACCGCAGGCCCGGAATGGACGAGGGGAGCGCCGCCGAGATACAGACCAGATCGAGATTCTCCGTCCCAGCCGCCTCCGCGAAACGCGCCGGCGACACGTCCGTTCCCAAATCCAGGACTTCGAAACCTCCGCTTTCGAGCACCGCTGTGGCAACATCCTTGTCGAGATCGTGTGACGCTCCGGGTGGGGCGCCGATGACCACCCGGCCGGCCGGGAGAGCCGGCCGTGCTTCCCTGGCCGCGCGCGCGGACCGGACCAGATCCGGCAGGAAAGACTCCTCGGCGTCGAAGCGCCGACCGACCTCTTGAATGGCGCTGGAGACCTCGAAGGCGACAACGGCGGCGTCCGGGCTGGCGGCCTGGCGCGCCAGGATGGCGGCTGCCTCCGCGTCACCGTCCAGAACGGCTGTGCATAGAGCGCTAAGATCCGTCACTGCAACACCTCCACTGGGCTACGGAGAACACCACACCGGGCGCAAGTACCCGTGCCCCTGCCCAGGCCCGTGCAAAAGGCACAGGCATCCTGGTTGTGTTTCGCAGGCATTTCCGCACGCTTTGTTTGAAGCCTGCCACGCGATTCGGCAACTCCAGATCCTTTTTGCGTTTTAACATACGGATGACAGCCGAGCAAGCTGGCAGCGGGCGCCGGGAGTCCGCCGACCCTGGAGATCGCCTCCCTTTTCAGCGTGGGCGCCAGCGCATGACCGAGCGATGATTTGACCGCGACGGATGCCGCGATACGGGCCAAAAAGTACCCTGCACTTGGGAGATAATCGCCGCGATGCGGGGCGTTACACGCAGGAGAAGATTGCGCAAAGAAAATGGGCCTGTAATCAACTGATTTTACAGGCCCTAAACTGGTGCGGAGAGGGGGACTTGAACCCCCACGGGATTGCTCCCGCTAGCACCTCAAGCTAGTGCGTCTGCCAATTCCGCCACCTCCGCGTTTGGGAAACCTACTTCTGCGGCGCCGGCTGGCCGGGCGATGGCGCCGGAGCCGAACTCTGAGCGGGTTGCTGACCCGGTATGGGCAGCGTGGTGCTGCTGCGGCCCGGCGCCGGCTGGCTCTTGGCCGGAGCGTTGCGGGGCGCATCCTCCAACACCGTCGTGCCCAGCCCCGCGTTGCGCGTCGCCAGAATCGAGAGCGTAAGCGAGGTGAGCATGAAGACGACCGCCGAAACCGTGGTCGCCTTGGAAAGAAGCGTCGCCGAGCCGCGCGGGCCGAAAGCCGTCTGCGAACCCATGCCGCCGAACGCGCCGGCCAGATCCGCCGCCTTCCCGCTCTGCAGCAAGACCACGATGATCAGGAACACGCAGACCAGGATGTGTACAAGTAATATCGCAAGATACATCGTCGTATTTCCAGCGGGAAGTACCAGTATAGGAGAGCGGAGCGCCGCCCGTCAAACCCTCGATCCGCACCGCAAGACCCCTCGGAAACCCGCTCCAACCGAGAAGAGAGGCTAAACGCGCACGCCGCACATTTCCGCGAAGCGCAACTCCGTGGCCTTCACGCGGCCGGCCACCACCTCCAGCGCCCGCCGGAAAACCTCGGCGCCGAGCTGCGGGTCCCTCTGGCACGCCGCCGCTAGCGCCGCGCCGTCCAGACGCAAGGCTCGCGTACGCTCCCGCGCGCGCACCTGGAAGTGCGCTTCCTGACGATCGAGCAGCGCGGACCAGCCGAATACCTGGCCCGGCCCGAGCGCCTGCACGCAGACCGAATACCTGGGCGTACGGAGTTCCACCGCTACGCTGCCTTCCACCAGCAGGTAAAAGGACGTCGAGCGCTGTCCCGCCAGGAGGATGACCTCGTCCTCCGGGAAGACGGCTTCGCTAGCCAGCCCGGCGAGACGCTCCACCTGGCTTTCAGATAGGCCGCTGACAAATGCGTGGCTCCGCAACACCGATAAAAGGGTGATATCACCCAGCCCCTGGGCCATTTCGCCCCTCTGGGCGGCGGAAGTTGGGGAATTTTGCAGCATTTATAGGTGCCAAGGGCAATTCAGGTGCCAGCCTGCCGATACCACTCCAGCGTCCGGCGCATCCCCTCCTCGAATGAGAACCGGGGTGCGTGCCCAAGATCCCGCACGACCGCCGTCGTATCGGCCTGCGAATGGCGCACATCGCCCGGCCGCGGGGGACCGTACCGCGGCGCTATCGCGACGCCTTCGATCTTCTGGAGCAGCGCCCACGCCTCGTTCAGCGTGACCCGGCCGCCGTTGCCGGCGTTATAAACTTGCCCCGAGGCGGTCCTGGCGCGGGCGGCCTTGAGGTTCAGGTCCACCACGTCGTCCACGAACGTGAAATCGCGCGACTGTTCGCCGGCGCCAAAGATCGTTGGCGCGCGCCGTTCGAGCGCCGCCTTCATGAAGAGCGAAAGCACGCCCGAATAGGGGCTGGAAGGATCCTGCCGCGGGCCGTACACGTTGAAATAGCGCAGCGACAGCGTTTCCAGGCCATAAACGCCGGAGAAAACGCTGCAATAGTGCTCCCCCACCAGCTTCTGAAGCGCGTATGGCGATTTCGGGCTCGGCGTCATGCTTTCCACTTTAGGCAGATCCTCCGTGTCTCCGTACGCGGAGGAGGAAGCCGCGTAAATCACGCGGCCGGCCCGCCCCTCGCGCGCGGCGCGCAGCACGTTGAAGGTCCCGTCGATATTGACCTCGTGCGACGGTACGGGATCGTCGATCGAGCGCGGCACCGAGGGAATGGCGGCCTCGTGAAACACCACCGCCGCACCGCGGATGAGGGGCGCGATCTCCTCGTAATTCCGTATGTCGGCGCGCTGGAAGTCGATGCGGCCGCGCACTTCCTCCAGGTTCGATTCGCTCCCGGTCAACAGGTTATCGATCACCACCACGGCGTGCGCTCCCTCGCCGAGCAGACCCCGCACGATCGCCGAGCCGATGAACCCGGCTCCTCCCGTAACCACGTAATGACCCGCGTGCGCCATGTCTTTCCAGTTTACGCATTCCAGCGCCTCCTGGCCCTTGGCCACCGGCCCCGAATTTTCCGCCTACTTCTCCCGCAGCCGGAACGTGACCCCCGCCACTGCCGTGAGCGGGTACCCAGGAGTGCCGTGAATGCGCCACATAGCCGGAGCGTCGGGCTCAACCCGCGATTCGAAGTAGTTCTGGGTCTCGTAGTAATCGCGGTTCGTCAGGTTGTCCACGCTGAGATTCAGCTCGACGCCCGGACGAATCCGCTTTGCAAGCCCAAGATCGAAAACCGTGTGCCCGGAAGCCACGATGGATGGATCAGTGCCGTCCAGCCGGTAATGGTTGGTGGCGCGCATTCGTAGCGAGCCGCTCCAGCCCCGCCAGCCCGCCAGCGTCAGCGCCGCGTTGGCCACCATGTGCGGAGCGCTGTCCACGTACACGCGGCGATCGCCGCCCTTGTAGAACGCGTTGCCGATCTTCGTCACGCCCCCGTTCAGGGAAAGGTGGCGGGTGATCGCCACGGAAGCCTTCGACTCATATCACGCATCTCCATGCGCCGGACCGTTGAGAAAAAACGTGAAGTTGGAGTACAGGTCGAACAGCGAGCGCGAAAGAAATCCGTCGGCCTTGAAGACGTCGCCGTTGGTGAACGCCTTGCTGAAATAAGCCGAGGCGGTCCCCAGCTTGACCCGGCCGCCGTCGGTGGGGTCGATGGAACCGAACCGGTCCAGCAGACCCGCATTCACCAAATCCAGCGGGACCTGGCCGGATGAGTGGAAGTCGTTGCGGCCGAAGAGAATCCGGAACCCCAGTTTCTCTCCCGTTTTCAGGGTCCTCGTGTAATTGCCGTTCAGGTTGTCGCGGCGGTAGCGTTCCGGGGTTTGAAACGGACCGTTCGTGTACGACCCTTCATAGGCGATGTAGGCGTCGGCGCGCTTCACCTCCGGACTGTACGCGAAGAAGACCCGTCCGCTGTCGAAGTTGCCGCCCTGCATGCGAATGGTGAAATCGTCCGGCAGGGACTCGCGCTGGTGAATATGGACCACTCCCAAGCCGCTGAAATCGCCGTACTCCGCGCTGAAGGGGCCGTTGGTAATGGCGACGTCGTCGATCAGCTCCGGGCTGAGCGCTCTGAGCGATCCCAGGTAGCCTTGGCCGTGGCCCTGCGTGCCCTGGTTCTGTTCCACGTCGTCCACCAGCACCTTCAGCCCTCCGTTGACGCCGCCGTGATCCAGGTTGAATCCGAACCGGCGGATCTCCACCGATTTGCCGCCGCCTTCGTGCTGGCCGGCGTCAATTCCGGCGTCGAGCTGCTGGAGCATCTGGTCGTCGCGCGTGAACAGCGTGCGGTTGAACACTTCCGCGTTGCGCAGGTCCAGCTCGGGCTCCATTCCCTTGGCCGTGATGACGATGCTCTGCCGTTGCGCCGAAAGCAGCGCAAGCGTAATGTCGGCCGCGGCGGCTTGGCCGGCGACGGTTACGGTCTGGCCGGCGCTCGCCAGACCGGGAGCCTCCGCCGCCAGCCGGTACTTCCCGTCCGCCACCGAGTCGAACCGGTAGCGGCCGTCTCCGTCCGACGTCGCCGCCAGCCGGTATCCCGTCGGTCCTTCCAGCCGGACCGCCGCCCCCGGAACGACCTTTCCTTGCGGGTCGAATACCGTCCCCGAGACGCCGCCCTGCGCGAACGCGCACGCGGCGAACACAACAGCGCCGGCGAATCTTAGTAGCACGATCACAAAAATCGTAACACTAGCATCCGACGTCCGAACTGTCAAATCGATACCGAGGCCAATCGGAAGGCCATGCCCAGCGCGGACTTTGTGAAATGGCCGAAGCCCGAGGACATCGCGCGCGTCGTCCTGTTCCTCTCGAGCGACGATGCCAAAGTCATTCACGGCGCGGCGATCCCGGTCTATGGGAACAACTGAGTTCCGTTCCGGGTAAACTGAATAGTTCATGTCCAAATTGCTGGAGGGCCAGCTCGCCCTCGTGCTGGGTATAGCGAACAAGTGGAGCTTGGCGTACGCCATCGCTCAAGCCATGTCGAGAGAGGGGGCCGCGCTGGCGCTGACATATCTTGGCGAGCGCCAGCGGGACGCCATCGAAGAGTTGTCGCGGGACCTCGACACGGCGGCCATTCTGCCCTGCGACGTCACCAAAGACGAAGAGATGGACGCGCTCGCCGCCTCGCTGCGCGCCCTTGGCCGCCCGCTCGGCACCGTGGTGCACAGCCTGGCTTTCGCCAACCGGGAGGACCTGACGCGCCCGTTCCTGGAAACCAGCCGCGCGGGCTTCGCTCTGGCCCAGGACGTGAGCGCGTATTCCCTGGTGGCCGTGGCGCGCGCCGCGGCGCCCTTGATGACCGCCGGCGGCTCACTCACCACGCTGACATATCTCGGCTCCTCGCGCGTGGTGCCGAACTATAACGTCATGGGCGTGGCTAAGGCGTCGCTCGAATCCACCGTGCGTTACCTGGCGAGCGAACTGGGCCCCCGCGGCGTCCGCGTGAACGCCATTTCGGCGGGACCGGTCAAGACCGCGTCGGCGCGCGCCATCAAGGACTTCGCATCGATCCTGGACGCCGTCGAGAGCCGCGCGCCATTGCGGCGCAACACGGAACCGGGCGAAGTCGCCGACGCGGCCGTATTCCTCGCGAGCGACCTGGGCCGCGGCGTCACAGGCAACATCCTCTTTGTGGACGCCGGCATGCAAATCATGGGCTTCTGACGGAGCGTTTCTTTCAGCCCCGTCCAAGCATGACGGAGGCTTCTCTCTACGGAGCCGCTGCCTGCGAAGTCTGCGTCGCTTGACGGCCCGTTGGCGCCGAAGGCTTGTCCGGATTCGGAAAAAGGTTGCAGATCGAAAAGAAAAGGATCGTGGCGATCACCAGCGCCGCGGTCTCGGATCCCCTCGATGCGTTTGGGAATTTGATTCGCAAAAAAAGAAGCAACCCGAACAGCGCCACCAGGAATAAGCTCAACCACGCTTCATCGGCGGGTCCCATACAGTCAAATGATGACAGGCTGGAGCTAAAGAAGTCCCAAAAAAGTCATGAAGAATTCGTAAAGGCGAGTGGCTATGCGCCGGTCTCGCTGGCGGTTTGGCGTAACTCCCGTTCAGCGCGTGTCTGCGGGCCCGTGCTATCGTGAAAACCACGCGCGCCAGGCGTGGGCGGCCGATGGCGTGGCATCGCGCGGCCGAAGGACCGTATGGAAGTCAACTTCGAAAAAGGCGTCGTGCTCCTGCTCCTTATCGCCGCCGTCGTGGCGATCCTGACGCGCCGGCTTCGGCTTCCGTACAGTGTGGGGTTGGTCGCCGCCGGAATGGGCGTGGCGCTCCTGCCCTTCGCCCCGAAGATGAGCCTCACCAGAGATCTGATCTTCACGGGACTCCTCCCGCCGCTCATTTTCGAAGCGGCGTTTTATCTCCGCTGGAGGGAGCTGCGGCGGGAGATGCCCGTCGTTCTCGTCTTGGCGACGATCGGCGTCTTTCTGTCCGCCGCCATCACCACAGTGGGTATGCATTTTCTGGCCCATTGGGAGTGGGTGAGCGCTCTGGTGTTCGGCGTGCTCATTGCGGCGACCGACCCCGTGTCCGTCATCGCGACGTTCCGCGAAGCGCATGTTCACGGGCGTCTCCGTCTGCTGGTCGAGGCTGAGAGTCTCTTCAACGATGGCACGGCCGCGGTCGCGTTCGGCATAGCCGTGGCTCTGGCATCGGGGCGCAGCCTTTCGGGTCTCACCATGCTAAGGACCGCCTTGGTCACGACCGGTGGCGGCGTTTTATGCGGGGCAGTGGTCGGAAATCTCGTCTTGTACCTCGCCGTGCGCACCCAGGACCACTTGGTTGAAACGACCTGTACCACCATAGCCGCCTATGGCTCTTTTCTTTTAGCGGACAGCCTGAATGTGTCCGGCGTGTTCGCCACTTTGACGGCCGGTTTGGCGCTGGGCAATCTCGGGCCTCTCGGGCCGATCTCCAACCGGGGGAAAGAGGCCTTGCAGGCTTTTTGGGAGTACGCGGCCTTCGTGGCGAATTCAATCGTGTTTCTGCTCATTGGCATGCACGAGACCAGCCGGCGCTTCGGCGCGGTCTGGTTCCCTGCCGTGATTGCTGCGTTCCTGGTGACCCTTGGGCGGGCCGCCGCCGTTTATCCGGTTTGCCAGGCTTTCTCCTGGTCCTCCTTGCGGGTCAGCAGGCAGCATCGGCACGCGTTGTTTTGGGGAGGGTTGCGCGGAGCCTTGGCCCTGGCGCTCGTGCTCAGCCTTCCGGCGGAGGTTCCCCGGCGCGAAGAAATCATCACCGTGAGTTTCGCCGTCGTCGCATTTTCCATTTTTGTCCACGGCCTCACCATCGCACCTGTATTGCGAGCGCTGGGAGAGATTCCTGCGAAGGAAGCTTGATACCCTGGGCGCTCCGGATTCGGTTCGATTCATTCCGCAACGTCTTGATGCACGCGCGCGAATAGCCGGCCGTGGAGGCCGGCGCGCGGATCATGAGCTTCTGGGAGCATAGCAGCCACGGCTCACGCCCAAGAGCGCGCGCGGACGGCCCGCCCGGCTTCAGTTCTGTAGTCCCACCGGGCCAAACTACTTCGCGATCAGGCCGCAGGCGATGCGGGCTCCGGCGTTGCCGGCCGGGTCTGTCTTCATATCGTCCGCCGCGGCGTGGATCACCAGCGCCGTGCCGCCGTTGGAGAATATGGAGTGCGCGTCACTCCCCATGTTCACTCTGGGGTCGACTAGCGTGACTTTAGCCGTTCCGTTGGGCTTCACCGTAAAATTCGGCATGTCGCCGGCATGCGGCCCCATGGGGTTGTCCATGCCATGCTGCTTCTGGTCGGGGTTGAAGTGCCCCCCGGCGGTCGTGAATGCGGGAGCCTCGCACTTGGCTACCGCGTGAATGTGCGCGGCGTGCTCCCCGGGCGGAAGGCCCTTCAGGTCCATCTTAATCGTGACGCCAGACCCCTTGTTCGCAGAGATCGTGGCGGTCCCGACGCTGGCCCCTTTGGCATCCTTCAGATCTACCTTCACTGGTTTCTCCGCCGCCCAGAGAGAGGCAGCGCCGAAAACTCCGATAGCTACTACCGCGATCGCGTACTTGTTCATCCCTCTCCTCCATAGGAAATATTCGCACGGTCTGGCCCGGCAAGCAAAGTTGTTTATAGGCCCTATAGAAAGAATTGAGTTTAACTTCACGGTCGCGCCGGATTACCATGGCTGTTTTGGAGGTTTCATGAGTCCGAAGGAAGTATTGGAATTCGCGAAATGAGTCCGAAGGAAGTATTGGAATTCGCGAAGAAGAACGATGCCAAGCAGCTCGATTTGCGGTTCACCGATATTCCGAGCTTGCAGCATCACGTATCCTATCCCGTTTCGGAACTGGACGAAGCCAGTTTCGAGGACGGCTTCGGCATGGATGGATCGAGCATCCGCGGCTGGGCGGCGATCCACGAAAGCGACATGCTGCTGATCCCGGACCCCGACACGGCCATCATGGACCCCTTCGCCGCCACGCCCACGCTGGTGATGTACGGGGACGTGAAGGACCCCGTCACCAAGCAGCGCTACGAGCGCGACCCGCGCTGGATCGGGCAGAAGGCCGAGCTGTACCTGAAGAACACGGGCATCGCCGACACGGCCTACTTCGGGGCCGAGGCCGAGTTTTTCATTTTCGACAACATCAGTTTCGACCAGAACCAGCACTGCGGCTACTACTTCATCGACGCCGAGGAAGGCCGTTGGAACTCGGGCCGCCGGGAGAACAACCTGGGGTACCGGCCGCGCTACAAGGAAGGCTACTTTCCGGTGCCGCCCACGGACCACTACCAGGATCTGCGCAGCGAGATGGTGCAGGTGATGATCCAGTGCGGGCTCAACATCGAGTGCCATCATCACGAAGTGGCCACCGGCGGCCAGGCGGAGATCGACCAGCGCTTCGACAAGCTGGTGAAATCGGCCGACAACATGATGATGTACAAGTACGTGATCCGCAACGTGGCCAACCGCCACGGGAAGACGGTGACGTTCATGCCGAAGCCGTTGTTCGCGGACAACGGGAGCGGGATGCACACGCACCAGAGCCTATGGAAGGGCGGGAAGGCGTTGTTCGCGGGGGACGGCTACGCGGGATTCAGCCAGATGGGGCTGCACTACATCGGGGGCCTGCTGAAGCACGCGCGGGCGCTGTCGGCGATCATCGCGCCGACGACGAACAGCTACAAGCGGCTGGTGCCGGGGTACGAAGCGCCGGTGAACCTGGCGTACTCGCGGCGCAACCGGTCGGCGGCGTGCCGGATACCGATGTACTCGGCGAGTCCCAAGGCCAAGCGGGTGGAGTTCCGTCCGCCGGACCCGGCGGCGAATCCGTACCTGGCGTTCGCGGCGATGCTGATGGCGGGATTGGACGGGGTGTTGAACAAGATCAACCCCGGGGAGCCGTTGGACAAGGACATTTACGATCTGAGTCCGGAAGAGATGAAGGCGGTGCCGTCGATGCCGGGATCGTTGGAAGAGGCGCTGAGCTGCCTGGAAGACGACCACGCGTTCCTGATGAAGGGGGACGTGTTCACCGAAGAGCTGATCGAGACCTACATCGACTACAAGCGGAAGAACGAGGCGGACGCGGTGCGCCTGCGCCCGCACCCGCACGAGTTCGCCCTGTACTACGACATCTGAGTAGCGCCGGACCCAAAGGGCGCCCCCTTGCCGGCGCCATGTGCAGGAACAGAATGAGCACGGGAACCGTAATCGTCCCGCCGCCCACTCCCGTGAGACCGATCGCCAGCGCAATGATGAATCCAGTGATGTAAATCATTTCGCCTGGATATGAATGCCGCATTCCAGTTTCTGGCCGGCCCAGCGGCCGGAACGCGGGTTGTCGGGATCTAGCGGCAGCGACGTGCACGGCTCGCATCCGATGCTGGAGTATCCCTGGTCGTAAAGTGGCAGCGGCGGGATGCCGTACCGTTTCAAATACGCCCAGACGTCGGCCGCGGTCCAATCGGCCAGCGGGCTGACCTTGCGGAGGATCTTGCCCCCAGGCAGTTGGAAGTCGGCGGCCACTTGCAAATCTTTGCGGGTCGGAGACTGATCGCGCCGCAAGCCGGTGAACCAAACGTCGTACGGCTCCAGGGCGGCGAACAGAGGCTCCACCTTGCGCATGGCGCAGCAGCGGTCGGGCGCGGATCGATACAGAACGCCGAACTCGCGTTCCTGCTCGGGCACGGTAAGGCGGGGCAGGATGTTAACCAAGTTCAGCCCCAGCCGTTCCACGATCTGGTCCCGATAGGTGTAGGTCTCCGCGAAGTGATAGCCTGTGTCCAGAAAAAGGACCGGGATCAGGGGGCGTGCGGCGGCCGCCATGTGGACCAGGACCACGCACTCCGCCTGAAAACTCGAGGTGACGCAAGGCTCGCCCGGACCTTCCAGCGCGGCTGCGATGACGCGCCGCGCGCCGTCGATCTTGTCTTCGATGTTCAGATGCCGCCTCCCTTTTCCCAGTTCTCGTCAAACAGGCGATTGATGGCCTGGGCCGCGGCCAAGGCGTCGTCTTCCGGCAGGTCCGGTTCCGGGCCGCCCGCGACGATGGCGATCAACCCCGCGGCCTCGGCGGCGCGGAGCGCGTCCTCGGTGGCATCGCGCAGCGCCACCACCGCGCAGCCCCGGTCGAACAGCCGCCGCTCCAACAATTCGCCCAGCGATTCGCGATGGCCGGTGAAGATCGCGGCCGGCCCGTGGCCGTACCGAGCGCGCCGTTCCGCCGCGGTGACCGGGCCCGCGGTCCGTACGGTCCGCCCTTCGACGGCCTGGACGATCATGCCGGCCGCCACCGTGGCGTTGCTTTCGGGATCGATCAACACCAGCGCGCCGGTGATTCTATTTCGCTCGTAGGGATCGAAGAACAGCGGCCTGCCGGTTTCGATTTCGACCGTCCCAATTTCATTCAACTCAAGGGTCGCCGCCGGCGTCGGTTCGAGCGTGTGAATATCGAGCCGCACGGGCCTGGAAACGCCGGCCGGTACGAGCTGCGTGGTATGCTTCAGGAGATAGCGCCGCGCAAGATCCAGCGGCTTCTCGCTCATCCATACCAGCCTCGCCTCCACGTGCGCGGCCGCGGCTGGAGCGCTGGCGGCGTGGGCCAGCATGTCGCCGCGGCTGAGGTCCAGCTCGTCTTCCAGGGTGAAGGTGACGGACATGGGCGCGTACGCCGCTTCGAGATCGCCGTCGAACGTCGTAATGGTTTTGATCCGGCTGCGGCGGCCCGAGGGCAGGGCGCAAATCTCGTCGCCGGGACGCGCGGTTCCCGACGCGATCTGTCCCGCGTAGCCCCGAAAATCCTGGTCGGGGCGAATGACGCGCTGCACCGGAAAACGGAACGGCTCGCGGGACGTGCCGCCGTCCACCTCGACGGTTTCCAGATACTCCAGCAGGCTCGGCCCCTCGTACCACGGCGTGTTCGGAGAGCGGCTCACGACGTTGTCGCCCTCCAGCGCGCTGATGGGCAGGAAGTGGCAGGAGCTTCGGAACTTGTTCCACCGCAGAAATTCGGTGCGAATGGCCTCGAAGACGGCCCGGTCGTAGCCCACCAGGTCCATCTTGTTCACCGCCACCGCCAGCTTGCGGATGCCCAATAGCCAGGCGATATACGCATGCCGGCGCGATTGCGGCAGCACGCCCTTGCGCGCGTCGATCAAAATGATGGCGAGATCGGCCGTGGAGGCGCCCGTGGCCATGTTGCGCGTGTACTGCTCGTGGCCCGGCGTATCGGCGATGATGAACTTGCGCCGCGCCGTGGCGAAGTAGCGGTAGGCCACGTCGATCGTGATGCCTTGTTCGCGCTCGGCGCGCAGCCCGTCGGTCAGCAGCGAGAAGTCCAGCGGCCCGGCCGACCGGTTGACGGACGCCTTCGCGGCGGAATGGATCTGGTCCTCGTATACGTTGCGCGAATCGTAGAGCAGGCGCCCTATGAGCGTCGATTTGCCATCGTCCACGCTCCCCGCGGTCGTGAACCGCAGGAGATCCTTGGCGCGCTCCTCCTCCAGGAACTGTTCGATCTCGAAGCCGGGCGAGATTTCCGGGACGGCCGCCATCAGAAGTACCCCTCGCGCTTCTTCAATTCCATGGAGCCGTCCTGATCGTGGTCGATGACGCGGTTCTCGCGCTCCGATCGGCGAAAGCCGATCAGCTCCTCGATGATCTTGGGAACCGTATCCGCGTCGGAGCGGATGGCGCCAGTGCAGGGCGAGCACCCCAGCGAGCGCATCCGGCAGCGGACCAGCTTGGGCTTCTCTCCCGCCAGGCGCGGCGCGAAGTCCTGTTCGGGAAGGATGAGCGACTCGCCGCGCTCGATCATCCACCGCTCCTCGGCGAAGTACAGCGGCACGACGGGAATCTTCTCGGCGTGGATGTATTCCCAGACATCCAGTTCGGTCCAGTTGGAGAGCGGAAACACCCGTATGCTCTCGCCCGGCTCCACCCGCCCGTTGTACAGGTTCCACAACTCCGGGCGCTGGTTCTTGGGGTCCCACTGGCCGCGGACGTCACGGAAGGAGTAGATGCGCTCCTTGGCGCGGGATTTCTCCTCGTCGCGCCGCGCCCCCCCGAACGCCGCGTCGAACCGCCCTTCCCGCAAGGCGTCGAGCAGCGCCTGGGTCTTCAGCAGCCCGCAGCACCGCGCCGTGCCGAGCCGCAACGGATTGGCCCCCTCATCGAGCGCCGCCCGGTTGGTATGGACGATCAGCCGAACCCCCACCTGGGCCGTGTACGAGTCTCGGAACTCGATCATTTCACGAAACTTATAGCTGGTATCCACGTGCAGCACGGGGAACGGAATAGCGGCCGGATAGAACGCCTTCTGCGCCAAGCGCAGCATGACCGAGGAGTCCTTCCCGATGGAGTACAGCATCACCGGGTTTTGGAATTCGCTCGCCACCTCGCGGATAATGTGAATGCTCTCCGCCTCCAGCGTGCGGAGATAGCTCAATCGACCCACGTTCACCAGTGTACCAGACAATCTACCCAACATCCATCTGGATTAAGATGATTGCGGCTTCCCCGAAGACACTTGCTGTGCAGCTTTGCCCTGGTGGGGCATGCTTTAGCTTGCCCGTAACTTCGCGCGATACTCATGACATGGCTAAACCCGCCCCGGCGCCCGATGCGCCCGCTCCGAAAGCCGACGTCCGGGCGCTCTTACTGACGCTGTTCGCGCTGGCGCTCTTGTGCGTGCTCGCTTACGGCCCGAGCCTCTCCATCCCGCTGATCGAGGACGATTTCCCGAACCTCTATGTTACCCAGACCTACGGCGCGCCCGCGGGCCTGGCGACCCTTCTGCACGACGCTGTGTTTCGCCTGCGCGCCACGAGTTTCTGGGCCATGTATGCCCTGTGGCAGGCGTTTCACGTAACCTCGTGGGGTTATCACGTCTTCAGCCTGCTGCTGCACATAGCCAACGTCTGGCTGGTGTTCGGAATCGCTCGGGCGTGGCCGCACATGCGCCCCGCCGCGTTCTGGGCGGCGGCCTTCTTCGCCGTGGCGGAGGGGCACCAGGAAGCCGTCATGTGGATGTCGGCGATGAACGAGGCCCTCCTGTTCCTTTTCGGCGGAGCGTCGCTGCTGTGCTGGCTGCTGGCCTGGCGGACCGCCAGCCGTTGGTTCCTGCTTCCGGCGTCGGCCGTTCTGTTCGCATTCGCGCTCCTTTCAAAAGAATCCGCCGTCGTTTTCATGCCCTTGTTCCTGCTGACCGCCCCCATCGCGGCCCGCGCGGACTGGGGACGCGCGCTCGCGCGGCTAGCTCCGCATCTCTTCCTTTCGGCTCTGGCCCTTGCGTCCATAGCCGAGTCTCGCGCCTCGTCGTTTCGGTTCTCCGATGGCAGCTTCTCTCTCCATGCCCCGTTTTGGTCCACGTTGCCGATTAACGTGGCGCGAGTGTTGGGTCTTTGGGGCGGGCTGGCATGCGTCGCGATCCTTCTGTTCCGGTCGGCGGAACTGCGGAAATCGGCGGGATTCGCGCTGGCCTGGATCGTCATCGCTCTCGCGCCGTACAGCTTCCTGACGTACTCCCGCCAGATTCCCAGCCGGCAAACGTACCTCGCAAGTTTCGGGCTATCGCTGATCGCCGGCCTGGCTCTCGCGCATCTCCACGCGCGGAAGCCCGCGGGACGCAAGGCCGCCGCCGCCGTGGCGCTGGTGGCGCTGGCCGCCAACGTCGGATACCTGTGGACCCGCAAACGCGCGCAGTTCCTGGCGCGCGCCGAGCCTACCGAGCAGCTCATCCGCCTGGTGCGCGCCACCGATGGTCCGATCTGGGTGCGTTGTTTTCCCCGCACCCCCTACATCGCCGAAGAAGCCGTGGATATGGCCGCCGGCCGCCCGCCCTCGATGCTCATTTGGAGCCAGGCCGACGCCGAGCGCCAGAAACCCGCCGCCGTCTTCTGCTACCAGGGCCGCTGAACCTGAATTCCGAAGTTCATTTCGGCTGGGCTGAGTTTCGACTGCGTAAGATTCTGAAATAAGAGGCCTTGTATCAGGGTACGGCTTCAGCCGTGCCGGGACGAATCTTCGGATCGGCTTTAGCCGCTGGGATGGCGTGATGTACACCCGGATCTTTGCCATGGCCCAGGCATTCCAGGGGCTAAAGCCCTCTGGATGTTCGCTGTTCGCGGCACGGCTAAAGCCCAATACTCTTCACTTAAGCATCTCAATGCGGCTTGTGAAGTCGAAACGCTCCGGCTTGTCACGAGCCCGGATTACTGGGAATTTCGTCTGATTTCGTTTCACCCCG
>JBEKHV010000081.1:0-18221 GCA_050012095.1 Bryobacteraceae bacterium | reverse complement strand
GGAGACGTTTGTAGGCTAACCGCGCCTCCCGTTGGTCGGCGATCAGGCTAATTCACTGGCCCGGCCAAAAACCTAGTGCTTGACAGGAGCCGCTTTCTCATGGAAGACCGGCGGCGCTACTCTACCGCCGCCAGATTACCACCACTGTTGTGTGGGTAGTTATGCGCCGCTTTTTCTCTTTATCGCTCTTTAAGGGTGGAATACCGTTAGAATACGGAACAGATCGCGTTTCGGGCGTATGTCATTCGTCTCTGTCGAGGTTCTCGCCATCGTTTTCCTGATCGCCGCGAATGGCGTATTCGCGTTGTCGGAGATCGCGGTGGTCTCCGCGCGCAAAGCGCGACTGCAACAGCGCAGCGAGCAAGGCAGCAAGGGCGCGAAGCTGGCTCTGCGGCTCGCGAACGAGCCGAATCAGTTTCTGTCGACCGTTCAGATCGGCATGACGTTGATCGGAACCTTGGCGGGAGCGTTCGGCGGCGCCACCATTGCCAAAGAACTGGCCAAGGATCTCAGTTCCGTTCCCCTGATCGGCCCTCATGCGCGATCCATCGCGCTGGGCTTCGTGGTCCTCGCGATCAGTTACCTGTCGCTGATGCTGGGCGAACTCGTGCCCAAGCGCCTCGCATTGAGCAACCCCGAGCGGTTCGCATCCGCGGTCGCGCCGGCCATGAGCTTCCTGGCGCGGGCGGCCTCTCCGGCGGTCCGCTTCCTCTCCTGGTCTTCCGAGGCAGTGCTGCGCCTGTTGCCCATCCGAACGCAGCAGGAGCCTTCCGTAACCGAGGAAGAGATCAAGGTGATGATCGAAGAAGGGACGAAATCGGGGGAGGTGGACGAAGCCGAGCAGGAAATGGTCGAAGGCGTCTTCCGGCTGGGCGACCGGCGCGTCGGCGACCTGATGACGCCGCGCCCGGACGTCACATGGCTGGATGTCCGCGACGATGTGCGCGAGGCGCAATCGCTCATCGCGCACGCGCGGCACTCCCGGTTCCCGGTGGCGGAAGAGTCGCTGGATCGCCTGCTCGGTTACGTTCACGTCAAGGATCTTCTGAACGCCTGCATGGAGAACAAGCCCTTCGATTTGCGCCGTTGCCTGAGGCCGGCGCCCGTGGTGCCGGAGACGGTGGCCGCGCTTCGCGTGCTCGATATCTTCGAGGAATCGGGCAGCCACATCGCTTTCATCATCGACGAGCACGGAATGTTCCAAGGCATCGTCACCCTTACCGACATTGTGGGCGCCGTGGTCGGGCATGTTCCGTCGCTACCCGGCCCCCAGGCCGGCCATATGATCAAGCGCGACGATGGGTCATGGCTGGTGGATGGCATCACGCCGGTGTGGGAGTTCGAAGAGGCCCTGGGAATCCGCGAGTTATCCGGAGAGGATGAGGGCGCATTCACGACTATGGGCGGGTTTGTCATGCTCCGGCTGGGGCGGGTCCCGAGGCCAGGCGACCATTTCGCGCAGGGCGGCTGGCGCTACGAGGTAGTCGATATGGACGGGAACCGGGTGGACAAGGTCCTGGTGAGCGCGGAGGAGAACGGCGGCGCTGCCGGACCGGCGGAATTACTCGGGTAGGGGTTGGTCCTTGGTTTCGGGCAAGAACGGCAGGGCCGCCAGGCCCACCAGGAACACCAGGCACATGCAGACGCCCGCGTAGCGCATGGGTTCGGCGCGACTCTTGAAAACGCCGCTGGTGAGCAGGCCGAGCGTGAACGGTCCCGCGGCCGCCGCGAACCGGCCGACGTTGTAGCAGAAACTCGTACCCGTGCTGCGCAGGCGCGTAGGGAACAACTCCGGCAGGTAAATCGCGTATCCTCCGAACAGCGCGAGCTGCGCGAAGCCCATCAGCGGGATCATCCAGAAAATGTCGGTGAAGGTCCTGAGGTTCCAGAACGTGTAAGCGGTCATGCCCATGGCCGCCACAAAGCCGATGGCGAACGCTTTCTTGCGGTTCAGGCGGTGGGTGAGCCAGGTAAAGCCCTGGATGCCGAAAAAGGCGCCGAAGTTCTGGAGCAGAGACGTGATGCCGATCCAGGTGGTGGTCTTGCCGGCCAGCGCGGCGCCCGTGAAGCCCCGAGCGCGGAACGCGTTCTCCAGGGGCGGCCGGATCAGATCGTAACTGAAGAAGCCGATGCCCCACAGCCCCACCACACCGGCGAAGGCCAGAAACAGGCCGGCGATGGCGTTCCGCCGCCAGCGCGGGTCGCCCGCCAGCAACTCGCGGTACGATCCCAGGCGTTTCTTCCCGGCGCGCGCTTTCAGCCACTGATCCGGCTCTTTCAGCTTCTTGAAAACCACCAGCGCCAGCGGCGCGGGAAGCGCGCCCACCAGGAACATATAGCGCCACGCCCCGGTGATGACGCCCGCCTGTTCGACCCTACCCAGCAGAATGCCGGCGAGCGCCGCCATCATGTTGCCGACGGTGGAAAAGGCCTGCACCATTCCCAGCGCATACGGCCGCGCGCGGGCGGGCGTCACCTCGGCCACCATGGCCACGCCCACCGCGAACTGGCCGCCCACGCCGAGGCCGCACAAGAAGCGGTACGCGTTGAAGTCCCAAATGCCCCTGGCGAAAACGCTCAGCCCGGTGAAGACCGTGAAAAACAGGATGGTCATCATCATGGTCCTGGCGCGGCCGATGCGGTCTCCCAATACGCCGAAGACCACGCCGCCCAAGGCCCAGCCGATCATGAAAATGGACGTGGCGTAACCGGCCTGCGCGGCGATGGAGGAGTCGGTGGCTCCGCCGCCGAGCAGGTCGTGCATGGCCGAGCGCCGACCCAGCGCGAAGATCTGCTGGGTCATGGTGTCGAACATCCAGCCCATGCTGGCGACGCTCACCACGAACCACTGATAGCGGTTCAGCTCCTTGCGCCAGGAGTACTTCCCCCCGCCGGAGTCGAAGAGGGTTTGCGACATGAAGCTGCTATTGTTTCGGAGATAACAGCCGAAGGCAAGGGCCTGGAGATCTCTCGGATTGGGTGCGAAGAACCGGTTTCAAGCGGGGGTCTTTATATTGGGCCCTTTGGCGGTCTCCAGAGCGTCTTGCAGAGCTTGCAGCGCGGCCTTGGACGCGTTGAATTCCACGGGATTCGTGACATAGCCGGGCATTTTCGGATCGATGTACTTCACGCGGAACATCTGGTTGGAGGCCAGCGTCACGGCCGCCTGCAATTCTTCCAAGGTGAACTGCACGGAGATTTTCTTCATCTATAGCTTAGATTAGCACACCGGGCGGCCGCTGTCTCACTTAGTGGCCGCGATCGGTTTTGCCCCCAGACCGAAGAAACCCGCCGCCCCCTACCGCCCGCAGCCCGCGTAGCGCAACAGGACCACGGAAGCCTGGTTCGGCCCGGTCAACGTCACCACAAGCAGGCGGTCGTACTCGTCATCGCCAATCGGCGGGACGGTTCCCCCGCCCAGGCGGCTGATGATGTCCGGCAACGTGGCGCCGTGCGTCACCACCAGCGCAAGTCCGCCCGGCGGCTCTGCCCGCAGCTTCCCCACGAGTTCGTCGACATTGTTCGACGGAACCACCTCCGGCCGGATGTTCAGTTTCTTGGCCAGCGGGGCGGCCGTCTGCTGGGTGCGCACCACCTCGGTGACGTAGATGCGTTTTACGCCCGCGTCGGCCAGCAAGCGCGCCAGATTCTCGGCGCGGCACTGCCCAGCCGCGCTGATTCCCACGTCCGCGTTCATACCGCCCGCCGCCCGCTCGGCATGGCGCACCACAAGCACCGTCCGCGCTGGTTCGGCCGCCGGCGCCAGAATCCACGCTGCGGTCATGAAGACCAGCGACCAACGGAGGACTTGGAGCGGTGCTTTCCTCATGCCCACTACTCTACTCCACTTGATTCAGACCGAAGCCTCCGGCAACCGCCTGGCTCGGCTGCGGCTATGCCGCTTTGCCGGGGCGGCATTGACGGCCAGGGTTTATCCGCGCCATAATCTTACTGGAGTCTTACCATTGGAAACCACCCGGCTTTCGACCAAGGGCCAGATCGTCCTGCCCAAGACCGTACGCGCCTCCCGTGCCTGGGGACCGGGAACGAAGTTCACCATCGAAGAAACCGGCGACGGCATTCTCCTGCGTCCCGCCGCCTGTTTCCCTGCCTCCGGCCTCGACAAGGTCGCGGGCTGTCTGCGGAGTAGCCGCAAGTCGAAGTCGCCCGCGCAGATGCGCGGCGCAATAGGGCGCGAGGTGGCGCGGCGTCATGATCGCGGTCGATACTAACGTTCTGGTACGGTTGTTGACCAGCGACGACCCCAAGCAAGCGGCCACCGCACGGTCCCTGTTTGCAGCCGAGCCAATCTGGATCGCCAAAACGGTATTGCTGGAAACCGGCTGGGTCCTCCGGCGCCTCTACGGATTTGAGGAAAGCGCTATCCGCGAGGCATTCACGAAACTGCTGGGCCTTGAGAACGTGCATGCCGAGGACGAGCCGTCCATGGCGGCGGCGCTGGCGCTTACGGCCCACGGAATTGAGTTTGCCGATGCCATGCACGTGAGCAGCCGGCCGCCCGGCGCAGCCTTTGTGTCTTTCGACCAGTCCTTCGTTCGCCGCGCGAAGCGCGCCGGCGCATCCGCCATCTCCGCCAAAACGTAGGGCCGCCCCCGTTGCGCCTGATTCATTCCAAAGAATGCCGGCTAAATCATGCGTGGATTGCCGGCCGCAAGCGTTTTCCGGTCATAATCCGCCGTATTCAGGCCTACCTACCTGAGCCGCGTCTCAGCCGCACCAGTGAATACGCCCACGCATCCGCCTTCCATTTTGTGTAAACTGAAACGGTAGTCGAAAATTCCGCTGGTGTTCGGGAAGCTGGTGCAAGTCCAGCACGGCCCCGCCACTGTAAGCGCGGAGGATCGGTCGAAACGAGCCACTGTTCCGGCGACGGGATGGGAAGGCCGGCCGATCCGGCGATGCGCGAGTCAGGAGACCGGCCGGTGGAACCGGTTCGTTCAGCTCTCGTGGGAGGAGCCAGGAATGTACAAATACGTCTTCACCTCGTTCGTTTTCCTCGCCGCGTGCCTTTCCGCCGCAGGCGTCAAGTTGATCCAAGGCACGGTCGTCGATCCGTCCGGCGCGCGCATCGACGGCGCGCAGGTGTCCGTCGTGACGCCGCTCGGCGTGCTCCGCAGTTTTCCCGCGCCTAATGGCGCGTTCGAATGTTCGCTGCCGGAGGGTTCCCGGCTGGTCGTCACGGCTCCTGGATTCGCCTCCAAATCCATCCCCGCCGCGTCTGCCGCCCCGGCGTTGGAAATCCAGCTCGATCTGGCCCCGCAAGTGGATGCGGTTCGCGTGGCCGGCTCCGTCATGGACGTTGCGGCCAGCGAACAGGGGGGCAGCGTCACCGTCATTCCTGGGGAGGAGATCCGCGAGCGCAACGAGCCGCTGGCCATCGGCCTGCTGCGCGACGCGCCAGGTATGACCATTAGCCAGAATGGCCCCACGGGCGCGCTTTCGGGGCTGTCCATTCGCGGCGGCGGCCCGAAATACAACCTGGTGGAGATTGACGGCGTGCCCGTCAACGCCTTCGGCGGCGACTTCGATTTCTCGCACATCCCCAGCGAGGCGCTGGACCGCGTGGAGATCGTTCGCGGCCCGCAATCGGCGGTCTACGGGCCGTACGCCAATAGCGGCGTGGTCAATTTCGTGACGCGCGAGCCGGATTCGCCCGCCAACCTGGACGTTGTAGCTGAAGGCGGCTCCCTCGGCGAGCGCCGGTTCGGCGTTTCCGGCGGCGGCTCGTTCGCGGGCTTTGGCATGGCCGCTTCGGCTTCGCAGATGAACACGGATGGGCCGGTGGTCAACAGCGACTACCGCAACCAGAACGTGCTCGTGAACGTGACGCGGCGCTTCGGCCGGCAGTCGCTGACGCTCCACGGCGACTTCGATTCCAGCGAGAATGGCGTCCCCGGTCCGTGGGGCTCGGACCCCGCGCACACGTTCACCGGCATCGATACCGTCAGCCGGAACAAGAACAACTTCTCGGATTACGCCGTACGCTACCAGGCGGACCTCTCTTCCCGCCTGCGCCTGGAAACGTTCGGGACGCTTTTCCTCAACAACAACGGGTTCTCCAGTCCTTACCCCTTCACGACGAACCAGGATCTCCGCGTGCTGGGCGGGGCGCAAGCCATTGTGCGCGTCTCGCGGCATTACACGGCATCGGTCGGCGTGGGCGGCGGCAGCGAGCAGGTCCGCAATTCCTACATCACCGATGCCGCCTCCCTGACCTTTCCCGTCCGCAGGCGCGACGAGGCCGTCTACGTCGAGAACCGCTTCGAGTTCGGCGGGCGCCTATTTCTGACCGCTGGCGTCCGCGCCGAGTTCCTGCGCACCGGCTCTATACCATCCGATGGCTTCTCGCGGCCGTACTTTCCCGCGCAAACCAATTCCAGCGCCAACCCGAAACTGGCCGCGGCGTACTCGCTCGGCGGCTTCCGCTTTCACGGCTCCTTCGGAACCGGAATACGGCCGCCCTACGGGTTCGATCTCGCGTATACCAATAACCCGGCGCTCAAGCCGGAGCGCACCCGCAGTTTCGACGCCGGGGTAGAGCGAAGATTCTTCCGCGACTGGCTCTCGGTGGACGCCACGTACTTCTACACCCGCTTTTACGACCTCATCGTGACTCTGGGAGGGCAACTTTCACGCCTGAGCAGCTTCCAAACGGATAACCTGGCGAACTCCCGGGCGCAGGGAACGGAGTTTTCGGCGCGCCTGCGGCCGGCGCGTTGGGTTTTCGTCGAGGGATCGTACACGTGGCTCAAGACCGAAATCCTGTCGCTCTACGGCGGCCCGGGCGTTGCGCAGCCGCCTTTCTACGTGGGTCAAGAACTGATCCGCAGGCCGGCGAATTCCGGTTCCGTAACCGCGTCCTTGCGCCGCGGCAAGATGGGGGCCAACCTGACGGGTGAATTCCGGGGTTCGCTGTTGGACGTGGAGCCGGCGTTCGGAGCCACGAACGGGCTGTTTCGGAATCCGGGCTTCGCCAATGTGGGAGCCAACGTGAACTACGCCCTGGGCGGCGGCGTCACCGCCTACGCCGTCTTGCACAACGCCCTCGACTGGCATTATGAAGAGGTATTGGGCTACCCTTCGCCGCGGTTGAACTTCGCGGCGGGCATGAAATGGAATCTGTCCAGGACAAGGTGATCCCATGAGCGGCCAACCTTTCGACGAACCGCGGCTCGCTATCAACCGGGTTTACACGCGCCGCGGCGACGGGGGCGAAACCAGCCTGGCGGGCGGGCAGCGCGTGCCCAAGGACGGGCCGCGCATCGAGGCCTACGGCTCCGTGGACGAGCTGAACGCATTCCTTGGCGCCGCCCGCGCCTCTCTGGAAGAGCTGGTGGAGCGGCGCCCGGCCGTCGCGGAGTTGGGGCCCATCCTGCTGCGCGTGCAGCACGAGTTGTTTAATTTGGGGTCGATTCTGGCCACGCTGCCGGAGGACGTGCATCCCAAACAGGCGCGCGTCACCGATGCCGAGGTGGCGCGCTTGGAGACGGAAATGGACCGCATGAACGAGGATCTGCCGTCGCTGCGCTCGTTCGTGCTGCCGGGCGGCTGCCGGCTGAATGTGGACTTGCACATTTGCCGCGCGGTCTGCCGGCGCGCCGAGCGCGCCACGGTGGCCCTGGCGCGCGTGGAGAGCATTCCTCCCGAAGCGGTGCGGTATTTGAACCGCTTGAGCGACGCTTTGTTCGTCTGGAGCCGCTGGGCGAGCCGGGCCGCCGGCGCGCCAGAAACTTTGTGGGAACCCAACCGAGCGGCCTCGGGGCGCTCTGAGGGATAATGAAAAACTAGGAGAATTCGATGGAGAATAATTCAACGAGGCCACTGGCCGCCGGCTTGACAATCCTGGGAGGTTTGGCGCGTTTGGCGCAGAACCTCAATTTCGCGCCGGTGGGCGCCCTGAGCCTTTTCGCCGGCGCGCGCCTGAGGGGATGGCGGGCGTACCTGTTGCCAATCGCGCTCATGGCGGCGACCGATCCGCTGGTCTGTCTCGTATACGGCTACTCCTTGAGAGACGCTTATTCCTTCGCCACGCCATTCGTCTACGCCAGCCTGCTGATCGGCGTGTGGATCGGCTCGCGCTGGCTGCGCGGCTCCGCCAACCCCGTGCGGATTGGCGCGGCCGCCGGAGCGAGCAGCTTGCAGTTCTTCCTGATCACCAACTTCGGAGTCTGGCTGCGCTTCCCCACCACATACGCGCACAACCTTGCGGGTCTGGCGAGTTGCTATGTAGCGGGTATCCCGTTCTACGGACGCACGCTGGCCGCGGACCTGACGTACTCGGCCGCGCTGTTCGGCCTGCACGCGTGGCTCAGCCGCACGGTGGCGCCTTCCGAACGCGTGGCGCCAAGCGGCGCGGCGTGAAAACGCTGCTCGCCTGGAGCTCCGGCAAGGACAGCGCCTGGACGCTCGATGCGCTCCGGCGGCAGGGTATCGAAGTCGGGGCCCTTCTCACCACCCTCAACGAGGCGGCGGACCGCGTGGCTATGCACGGCGTTCGTCGAACGCTGGTGGAGGCGCAAGCCGAGGCGGTCGGCGTTCCGCTATGGAAAGTTCCGCTGCCCTGGCCCTGCACCAACGATGATTACGAAGCGCGCATGGCTGATGCCTGCCGGCGGGCTGTAGTGGAGGGCTTCGACTCCATCGCATTCGGCGACCTGTTTTTGCGCGATGTGCGCGCCTACCGCGAGCGGCAGTTAGCCGGCTCGGGCCTCGCGCCGCTGTTTCCGCTCTGGGAAATTCCGACCGCGTCGCTCGCGCGCGACATGATTGGGGCAGGCCTGCGCGCGCGCCTCACGTGCGTGGATTCCAAGGCGCTCGATGGCGCCTTCGCCGGGCGCGAGTTCAACCGCGCGCTGCTGGCGGAGCTGCCGGAGCGCGTCGATCCCTGCGGCGAGAACGGCGAGTTCCATACGTTCGTCTGCGACGGGCCGATGTTTCGCGCGCCGGTCGAAGTGGAGGCCGGCGAAATCCGCGCCGTCGACCAGTTCGTGTATGCGGACCTGCTGCCGCGCGCGGGGTTATCATGAGCGTGTAGCATGGCGTTGATCGCCGTTTCAGGCCACCCGGGATGCCGTTTCGAGGAAGTGGCGCGCCTCGCCGCGCAGCGGCTGGAATTCGAGCTCATCACCCAATCGCGCATCGAAGATCTGGTCCGCGAGGAGTTCGGCGCCGACGCTCCTCCCCCGGATAAGGCCTACTCCAGCCTGATGACCTGCATCCTGGGACGGCTTGCCACCGAGTACCACATCGTGTATTGCGCGGTGGGCGGCGAGTTGCAAGCCCGCCATTTCCTCGGCATGCTGCGGGTTCATATCGTGGCGCCGGAGAGCGTGCGGATCGGCAATCTTATGATCGATCGTCGCCTCGATCGCCCGGCCGCGCGCCACTCGCTGTTGGAATTGGAAGCGACGGACCGCGCCCAGCGAAAAGCCAAGTTCGGCAAAAGCCGCGCCACCGCCGATCTTTTTGACATCGTCCTCAGCTCCGAATCTCTCAGCTCCGAGCAAATGGCCGATCTCATCGCGGCCGCCGCGCGCTCGGCCGGCCTGGTGGAGCGCGGCTTGCTCTCGCCCGCCGCGGAGGCCCAACTCCAGTTCCAGATGCGCCTCAAGCTCGCGCGCCACGGCATCGTTCCCCCCGGGAAAGCGGCCTTGCGCAAGAAAGTGTTCGCCAACCAGAGCGAGGAGATGTTCGCCAACCTGCTGGACTTTTACCGCATCGCCTGGGAGTACGAGCCGCGCAGCTTCGCGGTGCAGTACGATCGGGATGGGAGCGCTCTGGAATCCTTCACTCCGGATTTCTACCTCCCCGAATTCGACCTCTACGTGGAACTGACGACCATGAAACAAGCGCTGGTGACGCGCAAGAACCGCAAGGTGCGGCTGCTTCGCCAACTCTATCCGCACATCAACATCCAGGTGTTCTACCAGAAGGATTTTGAAAATCTGATCTTCAAGTACGGCCTGGCCGGGCGGGCGCCGGCATGAGCGCCCCATCCATTCCGGGCGTGGAGCGGATTCTCTTCACCGAAGAGCAAATCGACGCCCGCATCCGGGAAGTGGCCGCCCAGATCTCCGCCGATTACCAGGGCAAGACGCTGAAGCTGATCGGCGTGCTGAAAGGGTCGGTGTTCTTCCTCACCGCCCTGGCGCGCCACATCGACGTTCCGCTCAAGATCGATTTCCTGGCGATCTCCAGCTTCTCGGACCGGAGCGGCGCGCCCGGCCTGGTGCGCATCGCCAAGGACCTGGATGAGAGCATCGAGGGCGAAGACGCGCTTCTGGTGGAAGACATCGTGGACACCGGCTTCACGCTTCGCTATCTTTTGCAGACGCTCTCCGGCCGCGCGCCCAACTCCCTTTCGGTTTGTACGTTCCTGGACCGCAACTCGCGCCGCATCGTTCAGGTTGCCCTCCAGTACCGCTGCTTCGAAATTCCCGACCGCTTCGTGGTCGGTTTCGGCCTCGACCATAACCAGCTCTACCGCAATCTGGGCTACGTGGCCGTCATGAAGCCCGAAAAAACGTAGCCCCCGGGTCCCCCGCTTCACGCAATCTTCATCCCGCCGTCATTGTCCTCTCTTGCCACCGGGGCTAAAATGGAGGGGAATTGTAAGAAATATCGAAATCGAGCGTGCATATATGAGATCCCGGATTTTGTTCGTCTCCGGGCATCGCGAAGATGCCCGCCAACTCTCGCAAATGCTGCAGTCCCTCCCCCTGTTTCTGGATCACGCGGAGAGCCTGCGGCAGGCGCGCGCCCAGCTTCAACGCACGGAATACGACGTCGTACTAACGGAAGCCCTTCTGCCCGATGGCAACTGGCTCGATGCCTTGCACCTGGTTCGTGAATGTCCTCAAGAACCGGAAGTGGTGGTAACCGATCCTCAGGCGGACGCCCGCCTGTGGTCCGAAGCGCTCAATCTCGGAGCCTACGATCTGCTGGCCCAGCCGTTCTATGAGCCCGAGGTCCGCCGCATTCTGCACAACGCCTGTTCGCGCCCGGCCCGCCGCCCGCATCGCTTGCGGGCCGCGTCGTAGTTGACCTTGTCCCCCCGTCGCTGTCTTAAGGTATTGCCAGCCCGCTGGCGCGCCGGACGGCTCCCGTAGCCGCCAGGACGCTTGATATACTGAAGTTTCCTCAATCGGAGCTCCTCAAGAAAATGTTTGATCTGTTTCGCAGCCGAGAGAAAACCGTGCGCATCCTGCTGGGCGGCATCCTGGTCGTGGTGTCGCTTTCGATGCTCACCTACCTGGTCCCCAGCTTCAACAACGGACCTAGCGACGCTTCGGACCAGGTGGTCGCGCAGATAGGCAAGGACGTACTCACTGTGACGGACGTGGAAAAGGCCATCGACCAGACCGTGCGCGGGCGGCAGATCCCCGCCAACGTGCTGTCCACGTACGTCCCCCAGATGGTCGACGAGTTGATCACCAGCCGCGCCCTGGCCTACGAGGCCCAGAAGTTGGGTTTTCAGGTGAGTAACGCCGACCTGCAAAGCGTCATCCGCGACATGTTCCCCAGCCTCTTTCCCGACGGCAAGTTCGTGGGCGCCGACGCGTACGCATCCATGCTTGCCCAGGAGAACACCACCATCGCCGCCTTCGAGGACGACCTGCGGCGGCAGATGCTGATCTCGCGCCTGCGCGACGTGGCTGTTGCGGGCGTCGTGGTTACGCCGGCCGACGTCGAACAGGAGTTCCGGCGGAAGAACGACAAGATCAAAGTCCAATGGGTCAAGCTCACGGCCGACAAGTACGCCAAGGAAACGCAGCCGGCGCCCGAAGAGATGGAGTCGTACTTCAAGGTGAACGCGGCGCGCTACGCGATCGCCGAAACGAAGGATCTTGCGGTCCTGGTCGCCGACCCGGCCAAGATGGAACAGGGCCTGACGCCGGCTGAGATCGACCTGCAGCGTCTGTACAGCCAGAACAAGGCGTCGTTCCTGACGCCGGAGCGCGTGAAAGTCCGCCACATCCTGCTGAAGACCACCGGCAAGCCGGCGGCCGAAGACGCCAAGATGAAGGTCCAGGCCGACGATCTGCTCAAGCAGATCCGCGCCGGAGCGGATTTCTCGGCGCTGGCGAAGAAGTACTCCGAGGACACGACTTCGGCCAACAATGCCAAAGACCCCGGCGAACTTCCGGACTGGATCACCCGCGGGCAGACCGTGCCGGAGTTCGAGCGCGCGGCCTTTTCGCTGAAACCCGGCCAGACCAGCGACGTGGTGAAGACCCAGTATGGGTACCACATTATCCAGGTGCTGGCTCACGAAGACGCGCACCAGAAGACCTTCGAGGAAGCCAAGGGCGATCTGACCGCCCAGTGGAAGAAACAGCGCGTCAACGACCTGATGGAGAACATCTCCGACCGGGCGCAGACCGAATTGCAGAAGGATCCGGCGCATCCTGAAAAGGTGGCCGCCGCGTTCGACATGCAAATGACCCGCGTCTCGGGTTATCAGCCCAACCAGCCGCTGCCGGATGTCGGACTCAGCCCCGACTTCACGCAGTCGGTCGGCGATCTCAAGCCGAACGAGGCGTCGTCGCCCGTGGCCGTCACCGGCGACAAGATCGCGCTGGCCGTGGTCACGGCCGTGACGCCCGCGCGTCCCGCGACTTTCGCCGAAGTCCAAGGCCAGGTGCGCAACGCGATGGTCCAGGAGCGGAGCGCGAACGCGCTGCAAAAGCACGCTCAGGAGCTGGCTGCCGCGGCCCGGGCGTCCGGCCTCGCCAAGGCGGCCAAGGCGATGGGCTTGGAAGTCAAGACCTCCGACGAATTCGCGCGCGGCGGATCGGTCGAAGGATTGGGTTCCGCCAGTTATCTCGAAGACGCGTTTGCCCGTCCCGACAACGCCGTCGTCGGACCGATCGGCGTGCCCGATGGCACGGTGGTGGCCCAGGTCGCCGCGCACATCCCGGCGGATATGTCGCAACTGCCCCAGCAGAGCCAGTCCATCCGCGACGACGTGAAACGCCAGAAGGCCAACGACCGGAACTCGCTCTTCGCCGATGGCGTCCGCGATGAGTTGCTCAAGCAGGGGAAGATCAAGATCCACGAGGCCGTGATCCGGAACATTGTCGCCCGGTACAGCTCGCCCAGCTAACGGCATGCTCCGGACACTGTTCGATTTCCTCCGGTCGCTCACCGACCCGGAGCGGCTCATTCACCTCTTGAGCGCCTTCTTTTCCGGGTGGCTCGGGTACGCCATGCTGTTTGGCGTGGTGTACTCGGAGACGGGACTCCTGTTTGGGTTCTTCTTTCCAGGCGATTCCCTGCTGTTCACGGTGGGAGCGGTAGCCGGCGCCGGGCATTTGAACATCGCGCTGGTCAACGCCGTCTTGATGTCGGCCGCGCTGCTCGGCGATTCCACCGGCTTCCTGCTGGGCCGCAAGACCGGCGCGCGCATCTTCAGCCGCCCCGATTCCCGCTTCTTCAAGCGCGAACATATCACGCGCACCAAGAAACTCTACGAGCGCTACGGCGGTAGGACCATCGTCTACGCGCGCTTCATTCCCATCGTTCGCACGTTCGCCGCGTTCGTGGCCGGGGTGATGGAAATGCCGTATCCGCGGTTCCTCCCGTACAGCGTATGCGGAGGGGTTGGCTGGGTCTTCCTCATGACCATGCTGGGCTACGAGTTGGGATCGGTCCCTCTCGTGAGGCGGAATTTCGATTTTGCCATTCTGGCGATCATTGTCGTTTCCTTCCTGCCCACGATCGTCGAGGTCGGCAGGGCTTGGCGCGCAAACCGGAACGGCGGATCCGTCGCGTAGGGCGGTCAGTGGGTCAGTTCAATGTATCCCTACGGTTTCTTCAGCGCTTCCGCGATCCTCCGTATGGTAGCTATTTCGATTGGAAGAGCAGTGGCGCAAACTGCGTCAGGTATTGGCGCCACAGGTCCCAAGTATGGCCGCCTTCCGTTTCGATATCGGTGAAGGTGACCTTCTTTGCCTTTAGCCACTCCTTGAACTGGCGGTTGCCGGTATTGTGCGGATCGCCCGTTCCACATCCGATCCACAGCAGTTTCACTCGGGAGTTCGCCTTCGCATCCAGCCCCGGGAAGCTGCGGTCGATCACATCGTCCGGGACCGGAGCCGATGTCGCTGTAGCCCCGGCCGCGGTGGATTCCGGCCACATGGCGAACGCTCCGCTAAACGATCCGATCCAGGCGAATTCATCCAAGTGGTTCAGGCCCGTAAAGGTGGCCGTAGCGCCACCCATCGAGAGCCCTGCGATCGCGTGCATGTTCCGGTCTTTCGAGACGTGATAGCGTTTCTCCACCACGGGGAGCACCTCGTTCAACAGGATCTTGGCGTACCCGGAGATGTTGTCCGGAGTCATTGCTTTTCCGGGGCCGCCGGAAGTCCCGTAACCCAGCGTCGTCACCATAACCATCGGTTTTGCCTTGCCCTCGGCGATCAGATTGTCCAGAATGACGTTCGCCGCCCCGCCGTTCATCCACCTTCCGGCGTCATCGCCCAGCCCGTGCAGCATAAAGAGAAGCGGATAGGGGCTTGCATGCACGTCGTACCCTGCCGGCGTGTAGGCGAAGAATTCGCGGTCATCGCCTGCGATGGCGGAATGGAACGCATGCCGCGTGATTGCGCCCTTTTGGACGTTTGCGTGAGGCGTCCACGCAACGTCGCCAGGCACGAAGAACATGCTTGTCATATTGTTGAACCCTGTCTGAAAGTCGCGGTTGGCAGGGTCATTGATGGACGTTCCATCGACGTTGAAGGAGTAGGTGTAGACGTTGGGCGCAAGGGCGTCGGCCGTAACGCTCCACACTCCTTGTTCATTCTTCACCATGGTGAGGCCGCCCCGTCCGACGCCGGTCACCGTAACGGCATTGGCATTCGGCGCGCGGAGCCGGAACGTGACTGTACGATCGGCATTGACGACCGGAGATTGCACGGCAGGGCCGCCGGGTTGACCGGGTTGACCCGGCGAAGGAGCTTGGCCTGGAGCGCCCGCCGCAGGGGCGGCGCCGGGCTGCGCGAATACGTGCAGGCAAGCGAAGAGAAGCAAAGTTGTGGCTCGGGCGAATTTCATCATGTTTTTCATGACCTCAATCCCTAATGTGAGCTCCTTAGGCGAATCGCAGCGGCTTTCGAGCGCAGCCTCGACAACGTAGCGAAGGAAGCGCGGATAGGCGTTCGGGGGAGCGCCGCCCTGACCGGCCGTGGATTCCTGTCGCGAAATCCCCCTCTGACCAGCAAACGCACACGCAAGTCCTTGCGCCCGGAAACGGCTGGAACCTTCAAACTGACCCGCTACCGGCCTCCCGCGCGCGCCCGTCATGGCGCCAGCCCAACCAGCCCCGCCGCGTACAACCGGTCGTCCACGCGCCCCAACCGCGCCGCCAGCGGCGCCGGCAGAACGGGCCGGTGGCTGATCACGCACAGGTATTCCGGCACGTACCAGATGTCGTCCTCCGCGGTCATCCAACCGCGGGCGTCGAAACGCCGCAGGTTCACGGGTCGCGAGTACCGCCGCAGCGTTTTTTCTTTCCGGTGGTTGTAGTAGTGCTCGAAATAGGACATCACCAGCTCGCGCAGCGTACGGTAGACCGGCTCGCGGTACCGGAGCCCCGAGTAGTTGGACTTGGCGACGGCGCCCCAATGCCCGCGCAGACGGAATACGGCCAGGACGTGATCGTCGTCGCGGTCCGCTTCCAAATCGAGCAGGAGCGGCGGATACCCCAGCATGCGCAGAGCGGCGGCGCCGAACAGGGCCCCTTCCATGCAGTGGGCGGTGCGGTCCCGCAACGCGCGGCGCGGCGACCGGCAGGTGGGTCCCTCGGGCTCCTTGTTGTAGGCCAGGTCGCAATCCAGGAAGCGTTGGATCTTCTCGGGTGAGCGGAGCCGCCGGAATTCCGCGCGTTCGGCGGGGGTAAATGCATTACCGGCTATCATTTCCGTTAGTGTAGTGCCGCGCAACGTTCACCGCTCGGTGCGCGGCTCGTTTCACCGCGGAGACGCAGAGACGCGGAGAAAACGCGGAGAAATCGAAACTCACCGCCGACGCCGAGAAGAACGAGAAACGAACCGCGGCGCACTCGGCCTTCGATTGATTCCGGGGTTCGCGCGCAGAGGCAGCCGAGACACGCCGTCTTCCCGGGTACTGGAGTTCGCGGAGAGCGCGTTACTCTGCTTCCTCCGCGCTCGAACCTCAGGTGTGAGAATAGCCTTGAGCGGCGCACGGCGCGCGTTGCAGTTGTGGCGTCTCTGCGCCGCAGCGGTGAATTCCGTCTTTGCTTTCTCCGCGCGTTCTCCGCGTCTCCGCGGTGAAAACGGGTACGCGGCCGAATCACAACCACGCCGTACCGAGGCTGTAGAGCAGGATCGCCAGCACCGCCGACGTAATCGCCACGTACGTCCAGTCGCGTTTCAGGGCGAACGCCGCCAGCGAGAAGATCACGCGCGCCACCGGCGTGGCGATTAGCAGCATCACCCCTGCCAACTCCATCGCTTCCGGCGGCGTCAGCCAGCCGAAGGCGCGCACGCCGCGTACCCCGGGGTGAAACTGGCCGTAATGCGGCTGAACGAATCCCTGCGCCGCCAGATGCCACACCCCTCCGATGGCCGCCACGGCTGCCGCCAGCATGACGCCGGCCCGCAACAGCGTTCCGACCGTCCGTTCCATCCGCTCGTCCGTCACCGCACGCCTCCCGAAAAACCGTGATAGATCATCTCGACCGCCAGCCCGCCCACCAGCGCCGCGAACACCGCCCGCAACGCCCGCGGGCGCGCGCCCATCATCTGCCTGGCTCCCAGCAGCGACCCCGCCAGCACCCCCAGCATGACCGGCATGGCGACCCCCGGCTCGATATACCCGCGGCTCAGATAAATCCCCGCGCTGGCCGCCGCCGTCACGCCGATCATGAAATTGCTGGTGGCGGTGGAGACCTTGAACGGGAGCCGCATCGCCTGATCCATGGCGATCACCTTCAGCGCGCCCGACCCGATGCCCAGCAAGCCGGAGAGTAGCCCCGCCCCGAACATCAGCCCGAAGCCCCGCTTCACGCCCCGGACGTGGTACGCGACGAGTCCTTTCGGTCCCGGGTACGACGCGTCGAGTTTCAGGCGCGCCGCAAGCGCATCCGGCCCCGATTCTTTAGCAGCAGGCAGCTTCCGGAGCGAGGTCCAGGCGGAATAGAGCAGGACGCCGCCGAAGATCACCGCCAGAGCCGGTATCGGGACTACCGAAACCAAGTGCGCGCCGGCCACCGCCCCCAGCGTTGTGGCGATTTCCAAAAACATGCCCACTCGCAGGTTCGAAAAGCCTTCCCGGACGTAGGCGGCCGCCGCCCCGGAGGACGTGGCGATCACCGAGACCAGCGTGGCGCCCATGGCGAAGCGCATGTCCACGCCCAGCAGCAGAACCAGCGCCGGCGTGATCACCACGCCCCCGCCCAGGCCGGTCAGCGAGCCCAGAAACCCCGCCAGCGCCGATATGGCGAAAACCACCCCGGAAAACTCAAGAGCATTCATAACGAGCAGCCGCCGCTCGACAGCGCCGGGGCCACGCCGAGCGGCGGGTATCCACGTCCTGCTCTCACGTCGTCCGATCCGCCTCTACCAGTTGTAGTACCGATACGGATCGTCGCCCGCGATATAGTCGTCGCGGTAATCCGAACTGTAGAAACCGCTCGGCTGCTTCAGCGGCTCAAATACCCATGGCTGCGTGGCCGCGCTCTCCGGGATAATCGTGAAGATCAGTTTGTCGGCCGCAAATTGCCCGCCGAGGTTGGCCAGCACCTGGCACAGCGCCCGCGTCTGCCGCCACCGCGTGAAGCGGAAGTAGGTCTTGACGTCGGCATCGAACCGGTTCGGGTCGAGCTGCGTGTACATCACCACGCCTTTGCCCACAACCTTGCGGGCCAGCAACCCGTCCGCGCCCACGTCGCCGCCCGAGGCGATCAGCCACGCTTCGTTATCGCTCCGCCAGCGCAGGTCCGACTCGCTCAGCCCGCTGGCCTCCGGCCAGGCGGGCACGTTCAGCGAGCCGTGGAAGCTGTCCACCTTCTTTTGCGCGCCGCCCAACGGCAGGCTTTCGCCGCTGCGCGGCAGGACCACAACCTTGCCGCCGCCCTGCACAAAGGCGTTGAGACTGGAATCGGACAGCCCGTTGCCGGCGCCGACCACCACCAGTTCGGCGCCGGATGGGATCGCTGAAGCCTTCTCGTAGAGCAACCC
>JBEKHV010000080.1:0-18616 GCA_050012095.1 Bryobacteraceae bacterium | reverse complement strand
GCAAGAATGTCGAAAGGATCTCCCAATTCTCGAACTCCAAAGTGCTGGCGGTTCGGGATTCCATTTGAGTTAAGCATACGAGAATCGCGTGAAAACCGCAAGCTATTAGGTTAACGCTTATTCGGCTTACGCCGTGGGCTTCCATCTTGCGCCCTACGGGCTGAGAAGAGGCGCCCTGGCGCAATTGCAATGCGCAGGTTCCCCTTAGGAACCTACAATGCCTCATGCTGATCTCCGTTACCCGGCCCGGCGCCCTGAGCGCGCGCGCCACGGGCTATCATGGGTGAAACCCATGATTCAAGACGTTCTTTCGGAAGGCCTCACCTTCGACGACGTTCTGCTGGAGCCGGCCCGCAGCGGGGTCGTGCCCGCCGAGGTCGATACGCGCACGCGGCTGACGCGCGAAATCGCGCTGAACATTCCGATCGTCTCCGCCGCCATGGATACGGTGACGGAAGCGCCCCTGGCCATCGCGCTGGCGCGCCAGGGCGGGATCGGGATCGTGCATCGCAACATGCCCATCGAGCGGCAGGCCGAGGAGATCGACCGCATCAAGCGCAGTGAGAGCGGCATGATCGTGGACCCCATCACCATCGGTCCCGATGAGCCCATCGGCGCGGCGCAGGCGCTCATGAGCCGCTACCATATCTCCGGCGTGCCCGTCACCACGGGCGGGAAGCTGGTGGGAATCCTCACCAACCGCGATTTGCGCTTCGAGAACCGTTTCGACCTGCCCATTCGGGAAGTCATGACCAAGGAGAACCTGGTCACCGTGCCGGTGGGCACCACGCTGGAGCAGGCCGCGGCCATCCTTCACCGTCACCGCGTCGAGAAACTGCTGGTGGTGGACGACGAATACAACCTGAAGGGCCTGATCACCGTCAAGGACATCCAGAAGAAGCTGACGTACCCTAACGCCGCCAAGGACAGCCAGGGCCGGCTACGCGCGGGCGCGGCGGTGGGCGCGACCGGCGATTTCCTGGAGCGCGCGCAAGAGATGGTGAAGGTGAAAGTGGACGTCCTGGCGATCGACACCGCGCATGGCCACAGCGCGCGCGTGATGCAGGCGGTGAAGGCCATCAAGAGCAAGTTCCCCGAAGTGCAGCTTGTCACCGGCAACGTGGCCACCTACGAAGGCGCCAAGGAGCTGGTCTTGCTGGGGGTGGACGGCATCAAGGTGGGGATCGGCCCCGGCTCCATCTGCACCACGCGCGTGGTATCGGGCGCGGGCGTGCCGCAGATCACCGCCATTGCGGAATGCGCGCGCGCCACGCGCGAGGCGGGCGTGCCGCTGATCGCCGACGGGGGCATCAAGTACTCCGGCGACGTCACCAAGGCGATCGCGGCCGGCGCGGACACGGTGATGCTGGGCGGCCTGCTGGCGGGAACCGACGAAAGCCCCGGCGAGACGATCCTCTACCAGGGCCGCACCTTCAAGACCTACCGCGGCATGGGATCGATGGGAGCCATGTCGCAGGGCAGCTCCGACCGCTATGCGCAGGACCCCAGCGCCAAGCTGGTGCCCGAAGGCATCGAAGGGCGGGTAGCGGCCAAAGGCCCGCTGAGCGATTTGGTCTACCAACTGGTGGGCGGCCTCCGATCCGGAATGGGCTATTGCGGAAGCCGCGACATTCGCGAGCTTCAGGAGAAGTCGCGCTTCCTGCGCGTTTCCCCCGCCGGCCTGCGCGAAAGCCACGTTCACGACGTGATCATCACCAAGGAAGCGCCCAACTACCGGGTGGAATAGGCTTTGAAATCGGCCAGCACGGCCTTTTCCATTTTTCGCGCGGCGGCGAGCAGCCAGCCGCGGGGACGCCGCTTCAGATCGGCGCTCAAGACCCGCGGCTTGACACTCCCCAAGTGAATGTTGGCCGTCTCCCAGCCCATGGCGTGCAGCAGGCGCATTTCGTCGCGCTCCTTGGGGAGGGCGGAAAGCTCGATGCGCGAGCAGTCCGGGGCAAGGCGGCGTACGATCCAGCTTTTCTGCAGGCGGACGAACGGATCGGGGCAGCGCACCGCGCCGTCGAGGATTTCCCGATAACGAATCCGGGCCGCGCCTGCGCCTTCCGCCGCCCACAGGCACGCCGAAGGGGCCAGCGCCTTGGCTTCGCGCGCCACGGAACCACCCCGCCATTGCGCGATGGCGACGTAGCGCTCGCGGCCCAGGCTGCCCAGCCCGGCGATGCGGTGGGCCACGCGCCAGCGGAGTCCGCGCTCGGGCATCATGCGCTCGATGGCTTTCTTCGCGCCCGGCGGCAGCGTTTCCGTGAGCTCGGGAAAGGCGCCCAACTTCTCCCAGAACTTTTCCGGTTCATGGAGGCGTGCGGTAGCCATGGACCGCAACGCGGCGTGGTGCTCCGCCAGGATCACGGGACGGCCGCCGGCTGCGAGCGCCTCGGCGTAGCCGCGGAGGATGGCGGCCGCGCCCGCTTCGGGATCGCAATGCATCCCGGCCAGCAAGGCGCTGGCCGCCAGGCGGATCAGGTCGTTGACGTAGGGGAGCGGCCAAGCTTCGTCGAAATCGTTGATGCCCCAAACGAGGCGGCCATCGGCGTCGCGCCACGTTCCAAAGTTTTCGACGTGCAGGTCGCCCACGGCCAGCGCGAGGGGAGCCTGCGCCGTTTTTCCGACGATCCCGGCCCACGTTTGCGCCCATCGATAGTACGTGGCCCGCAGGAAGGGAAAAGGAGCGGAGCGCATCAGCCGGTGCTTCAGATGGAGGTCGGATTGCAGCAGCCGAAGGCGCCGGGCCAACCACGCCTCATAACCGCCGGTCGCTTCGAGAATGTGCATCGCGCGATGGAGCTACTCCGCGGCCGTGGCCGGCGTGATCATCCACTTCAGCAGGCCTTGGGGCCGCGGGCCGAAGCGGTCGCAATCCACGCGGACCAGGGCAGCCTTCTTCATGTCGATGGCCAGCGCCGGGCTCGCCAGCAGGAACGCGGCCAGCGCGCTCATCAGAGGCTCGTGGCTGGACAGCAGAAGAGCGCCCTCCGACTTGCGGGCGCGGATCTCTTCCCATGCGTCGTGGGGCGAGGCGCCCGGTTCCAGCGCCGACGCGCGCTCGACTTCGCCGCGGTATTCGAGCGCCTGGGCGGCGATGGCGGCCGTCTCCAGCGCGCGGCGGTACGGGCTGGAAAGAATGAGTCCCGGTTTGACGCCCGCCGCGCGGGCGCGCTTCAGCACGCGGCCCAGCTTTTCGCGGCCCTCGCCGGTGAGCGCCCGCTGGGAATCCGCCTGGCCGGGCCCGGCGTTCTCGGCGATGGCGTGCCGGAGGAGATAGATTTCCATCAACCCTCCGCAGCCATGGCCTCCGGCTGGCCAGGCCGCGCGCGGCGGGGCGCCCCGGCCCGGCGCGGGGCGACCAGACGCGAGATACGCCGCTCGATGTCCTGGAAGATGCGTGCGATCGGCCGGTTGGCGTCGATCACCGTGAAGCCATGCGGGACAACCATGGTTTCCAGAGCCCGGATCAAGCGTTTCTGATAGCGGATGAAGCTGGCGTACTTGTCCGGCCCGAACCGCAAATCCATGCCGCTCTCCCAGTAATCGAACGCGCCGCGCCCCAGTACCACGCGCTGAACCAGCGTTTGCACGTCCGCGCGGAGATAGTAGGTGGCGTGCGGGATCAGCGCGAATCCGGCCACCTGCTCGATCCAGCGGCGATCCTCGCCCCGCGCGATGGCGCGCGCCATGATGGAGTAAATGTAGCGGTCCGTCAGCACCACGAATCCGGCGCGCAACGCGGGCAGAATCTCGTTCTCCAGTTGGTCCGCGAAGTCGGTGGTGTAGAACAGCGTCATGGTGACGGGGCCGAGGGTATTGCCTTCCTTGGCCATGCGGATGCCCTTGCCGGCCAAGGCCGAGCGCGCCATCCCGGTATCGAGCACGGCGTGGCCCGCCCGCTCCAGCGACTGGCGCAGCAGCGCGATCTGCGTGCTGCGGCCCACGGCGTCGGGACCTTCGATGACGATCAGCTTGCCGTGCAACTCCGAAACGTCGACGCCGGGGAGCGGTTCTTTATAGAACTGGAGCGGCTGAAGCCGTCGCATGCAATTCTCCTTCCGGCGCCGCGCGCAAGATGCCGTTCTTCAGGCTCTCGCCCAGCACGGCCACGACGGTCTCGCGCATGAGGCGTTGTTGCTCTTCGATTCCCAGCGTGGCGTCGATGATATGGAACCCCGCTTCCTTGGCCATGGCCTCGTACTCGTCGAGGATGCGGCCCTGGAAAATGCGGAAGCTCTCCTCCACATCGCGCGCCAGGCCCAAGTCCATGCCCGCTTCGTAATACTTGATCGCGTCGCGCCCGCCGAGAATGCGGCCTAACGCGACGTCCAGGGGCACGCGGAAGTAAAAGGCGAGGTTGGGGCGAAGAGCGAAGCGATAGAGGTTGCGCACCCAGCGGCGGCTGACGCCGCGCGCCACGTCGCGCGCGAACGCCGTGTAGGCGTAGCGATCCGCGCACACGATGGCGCCCGACTTGACCAGCGGCAGAATGTAGCTTTCCAGACGGTCCGCGAAATCCGTGGCGTGGATCAGGCTGAACGTGGTGGGCGTGAACATCTCCTTCTTCTTGCCGCGCCTAGTGGTCTGCCTGACGAGGGGCGAAGAGTTCCACTCGCTGAAGGCCACGGCATAACCCTGGGACCGCAGCCAGTTGCTCAACAGCGACATCTGCGTGGATTTACCGGAACCGTCGATGCCTTCCACCACGATCAGTTTGCCACGGTGCCGGTTGGGAGCGAGAAGGGGCATAAGAGAGCGGCGTTATGTTTCCATTCTACTCCGGGGGCGGGGCTTCGATTTGTAACGATGCTGTAACTGCTGTAACGCGTTCGATTGCTATAGCATTGAAATAATGCCTCGCTACGCGGCTATCGACATCGGCAGCAACTCCATCCGCATGGAGGCGGCCGAAGTGGCTCCCGGGCAGCCCACGCGGGTCCTGGCCTCGGACCGGGAGGTTACGCGCCTGGGAGAAGGCGTTTTCCGCGCCGGGTCGGTCAACGAAGAGGCGATGGAAGCCACCTGCGCGGTGCTGGCGCGCATGGCCGCGCTGTATCGCAAGCTGGGAGTCGCGGGGGTACGCGCGGTAGCCACCAGCGCGATTCGCGACGCGAAGAACCAGGCGGCGTTTCTGGCGCGCGCGTCGGCCGCCGCGGGCGCCCGCGTGGAGATCATTTCCGGGCGCGAGGAAGCGCGGCTCATCCACCTGGGCGTGGAGAGCAGTTGGCCGCAGGCGGGGAAGCGCGCGTTGATCATCGATATCGGCGGAGGCAGCGCCGAGATCGTCGCGGCCGAGAATGGACGGCTCCAGGAAGCGTTTTCGCGGCCGCTGGGCGCGGTGCGGTTGCGCGAGATCTTCCTGAAGGAAGATCCCCCATCGGAGATCGAGCTGCACCAGTTGCAGGAATACGTGCAGGAGAAAATGGCGCCGGCCGTGCGCCGCCTGGGAGCCTCCGGGTGGGACCGCGCGATCGCCACCTCCGCCACGGCATCGGCGGTAGCCAGCGCGGTGGCGCGCGTGGCGCGCGGCAAGCGCGAGGAAATCGACCGGCAGCGCGTACCCGCCGCGGAGGTGCGCCGGCTCTACCGCAAGCTGGCCGGTTTGAACCTGGCGGGACGGCGGAAGGTGGTGGGCATCGGGCCCCGCCGCGCCGAGATTATCGTTCCAGGAGTAGCCGTCCTGCTCGAATTCCTCCAGGCGTTTCATCTGCCGGCGGCGTATTACTCGCGGGCGGGCGTACGCGACGGCATCATCGCCGACCTGGCGGCGCGCAACGTGGGGGCGGAGCTTTCGCGCCTCGACCGCGAGCAGCGCAGCGAGGTGGAACGCCTCGGACGGCGCTATGGCGTGGCGCTGGAGCACGCGCGTCACGTGGCGGCCCTCTCAAACGCGCTGTTCACGGGATTGGAACCGCTGCACCGGCTTCCGCCAGTGGTGGGAAAGCTGCTGGAAGCCGCGGCGTACCTGCTGGACGTGGGGCATTTCGTCAACAGCGCCGCGCATCACAAGCATTCCTATTACGTGGTATCGAATTCCGACCTGGCCGGATTTACGGACCGGGAGCGGCTGCTCGTCGCCACGCTCTGCCGGTATCACCGCAAGTCGCTGCCCGCGGCGCCCAGCAGCGCGTACCAGGCGCTCGGACCGGACGAGCGGCGCCAGGCCATGTTGCTGGTGCCTCTTCTCCGGCTGGCGGACAACCTGGACCGCAGCCGCGACCAGCGCGTGCAAGGTGTGGAATGCCGGCTGCGCGACGGCCTGGTGGCCGTGGAGGTGCGGGCGCGCGGCGACATCGACCTGGAGCAATGGGGCGCGGAGCGGGCGGCCGAGGCGTTCCGCCAGGTTTACGGCCGCGCCATCGCCGTGGTGCGGCAGCGAGGCTGATATGCGGGAGCACGTGCGCCTTCAGACTGCCGCGCTGTTGCGGCGGCTCGCATTTCAACTGAATCGGATCGCCCGGTCGACCGACGCCGAAACCGTGCACGATCTGCGGGTAGCCATCCGGCGCTTGAGCCGCTGCCTGCGGGTCTTCGCGGATTTCTACCCCGGCGATTCCTGGAAGAAGACGCGGCAGGAGCTGAAGGACCTGATGCGCGAGGCGGGCGCGGTGCGCGACCGCGACATCGCGTTGCAGCTTTTCACCGAGGCGGGCGTGGGGCCCCGCACCACGATTGCGACGCGCACGGCGGCGGAACGCCGGGAAGCGGCGCGCGCGCTGCGGCTGGCGGCCCGCCGCTGGAAGAGCCGCAACCTCTACCGCAAGTGGCGGAGCCGGCTGGAGCTGTAGCGCATGAGCAAACCACATCGCGTCTCCTGGGACAAGCGGGCCGGCGCGGCCGCCAACGCGCGCCGCGAGCTGCCGCCTTGCGCCGCGGCGTATTTCGCCGGGGTCAGGGAGACGCTAGCGGGCGACCCGCCGCTTCCGGCCCTCCATCGCGTGCGCCTCGAAACGAAGCGCTTGCGCTACACGCTGGAGTTGTTCCGCCCGTGTTACGGCCCCGGCTTCGACGCGAGACTGGCGGCCTTGAGGCGTATTCAGCAGTTGCTGGGAGATGTGAACGACGCGGTCCTGACCTCGCGGCTGCTGCCCCGATCCGCGCGCGCGCGCGGGTTCATCGAACGCCGCGCGGAAGCCAAGGCCCGCGAGTTCCGGACACACTGGGCGGAGGTTTTCGACGCTTCCGGCCAGGAGCGGCTTTGGATCCGTTATCTCTCCCGGCCCGTCACGCGGTAGCGGCTCCGGGCCGAAGGCCGGCTTGCAGAATCAAATCCGGTGCGCGACAGGTTTGCGTGACCTGCCATGGATGGAGGACAGTTGCTTGCGCTCACGTGCGTAGTGTCAGTTCTTCCGGTTCCCTAGCTTCGCCCGACGATCACTCGAACTTCATCGGTTCAGCCAATCTCGAATATCGGAAGCCAAGCGTTGATTGACGGAAGCGAACGTGTGGTCGGTGTGGTACACGAGAAAAGTCACGTCTCGCGCGCCTGCCTTCTTCAAGGCGCGATAGTAAGGCAGCACTGTTTGATCGATTGTGACGTTGTTGTCCTCCCAGCCTCCTATTAACAGAATCGAACGGTCCGCAACTTTTGGCGCAGTCTGGAGGAGTACATACACGTTGCCGCTGTCCCTGAGATCCCCAAGCGCGGCGTCAAAATCGGCGACCCGGACAGGAAACGTTCCTGGGGTGGTTAGCAACTTACGATATGACGTTGCCATCGCCGGGTTGTTCAACATCGCGTCAGCCACCTCTCCTGCATCTGCGCCCGAAATGGAGATGAGTCGTCGCACCCGATTGCTCTTCGCCGCATAAACCATGACCATGCCCCCGCCGAAGCTATGTCCGGCAAGAGTGATCTTGGTTGGATCGATTTTGAAGCGTTGCCGAACCTCGTCGCTTGCCAGCCAAGCAAGCGCAGCGTCGATATCGGCAAGGGTGTTCCCGAAGCCGAAGCTTCCCTCGCTGGCATGCATGCCCCGCGGATTGAACATGACCATGTTGATACCTAGAGGTGGAAGTGATTGACCCAAGCCAGCCACGTCTACTGGATTCCCAGGCCAGCCGGGAACCACCAACAACGTGGGTTTGAGACCGGCCCCAGGGGCTGGAAAGACCCTGCCGTGAACGCGGGACCCTTGGCTTAGGAACTCGATCTCGACTGGGCTGGTCTGCTGACCTGCGGCGCAGAATGAGAAGCCGATGGCGGCTATCAAAACTGGAAGCGTTGCTCTTGGCAAGAAATCACCTCGGATGCACTGGCGTGTTACGACACAAACTCATTAAAGCACCAAGGCGGATCGCAAGGGGCTGTGAAATGCGTTACCGAAAACTGAACTGGGACCACGGTCCCGAAGTCTCGACGTGGGAACTCGCTCACCCTCCTCTTGTCGGCTCACCCAATACCCTCACGCGCACAATTCGCCGGTCATGACCGTCACGGCTTGGCCGGCGAGGATCACGCGGTCGCCGGAGAGCCGCACGCCGATGGCGCCGCCGCGGGCGGAGGCTTGCCAAGCGGTCATCTCGGTCTTGCCCAGACGCGCGGCCCAGTAGAGGGCCAGGGCGCAGTGCGACGAGCCGGTCACGGGGTCCTCGTCGACCCCCGCGGTGGGGGCGAAGAAGCGGGAGACGAAATCGAAGCCGGGCAGGGAGGCGCGGGCCGTGACGACAATGCCGCGGGCTTCCACTTTCCGCAAGGCCGAAAAGTCCGGGGCGATGGCGCGCACGGCCTCCTCGGACTCCACTTCGACCAGATAATCGAACCGGCTGCGCGAGACGGCGACGACCGGAACACCGAGGCCGGCCAGCAGGCCCGGCGGCGCCTCAGCCGGCAGCGGCGCCGTGACGGGGAAATCGAGCTCGATCCAGCGGCCGCAGCGGACGGCCCGCAGCAGGCCGCTGCGCGTATGGAAGCGCGCCTCCGCGCCGGGGGCCAGGTGGCCATCTTCCCAGAGCACGTGCGCGGCGGCCAGAGTGGCGTGGCCGCACAGGTCTACCTCCACGGCCGGCGTAAACCAGCGCAGCCGGAAGCCATCGGCTTCGGGCGTCAGGAAGGCGGTCTCCGAGAGGTTCATTTCGCGGGCCACATTGCGCATCCAGGGATCGGAGGGCGGGCTGGGGAGCACGCAGACGGCGGCGGGGTTGCCCGAAAAGGGCCTATCCGTGAAAGCGTCCACTTGAACGATGCGAACAGGCATGATGTAGCAGGTTACCGCACCTGAAACCTCGACGCCCGCGGCGGAGTCTATTAAACAATCAGGCGGATGCGGCTCCTTCTCTCCAGACCGGTCGCGGCCATCGCCCTGCTGCTGGCGATGTGGGGGTTGGACGCCGCGCGCCTGGACAGTCCCCGCGCGTGGGTGCATCCGGTGGGAACCGCCGGGCCCGTCCGCATCCTCCGGTTTTACGCCAGCGTGGGAGCTTTGGCGCCGGGCCAAACCGCTCAGTTATGCTACGGGGTCGAGAACGCGAAGTCGGTGCGGATCTCTCCCTGGGTGACCGGCGTGGCGCCATCCGCGAGCCGTTGCCTGGAGGTGGTTCCGGAGCGCACGACGCACTACACGATCATGGCGGAAGGGTACGACGGCGCGATCGCGATGCGCTCCCTGACCCTGCCCGTGGAACCGCCGCCGGCGCGCCGGCGGGCGCTTCAGATCGCGTCAGAGGCGGGGGGCGTCTCGAACTGCTGGCGCATCCGTTCGTAGACCGCGCGGGCGGCTCTCTGCGCGGCGGTTTTCTTGGTATGTCCTTCGGCCTGCCCGGTCCATTCCCTGCCGACCCGCACCTCCACGGTGAACGTCTTGGTATGCTCCGGCCCGCGCTCCCGGATAACGGTATAGCGGGGCTGGGCCAGCTTGCGGGCGTGCGCCAACTCCTGAAGCGCGCTCTTATGATTCGCGACGTCCAGTTGGAGATCCGCGCCGGCGTCCTCATCGGCCAGCGCGGGCGCATCCAGTACGCGCTCGACGATGAACGAGCGGACGGCGTCGATGCCGGCGTCCAGGTAGAGGGCGGCGATCAACGCTTCCAGCGCATCCACCAGCAGGGTTCTCTTGGCGCGCCCGCCGCTCATTTCCTCGCTTCGCCCCAATGCCAGGTAGCCGCCCAGATCGAGGCGACGCGCCACGCCGTGCAGGTGGGCGGCGCTCACCAAGCGCGCTTTGAGGCGGGACAAGTCGCCTTCGCGGAAGCCCGGGTTGCGCCGCACCAGAGCCTCGGCGACGAGGAAGCCAAGGATGGAATCGCCCAGAAACTCAAGCTGCTGGTTATCGCCGTCCGGGGACCCTGGACCGGGACGCGTCTCGTTGGCCAGCGAACTGTGCGTCAGCGCACGGCGCAGCAACTCCGGCTCGGAGAACCGATGGCCGATCCTCGCCTCCAGAGATGCCAAATCCGCGCGCATGGGCAGCGGATTACTTGGCAGGCGCCTTGGACGCCGCCACGGCGTTGGCGCGCACGCTGTCCACCACCCCCTTGATGACGGGATTGAGCTGCGGGTCGGCCAGAAGCTTGTCGCACACGGCGATGCTCTCGGCGTTCTTCCCGGCCAACTGCAAGGCGTCGGCAAGCCGCGTCGAATAAGCCGGCTCGGGCACGATGTTCACTGCGTTTTGGAACTCCGTAACGGCCGTGGCGTAATCCTTGCGGACCCGGCTGACCAAGCCGAGGTCGCTATGCACTTCCGCGGTGTACATCTTCTTGTCGTTATCCCAATCCGCATCGCTCATCTGCGGGTTCGGCTTGGGTCCGTTGAGGATATCGAGCGAGGTTTTGAGATAGGCTTCCGCTTTATCCAGCTTCTGCGCCTTATCGAAGTCCTTGTCGCCCGTTTGCTGGGTGATGATCTCCCCAAGCCCCATGTTGGCCGGGAGACTCTTGGGATTCAAGGCGATCACGCTCTCCAAAACCGCTTGAGCCTTAACCAAATCGCCCTTCTGCCGGTAGGCGGTGCTCTCGGAAGTCAGCGCCATTTCCTTGTACCGGGAGTCGGGAAAGTCGGCCAGCAACGCATCGGAGGCCTTGATCACCCCGTCCGGGTCGTTGCCCTTTTGAGCAGCGACGATTATCGCCTGGACCGCCTTTATCTCCGGCGACGCCTGGGCAGGCGCGCCTTTCCCGGCCTTCCCGCCCTGGTTTGCCGGGGCCTGCTGCGCAGCCAGGCAGAAAACGCCGGCGACCAGCGCCAAGGCTGCCATGTGAATGATTCGTTTCATCGTAATGAACTCCTTATACGTGCGATTATTTCTTCGGACTGCTTTGCAGGCCATCCGAAGCCGCCTGACGCGCCGCATCGGACGCGCCATCCACCTTCAGAGCCTCTTGAAAATTCCTGGCCGCCTGTTCGCGGTCGCCCTGGGCCAGGGAAAGCCGGCCCAGGAAAACCAGCGTCCAGGCTTTGATTTGCGGCGCGGGATCGCATTCCAACGTCTTCTGGAACAGCCGCTCGGCCGCGTCTGGGTCGTTTTGAAGCGCGGCGACCTTAGCCAGGCCATAATAAGCCGCGGCATGGATGGGCTGGTCCGCGGTCTGCTGCAGAACTTCGAGATAAAGACTCTTGGCTTTTTCCAGATTCGCCGGGTCCGGGCCGCGGTCCGCGTAGACCTGGTCAGCGTCCGCCAGCGTCTTGGCCGCGCCGGTCAGCGGCAGAGGGGAAGGGGGAGGCGGGGCCGGAGTTCTCACGGGGACGGGCGCGGGCGGCGCGCCGTCGAAGTCCACCTTCCCCAGCCGATTGATCTCCTTGCGCATGTCAATGGCCTTGACCATGTCGGAATAATAGTAGGCCATCGCGACCTCCTGCTTCTCGTAGATTGGCAATTGTTCCGCGAAGAAGGGGGCCAGAACAAAACCCTGCAGTAAGGCCTGCCGCGGGCCAGCGGGCTGGCGGTCCAGCCGGGCCTCGACGACCTTGACGAGAGACTCCGTCGTCAGCAGCAAGAAATCTTCCCTGAAGGACTGGTCGAGCGCCGCCGCTTGCAAGGCGTAATCCAAGAGCGGCTTCTTGCGCTCCAGAGTGTCTCGCTCTTGGGTCGCCAGGGGGTCGAGCAGGTATTCCAGGTACGCGTGGCGAATCTCAAACACGCGCGGCTCGGCCGACGGAGTCACCACAATCGTATAGTCGTATCCGTAGCTGCGGGCCTGGACTTGGCCGGGCTCCGCCAGCAGCTCGACGAAGATCTGGAATCGGCGCCCCTTGATTCCAGTGGGCGGCTGCCTTAAATAGGCGTTCACCTGGAGTACGGCGTTGGACACGGGCTCGTGGTAGAGCGCGATGTACGGGTCGATGGCGGATTGGGAGCGGGTCCATAGATCCGCGATGCCGGCTTCCCTGTAAAACCTGGCCAGCAGCGAAGCAAAATCCCGCAACGCGAACGCGTCCCGCGGAACATCGACGTCGCGCGTGGCGAAACGGAAATCCGGGGGGCCATTCACGCTCAGCGCAAAAGAAATATACTGGCTCAACTCCTCCGCGTCGGTGCGCTTGCGATGCTGCTCGAAGAAGCTTTTCAACGGCGCCAGCGAGGACGGGTTCTTACGGAGAATCTCGGCGCGGACCTGGTTTCGCAACGGCGGGTTGTAGGAAGAGGAAAGACCGGCGGAGTAGCCCACCGCGTTGATGGCGGCCATGACCGCGAAAAGGGTGGGACTCGCGTCCAATTGGCCCTGCGCGGGCGCAGCTGTCGCGCTCGACACAGCGATAGCCAGTATGGCTGGAACAGCAAAACGACTCAAGAAATTCCGCCTGTTGATAGTGCCAGTTTATCGTACTTGCAGCCGGGCGTGGCGGAAGGGCCGGTGCGCGATCCGTGGCGCCGTGGGAGCACGGGGCGGAGCCGCTGCACCTACTCAAATGCTCGCCCACGACGATCTTGTTTTCCGCTTCGCAGCCTTCACTCCGTTCTAGCCCCGCTATTCGACGACAGCGTCAATGGCGATGCGCTTCCACGTCCACGAGACTGGCGCCTTCTTTTCGGTATCGACCCGCAATGGTGTGGAGGATGGTGAGCGACCGTATCTCCGCCGGCAGCGGTAGGGAGAGCAGCAGCGCAAGCGCCGCCAGGCGGCGGTTCCAGCGAATCATCCAGCGCCATTGTAACGTGGGGCGCACGAGGCGCGGCTCCCGGCCGCCGGCCGGTGGTGCGATGATAAAAGTCCCGATGTCTTCCGACGCCGCCAAAGAGCCGTGGCTTGCCGCCGCGCGCGCCGCCATCGAGATCGAAGCCGCCTCGCTCACGCGCGCCGCCGCGCGGCTGGACGGAGAGCTGATCCGAGCCGTGGATCTGATATTGGCGCACCCCGGCAAGGTCGTGCTCACGGGCATCGGGAAATCGGGGCACATCGCGCGCAAAATCGTGGCCACGCTGTGCAGCACGGGCACGCCCGCCGTGTTCCTGCACCCGGCCGAGGCGGTGCACGGCGACCTCGGCATCTATACCCGCGGCGATCCCACCGTGATCGTCTCCAACCACGGCAGCTCCGCCGAATTGCTCGCCTTGGCCCCGCTGCTGCGCGAGTTCCGGTCCCCGCTGATCGGCATTTTAGGCGACGGCGCGTCCCCCCTGGCCGCCCAGGTGGACGTTCTGCTGGACGCCGCCGTGGAGCGCGAGGCCGATCCGAACAACCTGGTGCCAACGGCCAGCGCAGTAACCGCCCTGGCGCTGGGCGACGCGCTCGCCATCGCGCTGATGTGTGCGCGAAACTTCACGCCGGAGGAGTTCGGCCGGTTCCACCCCGGCGGCCAACTGGGCCGCAACCTGAAGCTCAGCGTGCGCGAAGCGATGCACGGCGGCGACGAAGCGGCGTTCGTCGGCCCCGAGGTCTCGCTCAAGGAAGTGATTGTCGCCATGACCCGCCGCCCGCTGGGGGCGGCGTGCGTGGTGGACGAGCGGGGCGCGCTGGCGGGGCTCATCACCGATGGCGACCTGCGCCGCGCCCTCACGGCGTACGACGATATTCGGGGCCTGCGCGCGCAAGACGTCATGACCCGCGCGCCGGTGGCCATCGCCCCGGAAGCTACTCTGGGCGAGGCGCTCGAACGGATGGAGCGCCGGTCTTCGCAGATATCCGCCCTGCCGGTGGTGTCCGCGGAGGGCCGCGCGCTCGGCCTCATCCGCTTGCACGACATCTACCTGGGATCGCGCTGAAGCCGCCGCCGGCACCGTGAACCGCGGGCCACAAATGGTATCCTTCCAAAGGGGGGTGTGCTCATCCGGTTTTCGAGGGCATTCTGGGTGACGGCCTTCGGTCTGTGCGCTCTGGGCGCGCTCTTCGCGTTTCAGCGCCCGTTTCGCGAGTTCCCGGGGGTCGAGTACCGCCTGGGCGAGATCCCGCTGCCACCCGATTACCAGGAAAAGGCGGAATGGGCCTTCGCCCGCCTGATGTTCCCCGGCGGAGGACCCGCCGACGATGGGTACTACCCGCGTTTCCAGGGGGACTATCGCCTCGGCCTCTCGCTTTGGACGCAGGACTTTCCACGCGCGGACCGCCACTTTTCCCAAGCCGTCCGCCGCCTCACCCGCATCCACGTCCGCTCGGTGGAGCAAGCCGTGAATCTGGACGAGGGCGACGCCTACGACTGGCCCTGGCTTTACGCCGTACAGGTGGGCGAGTGGGGAATTACCGGGCAGCAGTGCGCGGAACTCCGCGAACACCTCCTACGGGGCGGCTTTTTCTTTGCCGACGATTTTCACGGTGAGTACGAGTGGCAGGTCTTCGAACGGAAGATCAAGCTCGTCTTCCCGGACAGGCCCATAGTGGACATCCCCGACAAGGACCCCATATTCCACACGGTGTACGATTTGGATCGGCGCTACCAGATTCCGGGGTGGGCCCACGTGCGGGCCGGCTACAAGTATCCCGACCATCTGGCCGGTCCCGACGATGGCAAAGGCGCACACTGGCGCGGCATTTACGACGACAAGGGGAGGATCATGGTCGCGATCACGTACAACTCGGACGTGGGCGACGCATGGGAGTGGGCCGACGACCCCAGGTATCCGGCTCCCTTTGCGGACCTGGCGATCCGTCTGGGCGTGAACTATATTGTCTACGCGATGGCGCACTGAGAGCGCGGAGCCGCGCCATCCAGAGCCATTCTACTGCCGCGGCGTCCGCACCTGTCCGCGGCCGGCCGCGCCGGCATCGGTCACCTTGTAGTCCGCCGGCGGCTGGAACAACGACAACGCCGGCTCGGCCCGGCTGATGTTGGTCAGCCGGAAAACCGTTTCGCCCACCCGCGGATCCGAATGCTTGGAGAGCACGACGGTCTGCAGATCCGGCGAGTACCAGCTCTCGGATACGATCTGGATGGGCAATTCGTTTCCCATCTGGCTGCCGGCCGGAATGATGGTGGTGGTGCGGGTTCCATCGGCCGGCACCCCCTCGATCGTCTGGCGGCCCAAGGATTGGGTCGTTACGTTTTGTCCGGACGCGGCGTTGGCGCGATTGCCGCGTCCCCATCGTCCGCCGGCCGGCGGAACCGCATCCGGCGCCCCGCCATTGGAGGACGCCGCTCCGCGGCGCCCGCCCATTCCCCGGCCCGCCCCTCCCTGCGGAGCGGTGGTGCCGCGGCGCGCCGAGATGGACTGCGTCGCGGTCTTATCCCGCTCGTTCAGGGCGTAGTCCATGCCCGCCACGGGATCGTTGATGAAGACCACCCGCGGCAGGTTCGCGCTGGGCGTCAACGCGCCCAGACCGGTCAGCGACTGCTCGTTCCGTTCGCGTCCTTCGGAATCGCGATAGATCTTGGCCGTGCTGGTCTGGTGGATACGATTCCCGTCGGCCAGCGTCTGCGTGGTCTCGGTCGCTATGTCGGCCGAGTACGGCGCATTCTTCACGACGCGGTTCAGGCGGCCAGGCATGGCGCCAATCAGGCGTGCGTCTCCGGGAAGGCCGCTAGCGTCCAGGCCGCCGCCCCGCCTTCCGAGACCTCGTCCGGGCCCCTGCGCGTACGCGCCAGCCGCTAGGACCAGAGAACCGACAACAACCGTGCGGATCAACATATTTCCACTCTCAACAAGCCAGTTACTCATTCACAAACCTGACGGCGCGGGCCAATCCATCCGAGCCCAGCACCACGTCTGCCTGTACGCGCTCGTCGGCGCGGTCCGCCGTCACCGCATAGCCCAGCGCGATCATGGCCGATCGCGGCAGTTCCACGCGCACCAGGTTCACGCGCTCGTCGGGCGGAAGCCGGTCGGCATTGGGCAGCGGAATGAACTCGCCGCCGGAATCGGCGGACGCTGCCTCCCCCGGCAGTTCGGCGGTCCAATCGACGGATGCCATCTCCGCGGTTACCGCGGGACTGCGAGGCACTATCGGCTGCCGTTGCCACGTCCCGAACAGCAGAACGGCGGCCGCCGCCACCACGGCTGCCGCGGTGGCCCAAGCCGCTGCCGGGATCCACCAGCGTCGCGCCGCGGGGCGCGCCGCCAACCCCGCCTGGCCGCGGAACTCGGCAAGCAACTTCGCCTCCACACGGCCCGGAGCTTTCCCGCGGCCCCACTCGACGGCGACGACCCGCAACCCCGCCGCCAGCATGCGCTGGTTATCCAAGGCCAGGGCGCATGCCGTGCATCTCTGGGCGTGCGCGGAAACCTCCGCGCTCACCTTGCCCGCAAGCTCGGGCATCGAATCCCAAAACTCCTGGCAGGTCATGTCAGACTCCTGGCCGGCTTCAACGCCCCCGCCGGGCGGTGATTGCGTTCCTGAAACATCTTGTCGAGCAGCAAGGACCGCGCTCGATGCAACCGCGAGCGCACCGTGCCGACCGGACAGTTGAGTATCGCAGCGGCTTCCACGTAGTCCACTTCCTCCAGATCGCAGAGCGCAACGACTTCACGATAGCGGTGGGGCAGCGCTTGTATCGCGCGGAGCAGCGCGTCGATGCCCTCTTTCCGCATCAAATCCGTCAACTGATTGCCGTTCACCGACAAATCGACGCCGTACGAATCCTCACTGCCGGTATCGAGCGCCACGTCCGCTCGCCCCCTCTCCAGGCGCCGTAGCGCCAGTTTGCGGGCGATGCCGAAAAGATAGCCCGAGAGCGTCCCGCGTTCCGGATCGTACCCGCAATCCTCGCGAATCAGCGCCACAAATACGTCCTGGGTGATGTCTTCCGCTATTGCCGCCGAGCCGCTCATATGCCGCGCGAACCGATAAATGGCAGGCTGGCGGCGCCGGTACAACGTGACAAACGCCTGCTCGTCCCCGCTATGCATGCGCAACAGCAGCTCGTCGTCCGTTTCCGGAGCAGCGTCCGCCATCGGGTTCTCATTCATGATTCCGCCGTCCGGGCGAGGAAGTTCCACAATCACCGGGCTGGGGCGGCCCGGATCTAGTACCCGTATCACCCACAATTGTAACGATTTTGGTACTTTACGGGGCGCGCGCACTGTTCTATCATTTCCCTTCAGGCATAGATGCAGCCCGAATACCAGGCCGGCGAGACGGATGCGTTGCGGCGGAGGATCGCCGATCTGGAGGCCGAGCTGCAACGCGCCGGCCAGCGCCAAGAGGAGGCCGAACGGCGGTTTCTCGCGCTCGCCGAAGCGGCGCCGGTCATGATTTGGATGTCGGGCGGCGACGCCTTGTGTACATATTTCAACCGGGCCTGGCTGGAGTTCCGCGGACGCTCCCTGGAGGAGGAAGCAGGCAACGGGTGGACCGAAGGGCTGCATCCGGAAGATCGCGACATGTTCCTGGAAGCGTACCTGAAAGCTTTCGGCGCCCGGCGGCTGTTTCGCGCCCAGTACCGTCTCCGGCGTCCTGGCGGCGAGTACCGCTGGGTGGACCACGCCGGCTCGCCGCGCTTCGAGCCGGACGGGACGTTTTCGGGCTACATAGGCTTTGCGGTCGAACTTTCCGACCGTGCGCGGCTGCCGTATACGCCCGATGAGGACGCCGTGCGCATGGTGTTCGCCCTGACGGAGCGGGAACGCCAAGTGTTGGTCCTGATCGCCGCCGGGAAATCGACCAAGGAGACCGCTGCGCGCCTCGGCATCAGCTACAAGACGGCCGATTCGCACCGTAGCCGCATCCTGGAAAAATTGGGCGTTCACGAAACCGCGAGCATGGTGCGCTACGCCATCCGCGCCGGCCTGATCGAACCCTAGAGGCCGGGAGCGCTTCCATCCACCGGCATGAATGAGTTTATCGAGCAAGTGATCGAGAGGGCCGCGGAGAACGTCCGCCAGAACGGCGGCCCGTTCGCCGCGCTGGTAGTGAAGGCTGGCAAGGCGATCGCCACCGGCGTCAACCGGGTGACCGGCTCCAACGACCCCACCGCGCACGCCGAGATTGTCGCCATCCGGGAGGCGTGCCGCGCGCTCGGGGATTTCCGCCTGACAGGGTGCGACGTGTACTCCTCCTGCGAGCCGTGCCCCATGTGCCTGGGAGCGCTCTATTGGGCGCGCCCGGCGCGCATTTTCTTCGCCGCCACGCGCCACGACGCCGCGGCTGCGGGTTTCGACGACGCCTACATCCACGAGCAAATGGAAACGCCGTGCAGCCAGCGGGCGATTCCCACAATCCAGCTCGCGGCGCCCGGCGCCTTGCGGCCCTTCGAGGAGTGGCTCAACCAACCGGACAAGACGAAGTACTGATCTGGGCGGGG
>JBEKHV010000079.1:0-18657 GCA_050012095.1 Bryobacteraceae bacterium | reverse complement strand
GCGACATCTCGGAGGTTGCGTGGGCGTGGGCTGTTATCAAGTACCATTTTCCTGCCCGGGGGAAGCTTCCGCCCGTGACGCTCACGTGGTACGGCGGCAAGAAGCCGCCGCGGCCCGAGGAGTTGGAACCGGGTGAGGAACTCCCGAGCGGCGGCTACCTGTTGGTTGGAAGCAAGGGGAAACTCGTGGCCGTGGGCCGCACATCGTACCTCGAATCCGACCACGGATGGCTTTTACCGCGATCGAGGATGAAAGACTTCCAGCCGCCGCCGCAGACCCTGCCCCGCGTGAAAGGCCAGGAACACCTCAACGAATGGCTTGACGCCATCAAGGGCGGCCCGCCGGCCAGTTGCGCCTTTGACACTTATGCGAGGCGCATCTTCGAGATCGGGCTGCTAGGTAATGTCGCGGTCCGCACGGGCAAGCCGATCGAATGGGACGCGAAGAATATGCGCGCAAAAGGCCTCCCGGAGGCTGATCGGTTCATACACGCCGAGTACCGGAAGGGGTGGGAACTCTAGTTCAAACGAGGCGCTTTCAGTCTTTCGCGCATCTGTAGGAGCCAGGGGCGACCCCTTCCTGGGGCGCCGGACTCCCAGCAATCGATTGCACGACCCGCGCTATTGATAAATCGTCCGAGAGGGCGCTTCACCACCCTGGCTGCTTCGGGGCGGGGGATTTCCCGGCCCGCTCGGTACTGACTGCGGACTCGCCCCCGCTGCCTACCTCGCCTCGATCCTCGCTCCCCTCTCCGCTGTGAGCGGAGAGAACCGATCATGAACGGCCTGCAATTCGTCAACATTCACCGATTTCAGATACGTTTCCGTGGTTTTCACGCTGGTGTGCCCGAGCAGTCGTGACAGGTAGTAGAGGTTTCCGCCCGCCATGAGATAGCTCACGGCAAATGTGTGGCGCAGTGTATGAGGTGAGAACCGGATACCTCTGATTCCCGTCTTTTCGCCGATCAGCTTGAAGTCGCGTTCAAAATTCCCGACGGTCACCAGGGTGTTGTTGCGAGCGCCAAAAAGCAACCTGCCCGGTCCCGAGTGCTCGACAGCGTACCTGCTCGACAGCGTACCGATACAGGATCTTCCGCTTGTAGTAAACTAGTGTCTTGTCCGACACGTTCTTGAGGTACTTCCGTTTAGTAAGGAATTCTTCAAAGCGTTCCATCGGTCAACCAGGGGCTCTAAAGGCCCTGGTGTTCCGCGCAAGTTGTTGAAAACAAGCGCCCGTAGCTCAGTTGGATAGAGCGTCTGGCTACGAACCAGAAGGTCGGGTGTTCGAGTCACCCCGGGCGCACCATGCAAACCCACTCCAGGTTCCGGCGATGGCCCGCCCCGCCTACCGCCGCTGACGGCGTATCTCCTCCGGATCGTCCATTTTCGGCGACGGCGTACCGGGGTTCGCCGCTCGCGCGGCGGCGGGGTCGAATATGCGTGTGTCCACCGGAAGCGCCGCCGGTGAGGCGACCCGCACGAGATGGACTTTCGTCCAAGTGGCCTGCTACCGGACGGGTGTCGCCCGGTTTCAGGGAAGAGCGTGTCACGGGACCAATCGCTGCGGGTCGCCGGCTCGAAAAGCTCAACCCCGCGGCTTGTGGTCTTCTACGATAATCTCGTTTCACGGCCGCGATTGTCTGCGCTCACCTCCAAAGCCCGTTTTCTCTTAAACTTAGGAACAAAGTACCGGTGTCGGGAGTCTAAATTTCGTGCGCAGTATTCGCTGGTTCGACGCAGACCGCGATACCCCATCGGCTCCTGTCGATTGGAGAATGGCATCGCTCGTACTGGCGGCCCTCTTCTTCAACTTTCTATTCGCTGAATCTCACTCGACCAGTCTTGGCCTCTGGTTGCCGCTACCCCTCTATGCCGTCTTCATCGCGATTGTCGCAGCTATCCTGACGGCGCTGTTCTTCATGGGGCCGGCCTTCGCCTGCCAATCAAGGAAGCGGCCAATTCTCCGAGTTATTGAAGATTCGGTCGGCACTGTTCCCGCATTCGCATTACGAGTTTGTTTCGTCTTATTCCTCGTGTTCTGGATAACGGCGATGATCGCGCTCCCCGTGTACTGGTGGTCGGCGCTGTTTCGGGAAGGCCATGCCTCCGCATTCGAGTCTGGAGCCGTCGCCGCGACAGTGTTGACGTTTCTATTCATCACTGCCCACCAGACCATGCGCGCCAGGTCAGCACTCTCGCTTTTCACGAACAAGGTCGCGCTCGTGATCCTCTTCGCGGCCCTGATTCATGTGCGCGAGGGGTGGGGAGCTACCCTCGTTGGTTCTCGATGGGATGGCTGGTATTACAGCGTGTGGATGGGCTTGTCCGAACTCGCGTTTTACATGGCTCCCTTGGGTCTGGTCGCGGCAAACTTCGGGTATCGAGTCGGCGGGCGAAGACAAGTGGTGCTCACGGTCGCGTGCGGCGCAGCTTTGCCGTTGCTGGTGACGATGCTGCTGGTTGGTTTGATAAGAACCGCCACGTACCACTCTTCGTTCTACCAACCCAGCCTTAACCCAACTGTGAGCATGGCGCTTTGGTCGCATACAGCTCACAGTGCACTGGGTGGACGGCTATTGGTCGCTGCGGTGACGGTCTTCGGCGCACTGCGATTCGCTGGTCGGTCCATGACGGACATCGTTGGCGTTCGTTTCCCTGGCAGTCTGCGTGGATGGCTGTTTGTTTCGTGCGTGATCGCTGTGATCTCATGGCTCGCGTTGCATCCGTTCGCAGACGCTCTCCAGGCGGCTCTCGACTGGTCGGGCCGCTGTCTTGGCGTGACCAGCGCGATCATTACGGCGGATCTCTTGACCCGGAAGCAGCGTGGCGAAGAGCCGCAAATCGTGGACTGGATTGGGTTGACGGCAGTCTTAGCCGGATTGGCCACACCGCTCTACATAGCGCACGGCCCTGTTATGTTCACTCCGATGCCATGGTGGTACCCTTGGTTGCTGCCGTCGTACATCGTCGCGTTCTTAGTCGGCTCGATTGGCAGACTCATGCAGAGATCAGGCATCCTTCCGCAAATCGGCTCGCGGAGCAGACCGCTTTCCTGTTCTCAGTAAGGGCGGGAAGGCGCAAGGTCACGATAAGGTGGGATTATCGTAGAAGTGGCCCCAAAACGACTTCTGGACATTGATCCTGATATGTCCCCGTCACGTCAGCTCGGCCGGAAACGCCCACCCGCAAGCAGCTCCCCGAGGGTCGGTCCTTGGAAAACGGCCCCTGTTAGCCCGTTGATCTTTGGTCCCTTACGCATCTGAGATCTCCTCCTTCGCATTGCCAGACCGTACCCGGCCTCAATCACCCGGGCATACTTGCAATGTCCCTCTGGCCGAACCCGTTTTCATCCCCCTCTGTGGCCGGGCGTAGCGACCCATTGACACCACCTTGAAGTTTTTCGCTCCTTCCCCATCAATCACTTCCAGGCAAAGCCCCCTTGACCCGCCCCGCTCGCCAGTTACTCTGGTCTCGGAGGTCCCCCCATGGCAACACCCGCTCAAATCCAAGCCAATCGCCTGAACGCCCAGCGCTCCCCGGTCGCCTACCGCCGCTGACGGCGTATCTCCTCCGGATCGTCCATTTTCGGCGACGGCGTGCCGGGTTTCGCCTGGCGCGCGGCGGCGGGGTCGAAGATGCGCGTGTCCACCGGGAGCGCCTTGTAGCGGGCGAAATCGGGCCGCGCGGTGAAGCAGTCGCTCAGGTCGGCCGCGGACGCGTCGTAGAGGTTCAAGGGCGGCAGGGAGAGCAGGCGGAAGATCGTCTTCAGGAGGCCGGGGAAACTGGCGTTCGTGTGCGAGACGTAGTTCTTCCTGCACCACGGACCCGCGCACAGCAGGGGAATGCGGTGCTCGTCGATGTGGTCCACGCCGCCCTGCGGGTCGTCCTCCGTCACGAACACCGCCATCTCTTTCCACCACTTTGTGCCCGAAAGGTATTCCAGGATGCGCCCCAGGGCGAGGTCGTTATCCACCACGAACGATTCCTCGTAGGGGTAGCCGTCCGCGGGCCGCGCCTTGGCCATGTGATCGTTGGGCAGGTGGATGAAAAGGAAGCGCGGCAGTTCCACGCCGGGCTGGACGTAGCGCTCCTCGATCTCGCGAATGAACTGCGAGGCGCGGTACTGATCCGGGATGTTCATGTTGAACCCCGGATACTCGCGCGAGGTGTTGCCGTAGAGCGGCTCCGGCATGGGGACGTTGGTAAGGAAGCGCGCGCCGGTCGGCTCCAGGTCCTCGCCTTCATCCACTCCGGCCAGCTCAAACCCCTCGCCGAAGTTCAGGAAAGAGACGCCGTGGCGCGCCAGGTGATGCCAGATGGCGCCGCCCTGCTCCTGCTCCTCGGGATGAACCGACGCGTCGGACCCGGCGAAGACCAGCCGCCCCGGAGCGTCGCCCCAACGGAAGTCTTTTCCGCCTTCGCCGTAGGCGGCCATCAGGGAACTCTCGGTCCAGGCGTTGGGGTAGGCGCCCACCAGCCAATGGTGGCCGTCCACGCTGACGTCGGAATCCGCGTAGAAGTTGTCGCTGAAGGTCCACTGGCGGGCGATGGCGTGGTGGTTGGGGGCGACGTTGGCGTCCTTGATGCTCAAGCGCTGCCGCCGCCCGTCGACGTAGCCGCGCGTTCCGAAGCGCGCCAGGCCGGGGTCCCCCATCGCCGGGCCGTTAGACGCCGAGGGGATGTCGCCGAACACTTCGTCGTATGTGCGGTTCTCCTTGACGATGAGAACCACGTGGCGAACGCCGGCGGGCAATGGAGCCGGCTCCTGCGTTCGCGGGCGGAATCCGTTGGCCTCCATGACGAATGCGGTTTGCGCCGCGAGTTCCTCGGGCTTGGGCATGGGGAACACGGAGACCGATCCCTGGCGCGGAACACCGCCGCGTGGAGCGTTGGGTCCGGAGCCTCGCCCCCTGGCATTGGCCACGAATACCGTGTCGCGGTCAATGACGACGCGCGTCGGAAACCAGCCCACGGGTATGTGGCCCAGCACGCGGCGCTGGCGCGGATCGACCACCCCGACGGCGTTGATGCCCGCCTCCGCCACCAGCAGCAGCCCGGAGGGCTCGTGATACGCCATGCCGATAGGCAGCGCGCCGCGCAGCGCTTCCAGACCCGGAATGCGGAGCGGAATCTCCGCCTCGACGCGGTTCGTAGCGGCGTCGATCACCGTGATGGAATCGTTGCTCGCGTTGGAGACGAAGACGTGCCCGCCGCCCGCCGCCACGCCCGATGGACTGCTTCCACTCTCGCTCCCTTCCCCATACGGAACTCCGGTGCGGACAAACGCCTCGACCTTCGGCAGGGACGGGTCCGCCACGTCCACCACGCACAGCGAATTCGATTCGGGCGCGTTGGGATCGCCCAGGCCGGGGACCATCACCGGTCCGTTGGCCGTCGTGCGCTCCGCGCCGGCCGTGGCCTCGGCGCTGGGGAAGCCGAATGCCGGAAAGGGCAGGCCCGTGGCGCGCGCCTGCGCCGGATCGGCGCCGGGAATGGCGCTGTACTGGAACATCCCCACGTTGGCGACATACAGCGTGCGGCGGTCCGGCGAGAGGGCCAGCGCGAACGGCAGGCGGCCGACGCGCGCCGAGGCGATCACCCGCCGCGAGCGCGCCTCGATCACGGCGATGCGAAAGTTGGCCTGATCGGCGGCGTAGAGCAGGCGGCTCGCCGCGTCGAAGGCCAGGTCGCCGGCGAAGCTGTCGCGGAAGCCGAAGCCATCCAGATCGATGGAGCGGCGGCTGCCGGCGCTCCAGTCCAGCAGGCTGATGCGCCCGGAGTTGCCTTCGGAAACGAACGCTTCGTGCTCGCCGGAGAAGACCAGCCCCAGGGAAACGCTGCGCCAATCCGCGTCGCTGGCCCGCTGGGTGGTGGTGGAGGCGCTCGCGGGCAACTGGCGCACGGCCCAACGGCTGGCGCCGGCGCGCTCCAGGACCGTGAGCGAATTGGCCTCGGGTCCGGCGTTGGCGGTGGCGGCCGTCCGGCCCGAAGCGCTCACGGCGAGACCAAAAGGGCCCGGCCCGGTGACATACTGGTCTCCGGCCGGCGCGAGGATGCGCCCGCCCGGCAGAATGGAGGCGTCTGGTTGCCGCGACGCGGGGCGAATGCCGGCGGGGGCGGCGTACCACTGGGCCCAACAAACCGCGGAAGCGGTCAGAAACGCCGGAAAATACCACCGCCGCGGGAACACCTCTCCATAATATCGGAAGCCATTGGCGGGGCCCGATCCGTCCGTACGCCGCACGGAATCCGCCGCCGAGCCGCTGAGACGCCGGGTTTTCTTGGCTTCTCCGCCCTGGCCGCCGATTACGACGCCGCCCTGGCCTCGTCCGGCTGGTGGATTCCCCGAAAATACTCGATGGTCCGCCGCAGCCCCTCCGCCAGCGGGACCTTCGGCTCCCAGCCGAGCAAAGCCCTCGCTTTGCCGATGTCCGGTTGGCGCTGCTTGGGGTCGTCCTCGGGCAGCGGCTGGAAGACGATGCGGGATGCGCTTCCCGTCAGATTGTGGATCGCCGCCGCGAACTCCAGAATGGTCAACTCGACCGGATTCCCCAGGTTCACCGGGTAGCGTTCCTCGGAGAACATCAGGCGGCAGAGGCCCTCCACCATATCGCTCACGTAGCAGAAGCTGCGCGTTTGCGAGCCGTCGCCGAATACGGTCAGCGGCTCGCCCCGCAGAGCCTGGTCGAGGAACGCCGGCACGACGCGGCCGTCGTTCAGTTTCATGCGGGGCCCGTACGTGTTGAAAATGCGCGCGATGTTGGTCCGAACGCCGTGGACGCGGTGGTAGGCCATGGTCAAGGCCTCGGCGAAACGCTTGCTTTCGTCGTAACAGGAGCGTGGCCCCACCGGGTTCACGTTGCCCCAGTAGCTTTCCACCTGCGGATGCACCAGCGGATCGCCGTAGCACTCGGAGGTGGAAGTGAGCAGAAAGCGGGCGCCCTTTTCCCAGGCCAGATCCAACATGCGGCGCGTCCCCAGGGAACCGGAGTCGAGCGTCTCGATAGGGTGCTCCAGATAATCCTTCGGGCTGGCGGCCGACGCCATGTGGAGCACGCCATCCACCGGCCCCTCAATGGCGAAGGGTTGGGTGACATCCTGCTGGCGAAAGTGGAAGCGCCGCTCGCCTTCCAAATGGGCGATGTTGCGCCGGTGGCCGGTCAGGAAATTATCGAGCGCCTCCACTGTGTGGCCTCTTTCCAGCAGGAAATCGCACAAGTTCGACCCGATAAATCCGGCGGCGCCGGACACAACAATGCGCAACGTTATTCCTCCACGCCTATTCTAGCGGAGCCGGCCGGATTCCGCATGTTACAGTCGAAACTGCCGCTATGACGGGCGTTTCCTGGGCCGAACGGGCGATTCTGGCCGCTCTGTGCGCCGCCTCGCTGGGACTCTTCTGGCTGCGGCTGGGCAGGGTGTTGCGCGCGATCCGCGGCGCGCGGCCCACGCCGGATTTCCGCGTCCGGCCGGTCGGGCCGCGCATCCGCCAGTTCCTGTGGGAGGTTTTGGCGCAGGGCAAAGTGATCCGGCACAGGCCGCTCGCGGGCCTCGCGCACGCGCTCGTATTTTGGGGCTTTTGCGCGTTCGCGCTGGCGACCATCAACCACGTCGCCGCGGGATTCGGCGCCGAGTTTCTCTCCCCGGCCGGAGGTTTCGGACGCTTCTACTTCGATTTCGTGGCGGCGTGGGCGGCGCTGGTGACGGTCGCGATCGCGGGGCTGTTCGTGCGCCGTTTTGTCGCGCGGCCGGTGTGGCTGGGGCCGCTCTCGGCGGAATCGGGCGTCATCGCCGGGTTGATTTTTCTGCTGATGGCCACCTACCTGGCCGGCCTGCGGCTCCCCGAGGCGAGCGCCGCCGGTCGGGCGAACTGGTGGCTGCACACCCTGACGCTGCTGGCGTTCCTTCCGCTGATTCCTCGCAGCAAGCATCTGCACCTGGCGCTGGGACCGGTAGCCGTATTCCTGCGCCGCGCCGGATTCAGCCGCATTCCGCCGCTCGCGGGCGACGAGGATTTCGGCCTCTCCGCCGGCCGGGATGTCACACGCATCGACGCCCTCCAGGCCTATGCCTGCGTGGAGTGCGGCCGCTGCACGGAGCACTGCCCGGCCGCCAACACGGGGAAGATCCTCAACCCCAAGGAGGTGATTCTCGGACTGCGCGCCTATCTGGGCGAAGCCGGGCCTGGCAGCGCAACGCCGCTCCTGGGAAAGCGCATTTCCGAGGAGGCTGCGTTCCAATGCACCACCTGCGGGGGATGCGAGTTTCAGTGCCCGGTGGGAGTGCAGCACCTGCCCATCCTGATCGGCCTGCGGCGCGGCGCTGTGAACACGGGCCGGTGGGAAAACCCGCACGGCGCGGCGCTGTTCGTCCACCTGGAACGCAGCGGCAATGCGCTGGGGTTCGCCGCCGGCGAGCGGCGCCGGTTCATCGAGAAGGCCGGACTGCCGGAATTCGACGGCTCCCAGGAATACTGCCTCTGGCTGGGATGCATGGGGTCCTACGACCCGCAGGGACGCGAGATTGTCGGGGCGCTGGCGCGCGTGCTGCGTGCGGCGGGCGTGACTTTCGGCGTCTTGCGGAACGAAAAGTGCACCGGCGATCCGGCCCGCCGCCTGGGTAACGATCTGGCTTTCGCCCAGGCCGCCGAGGCGAACATCGAAACGCTGCGCGCGGCGGGCGTCCGCAAGATGGTTTCGATTTGTCCGCATTGCGTGCAAGCCATCGGCGTGGACTGGCGGGAATTCGGCGCCGGGTTCGCGATGGAGCATCACAGCGAGCTGCTGGCCCGCCTGCTGCCGCGCCTGCCCGCCGGCCCGCACGGCAACGCGGGGCCGCGCGAGACGGTGGTGTTTCACGACCCCTGTTACCTTTCGCGTTACCGCGGCGTGTGCGACGAGCCGCGCGCCGTGGCCGCCCGTTTCGCCGACGTCGTGGAGCCGCGCCGCACGCGCGAGCGGTCGTTCTGCTGCGGAGCGGGCGGCGGGCAGATGTTCCTGGGCGAGGAGCCAGGCAAACGGATCAACGTGGAGCGCGCCGAGGAGCTGGCGGCTGTGGGCGCGCAGGTGATCGCCACCGCCTGCCCGTTTTGCCAATCGATGTTCCGCGACGCGCTAGGCGGGCCGATGGCGCGCCCTCCGGGCCCGCCGCCGCGGCTTCTGGACATCGCGCAGATTGCGGCCGCGGCGCTCGGTCTGGAGGAGCCCGCAAAACTGGCGTGACAAGTTCATGCGGGATGATATAATCGGCACGTGGCGCCGGGGCCGCGCCGAATTTCCATCAGGTCCAGACCGAGCCGGGCGCGTAGCTCAATTGGCAGAGCAAGTGACTCTTAATCACTAGGTTGAAGGTTCGATTCCTTCCGCGCTCACCACAAAACAAAGCACTTAACGCCACATAGCTTTACGACGCAAAGCCGACTTTGCCCAATACTTTGCCCACCCCGCCGGAGGAAATACCCCCAAGGTGGGCACGGTGGAGCGTTAGAACCGCTCGGCGCGTGGGGCTTTCCCCCTAGCGGACCAGTTCCCCAGGTACGCGCCATTCGGCTCATCCGCGCAGCGCAAGGGCGCGCCTCGCGGAGGCCGTGGCGCCCGTGAGAATTTCGGGACGGGGGGTAGGAGCTGATCGGCGAAAGGCGTGCGCTCTCAGGGCAGGAACGGAGGGCCGGGAGTCCAGGGCGCTGAACTCCCAAAAATACTATCAGACTCCATTTCCGGCGCGCCGGCAGAGCGGCTCTCCAAGTTTGCGGAGCGCGGCGCGGATTGCAGGGATGTAGGCGTCAAGGTCCGATAGGCGGTCACGGCAACGGCTGCAAACCAGCAGATGCTCCTCAATGGGGGCGGCTTCGGTTTCCGTGGTTCGGTCCATTGCGTACCGCTCTAACAGTTCGCCGTCTACGTGCCTTTCCGCTTCCCTGGATTCGGCCATCCTCCGCATACAACGCGCTACCGTCCCGATCCTTGAATAGCACGGGCGCCCGACACTTCGCAAACCCGTCATGTACTGGCCTTGCCAGTAGCACGGCGACTCGCCAGAGATACCCCACCGTCAAGCCTCAGATCCCCGTAGCGCGATTCCGTGACGGTTGCCGAGGGCATAAGACCCCCGCAATCCCAGAATCGCCGCAAGGGTAGCGCGAAAGGCGAATCGAGGCACTCCCAAAGGAAACTGCTAGGATTTTGGATGGAATGAGCGAACTCGCACCCGTTCACGATCCGGCCGGCGGCCCGATGAAGCACCGCCTCTCCGTGGCTGAAATCGCTTCGCGCCTGGCTATCGGCAAAATGTCCGTCTACAGCATGTTGGAAGATGGCCGCCTTCCGGGTATCCGGATCGGGAAACGATGGCTCATCACCCGCCTAGCCTACGAGCAGTGGGAACGGAACTGCGGCCTACCGCCCCGCGCTTGAGAATCCCCGCGGTTGCGCGATAGCGCGCCGTGGGCGCGATTCCGGGCCGTGGCTTGAGGGAAAGGACCGGAGGGCCGCCAGAGAATCCATAAGCGGGCGCTATTGCTCCCGTTTTTCCGTGGCGCGCCGGGCGATTGCATCGACCATTCGGCGATCCTCCGCCGGCATCCCCCCAACGTACAGGGTGATTCCATCCTCCACTACCCTCCAGGCTGGTTTCTTTTCCAGGGCGGTAACGGCGTCGAGCCTCGCCTTGGTAGCGGGCCGGATTGAGACGGTGAGCTTCGGATATTCGCTGGTTTTTTCGGGTTTTCCATCCGGGGCGGCTCCGGCCGGAGGGCGCCCAATCTTCGGTGTGGCTTTGGACCGCATAGCCTTAGGGTACTCCAGATCGCAAGAAAATGAAACAAGTAAAATACTTGTTGACTTGTTACCGTAAACAATGTTTATACTGGAAACCAGGAGGCTGCAAAGATGCGGTCAACCCGGAAAAACCACGGAAACGGAGAAAAACGGATGGACCGGAGGGCCTGGAGGTCGCTCTCCCGAGAGGTGATCGCAAACCAGGGCGAGCAATGCCTCCTGTGCGGGAGTAGTAGCAACCTGACGTGTCACCACGTAGTAGCGCGCCGTGACGGCGGGCCGGATTCCCGTAAGAACCTCATCGGGTTGTGCGCCACAGACCATACGACGCTCCACCTCATCGAGCGGGACGTACCGTTAAGGTCGCGGCTCCTTATCGCAATCATGGTGATCTTCGGGCCGTCGCCGGACGTGTGCCGCTTTCTGCGGTTCCTATTTCCCGTGCTTATCCGCCGCGATATCGGTTTCCATCCGGCTGGCTTGAGGTTGCGGTGGCCCGCGGCGGAGGCGCCAATCGCGGCGGAGCCGGAGGCCGCGTGAGGCCGGTAATCTACCCGAAGGAGTGCCGGCGGGAAGTTGAAGAAACGAAGGTTCTGGAGGTAACGAAAATGAAGCAAGTGACGCAGACGGAATTATCGGAACTGGTGCGCGGGTTCTCCGCGGTTATGGCCCAGCTTCGCAAGATCGCGAAACGGTCCAATCCAGATCGCGGCGGATCGGTAGAGGATGGAAAAGTAAAACTGACGGAGGTTGTGAATCCCGAGGATCTTCAAATATTGGGGGACAGTTTCAGGGAAATCGTTCCAAGTTGGCCGATTCCCCGCGAACAGATAAGGGCGGATGCGAGGGTTAGGCGTTTGGAGCGCGAATTTAAGGCGCGCAAGAAACTTCGGAGGCTGAATCGTTCGACTCGTTGAACCTCCGGACCCCGAGAGAACGGAGCGGCCCTGGTTGTTCCAAAGGCAACCGGGGCCGTTCTGCGTTCGGCGCCGCCGGGACCGGGACCAGACTACCAAGTCCCTAGCCGCGCCCCGCGCCAAAAATATATCAGGACGGGTGTGAACTTTTCGGATTCTCATGCGATTACCAAATATGCGGGGACGTGCGTAAACGGTAAGAAACGGTCTCCGAAAATAAATTTCCGCGAGGGGGGGGGTTATTATTCGGACTTCTCAGGCTATTACAACTGTACGGGAGCAGAATCCTGTACGGCGCGTCCCTTGCGGTGGAAATCGGAAAAAAAGATAGCGAGGGGGGCTGCAATTCAGGGACCTCGCGCTATTACCAATATGCGGGGACTGAACCTCACCGGAGAGGCTTCCTTTGAACGCTTCACGCCCTAAAAGCGAAAAAAAACAGTGCGCGGGGCTTATTAATCGGATTCCTCGCGGCATTACTTAACTAGGGGACCGAAACTCGAAAGACGGACATTCCTCTTTTCCAAGCCCCCGACCGTTTTAGCTAAAAAGCGTTCAACTACAGCAACATAGGAGGTATAGACGATGGCCTTTTTGAACATGGAAACGGCTTCCAAGGAATTCGGCACTTCGGCGCATTCGTTGCGCGTAGCTGCCAAGGCGGGAAAGTTGCCGGGAGCCCGGAAGATCGGCGGCCGGTGGTTTGTTCACCGGGCAACCCTGGAGTTGTACTTCACCCAAACTCTGCCCGCTAATCCGCAACCTCAGACGATGCAAGCATAGTCCGCTATGGGCGCCAATCGAAAACCGCGCCGGTATCGCCTACGGGCCACATCGAAGCGGCTGGATAGCTCAGTGCGCGGACCATGCCCGGTATGCGGGCGTTGGGACGTGCTGAAGCCGGGCGGCTGTTGCGCGACGTGCTCCCAACCGGAGAAGCGAGCAGAAGCCTATGGCTGATACGAAGCAGTTTCCATCCGCGGCGGTCAGCGATGGGAAATCTCCAGGGTTCTGGTTCTACCCCGGAGATTTCGAGCGCGACATGGCCGGCGTATCCCTTGCGGCGCAGGGACTATGGACCCGGATGCTTGGCTGGGCGCATCAAAATGAGGCACACCGCGGCTTCCTGGAACTGCCGAACGGACAGCCCATGACCGAACGGCAAATTGCGCTAAGGGTAGGTAGAAACCTACGCGAAGTGCGACCTCTATTACAGGAACTCGAAAGTTTCGCGGTGTTTTCGAGAACTCCGGAGGGAACGGTCTTTTCACGTCGAATGGCGCGGGAAACTCATATCTCTTCGGTCAGACGTGCGGCGGCTAAGTCCCGAGCGGACAAAGCGAGCAGGGCGGCGAACGGTACATTCGCTGGTACTTTTGATCCGACAGTTGAGCCTGTTTTGATCCAGCAAAACAACCATCAACCGCAGAGCAAAACACCGTCCGTTCCGGTTTCGGTTTCGGTTTCAGCTTCGTATTTAGAGAACAGACAGCCCGCGAGGGTTGATGTTTTCGCCAGAAACCCGTGGGATGACTTCAGGGACGCTTACCCTGAATGCCGGCGGAACGTGCGAATCGAACCAAGCTGCCGGGCGTATGTTGGACGCATTGACGGTACTCCTGGTGAGCACGATAAGCTGATGGCCGGCTTGCGCCGCCATCTCGATTCGGATCAATGGAAACGGTCCCTTCGTGACAACGGCGGCCGGTTTATTCCCAGCATGGAGGCGTTCATCTCAAACGGTCTTTACCTGGATACCCCGCCGGCGTACACTGTGGGGGACGGCCCGCGCAGTAATCGCACCGCTATGGATGAGGCTATTCGGCTTTTAGACGAAGACGAAAGGGGTACCCCTAGTGCTAAGCAAGAAGACGCTCGATGAGTCCCTGGTAAAGCTCGGAATGCTCAAGTTCTTCCCTACCACGCCTCGGGTCATTGCGGAGATCGGGAAGATTATCAGGGACACGTCTCCGGATGACAAGCGGACTGCGGAGATCATAGATCAACTTGTTCGACAAGAGAACGAGTGGATGGGTCCGGCTGCACTGAGAAGCGCGCTGGAACCCAAGAAGCCTGTTGCTTACTTCGACCCCAAGACCATCACGGGATAGCGGTAAGTCCGCTTCTGCGTCGGATTCGCTGTAGGCTCCGCTGCCTGTTCGCATTACCTGTCAACCCTTGCGCCATCTGCAATAGACCTTGCGCTCTCTGGATTCCAAGAGAGAAACCATATCGCTGGATGTGTGACGACATTTCAAGTCGGGGCTCTTGACCAATGGGACTAGGGATATCAGAAGTGCGGCGGACGCGGGCGCTTATCATGGAGGCGGGCAACCATGATCCGGAGCGGATCGGCGCCGATGGGAATGAGCGCGTGAGGGTATCGCAGCGACAGGGGATATCGGAAGGGCATCGCTCGGAGGAAAACAAGCCGTGAACGAGTATACGCGAAGACGTGCCCGCATCGAGGGCGTGCTTCGTTCCTCAGGCGACCTATCGAACAATCTGATCGCCGAGCGGCTGTCCGCCTCCGTCGTAGTTGTTCGCCGAGTCCGCAGAGCACTGGAGGCGAAGGGAACGATTGCGACGGCCGATAGGCGGATGTCGCTGCGTGGTTTCTACGTGGACGTTTCACGAGTCTATGAGGACGTACCTGGACCACGGCGGGCTACACCGTGATGGCTGGCAAGGGCGGAGCGCGGTCGTGTGGGGCGCGGGTCTTTGCGGGAGCGTAGCGCGATTGGAAAGCGCTCCTGGTAGGACGTGGGGGCGCGGTCTGAGTGGCGAATGGAGAAAACGGAAATGGTTAATGAGCAACGGTTGTTGAACTACGGATTGGAGATGGGCGCGGACCTCAGCACGTGTCAGTATTGCGCCGTCATGGTGGATGAACTGGGTAAGGTCGTCCCAGCACGCGCCGGCAAGAACGCGGATGGCATCCTCCAAGACATGCCGAGTATGGCCGGGCAAATGGGAACGGTTGCGCTGTTCGGCGTGAGCCGGGCGCTTGCCAGTTCAAACGGTTTCAGGGCCGGCGAACTTCTGGAGGTATCGGATGGAGGCAGGCTCCAGAAGGCCAATACTGGAACGGTCGTGGCAAAGGCTCTCGCGACTGCCGAGCCGGGAAACTTCGGAACGGTGTTGATCCTCAAGTCCAATGCCGCGTACTGGTAGGACGGTCGAAGTTGCTGCAAACACAGAATTACGGGTCCTGTCTACCCTCCTAAGGCGGGCGGGTTAATATATCGCGCGTTGCGTCCAGTTACGAACTTTGAAACGGTGCTTGACGCTTGACGCTTGACGGGAACTTTAAGTTATGCCACGTAAAGCATTGAAGGGATTGAGCTACAGCGAGTACGCCGAGCACCGGAAGAGCCTCGGATTATCGGGATGCACGAAGCAGAGCGTCCATGAGGCCGTCAAGGCTGGAAGGATTACCCTCCTATCGGACGGCTCAATTGACCAAGACAAGGCAGATCGTCTTTGGAGAGACCGCACAGACGCTAGGCGGGTTCGCAGTCGGCGCGGAACTACCCAAAAGGGAACCACGGAAAGCGGCGGTAGTAAGCCCGCGGCGGTTCGCGAGGCTGATCGCGCGGGAGAGGTGTCCCCTGAGACTCTACTGCATGAAGGGCGCGTATCGGCGCTCGCGGATGTTACGTCCCCATTTGAGGTTTTGGGGCTCGCAAAGGCCTGCTTGGGGATGGGCTTTACGGCCGTGCAGGCCTGCGCTGTGGCGCTACTCTTCAGCGGGCGCGCCGCCATGGCACTTCCGGATGTTGACTGCGACGACATGGACGGGAGATTTACGGAACCAAGCCCGCAAGATTGGCGCGCTGCGCTAGGGAAGTTCGATCTCACGGAAGCTGAGTCATTATGCGATTCCGCTCTCCTAGGCAGGGAATAGAACTGCCGTGGCATCCGCCACGGTTTCAGTAACCAAATTTCATTTTGAAGTTTCAGGAAGGACAACAGGATTATGAAGCTACTCGAACGTCTCCGCCGGATGAAGGGCGATGCGGTGGACCGGATGCAGCAACTGAACGCGCTCGCGAAGAAAGACCATCGCGACTTTACCGCCGATGAAGAATTGGAGTACGCCGAGCGGAAAAACGAAGCCGAAGAAGCGTACTCCCTTATCGCGGCCCGCGAGAATCGGCTGTTCGGTCAACCGTCCGGAGCCGAAGCGTTACGAAGGCAGGGAGCGGAGGCGGAACGGTTGCGTTCTACCGGATTCATCCGCGATGAAACTGACACCCGCCGCGAGGCGATGGTGGCCGGGCTCTTGCTTCGCGACAACCAGAAGCTCTCGGCGGAGCTGGCCGAAAAGGGCCGTCCGTACGCCAATATGTCGCTACTGCGGATCGCAGAGGAATGTCTCCAGGCCGCCGGCGTGAGTACCCGCGGGATGGCTCCGGATACCATCGCTCGCTTGGCGCTGCGCGGTCAGGCCGGGACCTTCACGGCGTCCGAGAATTTCGGCTTTGAGAACTTCGGCGGAGGCATGGCGGGAGTCTCCGATTTTCCCGCCATCGTTGCGAACGTCGCAAACAAGAAGCTCCGCCAGGCGTACGAAGCGGCTCCGCGCACCTTCACAGAGTTCTGCGTTCAAGTGACCGCACAGGATTTTAAGCCCCTCAACTCGATTCAGTTGAGCGACCTCGCCGCGCTTCAACCCGTTGGCGAGAACGGTGAGTTCCACCGTACGGGACTGAGCGACAACAAGGAAACGTACGCGCTGGCAACCTTCGGCGAGATCGTTTCCTTGACGCGAAAGGTCATCATAAATGACGATCTCCAGGCCTTTACTCGCGTTCCCGCCCTGCTCGGCACGGCCGCCGCACGGATGGAGAGCGACACCGTTTGGAACCTGATTATCGCCAATGCGAACATGGCCGACAGGATTCCGCTTTTCGAGGCTCGCCACAACAACCTAGTAACCACCAACGCGCTGGCCGTCGCCGGCATGATCGCGGCGCGGGCCAAGATGCGACTCCAGAAGGGGCCGAAGGGAACCATCTTGAACCTTGTTCCCAAGTTCGTGATCGTATCCGCCGCCCAAGAGGGCGTGGCGTCTCCCATCGTCAACCCGCAGAACCTTGCGGCCACTGCGACCACGGCCGACGTTCCGGCGTTCCTGCGGACTATGGTTCCCATCGTGGAGCCGCGCCTCGACGATGCCCCGAACGGAACTACCACCTGGTATCTCGTGGCCGATCCTGCCAGCATCAGCACTATCGAATACGCCTATCTCGCTGGACAGCAGGGCGTCTTCATCGAAGTCCGCCAAGGATTCGACGTGGATGGCGTGGAGATCAAGGCCCGTCTGGACTTCGGAGCCGCTCCGGTTGAGTTCCGCGGTCTGCAAAAGAACACCCAGTAGCGGAGCGAAAAGACGAAAAGCAGCGGCCCGGAGCAATTCGGGCCGCATTCAAAGGACAGGAGAACAAAGGAAATGCAATTGAATACGCTCACGCTCAAGCAGGCTGACGAGCAACTCGCCACGCTGGAAACGCGAGAAGCTCAACTGGCGGCCATGCTTGCGCAGACCTCTACCCGCTTGGCAGAAGTCGAAGCCACGGCCGGAGACGCTTTCCTCGATGGGGACGAACGCCCCATGCGCGAAGTCGGAGACCTTCGCGTTCGGGTTGATACTCTCAACGCCGCACTGGAGGCAATCGGACGGCGCAAGGCTACCACAGGGTTAGCCCGCAGGGGAGCCGAAGTGGTTGATCTTCGGAGGCAGGTAGCGGCCCGGAAATCGGAACTGTCGGAACTGGAGCGGAAGACCTCCAAACTACTGGCCGCACTTTCCGAAATCGAGGGCGTGCGTTACACAGCCTCAATTTTGAGCAGTCAGCCTGTCGGAAGTTGGCTCACGCCGGGACTTTACACGGGTGCCCCGGAACCGTATTTGGCCGCGCGCGAACTTTTCGCGGATGTCGGCGCAACCTACGGAACGCCTCGGAGTCGCTCTCTCCGTTCGGAAATCTCGGACCTGGAAAGACAGGCAAAGGTAATCGAGCAGGAACTCGGTTCCGCGGAGTAGCGCATCATGGGCGCGTACGGAGCCACGCCGGCGGAACAACGTATGGACCGCGACCTCGTTGTCACTTGGGCAGGTCCTGAGGCTGTAGATGTCCTGTTTTTCGGGAGCGATCCGATTGAACGCGCCTCACTGCATGAGGCCGGACACTGTGTAGCGGCTTGGAAATTCGGCCACGGTATAGCAGGGGTGCAAGTCCGGAGAGACGGGAGTGGAGTAGCGACGTTCGGCCCGATGGGAATGAGCACGTCAACTCTTCAGGCGCTCCGCGTTCACAATCGCGATGAGACTATCGCGGGGGATGCACCTGTCATGCGGCCACTGTCGGATGCGCGCCGATCCGTAGCGGTTTCCCGGATGTTGCGGGCGGATCGCAAGGCGGCTCGGGAACTTCTTCGCGTTCGGAGATTCGAGGCTAGGTTGTTCGTCAATCGGTACGCGCTGTTAATTCGAGCTGTAGCTGCCGAGTTACTACGATCCGGAAAACTCACGGGTTTGCAGGTAGAGTCCATCATTTATGCGGCGCGGAATAAAGCAGCGGGAACGGAGGGCGGTTTCCGTTACCTGTCCCTTTGTGCCCGCCGCGCGTAGAAGTACGCGCCGTAACCGACTCGCGGATCTATTCCGCGCGTAAGGGCGGCGGGCTGCCCGGTTCCTTTCCCTCATGAATCGGGGACTCCTTACGGGCGGCCCACGCCGGCTCACGTCTTCCACTTTGCGATCCGTCCTACTCCGCTTCGGATCGCAGGCCCGCGCCGTTTGTCCCTCTACAAGCGGCGCAGTTTCCGTTGTAATCCCATCACGGGATGGCCGCCGGGGCGGCGCTGGCAGTCGAGGCGCGCTCTGGTGCTCACGGGATGGCCGCCGGGGCGGCGCTGGCAGTCGAGGCGCGCTCTGGTGCTCACGGGATGGCCGCCGGG
>JBEKHV010000078.1:0-19004 GCA_050012095.1 Bryobacteraceae bacterium | reverse complement strand
CCGACGTAATAGCGGAACACGCCCACCATGTAATCCTGGAGGCCGGGGTTGGATTGATCGAGCGCCCAGGTGTAGGTCCGGGAGACCCGGCCGTCTTCCGTATAGACGAACCAATCGGGATGCTCCTTGAGAAAGGGGTGGACGTCATACTTGGCGTTGGGCCGCAGGGTCTTATCCACGACGCCGTGCATGATCACGTCGAGAAAAACCTTCAGGCCGAGCGCGTGGGCGCGCTCGATCATAGCGCGGAGGCCGGCTTCGGGCGCGTACTGCGTGGACACGTCCATGTAATCGCTGACGGAGTAGCTGGGGAAGGGGAAATGCGGCATCAACTGGACGACGTTGAAGCCCAGGGCGGCGATGCGATCCAGGTCGGCGGTGAGGGCCTCCACGGTGGGGTACGGGTTCACCGGGCCCTTGGGGCCCACCTGCACTTCATAAATCCGCGCATCGCGCCCCCAAGATGGCGTCTCACCCGCAAGTTTCACGCCGGCCTGGTTCCAGAAGTCCTGGAAATGCTGGAGCGCGTCCATGTAATCGCCCGGCGCCAGGCGGATGTACATCGTGCCCGCCTCGAGGGTCTGGCCCTTCTTCATACGGGAGGCGGCGAGGAGCTCTTCGTTCAGCCAGACGCCGCGGTCGCCTCTCCAGACCGACGGATAGGACGGAATGGACATGCTGAAAGTCCACACCAGCGCGTTGACGCGCGGGTAACGGAGAATCAGCAGCCCGGGACTCCAGAGCGTCGCCTCGCGATCGACCCCGTTCTCCACAAGGGGCCATTTGCCGAGCGGTAGGCGGGCCAGCCGCTGATGGAGGATGCTGGGAACGCCCGGCGCCTCGAGCAGGTTGTCCCCCGTGGCGTCCGACATCGGCGTACGGAAATCGACATGGCGAAGCAGCGTCTCCTGGGGACCGTTCCAGGTGAGCGATACGCTTCGCTCGACGGTGTCGCCGTCGCTGGCCATCTCGTACGTCTGTATGATTCGCCAGTCGCCTTCCTCGGTCTGGAGGATCAAGCGGCGCCGATCTCCCTCCTGCTGCTCACGCGATCCGGTGAGCTTCACTCCCGCTCCCACGGTGCGTTCGTCCTGCAGCGACCAGATGTGGTTCCGGCCAGTGGTGATGGTGGTTCGGCCATCGGTGGTCAGCAGCACGGAGGCCAGGCCGCCATCGTCCATGAGCGCGGTTCCATCGGCGGGGTTGCGCAAGGAGAGCCAGCGGCCCGTGGCCTTGTCGAAACGCAGCTCGATTTTCGCGTTGCCAAAGCGGATCTCATCGGCTGGCTGTGCGCCAACCGGCACGGCAGCCACGGCCGGCGCGAGCGCCAGCGCCCAGGCGAGAATCCGGCGTCCGTTCCTAGTCATAGGTCATGCTCCCTTCCAAGTCGGCCTAAATGCGAATGCACACTCTTGATCTCAGCCTCACGCACCTCCTTGGCTTGTCCCGCGGCGTACCTGTGAAGCTCTCGGAAAGCCTCTGTGAAATAACGGGGCTACGGGCTTGCTGAAAAAACAAACGCCGATGAACGCGGACGGAGAATGCAGAGATTATCCGCGTTCATCGGCGGCCCAATATGGATTATCGGGCGTTTTCAACAGCTTCCTAAGTCTCGATTCGATAGGGCCCACGCTCGGTGAGCCCTATCGCCTAGGGCGCGCTGCGCGCCCATCGCCAGTTTTCAGAAGGTGATGCGCCCGCTCCAGTACACCCTGCGGGGGGCGCTGTTTTCGTATGTGGCTTGGCCAAAAGTGCTGCTGGTCGGGCCCGTGTCGATGCTGCCCCACCACACGTTGTTGAAGGCGTTCAGGAACTCCCACCGCATCTCGGCGGCGACCCTTTCGCCCAGCTTGAACCTCTTAATTCCCGAGAGGTCCACGTTGATCCAATTCGGGCCTCGAATGTAGGAGAACGTAGTAGGCAACGTTCTCAAGTTGTCCACCAGTTGTTGGTTCGAAACGGTGTTGAAGCACGACGTGTTGAACTCGTGGTAGAAGTTGCGCTGATCCTTCGGCAGGGCGATCGACGCCCACGTGGGGCACGTGCCGTTCAGGAGGGAGTTGCCGAAGCCCAAGGGCGGGCCCGTTTGATACCGAACCACTCCCTGAATCTGCCAACCTCCCAGGAGGGAGTCGACGAGCTTGGAGCTGTTGCCGAGCAGTAAATGCCCGTGTCCGATGGGTAGGTTGTAAAGGCCGCTGGCGTCGAAGGACACCGGGAAGTCCGTTCCGTCGGGCACTTTGTAAGGCATCGGATCGGCGGAGTTCAAGAAGCCCGTCGCTGACATGTCGTTCTGCCAGGTAAAGGCCAACGTCCCTGTGAATCCGTTCGCGAACCGTCTCTCGGCGTTCACCTGCAGCGAGTTGTACATGTTATATCCCTGCTGGGTGTTATACGAGACTCCGGTGAATTCCGGATAGGGAATAAGCAGTTGCGTCCGCTGAACGGTCGTGCCGGAGTACAGGCTCGTTCCCGCCGGCACGAGTCCCGCAAACGGATTGGTTATGGCGGCGGTCAGATAATTGTAATTGGTTTGGTCGCGGGTCGGCAACGTGCTCAGGTACTTGTTCGGCAGGGCGTCCAGCGCCTTGCTTGTGCTCAGGTGCACGCCCCGGGATCCGTTATAGGAGATCGATACCACGACTCGCTCCGGGAGCTCGCGCTGGATGCCGAGCGACCATCTTTGCACGTACAAATCCGCGGGATTTTGTTTCAGTACTGAAATGCTGCTGCCCACATTGGCCTCGACCCCCCAGGCGGCGCCCAAGGGAGCCACCACGCCGGTCGGGAACGGGTTGGACAGCGGGTTGGCGTAAGTCAGGCCAGTGTTAACCGAGGCGTTCGTCGTTGTCGTAACGCTGTAGCCCGCTTGAGACGGCCCCGCGAACAGATCCCCCATGGCGCCGAAAAAGATTCCATAGCCGCCGTGAAGGACCGTCTTGGGGGTCAAGCCGTAGGAGAACCCGATCCGGGGCATGAAGTCGTGGGGGCTGGAGTTATACAGCTCATGACTCCCGCCGTTAGCGGCGCCCGCGAATAAGAGGCCTCCCAGCAGGGGGAGTGTGCTCACTTCCGGGGTGGGATGCAATAGGTAGTTCGCCTCCACCGCCGGCGCCCACGTGTGCGTCGCAAACGGGTTCCAGCCCTCGGTGCTGCGGTCGAAGCGCTCCGAGTCCGGACCCCACCACTCGTAGCGCAAGCCCAGGTTTACAGTCAGCCGCCGGCTCACGCGCCAGTCCTCTTGGAAATAGAGGGCATGGGAAATGGACTGGGACGCGGAACTCGGCGTCCGGGTAATCGAGGAGCTATTGGGCAACCCGTACTCCATCTGGGCCAGCCCCTGCCCCATCGAGGAGGGCGCGGACGACGAATTGTCGAGCGGCCCTACCATGTATGTGCCGCTGAAGCTGTAACTGCCGGTGGCCCCCAACCCGGGGGTGTATGTGTCGTCCTTTCTCACCAGCATGTCCCAGCCGAAGTTCATCGTGTGCGTCCCATGGGTCTTGGTGAAATGGAGCGAAGGTTCGTAGGTCAAGCCGACATAATACTGGAGATTCGCTCCGGGCGGTATCCCTGTGTCGCCCCCCGGGCTGAAGGAGGGCATACGCTCGATTGCCGGATCGATCAAGGCGTCCATGTAGGCCGGGAATCCGTTGGCTGTATACCTCCAGTTGAGAACTTTCGACCCCACGCTCGTGACGAGCCTGTTGTTAATGTCGATCGACATGCGCGCATCCACGACAAAACTGGGGCTGATCACGTACACATCGTCCATTTCACCGCCACGAGGGTGTGTATCCCAATTATCTCCGCTGACGTCATTGTTAAAGATGTCGTAGTCGTGGTTGTGACGGTCGAAACGGTGCATCGAGCCGTACCACCGGTTCCGATCGCTAAAGTTGTGATCGAAGCGAAGGTCCAGCCCCGTATACCAGTTGATCTGGCCCCTGGTGGGGGAGTAGTAATTGTTCGTGCCGTCCGCCGTTTCGCCCAAGGAGGGGCCTGCGTTCGGCTGCGGCCAATATTGGAGCAAGCCCACGCCGATCTTGGAGTCCGCCGTCTTATTAAATATAGACGCCGGAATGATGTTCCCGGGAAGGGGGGCGGAATTGACCCGGCCGTTCGCGCCCGGCGTCCGGGAGTTCGGATCGTAGATCTGATAGTTGGAGCCCACGGCCAGCAGAGCGGAGAAATCGCCGCTCTGCTCCGGAACCGTGGGAACGGTGAAGTTTTGGGTTTTCACCTGGTCGTGGAGCAGCCCTGTGTAACCGACGAACCAAAACGTCTTGTTCCGGCCGTCATAGACTTTGGGGATATACACCGGGCCGCCGACGCCGAGTTCCCTGCGGTAATACGGGCCGGTGAGCACATGGGGAAGCCCATGGAGGACACTCAGAGCATTGTTCGCAACGAAGCTTCCGTTTCCCCCTCCGTAGTCGTCAATCGCGCCGTGTATGGTGTTGGTCCCGGACTTGATGCTGACGCTGACGCTCGCTCCCTGACCCCATCCCTGCTGGGAGTCGTAGCTTTGCGTCATCATCCGGAATTCGCCCACCGACTCCTGCGGGGGGCTGAAGGTGGGCCCATTGCCGCCGCCTGAAACTTGTCCGGTAACCGCGCCGTCGATGATAATCACGTTGGCGCTGGCGCTCGCGCCTCCCACCGAATACTGGATGATCGTCCCGTCATACGGGTTCTCGTCCAGCATATTGGTGCCCGTCCGGGCCACGCCCGGAGTCAGGGCGATCAGGTGGTAGGGAACCCCCTGCTGAATCGGAAGTTCTTCCACCCTCTTGGCGTCGACCGACTCGCCCTGCGAGGCGCTGGCCATGTCCAGCAGGGGCGTCGCCGCCTGGACGTTCACGGTCTCCGTGGCGTTGCCGAGTTGCAGTTGCGCGTCGACTTGCACGGTCGCATTGATGCGGATTTCTATCGGGGTCCGCTCGAAAACCTTGAAACCCGCGTGCTCCGCGCGCAACGTGTACATCCCCGGCTGAAGGTAGGGCATCGTGTACAGGCCGTCCGCATTGGAGTCCGACGTGATGTGCACGTTGGTTTCGATATTGGTCACCGTCACGTGCGCGCCAGGTACGGCCGCGCCGCTCGGGTCCAACGCACGGCCCGTGATCGCCCCACGGTATTCCTGGCCGAATAGCGCCGCGGCCAGGAAAAGGGCCAGAACCACAAAAATCGATATGCGAAGTTTCACAAGCATTCTCCTTGACGACAGCCGGAAATCCAGCCGTCGTCTCGATAAACTCCGTTGTTACCTTGGGCAAATCGCCGGCGTACCGAGGGCTGGTCGCCGTCTGGGTAAATACCGGTGACGTTCTGCCCGCATTACTCGCCCCGCCGCTGTGCCTGGGCGTCGTCGGATATAATCCAACCTCATCTTAGGATGCGCCCTCAGCCAAGAACCGCCGTTGGCGCGCCGTATTGTCGTAAAATGCGAGACCAGACTCCCCGAACTGATATCGCAGCAAACGATAACTCTTTTCAGAGTGACTGTCAAGAGAATTTTTGGCTTTTTGCGAAATTGCGCTGCCGCGGCCCCGGAGTTTTCCCGGCGTTCTTTCTCCTCGCCTCCGTGGCGTAAGCCGTTACGGCCGGTACAGGCCCTTCATCAGCGCGGGCGATTGGTGAACCGCCGGATTCAACACCACCACGGGATCGGCCATCAATGCCTCGGCCATCTCCGCCGGCTTGTCCATCTTCTCGTTCCAGACCAAATCGAACTGGAACTCCATGGGACCGTGACTATCGGCAACGAAGTTCGTACGCCAGCAATTGTCGAAGACCATGGCCAGGATGCGATTCCGGTCCGGCGGCTCTTCCTGGTGGAGCTCCAGCGCATGGGGACCTCCGACCACGGCCAGCGGCGCATCGCGCGTCACCCATAGCCAATGCCCCTCCGGCGTCGCGTAGTGCGCCCATCCATCCACCGCGAAATAATCCCGGCAGGCGCCGGGAAGCTGGTCCCGATACGGCGTGAAGGGGACCCCGCCGCAAGAGAACCCGGGCAACGGGCTTCCTTCCGGCAGGGCAAATGCGAGGTAAAACAGTTCAGGATCCACGGAAGACAGCCGGTCGAACTTCACCGCCACGCGGGCGCGGGGCTCTTCCTTCCACAACTCCAAGGTACGGCGGCCATGCTCGATGCGCGCGTGGCGCATCTCCTGCGTGTATGTCAACGTATGCGGGTTCTCGAAGCGCTGCGTTTCGCCGTAAGTGGCGGCGGTCTGGCGAATCGATTGCTTGCGGATGGCGTCGCGTTTCTCCGGATCGGGATTGGCGTGCAAAGCGGTGATTGTAACGCGGTCCGCGGGCGGGATCGTTCCGACGCAAAGAAACTCACCGGGGCTGCCGGCGAATAATGGCTTGCGCATCCCCGGCCAAGCGGCGTTGACCGGCCACCCCGCCGGTCCCAGGTCCACCGCCGGTCTCGCGCCGGTGGATGCGTCCGTCACGGCGGAATTGTCGCGGCGGTACGCCCGGATCGAATTGGCCGCCAGTTTCCCGACCCAGAAGCGGGCCGGAATGCGGACTCCGACTGCGGCCGCGATCTCCGCTTCCTGGCGCAGTTCGATTCTGGCGCCCGTCGCCGCATCTACCAAGCTGCCCATGGCGCCGCCGCGGCCGCCACCGCCGCCCAGCGTGGCCCAGCCGCTGATCTCCGCCGGCGCGGTGTTGACTACGTACACGCCCTCCGGCAGAGGATCGAGTTTGGTGCGCGAGCGGCGCGCCAGCAGCCATTGCGCCATTCCCATCGGCCGGTACGCCAGTTCGCTCTTCTCCACCCACTGGCCGAGGGTCTGCAGGTCATACGGCGCGGAGATGCTGGCGTCGGCGCCCCACGTGTGCTCGTCGAAGAGGCAGAGATCCTTCAGGATGCCTTCGAGCGCCGGCGCGGCGCTGGCCGGCATGGGGCCCCATGCGGGCGAGAGGGCGGCGGCCACATATCGTTTGGCGTAACGGCTGGCGGCCACCTCCCGCGGCGCCGAAGCATCGCCGTTGGCCCACCAGTCGGTAAACTCGCCTTCCAGCTCGCGCAGCGAGCCGCCGATCTCCTTTTCCATTTGCAGCACGGTTTCGGTGGCCGTCGTCAGCCGCACCGCCGGCTGCAGTCCCAGCCGGTTCCAGGCAGCCACCAAGACGGCCAGTTGCGGCGATGGGGCGCGGTTGTCGCTGCCGGAAGTCAGGATCAGGCGCTCGTAGTTGTATCCCGCGGACTCGATGGCCTGGATGCGCTGCAGGCAGTTGGCGTGCACCGTCCGCACAGACTGTTCGTTTGTCGCCAGGGTCGAGCCGCCCGGCCCGAATCCGCCGCCGAGATAGCGGCCGGCCGCGCCGTACTGTTCGCCCAACCAGACGAACAACCGCCGGCCGTCCGGCATTTTCCACCAAAACGCGGAGGGGCGGCGGAAGGGCGGCCCGCCGTTATCGGGATTGATGCCCATCAACAACCGCTGGACGCCATGATCGAGCAACCCCATAGCTCCCGCGCGCGGAAAGCCGTTCACATCGTTTTGCATGGCGGCGCGGGGGTGGACCGCGCGCCACAACTCGGCGGGAATCCACGACATCATCTGCCGCCACTGGGTAGCGTTCAGGAAGGGCGTCTGGTTGAACGGCATGGCCATGACATCCATCTGACCGGCGGCGATCAGACCCAGGAACTCATTGCGCCGCGCCGCCGAAGCGGTTTTCCACCAGTTTTCGAGCATCACGAGGGACTCGACGGTCCAGCGGAAAGTCTTGTCCGCGCGGCACAGGTCGATGGCGCACTCCATATAACGCGTCTCCCTGTCGAGAGCCACGGACGGACTGTCGGTGTATCCGACATCCAAGTGGGCGTGTTGAATAACATCAATCTGGCGGATGCGCGGCCCCGTTTGACCGGCGGCCTGGCGGGCAACAGCGGCAAGGCTAGGCGCTGCGAGAACAAATTCCCTGCGGTCAAGCATCATGATGTTCGCTCCCTGCGTCGCAATACTCTTTCGTCCACCGGCGTATTCCGGTACGCCATACAGTATCGACTAACCAGGATTTCGGTTTTGCCGTCCCGGCTAGCATCGATTATATGCTCACGCGCCTATTAGAGCCGGAATCCGACATGTCCATTTTCCTGCAATTTTGTACTTTTTTCTCCTCCAATGAAAGCAGTCGGGTGTATACTCACTACTGGCCAGGAAACCAAAAAGGAAATCCCGGATTGTATCGTTGGCCTTTCCAGAGTAAGAGTATTGGTGAAGAGGGGTTCTTATGTCTTCAAAGCAGCCTGCGTTCGGCCGCCGTTCGCTCCTGAAGGGCGCGGCGGGGGCCTTGGGAATCGGGTTCTGGGCGGATGAGACGCTGGAGGCTCTGCCGCAAAACGTCAACACCAACTCCAAACCATCCGAGTTGAAAATCACGGATATGCGCATCGCCGTCATGAGGGGCGTCCCCATGACGTCTCCCGTCATCCGCATCGACACCAACCAGGGGATCTACGGGTTGGGCGAGGTGCGCGACGGCGCCACCAAGAATTACGCGCTCGAGCTGAAGAGCCGGATTCTCAACGAGAATCCCTGCAACGTCGACAAGCTCTTCCGCAAGATCAAGCAGTTCGGCGGTGATGCCCGCCAGGGCGGGGGCGTGAGCGGGGTCGAAGTGGCGCTCTGGGACCTCGCCGGCAAGGCGTATAACGTGCCCATCTACCAGATGCTCGGCGGCAAGTTCCGCGACCGCATCCGCATCTACTGCGACACCACGGAGTCGCCCGATCCCAAGGTGTTCGGACAGCGTCTGAAGGACCGTGTGGCGTCCGGCTTCACCTGGCTGAAGATGGATCTGAACGTCACACGGCCGCCCGGAGAGGTTACCGCCGCGGCGGGTATCCAGGCGCAGTACGGCGGGCTGCCCATGGAGCATCCGTTCATGGCCACCGAGGTCACCGAGAAAGGCCTCGCGGGCGTGTGCGATTTCATCGCGCAGATCCGCGAGGTCGTGGGCATGAACATCCCGCTTTCCGCCGATCATTTCGGGTCCATCAGCGTCAACAGTTGCATCCGGCTGGGTAAGGCGCTCACGAAATACAACATCTCCTGGCTGGAGGACATGATCCCCTGGCAGGAAACGGAACTGCTAAAGAAGATCGCCGACGCCGTGGACATTCCCATCCTTACGGGCGAGGACATTTTCCTGAAGGAGCCTTTCGAGGTCCTCTGCCGCGAGCATGCCGTGGATATCATCCACCCCGACCTGCTGACCGCGGGAGGGATTCTGGAGACCAAGAAGATTGGGGACATGGCGCAAGGGTACGGCGTGCCGATGGCGATGCACTGCGCGCACACGCCCATCGGAGCCATGGCTTGCGTGCATGCCGCCGCCGCCACCGAAAACTTCCTGGCCCTGGAGAACCATGCCGTGGATGTGCCCTTCTGGAGCGACTTGGTGGACGGCGTCGAGAAGCCGATCATCAACAAGGGCTACATCACGGTTCCCGACAAGCCGGGTCTGGGCATCACCCTCAACGAAGCGGCGTGCAAGCAGCACATGGCCCCCGGAGAGGGCTGGTTCGAGCCTACCGACCAGTGGAACAACACCGGCCGGTCCAACGATCGTCTCTGGAGCTAAGGGCGCGGCTCGCTCCGGGAGCGCCGGCCTATTCTCCTTCGACCGCTTTCCACCTCTTGTCCGGATGGAAGCGCGGCGCCGCGCGCGCCAGCGTCGCCCCCAGGCATGTTCCGCGCTTCATCTTCGTCCTCGTCAGCCATCACCGGTGGAACGGATCGCCGGGACGCCAGCCGGGGAGCTGGTCTTGATTGGCGATGGCTTGGCCCAGCAGGAAGCCGAATTCAGCGGCTTGCCGAACCGCGGTGAAATCCCAATCGGCTTGGAACTCGTCCGACGGTTGGTGGTAGTGTTTGCTGTTGTATTCCTCGAACGCCTGAGCGCCCCACCCTTTGGGCTTGCCGGCGAATTCCGTGGCGTGGCCGATGGAGAAAGCCGGAATGCCCGCGCGCGCGAACGAGAAATGATCGGAGCGGAAGTATTCGCCCTGCTCGGGCTCGGCGTCGGGCGCCACCGCCAGGTTCAGGCGCTGCGCGATCTGCTGGGCCTGGGCGTAGACCGTGGTCCGTTCGGCCCCGCCGAGCACCACGTCCAGCGCGCGGCCCCAGGGGTAGATGGCATCGAAGTTCAGATCGATGGCCGTCTTGGCCAAAGGGAAAATGGGATGCCGGGCGTAATACTCCGACCCGCGCAGCCCGCCCTCTTCCGCCGTCACCGAGAGAAACAGCGCCGTCCGCCGGGGCTTCTGCGGCAAAGCCGCCCAGGCGCGCGCCAGTTCCAGCAGAATGGCGCACCCGGAAGCGTTGTCGATGGCGCCGTTATAAATCGCGTCTCCGTTGACGGGCGCGCCGATCCCCAGGTGGTCCCAGTGCGCGGTGAAGATGACGGCCTCGTCTTTCAGCTTGGGGTCGCTGCCCGGGACGATGGCCGCCACATTGCGCGTATCGATGGCGCGCACCTTCGCCGGCAGGCTTCCCCGCACGGCGATCCCCAGCGGGATGGGCCGGAAGTCGCGCTTTTCGGAGGCGGCCAGCAATTCATCGACGTTCCTCCCCGCCAGCGCCAGCAGTTTCTCGCCGGCCTCGCGCGTCACCCATCCTTGAAACGCCAGCGTCTTCTCTCCCGGCGCCAACTTGACGAAAGGCGATTCCCCGCCCCAGGAGTTCCGCACCACTTCCCAGCCGTAGCCCGCCGTGGGCGTGGTGTGGATGATGATGGCGGCCACGGCCCCGCGCCGCAACGCCTCCTCGTACTTGTAGGTCCAGCGGCCGTAATAGGTCAACGCGCGCCCGTCGAAGAACTGCGGATCGGTGGACGCAGGCTCGTTGGTAAACAGCACGAGCACCTTGCCCGCCACGTCGACGCCTTTGAAATCGTCCCAGTTCCATTCCGGAGCGGCGATGCCATGGCCGACGAATACGGCTTCGCCCGCGAAGGTCGTCTGCGGCTCCTGCCGCTGGCTGACGCCCACGAAATCGTCAAGCCAGTGGAGATCCACGGTCTTGCCGGCGGCCGTGGCCGAAAGCCGCGCATCGGCCCCGATCGCCACGCCGACCAGCGGCACGTTTTGGAAATACGTTCCGTCGTCTCCGGCCGGCTGCGCGCCCGCCAGCGCGAACTCGGTGGCGATGTACTCGGAGGCCAACTGGCCGCCGCGCACTCCGATGCCGCGCCCTTCGAGCAGGTCGCTCGAGAGGAACTTGTCGTGCGCGCGAATACGCTGGGCGGAGAGGGAGGCGTCCTGCGCCGGCAGCGCGGCCGCGGCTATCGCCAGAAGCCCCCAGAGTCTGGTCGGCATGGAATTCACCCCTCAGCCAACGACCATAACATAGCCCTCAATCCCATCCCAGGGCGCCGGCGATGGTATCGAGATCGGCGACGCTCACGCGTACTGCATCATGCATCGCCTCGGGGATGGGACGCTCGTCGAAAGCCTGGAACAACGCCAGCTTCGCCACGGCGTAGCGTTCGGCGGAGGATAGTTCGCGCTCGCGCGTCGCCTGCCACTCGGCCAGCGCATCGTCCGGCAGCATCACGCTGACGGGCCGCCAGCGGACGGCCGAGACGCTGAACACGAATTCCGTCTTCGCTCCACCGAGCCGGCGCTGGCCTTCATAGAAGTATTGATAGACGTAGCCGCTCGACGCCGAGTAGGTCTTCATGCGGCGCGCCGCGGGCGCACCCGTGAGCGAAGCGTTTTTCGAAAAGAGGCTCCGAAACACTACTGTCTTCCCTTTAACCCTGCGCGAAAATGCCCGTACGCTGGCGATTACTTAAGTAGTATTGACAAGCATAGCAACCCGACGCACACTGGAACTGGAATCAAGCGGGTCGTGATTCCATTGTGGTCTCAGCCGGCCCGCAGGGCTGGCAGGAGGTGTCATAGAGCCGGACTACGATGAGGGCGGTTTCATCCGCGGCAAGTGAGCAGGCGGTACGAGAGGTCGCGAGCGGTCGGAACCAGCGCCGGGCTGTTTGGGCGCTGCGCGCAATGCGCATCACGATGACCTGCGGACACGGATCTCCCGGCTCGCGCGCCGTTTCGGATGGCCGCCCTTTTCATTCGTCCCTCGTTCTTTCCGAAATCTCACGGTGGACCATGGGGCCGTGTTATAAACTGAGATGAGCCTCTCTCGACTCTATGACGCCGGAAGCCCCCCTGGAAATCGTCAGCGCGCATAGTCCGGATTCCGACGATGCGTTCATGTTCTACGCCCTGGCGACCAAAAAAGTCCGTTCGCCCAAAGTCTCTTTCCGCCACGTGCTGGAGGACATCGAGACCCTCAACCGCAAGGCCGTGGAGGGAACCTACGACCTGACGGCCATCTCCTATCACGCGTATCCGTACGTGGCCGAAAAATACGTGCTCATGGCCAGCGGGTCGAGCATCGGCGACGGCTACGGTCCCATGATCGTCTCCATGCGTCCCATGGAGCCGGAGGAACTGAAGGGGAAGCGTATCGCCGTCCCCGGCATGCTGACCACCGCGTATCTGGCGTGCCGGTTGTTCGAGCCGGACTTCGAGGCGGTGGTGACGCCGTTCGACAAGATCACCACGGCCGTTCGCGAACACGCCGTGGATGCGGGCCTGATCATTCACGAGGCGCAGTTGACGTTCGAGCGCGACGGTTTTCACCGCGTCGCCGATCTCGGCCGGTGGTTCAAGACGCGCTACGATCTGCCGCTGCCGCTGGGAGGCAACGCGCTGCTGCGGTCGCTGGACCCCGAGATCAAGAGCGAGTGCTACCGCCTGATGCGGGAGAGCATTCAATACGCCCTGGACAACCGCGAAGAGGCCCTCGAATACGCTCTGGAATTCGCGCGCGACATGGATCCCCGCCTGGCCGAGAAATTCGTCGGCATGTACGTGAACCACTTCACGCTGGACGCCGGCGAAGTGATCCCCGTGGCCGTGCAGAAGCTGCTGGACCTCGGCTACGAAGCCGGCCTGGTGAGCAAGCGCGTGGAAGTGGAGTTCGCGCGGTAGGAGTCCCGGCCACGGTCCTCCGTGGTGAACTCAGCGCAGGTAGAACAGGCTAAGGCGCGGGAGGCCGGCATTTTCCAGAAGGCGGCGGTCCAGATATTGGCGCTCCAGCATGGCAAGCTGGCCGGCGGTCATCTTGCCGCGATACGGGCGTAACTGGCGGTCCAACTCGCGGCGCGATTCCAGCAGGTCCTCATCGCTCTGGCGGGCGCGCGTGGCGGCGATCATCTTCTCTTCCAGAACAGTGAGCCGCTGCTCCAGCGCTTCCAGGTCGGAGTAGTGGGCTTCCGCCTCGGCGGCGAGGCGCTGCAGCGCGGCGGCGATCTCCTCATGCCCCGGCGGAAGCGCGGCGGCGTTGGCTTCGAGATAGGAGCGCAAATCCTCCAGCGCGAACGGCGGCGGGGCTTCGCGCCGCGCCGCGGACCGGCCGGCGCCAGCCATGATTTGGGCTTCCACGAGGACGGCCTGCGCGCAAAAGGCCAGCGAGTTCACCAGTTGGGTCTTGACCTTGCGGGCGCGCCATTTCTCGAAGGCGGAATCGATGCCGCGCAGCACGGCCTCTATCGGCACGCCGGCGTTTTTCCAGGTTTCGATGAGCGCCCAATCGAGCGGCGAGAGCAGAAACAGGCCCGTGCCGCGGGCGCGCTGAAAATGCTCCTCGATTTCCGTGAAGTAGTTGAAGTAGTTGTACGTCCAGTCTTCGGTCACCGCCGGGCCTCGGGGGCGCGATGGCGCTCCCAGATGATTTCCAGGCCTTCCAGCGTGAGGTGCTCGTCGACCGTCTGGATGTAGCGCGAGCCGGCGGCGATGAGGCCGGCCTGTCCGCCCGTGGCGACGACCTTCGTATCCGGCCCCATCTTCCGAACGATGCGCTCGATGATGCCGTCGATCATTCCGATGGCGCCGAAGTAGAGGCCGGATTGCATGCTGGCTACGGTGTTGGAGCCGATCACGTCCTGGGGCGGGCGGAAATCCACCATCGGCAGACGCGCGGTCTTGGCGAAAAGCGCTTCGACGGAAATGCCGATGCCCACGGCGATGGCGCCCCCCAGGTATTCGCCGGCTTGGGAAATGACGTCGAAGTTGATGGTAGTGCCCAGATCCACTACCACGGCAGGACCGCCGTACTTGTGGAACGCGGCGACGCCGTTGACCAGGCGGTCGGCGCCGACCTCCTTCGGATTGTCGTACCGGATGGTAATGCCGAGGTCGGTCTGCGGGCCTACAAACAGGGCCTCGGTATGAAAGTAGCGCTCGGCCATGAACGCCAGCGTGGCATCGACGGGCGGCACGACGCTGGAAATAATCATGCCGTCCACGCTTTCGATATTCAGTCCCGCTGGACCGAACAGGTTTTGCAGCAGGATGCCCCACTCGTCGGCGGTTTGGTCCTGCACGGTGCGCAGGCGCCACTGGCAGACCAGCTTGCGGCCCTCGAACGCGCCGATGGTGATATTGGTATTGCCTGCGTCAAGCGCCAGCAGCACGCACGCCTCCCGCCAGAATCAGAGCTTCGCTTCCGTCGTTCCTGCGGACTTTCAAAAATCCGGATGGGTCCAGTCCCGCGGTGACGCCCTCCATGGGGCCTTCCGGCTGTTGCACGGCCACGCGCCGACCCGATACGTAGCTGGACGCCATGGTGAACAACTCCAGTATGGTCTCCCGATCGAGCTGGACGTGCGCGTCAATGGCGGGGATGAGGGCCAGGAGTATCTCCTCGCGCGAGAGCACGGCTCCGCCGCCGCTCAGGAACAACGAGGTGGCTTCCTGGGCCAAAGCGGGCGGAAACGAAGCATGGTTCACGTTGATGCCGATGCCCGCGACGGCGCGGTCGCCGGCGGCTTGCACCAGGATGCCGGCCGTCTTCTTACCGCCCAGGAGCAGGTCGTTGGGCCAGCGGATATCGCACTCGATGGCGGCGGCCGCGGCGATAGCGGCCCGCGCCGCCAGCGCCAGCGCCAGCGTGAGCGCCGGCTTCGATTCCAGGGCGATGGAGCAATAGATTCCGCTGCCGGGTTCGGAGTGCCACGCGCGCCCATGCCGCCCCTGCCCGGCGGTTTGCTCTTCGGCCACCACCAGGCTGCCGGTGGCCAGACCGGCGGCGGCGTTCATGGTGGAGTCGATGGAGGAGTAGTATTCCACGCGCCGGTCAGGGAACGCGCGGCGCACGCGGCCGATATCGAGCGGCGTCATACCATCTCCATCCGGAAGCTGATATCCATGGCGCGCGCGGATTGCGTGATGGCCCCAGAAGAAACGAAGTTCGCGCCCAGTTCGGCGTACTCCTGAACGTTGTCCAGGGTGATGCCGCCGGAAAGCTCGACCTCCGCGCGGCCGGCGATTTCCTCGATCCAATCGGCCGCTTCCGCGGGCGAAAGGTTGTCCAGCAGCAGACGCTCGGGGGCTACCTCCAGGGCGGCGCGCAGCTCCTCGCGGGTGCGCGCCTCCACCGCCACCGGCAGGCCCAGCGAGCGGGCGCGCTCGATGGCCTTGCGGATGCCTCCGGCGGCGGCGATGTGATTGTTTTTGATCAGGATGGCGTCATACAGCCCCATGCGGTGGTTGGTGATGCCGCCGGCTTCCGTAGCCAGCTTCTCCAGCACACGCAGGCCCGGCATGGTCTTGCGCGTGTCGAGCACCTTGCAGTTGGTCCCTTCCACCTGACGGGCGAAATGCCGCGCGGCGGTGGCCACCCCGCTCAGGCGCTGCATGAAATTCAGCGCCACGCGCTCGCATTCGAGCAGCGTGCGCGCCGGACCCAAAACCTCCGCGATGGTCTCCCCTCCGTGGCAATGGTCCCCGCTGCGCTTGCGGATGTCGAGATCCTGGACGCCGCCGCGCAAGTTGTAGATGAGCGGCAACAGCGAAGGACCCGCGAGGACCAGCGGCTCCCGCGCAATGAAACGGCCGCGGCCATTCTGGTGCGCCGGTACGCATGCCCGGGTGGTAATATCGCCGGAGCCGATATCCTCGTCGAGCGCCAAGCGCACGATTTCGAAGACCGCCGGGGATGTCCAGCCGTTGGGCACGATCATTCTCCTTCCAGCGCGCTCCCGATCTTGCGCCATTGCTCTTCGTAATCGGCCAGTTTCCGCCGGAGGCCTTCCACCACGGCCGGCGGAGCCTTGCCGAGAAACACGTCGTCGCTCAACTGGCGGTTCGAGTTCGCAATATTCTTGGCGATCTGGTCGCGGTCGCGCTCCAGGCGTTTCCGCTGGGCGTCCCGCTGGGCCCGGGGAACTTCGAGCGAGAGATCGAACTGCGCCGTGGAGCGCATGGCCGCTCCGCCGCCCGGCGCGGCGCCCGCGTGGAACCGCAGCTTGACGCGGGCCAACTTCCGAATGGCCGCGGCGTTCCGCCGGGCCGCATCGAGGGCTTCGCCACGCGCATACAGCGCGCCCTCCAGCTCCTGCTTGGGATCGAGCTGGTTCTCCGCGCGCAGCGTGCGGGCCATGCCGACGATTTCCTGGAGGACGCCGACCTCCCGCTCGGCGTCGTCATCGGCCAGTTCCGCGCGGTACTGAGGAAAGCGGGCGAGCGCGATGGAGAGCGGGCGGTTGGTCTGCCCCTTGGCGAGGCGCTGCCAGAGTTCCTCCGTGAGGAACGGCATGACGGGGTGCAGCAGGCGGAGCGCGGTCTCAAAGGCCGCCAGCATATTGCGCCAATCGGCATTCAGGCCGGAGTTCTCCTCGAAACGCAGCTTCTTCAGCTCCACGTACCAGTCGCAAAACTCGTGCCAGAAGAAGCGCCAGAGCGTCTGCGCCGCCTCGTGATAGCGGTACTGCGAGATGGCGTTATCGACCTGCCCGGCGACGCCGTTCAGGCGGCTGAAGATCCAGCGGTCCTCAATGGGAATTTGTTCCCCTTCCGGGCGAAATTGCTCGAGGCTTGCGGGGACCCAGGGCTCGACGCCCGAGCGCTCCATGTTCAGGAACAGAAAGCGCGCGGCGTTCCAGATCTTGTTGCCGAAGTCGCGCGCGCTGGCCATGCGCTCTTCGGTGAGCACGATATCGGTCCCGGGCGCGGCGCCATGGAGCAGCGCCATGCGCACGGCGTCGGTGCCGTACTTTTCAGTCACCACCAGCGGGTCGATGGTGTTGCCGCGCGTCTTGGACATCTTCTGCCGCTCGGCGTCGCGCACCAAGCCATGGATGTAGACCTGACGGAAAGGAACGTCGCCCATGAATTCGATGCCCATCATGGCCATGCGCGCCACCCAGAAAAACAGGATGTCGAAGCCGGTGATGAGCAGCGACGTGGGGTAGAACGCGGCCAGGTCTTCGGTCTGCTCGGGCCAGCCAAGCGTCGAGAACGGCCAGAGGGCGGAGCTGAACCAGGTATCGAGCACATCCGGGTCCTGGGTCAGGTCCGCCGAGTGGCACAGCGGGCAGGCGGCGGGCGCTTCGCGCGCCACCGCGATTTCGCCGCACGCCCGGCAATGCCACGCGGGAATACGGTGGCCCCACCAGAGCTGGCGCGAGATGCACCAATCCCGAATGTTGTACATCCACTCGAAATAGGTCTTGGTCCAGTTGGCCGGGATGAACTCGATGCGCCCCGATTTCACGGCCTCGATGGCCTTTTCGGCCAGGGGCTTGACGCTCACGAACCACTGCGTCGAGACCAGCGGCTCCACGGGAGTCTTGCACCGGGAGCACGTTCCCAGACTGAGCGCGTACTCTTCTTCCTTCGCCAGCAGCCCGCGCTCCGCCAGATCCGCCACGACGCGGCGGCGGGCTTCGAAGCGGTCCAGGCCGGCGTAGGCGTCGGCCGCGCCGGTCATCATGCCGCGTTCGTCGATTACTTTCACGCTCGGCAGGTTGTGGCGGCGCCCGGCTTCGAAATCGTTGGGGTCGTGCGCGGGCGTAACCTTCACCACGCCGGTTCCGAAGGCGGGGTCGGCCAGATCGTCAACGATCACGGGAATCTCGCGATCCATCAGCGGCAACTGCACGGTGCGGCCGTGCAGATCGGAGTAGCGCTCGTCCTTGGGGTTGACGGCCACCGCCGTATCGCCCAGCATGGTTTCGGGGCGCGTGGTGGCCACCACCACGAAGCGCCCGTCTATGCCATTGACGGGATAGCGAATGTGCCACAGGCGGCCCGGCACGTCGGTGTGGGCCGTTTCCAGATCGGAGAGGGCCGTCAGGCAGTGCGGGCACCAGTTCACCATGTACTCGCCGCGGTAAATCAGGCCCTTTTCGTACAAGCGCACGAAGACCTCGCGCACAGCGCGGGAAAGGCCCTCGTCGAGGGTGAAGCGCTCGCGGCTCCAGTCGCAACTCGTTCCCAGGCGGATCATCTGGCGCTTGATGGCGTCGCCGGATTCCGCTTTCCACTGCCAGACGCGCTCCAGGAACTTCTCGCGGCCGAGATCGCGATAGTCGATGCCCTCTTCGGCCAGCTTGCGCGCCACCACCATCTGGGTTGCTATGCCGGCGTGGTCCGTGCCCGGCAGCCAGAGCGTGTTCTCCCCCAACATACGATGCCAGCGGATGGTGACATCGATTTCCGCGTGTTCGAGCATGTGGCCGATGTGCAGCGACCCGGTCACGTTGGGCGGGGGAATGACGAGCGAGAAAACGGGCGCGGCGGCCGGTCCGGAGGGCGCCGCGGAGGCGCGGAAAACGCCGGAATCGATCCACCATTGCGCCCAATGCGGCTCGAACCGCCGAGGCTCGTACACTTTCTCGATTTGCATGGGGAAAATACCAATATAGCAAGGGCGGTCATGGGAATCGAAGATGGCGGAGGGGGTGAGAAGCACGTTAATCCGGAGGGATCTTGTGAGGACCGACCGGTATTGCGGACCAGCGGAAACCGGGCGGCGGCGACTTCGGTTCTCGGGCAACCCCACCGCCGGCAAGATGGAATGAGAAAGCCGGTCTCCAGCGGGACGCGTTAAGCTCCCAATACGCACTCGAAGTGCAAAAGGAGACCGGCAATGAAGAAGTTTAGCATTCGTTCC
>JBEKHV010000077.1:0-19095 GCA_050012095.1 Bryobacteraceae bacterium | reverse complement strand
AAACTTCTTCATTGCCGGTCTCCTTTTGCACTTCGAGTGCGTATTGGGAGCTTAACGCGTCCCGCTGGAGACCGGCTTTCTCATTCCATCTTGCCGGCGGTGGGGTTGCCGGAAGACCGAAGGCGCCAGCGCGCAGGTTCCGCCGCGATGGCGGTTGGTCTCCAAGAGATCCTTTTGAATCAACGAAGCCTGCCGGCTGACACAACGCGGCTCAGATCGCGAGAATCGTTACAATGAAAAGCGTGGCGCTTACCTGCTATTTGGACGCATTTTCGGGAATTAGCGGCGATATGCTCGTCGGGGCGCTGGCGGATGCCGGCGCGGACCAGACCGCCATCATCGACGCCATCGCCTCGCTCGAAACCGGCGCCACCGTCTCCTTCGAGAAGGTGAAACGCTGCGGCATCGCCGCCACCAAGTTTCACGTGCATGCGCCGGAAGCGCACGCGCACCGGCATCTGTCGCACATCGTGAAGATGATCGAAGGGGCCAACCTTTCGCCGCGCGCGCGGCGCGACGCCATCGCCGTGTTCCGCCGCCTGGGCGAGGCGGAGGCGGAAGTACACCACGTCCCCATCGAGAAGGTGCACTTCCACGAAGTCGGCGCGGCCGATTCCATCGCCGATATCGTCGGCGCCGCGCTGGCGTTCGATCTGCTGGACGCCGGCGCCATCGTCTGTTCGGCCATCAACGTGGGGAGCGGCACGGTGGAGACCGCCCATGGCACGCTGCCGGTTCCGGCGCCGGCTACCGCGCGGCTGCTGGCCGGCGCGCCGGTTTACGCGAGCGGTCCGGCGGTGGAGCTGACCACCCCCACCGGCGCGGCCGTGGCCGCGACGCTGGCTTCGTCCTTCGGCGCGCTGCCGCCCATGAAGATCGCGCGCACGGGGTACGGCGCGGGCGGCCACGATTTCGCCGACCGGCCAAACGTCCTGCGTGTCATCCTGGGCGAAGCGACCGGCGCCGACGAGGCGCTGGTCGTCTCCGTCATCGAGGCGAATATAGACGACCTCAGCCCCCAGGTGCTGGCCTACGCCGCCGAGCGCCTGCTGGAATCCGGCGCTTTGGACGTGACCCTGCAGCCGGCGCTGATGAAGAAGGGCCGCCCCGGCCACCTGCTGCGAGTGATCGCCAAGCCGGAACACCGCGAGGCTCTGGCGCACGTGGTTTTCGCCGAGACCTCCGCCCTGGGCTTGCGGATTTCCTCCGCCGAGCGCCGCGTGCAGGCGCGCGATTGGACCCCGGTGCAAACGCCCTACGGCGTGGTGCGGATCAAGGTTTCGAGCGAAGGCTCCTACGCGCCGGAATACGAGGACTGCCGGAAGCTCGCGCTGGCGTCCGGCGTGGCGCTGAAACACATCATCGCGGAAGCCAACCGCGCGTACCTCAATAGAGCCAAATGAAATACTACCTGACCACCCCGCTGTATTACGTCAACGCGGCCCCGCACATCGGACACACGTACACCACCATGGCCGCCGAAACCATCGCGCGCTTTCGGAGGATGCAGGGGTACGACGCCGTGATGTTCACCGGCACCGACGAGCACGGCCAGAAAGTGGAGCGCGCCGCCGAAGCCACTGGCAAGTCGCCCCAGGAGTTCGCCGACACGATTTCGGCGGAGTTTCGCAAGCAGTGGGAGAAGCTGAACATCCGTGTGGACCGCACCATCCGCACCACGGACCCACGGCACCATCGCGTGGTGCAATGGCTCTTCCAGCGCTGCCTGGATAACGGCTACATCTACAAGGGCAGCTACACCGGGCAGTATTGCGTATTCGACGAGTTGTACGTCAACGACGCCCAGCCCGGCGACCCCTGCCCCGAATGCGGCCGGCCCACGGAAACCGTCACCGAAGAGAATTACTTTTTCAAGCTCTCGGCCTTCGCGGACCGCCTGATCGCGCTGTACGAGCAGCAGCCCGATTTCATCCAGCCCGAAACGCGCCGCAACGAAGTGCTTTCTTTCGTGCGGCAGGGATTGAACGATCTTTCCATCAGCCGCACGACGTTGAAGTGGGGCATTCCGCTGCCGGTCGAAGGCAAGCACGTCTTCTACGTCTGGTTCGACGCCCTGATCGGCTATATGAGCGCGGTGGATGGCGAAAATCTGTGGCCCGCCGACCTGCACCTGATCGGCAAGGAGATCGTTCGTTTTCACGCCGTTTTCTGGCCGGCGTTTTTGATGGCCGCCGGTTTGCCCCTGCCCGGACGCATTTTCGCCCACGGGTGGCTGCTGTTCGAAAACGACAAGATGAGCAAGTCGCGCGGCAACATCGTGCGCACCGAACCCATCCGCCAGGTGATGGGCGCCGACGCTCTGCGCTACTTCCTGTTGCGCGAAATCCCCTTCGGGCAGGACGGCAGCTTCAGCTACGATGCGCTGGTGAACCGCTACAACTCGGATTTGGCCAACGGTTTGGGCAACTTGGCGAGTCGCACGCTGACGATGATCGGCCAGTACCGCGGCGGCGTGATTCCGGAAGGAGGTCACTGGGGTGCCATCCAGATCCAAGCGGAGAACACCATCCGCAGCGTCCGGACAGCGTTCGACAACTTCGAGTTCTCCAAGGGGCTGGAGGAGGTGTGGGCGCTTATCTCCGCGGTGGACAAGCTCATCGTGGAGCACGCACCATGGAAACTGGCTCGCCAGTTGGACGCCGTCTCGCAGCAGAACTTGAATGCAACCCTGTATACCTGCGCCGAAGCGCTTCGCATCGTGACGGCGCTGTTGTTCCCAGTGCTCCCGGAGAGTGCCCCCAAGATCTGGGCGCAACTGGGCATGACGGAACCCATCGAATCCGTCCGTTTCGACGCGCTGGCGTGGGGCGGCTTGCAGCCCGGGCAGAAGATCGGCGAGGTCTCGGGCGTGTTTCCCCGCATCGAGCTGAAGGCGGCCGTGGCCGCCATGCGCGACCTGGAGGAGAAGGCCACCACCGAGCAGGCCGCGCTGCTGGGAAAGAAGGCGGAGCCGATTTCCGCCGCCGCCGAGCCATCCTCCAAGATCTCCATCGACGATTTCACCAAGGTCGATTTGCGCGTCGGCGTGGTTCTCTCGGCCGAGCGCGTGAAGGGTGCCGAGAAGCTGATGCACATGAAGGTCGATATCGGCGAGACCGAGCCGCGCACCATCGTGGCCGGCATCGCCGAGGCCTACGCGCCGGCGGAGCTGCTGAACCGCAAGGTGGTGATCGTGGCCAATCTCCAGCCGCGGAAACTGCGCGGCATCGAATCGAACGGGATGATCGTGGCCGCCTCGGTGGAGAACGGCAAGCCCGTGCTGGCCGGATTTCACGAGGACATTCCCGCCGGCGCGCGCCTGAAATGAGCGGCGTGACGCTGGTCGATTCGCACACGCATCTGGACGATGCCCAGTTCGACGCCGACCGCGGGGAAGTCGTCGCGCGGGCGCTGGCCGCGGGCGTGGCGCGCATGGTGGCGATTGGCACGGGCGAGGGCCCGCCCGATTTGGAAGCGGGAATCCGGCTGGCCGGGCGGTATCCATTCGTGTACGCCACCGTGGGCGTGCATCCGCACGACGCGTCCAAGGCCGGCGAAGAGACCTTCGCGCAACTGCGGGCGCTGGCCGCGCATCCGAAGGTGGTGGCGATCGGCGAGATCGGCCTGGATTACCACTACGATTTCTCGCCGCGCGCCGCGCAGCGCGAGGTCTTCGAGCGCCAGTTGGAGATCGCGGCCGCGAGCGGCCAGCCGGTGGCGATTCACACGCGCGAGGCTTGGGAGGATACCGTGGCGCTGCTCAAGGCCCGGCCCGTCGCGGGCGTCATGCACTGCTTCACGGGAGACGAGCGGCAGGCGCGCGAGGCGCTCGATTTGGGCTTCTATTTGGCCTTCGGCGGCGTGCTGACGTTTCCGAAAGCGGATGACGTGCGCCAGGCGGCGCGTTACGCGCCGGCGGACCGCCTGCTGGTGGAGACCGACTGTCCCTATCTGGCGCCCGTACCGCACCGCGGCCGGCGCAACGAGCCGGCTTTCGTTGTGGAAGTGGCGCGGCACCTGGCCATCGAGCGCAACTGCGCGCCCGAGGATATCGCGGAAGTCACCACGCGAAACTTTGAGCGGCTGTGTTTGCGGGGCAAGGCTCGTAACGAGTAAACTGGTTTCACCGCATGAACTTGGGCAAGCTGGGGCACGCCTTCACAGTTCGGGAGATTTTCGACCTGATTCAGGACGACCTGGAGCGGGTTGAAAAGAAGATCGGCGCCGAATCCGTCGCGTCCGCGGATGCGGTGACGGCCATCGGGCAGTACCTCCAGACCGCCGGCGGCAAGCGGCTGCGGCCGGCGTTGTTGCTGCTCTCCGCCAGGCTGGTCAACGGCGACTCCCGCGAACTGGGAGACGCGGCCATCCAGTTAGGCGCGGTGGTCGAGCTGATCCATGCCGCCACGCTGTTGCACGACGACGTGATTGACGCCGCCGAGACGCGCCGCGGCCAGCCCTCGACCAACGTCAAGTGGGGCAACCACACCTGCGTGCTCGCCGGCGATTGGCTCTACATGCAGGCGTTTCAGATCGCCCTTCGCGAGCGGGATTTCCAGTACCTGGACCTGTTGATCGCGGTCACCCAGACCATGGTGGAGGGCGAGCTCCTGCAACTGGAGCGCATCGGCAGCATCGACATTACCGAAGCCGATTGCATGGAGCTGGTGGACCGCAAGACGGCCCGCCTCTTCTCGGTATGCGCCCGGCTCGGCGCGCTGGCGGGGGGCGGCGACGCGGCGGCCCAAGAGAAGCTGGGCGAATACGCTTGGAATCTCGGCATGGCGTTTCAGCTCGTCGACGACGTGCTGGATTTCACCGCCCGCGAAAAGACGCTCGGCAAGCCCGTGGGGGGCGATTTGCGCGAGGGCAAGGTCACGCTTCCGCTGGTCTACGCGCTCGAGAGCGCATCCTCCGCCGAATGCAAGACGATCGGAACGGTTCTGCGCCAGCGCAGCTACGAGACCGTGCCGTTCGCGCGCGTTTTGGCGCTGCTGGAGAAATACCGGGGCATCGAGCGCGCCCGGGAACGCGCGCAGGCCTTCGCCGCAAGGTCCCGTCAGATCGCAGCGGAATTCCCGGATTCGCCCTACCAGCGCGCCCTGCTGGCCGTGACGGATCTGGTCACCGAGCGGGATCACTGAAGGGCGCTAAGCGTTGTCCGTTATCCGTTTTCCGCCCAGCATTTAGCGGTAAATGGTAAACGGAGAACGGTAAACGTTCTCAACACGCGGCTACTAACTTCTCTTCCAGGCGGTCTTGCATATCGGGGGCGAGCTTACCGCCTTCGTACGCTACATAGAAGACGTCGATGGCGCGGCGTCCCTTGGTGTCGATCAACACGACGTCGATGTTGCATCCGCTCGAAGAGAAAACCGAGGCCAGGCTGTAAAGCAATCCGGGACGGTCTTCGGCCACGATCTCCACCAGCGTCGCCGTTTCGCAGGCTTCCGAATCGAAGCGCACCTGGGGCGGCGCCGGCCGCTTCTTCGGGTCCGGCAGCGCCCGGTCGCGCAGCAGCCGCCGGACGTCGGTTCGTCCGAGCGCCACCCGCCGGATCAGGTCCTGGAGCCGTTCGATCTCCTGCGGGTTCAGCTCCAGCATCCGTCGGAGATCGATGAACACGAACGTGTCCAGGATGATGCCTTTGGCGTTGGCGAACGCCTCGGCCTTTATGATGTCCAGTCCGAAGCTGGAGATCGCGCCCGCCAGCGAGGCGAACAGGCCGGGCATGTCGCGCGCCACCACGGTGAGTTTCCACGCGCCTTCAATCCGCTCGAGCCCGGCCGCCGCGCCGGTGGGCCGGCTCTGCTCGTAGAGGCGGATGTGCGCGCCCATCTCGTGGGGACGGGAGCGCAGGTACCGCACGGGAAAGCCCTTGACGAAGTCGGCCCCGCCGGCCAGATCGTCCGGCAATTCCAGGATCCGGCCGGTTTCGAGCTCGCGCGTCAGCTCGCTCCGCGTAGCGGCGTACGAGCGCCAGAGCTGGTCCAGGCGCCAGGCCGTGGCGGCGCCGGCATCGGCAGTGGCCAGATCGCCGTAGGCCAGCGCCGCGAGCAGCTTCAACCGTTCCACGGTCCCCACGCGCTCGGCCAACATGCGGGCGGTGGCCGGATCGTCTAAGTCGCGGCCGCTCGTCGCCTCAAACAGGTCCCGCTGGCGTTCGACCAGGAACGCCACGGCGCTACGCTCCTCTTCGGGCATCCGCATGCGCTCGCCGGCCTGGAGCGCCAGGGCGGCCGCGCGCGACGGCGAGTCCGCGGCGCCGGCGCGCTTGCCCATGCCGCGGTACAAGAGCGCGAAGAGCAGCAGCGCCGGGCTGTCGATCTCGGAGAGCAACTCGGCGAAACGGCGGCGCGCCGGATCGGCCGCCGCGCGCAACTCGGCTACCCGTTCAACCGCCGCCAGCGCGCGCTCATCCACCGTGTAGCGGCTCTCCGCATCCATGACGGCCAGGTCCGCGATCTCGGTCCATTCGGGGAAAACCGCGGGCATGAGACCGGCATCGTCCAGAACCCGCAGGGCCAGCGCCGCGTGCGGTCCGGAAAGAAAGGTCTTCACATCGGTCCAGGCCGGCGGCGATTGGGCGTGCCCGGCGAAAAGAGCGCGGCGGGCGGAGAGCAGACGGCGCTCGGTCTCGGTTGCCAGGGGAATGCCGTGGCGGGAGACGAACTCCACGAGGCGCGTCAGCATCGCCGGGTCGGTTTCCAACTGCGGCGGGTTGCGGACGTACAGGCGCTCGCGCAGAACTGTGAAATCCGCGTTGGAGAGTTGGGACCGCCGGTCGCGAAAGCGGTCCAGCAGCGAGGTCCCCTGTCTCTCGGAGGTCTCGAGCGCGCGGCGCGCTTCGTTGTATACCGCCCGCGCGTAGCCGTAGTACGCGCGCATCCATTCCGCAGGCGTCGCGGAGCCCGCGTACGGCTGGCGAACCACGCTCTCCTGCGCGTCCGCGCGCAGAATGTTCCGGTCCCCCGAGGCGCGGTAGTGCAGAAAGCAGCGGGCCGCGGACAGGAAGGCCCCGGCCTCGCCCAGATCGCTCCCGTCCGGCGCGTCGTCGGGACGCAGCCGGGCCAGACAGTTCACCAAATGCAGGTCCCGCAAACCGCCGGGCGCTTCCACAATGTCCGGCTCCAGATGACGAATCGTCCGCGCGAACTTTCCGTGTCGCGCGCGCGCCAGCTCGCCCATCCGCTCGCACAGCTTCCGCCCGTGCCTGGCCAGGAAGCCGGCGAATCGGGACACGAATTGGGCGTGTACGCCGGCGTCGCCGGCTACCAGGCGCTGATCCAGGAGGCCGATCGCCAGGCCGGCGTCCTCCTCCCCGTATTCCAGGCGGCCGGCAATGGAACAGGTGGAGCAATTCGCGGCGATGCCCGCCTCCGACAGCAGGCGCGCGAAACCCGAAAGGGCTTCACGGGCGGCGCGCGATGGCTCGGATTCGAACAGAACCGCGATTTCCACGACGGAATAAGGCGCCAACTCGCGGCGCCCGAATTCCCCCACGGCGAGCACGGCCGACGACGGCAGCGCCGGCTCGATGCGTTCGCGGTACACCCTGCCGACGATGGCCTCCGCCACGGCCGTCAGGCCGCTCTGGACCCCAGCGGCGCGGCCCGTTCGAGAGAACTCCAGCTCGATCTCGTTCCACGCGCGGCCCGCGCGGAACCCCTCCACGGTCTCCAGCGGCCCGCGCCCGCCTACGTCCATTTCCTGCTCCCCAAGGGTACAGTATGGCTTACGCGGTCCCGGCCGGGAAGTCCAATTCTCTTATGTGTCCCATCCAAATTATCTATTTCCAATGACAGGCGGCGATTTGTACAATGAGTCAAATTAGCCAGCGGCCCGCCACGTCGCGGCCGGCTGTTTCAGCCGTAGCCGGTTATATCCGAAACTCAATTTCTGACATTGTGAGGATAACTTGAGGACATCGATCACCCTAACTACGTCTGCGCTTTTCTGCTGTTTCGCCGCGTGCTGCCTGGCGCAGGCGCCGAGCCCGCCGGCGACTCCGCCCGCCGGCTCCGCCCCGCCGGCCGCCGCTACGCCTCCGCCCGCGCCCGTATGGTCGGTCGGGACGATCGACTTTAGCGGGCTGGTGGATGGTTACTATAGTTTCAACGCCAATCATCCGGCGTCGATGACCAACCAGCTTCAGAACTTCGACGTGGATGCGAATCAGTTCAGTCTGAACATGCTGAAGCTGACCGCCCAGCACGATGCGGACCCGGTTGGTTTTCGCGTCGATTTCGGTTTCGGTAGGGCGTTCGACATCATCCATTCGGCCGAACTCGCCCCAGGCATATTCCGCAACATCGAGCAGGCGTATGTTAGCCTAAAGCCGAAAAACGCCAAAGGCCTGGAAGTGGACTTCGGCCAGTACGTCACTGCCGCCGGCGCCGAAGTTATCGAGACCAAGGATAACTGGAACTATTCGCGCTCCCTGCTGTTCGCATGGGCGATTCCGTATTACCACTTCGGCATACGGGCGACCATGCCGTTCGGCAGCCACTTTACCGCGGGCGTGCACATCGCCAACGGCTGGAACAACGTCGAGGACAATAACTCCGGCAAGACCGTCGGGCTAATGGCAAACGTAACTGGAAAGAAAGCGACGTGGTCCAACACGTTCCACGCCGGACCGGAAAACACCGGCACGAACAAGGGCTGGAGAGAGCTGTACGATACGGTTTTGCTGCTGACGCCTTGCGACAAGGCTAACTTCTACATCAACTACGACTACGGGCGCAACAAATTCCCGGTGAGTGGCGAAGCCGTGTGGACCGGAATCGCCGGCGCCGCGCACTTCCAGCTCAACAACTTTTTCGCGTTCTCGCCGCGCGCCGAGTGGTTCAGCGACCGCAACGGCTTTATGACCCTCACGAAGCAGAACTTGAAGGAACTCACGTTGACGCTTGAGGGCAAGATGGCCGAGGGCCTGCTAGCCCGCCTGGAGTACCGCGAGGACTGGTCCGACCAAAAGTTCTTTCAACGCGGATCGACCGGCGCAACCACGAACCAGCCGACCGTGATCCTGGGCGTGGTGGCTTTCTTCGGACCCAAGCGCTAGCGCGGCGGGGGGGCGGGGCCAACCCGGGAAGCTGTGTCTTCACGAGTCAGCCGCAACCCCCAGTCGTTGTCTCCCGGGAAATTCGGCAGCGTAACGATTCCGATGACGCTGGACTGCAACACCCCGCTGCCCGCGTTTTGCCAGGTTCCGCGGCGGGGGTCGAACCACTGCGCGCGATACGCGGCATTCAACCTGGCGCCGCGAATCTGCGCGCGCGGCGCGCCCTTTTCGAAATACGCGAGGAAGACGTCGCGGTCCGGGGTGCGGGCGCAGTACGCCCAGCCTTCATAACTGCGCAGATCGGCGTTTTTGTTCGGAGAGACCAGGTCGGCGTGGGGTTCCAACTCCTGGTAGCGCTTGCCGATCGACAGGGCGAAATCGCGCAGGTGATGCATCTGGGCCGCGGAGTTCCATTGGAAGGCGTCCCACATCTTGATGGGGGCCGCGTCTTCGATGTCCGCGCCCCAGATGCCTTCCGCGCCGTAGACGTGGCCGGCGAAGCCGCCCGATAGGAAGCTGCCGTACATGCCGGAGCGCACGAACTGGTCGTCCTTTTCGGTCCCGCCGGGCGCGCCGTACTGGTAGCCGCGCCCGCCGCCCTGCCGCACATCCGTGTAGCCCGAGTAATACGGCTCGCCGTTGAGCGCGGGCTTGGGATGGGGCGCGTGGAAGATCTCGGTCAAGTACCAGTAGTTATTGTGCTCGCGCATGTTGCCAATCTGGTGCAGCGTCACCCACGAATCGTCGCCCCAGTTCTCGAGCGTCGACGGATTGGCGTTGGCCGAAAGCAGCGCGCCGAACGGCGGAAACCCGAACTTCCGCTCTACGTAATCGATGGCTTTCAGGTATTCGTCCGGGCCGACGGTCTCGCTGATGGTATCGAGGTGAATCGGGCTGAGAACCGTGTTGTTCGCCTGGTACCGCGACCAGACGTACTCGATGAACCGCGCGTAGGAATCCGGCCACTGGTAGTACTTCTTCCAGCACAGGCTGGCGTCGCGCCGCGACGCCTCGATGAAGGCCACAAACCCCTGGGCGTTCAGATAGTCGATCTTGCGGTCGATGTACTGGAAGTACTCCGGGTTGATGCGGTCCACATCGGGGAACATGTCTTCATAACCCGGGACTTTGCCCGGAAACAGGAACGGCCGCCCGCCCTCGTTGTCCATGTTCTTGGCGCTGTTGGCGCCGAATTCGAGCCAGGCCGAGCGGAGGGTGGTTCGCTCCGGGTCGTTCATCGCGACGTTCCAGGGCTTGCCGTCCGTCACCCAGTTGGGGAAGGCGGCGATCATGTTGATCCAGTTGAATCCCTGCGCCTTGCGGAACCGGACGTAGTCCTTGAATCCCGCGGCGGGGCCAATGGGCCGCTCCCGATCGTCGTCATACCATTTGTACCGGCCCGTGCCTGCCGCCCACCAGGTATCGCCCAATGCGAAATAGGGCGCGCCGTCGGCGTACGTGAGCGCGTGCTGGTTGGCCGTCGCGCGGAGAAAGCCGCGCCGCAGGGGGTTCTCCCGCTTCTCGGCGTCGGTCCAGTCGATCGCCACGAAAGATCCCGACTTGCCAGCCAGCCCGGCGTCGGCCGGGTTGGAGCCGCTGCGCCATCTCCACGTTCCCGGCGCCGTGGCCACCACACGCACGCGGAAGGTCCGGCCGCCATCCCAGAATCCGAAAACCCGTTTATGAAAGCTCGGTCCAGTCAGATCCACCCAGACCGTCGCGTCCGTGTACGGGTTGGCGAAAGCGCGAGAGGATGTGAAAGTCAGCTCCTGCTTCTCCCAGACATGCGTGGCGGCGGCCGCCGCCGCGGCCGAAGCCAGAGCCGCCAGCATGAGGCGAAACCAAGCGGAATGGCGAGACGCGCCAACCATGAGGCGATCCTCCCATACGGGAGTCTACCATCGCGGGGCGCCCTCGTCCAGCCGAAATGCTATAATGGGAGCGTTTCATTCCCGATAACGCCGATCGACCCTTATGTTCCTCAGTGTCAAAGAGATGGCGCTGCGGAAGATTCGTTTTGACGAAACTTTCCAGCCGGGACGGATCGATTTTTCGGGTGAAGAGTTGGAGCAGGGGTCTCCCTTGCACGCGGCCGGCGCAGCCGAGTTGCTCGCGCATTCCGATGGGGAGGCGCGGGTCCAGGGACGCTATTCGGTGGAAATGACGGCGCAATGCGACCGCTGTCTGGGGCGCGCCCGGTTTCCGCTGGAGGCGAGCTTCGACCTGTTCTACCGGCCCATGGCGGAGATTGCCCGCGACGAAGAGATCGAGATCCACGAAGGCGACACGGAAATTGGGTTTTACGAAGGCGATGGCATCGTACTGGAGGACATCCTGCGAGAGCAAATCCTGCTGGCCTTGCCTATGCAGCGCGTGTGCGGAGAGGCCTGCAAGGGGATTTGCCCGGTTTGCGGCGCGAACCGCAACGAGGCCCCGTGCGATTGCAGGAAAGAAGGCGCGGACGAGCGCTGGGGCGCGCTTCGTAAACTGGAAATCTGAAGAGAAGCTGGCGGCCGCCTAGCCCGGCGCCCTACGCCGGCTCCCGCCAGCAGACGGAATTGAGTAAGGTAAAGACATGCCGAATCCCAAACGCAGACACTCCCAGCAGCGCACGGCCACCCGCCGCGCCCACGACGGCCTGAAGCCGACCGGCCTCTCGGAATGCCCGAACTGCCACGAGCCCAAACGGCCGCACCGGGTGTGCCCGCATTGCGGACAGTACAAGGGCCGCGAAGTCGTGGAAGTCGCGCAGGAATAGAGTTTTGGCGCCATGCTGACCATTGCCGTGGATGCAATGGGCGGAGATCACGCCCCCAAATCCGAAGTGGAAGGGGCGGTTCGGGCTGCCAGAACCCTGGGCGTCAAAGTCATTCTGGTGGGCCGCGAGGACGTCGTCCGGCGCGAACTCGCCTTGCACGACGACCACCGCGATCTTCCCATCGAGGTGGTTCACGCTCCCGATATCGTGACCATGGAGGATAGCGCGGCGCGGGCCGTGCGCTCCAAGCCGAACAGCTCCATTCGCGTGGCGTCGCGGCTGGTGAAGAGCGGCCAGGCTCAGGGAATGGTGTCCGCGGGCAACACCGGCGCGGTGATGGCCACCGCCAAAATCGTGCATGGCGTGGTCCCCGGCGTGGACCGCCCCGGCCTGGCGGGCCTCTTTCCGACCATGAAGGGCGCTCCCGTCATCGTTGTGGACGTGGGCGCCAACGTGGATTGCTCCGCGCGCCAGCTCGCGCAATGGGCGGTGATGGCGGAGATCTACTCCCGGACCATCGTCCGCCGCCCCAACCCCCGCGTGGGAATCCTTTCCATTGGCGAGGAGGAGCACAAGGGGAACGACCTCACGCGCTCCGTGGCCACCCTGCTGAAGAAGCTGAATGTGAATTTCATCGGCAACGTCGAGGGCCGCGACCTCTACGCCGGCAACGTGGACGTGATTGTCTGCGACGGCTTCGTCGGCAACGTCGCCTTGAAAGTGAGCGAAGGCGTGGTGGATATGGTCCGGCACGTGCTCCGCGATTCGCTGGAAGCCACCATCACGGGCAAGATCGGTTACGCGCTGGCCAAGAAAGCGTTCACGGCGTTCCGCACGAGGATGGATTACTCCGAGTACGGCGGCGCGCCGCTGCTCGGGGTGCGCGGCGTGTGCATCATCTGCCATGGCCGGTCCAACGCCAACGCCATCCGCAACGCGATCCGCGTAGCCAAGGAGTTCTCCGAAGGCCAGGTGAACCAGTTGATCGCCGTGGAGCTGGGCCACTCGGCTTTCGGCGAGAATGGCGGTCATGTCCCCGTGGCCGCTCCCGGAATCGCCGATCCGGTGGACCACAGCCAGGAGCCCTGACAGGGCCGAAGCCTGCTCCGCGCCGCCGAAATCCCCCCTACTTCGGCGCTCCGTACTGAATGGTCGATTCCCCTTCGAATTTGTGATAGTTGCGGAAATCGATCACGTTCCGGCTGCAGATGTTGGAGCCGCGCTGGCAACTCAGCGTCTCGGCGTGCACGGGCAGCAGGTATTGCCGCGTGTCGCCCAGGCGCGTGTATTCATAATCCGTGGCGGACTCCACGTGGTCGGTGGGGAAATCGCCCGGAAAGCCCTGGGCCTGCATCTCGATGCGCAGCACGCGGGATGTCGCCGGATCGATCCACACCGAGCCGCTGTATGCGGGCCGGTAGGTCTGCGAAGCTATTTGCACCGTCCAGTGAGAATTCGCGCGCATCACGTCGAACGCGTACTCCTTGGCGGCGACGCCGGATTGCCGGGAATCCCTCACATACCGGAACTCGGCGGCCGTGGCGGGAGAGAAGAGATCGATCAGCATGGTGCCGAATTCTCCCGTGGACCACGAGCCGCCCGTCTCCTCGATTTTCTTCTTCGTGGGCTTGCCGTTGATGGCGACGTTCCGGTAGTCTTCCTTGCCGTTTTCAAAGACCACCTCCGCGCTCACAATGTCCAGAGCTTGCCAGTCGGCGGGTCGCGTCTCGCTTTGAGAACGCGCGATCATTTCCTGGCAGACGTAGTTCGGCAGGGTTTCGGTGAAGTCCAGCGCGGCGTCGGTGGCTTTGCGGATCAACGGGTCAAGCCGCCGGGACTCGAACGGCAGGTCTTCGTCGCTGCGCGCCGCGGGGCGGACCGGCGGCGGCGCCGCGGGCCCGGGCGACTCCCCGGCGCTGGCCGCGCGCGCGTCGGCTGTGGCGGCAGGGGGCGGCTGGTCGGGAACCGGCTTCGATTCCTCGCGCGCCGCATCGGCCGGCTTGCCGCGGCGCAATACCGGCCGGCCGGGGTCGTCGGCATCGGGTTGGGCGGGCGGCGGCTTGAGCTCCGTACCGCCGCGGGGCGCTTCCGCATCGCCGGCCCAGGTGTCGGGAACGTCGTTCGCCTCTTTGTCCTTCGCGCCTGCGGTTGAGGTTGAGGCGGCGGCCTTCTCCCAATACACGTTGACCGCTGTGAGGTAGCCGGTGGCGTCCTGCGGGCCCTCTACCGAGATCTGGTCGCCTTCCTTGAAATCGGCCGGCTTCGCCTCTTCGCCGTTCTTGAAGAACTTGGTCTTATCGGTACGCTTAAAATCCAGCTCGCGTTGGTCCTCCAGGCTGATCGTAATGGACTTGCTGTCCATCCGCGTGAGCAGACCGCGGAAGTTCGGCATGGGCATGTTCCCCTGGTTGTTGGGGTTCGGACCCGTGCTCTTCCGTGAGGAACCGGGGATGCCGGGAATCGCTCCGCCGGAACCCGGGTACGGGCGCTGCCCGGGATAGGCCGGCGGCATTCCGGGATACATCTGCGCCCAAGCCATGCCGGATAGCAGGCAGAGAGACAGTACTATGGCGCGCTTCATCAGTGGTTGAGATGCCAGCCGAGGGCTTTCGGTTACCACGCCGCTCTCCCATTTCTCCAAACGGCGCCCAAACTGGCGTTAGTCGGAGTAGACCCGCAGACCGATGAAGGGGCCTACCGTGGTGCTGTGAAACCAATATTGCTGGGTAGGCGAGGTCCTGAAATGGTAACCTCGGACCCCCAACCTCAGTTCGTAATGGAGGAAGCGGATGTTGGCGCTGGCATCGGCGTCCCAGGTATTCGCCCGATGGGGGAGGTCGAACCCGGAAGCGCTGGCCTCCAGGCGGAAATGCGGCCTCACCCACTCCTGCACTTCCACCCCGACGCTAGGAAGAATGAAATGATCCACTCCCTGCGTGCGGTAGGTGAGGGCGTTACCATTCGCATCGGTTAGATAGTTGCCAAGCGCATCCGTGGTCGGCTCGTACGGCGCGTCGAATCCCGAATAAATGCTCGTGTACTGCGCCTGCCAGAGCGTCTTCAGCCGGAACCTGCTCTCTTTCGCCGGGTAAGGCCATGTCAAGTACTCTAACGAGAGTTTGAGATTCTTCAAATGGTAGTTCGTGGCCACGAAGACGCCCGCGGAGTAGTACTGGTCCCACAGTTGGAGCTGGCTGGGAATAGCGGAGCCGCCGGACGCCTGCGACCCAAAATAGGAAACGCGAACCGCGTTGTGCGAGCCGAGCGCCATGCTCAACTCGAATCCTTGATCGAGCTTGGGCGTTCCAAGCAACTGGGTATCGCCCGGGTAGTTGTTAACCGCGGAGCCCTTCACTATGAATGGTTTTGGACTGGCGAACCATGCGCTGCCGCCGAACGAAAAGCCCCGCTCCCCAGGCTGGCGCACGTCCGTAAACTTGGGCAGCGGCGGAATGGTCATCGTGGAAGCGGCGGCTGGCGGCGGCGCCCCCGGCTCCTCGCCGCCCGCGGGGGGATTCTGCGGAGCGCTCCCCGCCGGCGGGACCGGCTGTTCTTGAGCGCGCGACACGGCGGGCCAGCAACAAAGAACCAGGCACGCGCAGACGCAGCCCGTCATCGATCTCTTCACGCACACCTCATTCGCTTCCTTGTATTCGGCCGGCCCGCGGAAGGCCGGCCCGCGGCGCCCCGGCTGGTCCGGTACGCCTCGGCAATGGTTCGCTTCTCTCCATTTTGCCTCATCCGGCATACCGGCCGCATTGTGGCCCGCTCCGCACACTGTCGAACGCTGGACACGTCGAGACAAAAACGCGGCCCGCCGGCGCGCGGGCCGGAGCGGAACCCAAGTTCCGCTCCGCTATGACCATGGCCCGCCTTCGCCACGGCGTCTGGAACCGCGGCGCGGTTGCGCTGTTCGTGAGACCGCAAGTGGGGGGCCATTATTTCCGGCTGCGCGATCATGCAGCCTACTGCGCTCCCAGGCCTACCAGGATGACGCCGGCCAGGATCATCCCCAGCGCCGCCAGCTTACGGCCGGTGAACGACTCCTTGAAGAACAGGCGCGCCCAGATCATGGTCCAGATGTAGCCGAGCGAGACGATCGGGTAGAGGATGGACAGTTGGCCGCCCCGGATGCCTAAAACATAAAACACCGACGAACCCAGATACAGGGCTACCCCAAACCCGAGCTGCGGATTGACGAAACTCAGGATGTTCCGGTTCGTACGGGCGGCGCCCAGCTTCAAAAACACGGCGCCGGCGGAGCCGACCAACGAGGAGGCCACCATCAGCAGCATCGACCGCATCAGAACCGGCGTCATGTCCCGCCGCTCCGCCCCAGAATGGCCACTCCCGCGACGATGGCCATGATCCCGATATTTTTCAGCATGTTCGGCGGCTCGCGGAGCAGCGTATAGGACAGCAGAGTGACCCACACGTAGGTCAGGGCGATGATCGGGTACAGCACGGAAAGCTCGCCGTCCTTCAGCGCCATGACCAGCAGCAGCGTGTTGAACCCGTACAGCGCGTACCCCGCCATCAGCCGGAAGTTGGTGACGATGGCCCACAGGTTGGGCTCGAAATGCGCCATCCCGACTTTCAGGAAAATCTGCGCCGCGGCGCCCGTCACCGTACAGCAGAAGACGAGCAGCGCGGCGCGGCGCCGCGCGGCTGCAACGCGCGGCGGAACTGCGGTTGAAGCGCTCAAGACGAAGGACCTGGGTCTCGAAACAGAATAGCAGGCTTTCCGGGTACAATGAGCGTTAGTGGATCAGGACAACGCCGTAGTCGTGGAGCAGCCGTCGCCGGAGGCGCCGCCCGCTCTCCGGCCCCTTGCGCCGCGCGGGTTCCTGGCCGAGTGGACCGTCACCGTCATCCTGCTGATATTCGGCACAACGACCCTGATGCAGGCCTTCGTGATCCCCACCGGCTCCATGGAGAATACCCTTCTGGTCGGCGATCACCTGCTGGTGGACAAGCTGGCCTACGCGCCTTCGGGGTCGATAGCCAAACTCGTGCTGCCCTATAGCGACATTAAGCGCGGCGATATCATCGTGTTCCGCTACCCCATGGATATCAGCCAGACGTTCGTCAAGCGCGCCATCGGGCTGCCGGGCGACCGTATCCGCCTGATCGATAAGCGGCTCATCCTGAACGGAAAAGCGGTTGACGAACCGTACGTCTACCACAACACCGGCTACATCGATTCCTACCGCGACAACTTCCCCGACGACCCCAACGCGCCGGTTTCCGACGCCGCGCACGACATGCTGGTGAACCACGTCGTGAACGGCGAGGTCGTCGTGCCCCCAGACTCTTTCTTCGCCATGGGGGATAACCGGGATTCGTCGCTCGACAGCCGCTACTGGGGATTCGTGCCGCGCGACAACATCATCGGCAAGCCGCTGATCGTCTACTGGTCGTATGCGGCATCCACCGAGGACTTGTCGGGCTCCGGCGTCGGCGCGCGACACATTCTCGATATGCTGGCGCATTTCCCCACGAAGACGCGGTGGCAGCGCACCTTGCGCTTGATTCATGGCTACCCGCTGAAGTAACCGACGCCGATGGACATCCACCAGTACGGCTTGATTCTGGCCGGGGGACGCGGCACGCGCTTCTGGCCGAGGAGCCGGAAGCGCTCCGCCAAGCAAGTGCTCAACGTCGTCGGCCGGCGGTCCCTGATCCAGGCCACCGCCGCCCGCCTCGCGCCCATCATCCCGCCCGAGCGCATCTGGGTATTGACTAACGCCCACCTGCGCGACGCCATCATCGCCCAGCTTCCGCTGGTCCCCCCGCGCCAGATTCTGGCCGAACCCGCCCCGCGCAACACCGCGCCCGCCATCGGCTTGGCCGCGCACATCCTGCATTCCATCGACCCTCACGCCGTCATGGGCGTATTCCCCTCCGACCACGTGGTCGCCAAGCCCGCGGCCTACCGCGCGGCGGTGAAGGCGGCTTTCCGCGCGGCCGATCAAGGCCGTCTCATGGTGGTGGGCATCGTCCCGCGCTGGCCCGAGACCGGCTACGGCTATATCGAGTTCCCCGCCGGCGTCGCGCCCGGAACCACCCCCGTTCCCGTGCGTCGTTTCCACGAGAAGCCGCGCTTGGCGAAAGCCCGCCGCTATCTGGCCGCCGGCAACTTCTACTGGAACTCCGGCATGTTCTTCTGGCGCGCCGACGTCCTGTTGGAGGGCCTCAGAAAGCACCTGCCCCGAACCGCGACCATCCTGGCCGCGCTTCCGCCCTTCCACCACCGCGGCTTCGCGCCTGCGGTGAAGCGCGGGTTCCCGCTATGCGAGAACATCTCCATCGATTTCGCCCTCATGGAGAAAGCCGGTAACGTCAGCGGCATCCCCACCGCCGACTTCGGCTGGAACGACGTAGGAAGCTGGAACGCCGTCTACGAGCTGCTCCCGCGCGACGCGGCCGGCAATTGCGCCTGTTCCGACTCCCTATGCCTGGACTCCCGCAATAATTTCGTGGACGCGCGCGGCAAGATGGTGGCGCTGGTAGGCGTGAACAATCTGATCGTGGTGGACACCCCCGACGCCCTCCTGGTAGCCAACCGCGACAGCGCCCAGCAGGTAGGCGACGTAGTGAAAGCTCTGGAGAAGCTTGGCCGCCAGGACCTGCTGTAAGAGCTTTCAACGGTGGGTCCGTATCACGCATTGCCGGACTGAAGCCCAGTACCAATTTCCGTGACGGGCGTTTCACGGGACGACTTCCTGGGACCATCATGTTCTCCGTCCGTCACCGTGTTCTCCCAACTTACAGCTCGCGACTGGGTAGCGAACGGACTGGACGGTGAAGTCCGAGCACTGCTGAGCGCCGGGCGTCAGACCGTCCGGGACTTTCTCCATCAAGCCTATGGCTGTTTGCTCGGGCCGCGCGAGTACTTCACGCCGTCACACCTGACGCCCGCGCAAGCGGATACTAAGGACTTTCTGCGGATCTTGGGGCGAGTGGTGCTTACTTTCCCGTTGCACCGAGCATCTCTCGCCGCAGTTCAGCCACGCTTGCGGGCTTTGTTTTCCCCCGCTCGGCTCGATGCAGCGCTGCCAATAAACGCCGCGCGTTCCGGGGCGACCGGAGCAGTGGGCGGTCTCGATAAGCCCGGCGAACTCGGCGCCGTTGGTATCCCCAGTGGCCGCTGCTTCCCGTCAGCTTTCGGTATGTATGGCCGCCTCACCGGCGAGGGGCGATATCGGCCCGCTCGAAGGTCGGCTTCGAGGCCCGCCAGAAACTGGTCCACACCCTGCTGCTCGATGCT
>JBEKHV010000076.1:0-19324 GCA_050012095.1 Bryobacteraceae bacterium | reverse complement strand
CGGAGGTGGCAGGCCGAGAAGGAGCGCCTCCCGTTGGTCGGCGATCAGGCTAATTCACTGGCCCGGCCAAAAACCTAGTGCTTGACAGGAGCCGCTTTCTCATGGAAGACCGGCGGCGCTACTTGCGGCGGCGGGGGCGGCGGGGTTCCACGATGGAGAATTGGAGCTTGCGCTCGGTGGCGTCCACGCGGTCCAGCGTCACGCGGACCTGGGCGCCGATCGAGAACTCCCGCCGCGTGCGCTTTCCTACGATCTTGCGAACGTTCTCCTGGTACGCGTAGTCGTCGCCGGGGAGGGTGTCGATGGGGACCAGGCCCTCGATGAACAGATCGGCAAGCTCCACGAAGAGGCCATACTTGGTGGCGCTGATTACCAGGGCGTCGAACTCCTGCCCCACGCGATCCGTCATGAAACGCACCTTTTTCCATTCGACCAGCTCGCGTTCCGCATCGGCCGCGCGCCACTCGGATAGCGAGCATTCCTCGGCGAGCGCGCTTAGCGCGGCCTTATCGGGCAAACCGGCAACCTGGCCTGAGAGCAGGCCGCGCAGCAGGCGGTGGACCGTGAGATCCGGGTAGCGCCGGATGGGCGATGTGAAGTGCGTGTACGTCTCCGCCGCCAGCGCAAAGTGGCCCGCGTTCTCCGCGCTGTAGCGGGCCTGCTTGAGCGAGCGAAGCATCAGGTAATTGAGGATGCGCTCCTCGGGCGTGCCTTCGATCTTGGCCGTCAGCCGCTGGTAGTTCCGCGAGGTGATGGCCAGGCCGCCCTCCGCCAGCACGATCTCGCGCCGCCGCTTGGAACCGTCGTGATGGCGGTCCGTAATGGCGAACTTCTTCACCGGGATCGCGCCCACGCCGAGCGAATAGCCGAAATGCGCGGCCGCCTCCTCGAACTCCATGACGCGCTTCGGATCGGGCTTCTCGTGAATGCGGTAGAGGGCGGCGATACCCGCGTTTTCCAGATGCGACGCCACGGCTTCGTTGGCGGCCAGCATGAACTCCTCGATGATGCGGTGCGCGATGTTCCGCGGCGCGCGCTTCACGCCCGTCATCTCGCCCCACTCGTCGAATTCGATCAGCGGCTCGGGAAGGTCGAAATCGATCGAGCCGCGGCGCACGCGCTTGCGGTTGAGAATCAGCGCCAGCTCGCGCATCAGCTCGAAGCGGTCCACCAGGGGCCGGTAACGCGCGCGCAGGTCCGCGTCGCCTTCGAGGAGACCGTGGACGCCGGCGTACGTCATGCGCTCCACGCTGCGAATCACTCCGGGCGTAAACTCCTGGGACACAACCGCGCCCTGGTGGTCGATGACGAGCAGCGCCGAAAGGACCAGCCGGTCCACCTGGGGATTCAGGGAGCAGATGCCGGTGGATAGCTCGTAGGGCAGCATGGGCACGGCGCGATCGGGGAAGTAGACGCTTGTGCCGCGCAAGCGCGCTTCGGCGTCGATGGGCGTGGCAGGTTTTACGTAATGGCTCACGTCGGCGATGTGCACGTGAAGGGCGTAGTTGCCATCGGGGAGGCGATCCACCCACACGGCGTCGTCGAAATCGCGCGCGGTCTCGCCGTCGATGGTAACGACATCCATGCCGCGGAAATCGTGGCGGCCCTCCAGTTCCCGCGCGGCGATCGCGCTGGAAACGGCCTCCGCCTGTTCCACCACCTCGGCCGGGAAGCGGTTTGGAAGGTGGTGCTTGCGGATCACGATTTCGACATCGACGCCGAAATCGTCCGGGCGGCCGAGTACTTCGATGACCCGGCCGACGGGGTCGGTTCCGCTCTCCGCGTATTCGAGCATCTCGACATTCACTACCATGCCGTCCATTTCCGCCGCGGAAGCGGGCGCCAGAGGCGTGACGCCGATGCGATCGATCACTGGGCCCGGCGGCGGCGTCTCCAGGCCTTCTGGAATCTCGATCCACTGCCGGATGCGGCCGTCGTGCGGAATCACGTATTGCCCGCGCCGGCCGATGCGGAACTCGCCCACCACGGTGGGGTGCGCCCGTTTCAGGACTTTGACGATCTCGCCCTCCGCGCGTCCGTCCGGACCGATGCGCCCAATGCGCACCACCACCCGGTCGCCATGCATGGCCCTCTCGGCCGATTCGCGAGGGATGAAGATATCGCCGGCGACGCCCGCCAGAGCGGAATCGGGGATCAGGAAGCCGTAGCCATCGCGGTGCACGCTCAGCCGGCCGGCGGCGAATTCCCGGCTGCGGGCCGTGGCCACGAAATGGCCGGAGCGCGGCTCAAACAGCGCGCCCCGCGCCGCCAGCCGCGCCAGCGCGGCTTCCAGATCCTCGCGCGCGGCGCCTTTCGCTCCCCATTCCCGCACGAGCTGTTTGAAATTGGCGCGAGCGTGGGGCAGCTTGCCGATGTGCTCCAACAGCGCTCCATCGTTCACATCACAATTCTACTCGGAGCGGCGAGCGGCCCATCCGTCATCGCCGATTTTCCCGATTGACTTTGGCGCGTTACGAGTTATCATTTGGAGTACTCCCCCGATTGACGTTCGAGGAACCGTGCGCTCCATCGATAATCCCATCATTCTGGATACTGATCTTCCCGGTCTCCCGCGCCACGCGCGGGGGAAGGTACGCGATGTCTACGATCTCGGCGAATGCCTGCTCATCGTCGCCACCGACCGCATCTCAGCCTTCGACTACATTCTGGCCACGGGAATTCCCGATAAAGGCAGGGTTCTGACGCAGCTTTCCCTCTTTTGGTTCGATTTTCTGCGCGACATCACGCCCACTCACCTGTTGACGGCCAGCGTGGACCAGTATCCGGACCCGCTGCCGCGCTTCCGAGAGCAGCTCGAAGGCCGTTCCATGCTGGTCCGGCGCGCCCGCATGGTGGAAATCGAGTGCGTGGCGCGCGGATACCTGGCGGGATCGGGCTGGAAAGAGTATCAGAGCCATGGGACGGTGTGCGGCATCCCGCTTCCGCCCGGCCTGCGCGAGAGCGACCGGCTCCCCGAACCGATTTTCACTCCCGCCACCAAGGCCCAGAGCGGCCACGACGAGAACGTATCCTTCGAGCGCGTGTGCGCCGCGGTGGGCGAGGGTCTCGCGCGCCGGCTGCGCGATCTCACGCTGACGCTCTACCGGCGCGCGGCGCGCTACGCCGAAACCAAGGGCATCCTCATCGCCGACACGAAGTTCGAGTTCGGATTCGTGGGCGATGATCTGGCGCTGTGCGACGAGGCGCTGACGCCCGATTCCTCGCGCTTCTGGCCGGCGGAATCGTACGCCCCCGGCGGCCCGCAACACTCCTACGACAAGCAGTACGTCCGCGATTATCTGGAATCCATCCGCTGGAACAAGCAGCCTCCCGCTCCGGCGCTGCCCGACGAGGTAGCGGCCAAGACCGGAGAAAAATACCGACAAGCGTACCGTGCGCTGACCGGCCACGAGCTATGAACTGGCTGGATGTCATTCTGGCGCTGATCCTCGCGTTGTCGATCGCCGCGAGTTTTCGCAAGGGCCTGACGCGGGAGATCGTCGGCCTGGTCTCGGTGGTAGTGGCGTTGTTGCTGGCGATCTGGTTTTACGGAAGCGCGGGGGCCTTGGTGGCGCCGTACGTCAGCTCCCGTTCGCTGGCGAATTTCCTCGGCTTCTTCGCGGTATTCGCCGGCGTGGGGTTGCTGGGCGCCGCGGCGGGTTTCATCCTGGGCAAGCTTCTGAAAGTCACCGGGTTATCGTTCGTGGACCACGCTCTGGGTGCGGTTTTCGGGGCCTTGCGGGGAGTGCTGATTTCGATCGCGCTGATTATGGGCATTATGGCGTTTTCCCAGGGCGACCAGCCCCCCGACGCGATTGTCCGTTCGCGAATCGCCCCTTACGTGACCGGCGCGGCGCGCGCGGTTGCCTGGCTCGCGCCGTACGAATTGAAAGAGGGCTTCCGAAAAACGTACGCGCAGGTCACGGAGGCCTGGGAAAAGGCGCTGGAGAACGGAATTCGACGCGCGCCCGGCGCGCAGGCGGGGAAAGAATGAAAGACAGCTTTGACGGATTAGCGCAGCGACTGTTGAATGGCAACGTCCGCCTCGAGGACGCGGTCGAAATCCTGGAGAGAGGCATGATCGAAGGCGCGCTCAAGCTCTGTCGCGGTAACCAGTCGGCGGCCAGCAAGCGCCTCGGCATTCATCGGAACACGCTGCTCCGAAAGCTGATCGCGTACGACCTCGGCGATGGCCGTCCCCACGTCCGCCGCAAGCCCGCCGGCCGGGTCGCGCGCGCGAGGAAGCGCGCAGCGGGCGCGGCCTGAAGGCCGCTACCGCCGGCGAAGACCGGCGGCGCTACCGCGGGGGCATGCCCGCGGACTCGAAGTACTGTTTCACGCCGGCTCGGATGAAGGCCAACTCGCTGGGCGCCGTGAGGAACCGGAATCCCTCCTCCACATATCGCGGGACCCGCGTTGCGTCGAAAGCTGTGCGCCCCAAGGTCTTACCGTGCCGTTTGCCGGCTTCCAGCACCTTCGCGACCGCTTCCCTTAACCGGGGGTGTTCCTGATCCCCCCGCAGCCCCAGCGAGAACGAAAGGTCGCTCGTTCCGATGAAGAGAACGTCGACCCCCGGCGTGGCTGCGATCTCGTCGATGTGCGCGACGGCCTCGGCCTCCTCGATCATGGCGACGACGGTGACGTTGTCATCCGCGGAATCGTAGTAACGATCCGGCTCCGGCCAACAGGCTTTCGCCAGGTCGGCGCCGGAACCGCGCCGTCCGAGGGGCGGATAGCGGCACGCGGCCACCGCCTGTCGCGCCAGTTCCGGCGTGCTGGTGAACGGAAAGATCACGCCGCTCACGCCGGCGTCGAGGACGCGTTTCGCCATCCATATCTCGTTGACAGGAACGCGGGCAAAGGGCATCGCCGGCAGGCCGCGCGTGGCCAGCACCATGTTTCGCAGGCTTTCCAGGGTGATGGGCGAGTGTTCCATTTCGATCCAGAGGAAATCGAAACCGAGCTTCGCCGTTTGCGCCGCAGTCTCGGCGCTGGCGACCGCGAGGAGGGCGCCGATCGCCGGTCGGCCCTCGCGCAGCTTCTTCTTGACGGGACTCTCCCAAAGAGCGCCCTGCGTTTCCCGAGACGGCATTTCATCATTATAGAGGGCGGAGCCGCGAACGTCAGAGCGGTTGCCCGAACCGCCGAACCGGCTATCTGGCGAGATCGATTCCGAGTTTCTTCATTTCCTCGGCGTAGTAGCGCCGGTGCAGCAGGTCCCACTCCTCGGTCCCTTCGGGAATCTCGCGCTTCTGCGTGCGGATCTTCACGCGGGAGGCGTGATCCACCTTCTCCTCGGCCACCAGCAGGTCGGTCATCAGGCGCACGATCGCCAGGCGCACGTTGTTGGCGTCTTTCTCCTTGAGCCGCACCTCGCGGCTCTTGCGGAGCATCTCGACCAGCTTGTGCGAGAGCTGCGAAACCTTGTCGCGCGACAGCTTCATGTGGTCGCCTGTGTCGCGGCCCGAGGCGCGGATCACCTTGCGCTGCGAGATCAGCGTGTTCTTGATGCGCCGGAACATCTCCTGGTAGCTCACGGACTCGCGGCGCATGTACTCGCTGTACTGGCTGAGCAGGTCGCGCACCTCGTCGTTCAGGCGATCCTCGACCTCCAACTCCTCCGTGATGACGTCCGCGATCTTCCCCACGACCACATCCGGCATATTGGTCTCAATGACGCCGGCCGTGAGCCTCTTGACAAGTTGTCTGGAAAGGTAGGCGACGAATTCTCTGGCGAGCAGCATTCTTCAGGGCGCGACAAAGTAAGTTTACCACGCGCGCGGCGATCGTCGCTCCGGGCGAGCGGCATTATCGCCACAGCCAGCGCGGAACGATGGACCGAAACCAGCGCTTCCCGCGCTGGGCCGCCGTTTCCTTTTTCGCCGGCGCCGGAGCGGCGGAGGAAGCCGGAGAGGGCGCGGCCGACAGGATGGGCTGCCGCGCTTCGCAGGGAAGCTCGCGCGCCAGACGCACGGCGGGGTTCAGGAACGCGTACTCGCGCCGGCGCCGCTGGCCATCGGCCTTCTCCACGCAGAGCGAGAACCCGGGATACCGGACCGGGGGTTGCGCTTTGGCCTTCCCTCCCGCGGAGAGTTCCACCTGGTCCAGCAGGACCGGCCCGTAGCCCTTCAGGTTGCGTTCGATATACGCCGTTTCATAGCGGTGGCGCCGCAGACTCCAGACAAAGATGCGGAAGCTGTCGAAATCGTATGGCTGCTCGCCGTCGCCGATGGTGGTCCACAGCCATTCGCGCTTGGTCTCGTCCCCGTCCTGGACTTCGCCGAGAGAAAAATACGAGACGATGCGGCGGCCCTCGGCGTACTGCGCCACTTCGTCCGGTATGGCCATCGATAGGGCGCGCGTGAGGACCCAGCCGGACTCGCCGGAAGAGGTCCGGACCAGGGTCCAATTGTCCACGGGAGCGGCTTTCGTTTCCAGATCCGACGCGTCGGTTTCGCCGGTATCGTCGCTTTCAGGGGAGGGACCCGGCTGGGAGAGTTCGATCCAGTTGGCTGGAGGCTCGGGCGGCTTCGGCTCCGGCGGCGGGGGATACTTGGGCACCTTCACGGGCTTCGTGGCTTCGGCTTTCGCCTTTTTTGGCGCGGGCGGGATCAGCGGCTCGCGGGCGGCGCCGGTTCGGGGCGCCGTGACGCACGCCAGCGCGTCCACCTTGTCGTTCTCCTGAATCACCAGAAAACTGGGCGCGGTGCGCGAAGGCTTGGTGTGCACTCGCAGGTCGCCGTACGTGGTCGCGACGCCTTGCGGCGGCATGCGCCGGGCGCGTTCGGCGAGTTCCTTCAGGCCGGCCATCTCTTCGGCCGCCAGCAATTGCCGGGCGTCGGTCCAGCCTGCGGCGCCCTGGGGCGTGCGCACCCGCAGGAACACCCCGCGCCTCTGCTGCAGGATTTCCACGCGCTCGCCGTGCCGGAGGGTCGCCACCACGGGCGATTCCAGCGGGATATCGCCGCGGAGCTTGAGCTCGGCCGGACCGACGTACGCCTCTCCCAGGACCGGCGCGGACCGGGGAGCGCCGGAGCAGGCGGCTAGCAGGAAACCCAGCGCCGCCGCTATCCCCGCTTTCGCCATGGAATCCCCGCGCATGTTCATTTTTCAGTCTACCAACCGCATCGGCGAGGCCACGTTTTCCAATTGCATTGAAACGATACTAACCAACGACATACTGGCGCTTATGAAGTCCGCCGGTGTATCTTTCAATCGGCGGCCAATCCGTCGACGCCCCGCCGCCCAGAGCGAAGACATGAGCGCAGCCCATGGATTGGCGATTGCCCCGCCCCGCCACAATTCGCGGCCCGCGATCCCCGAACGCCTGGAAGATCTGGGCATCCCGCTCGCGATGGTCAGCGACCTGGTCCTGCGCTACCTCTGGTTGCACGGCTCGGGCACGCTGCACTCGCTGCACCTGACCCTGAAACTCTCCTTCCCGGTGATCGAGAGCCTGTTCCACCAACTCCGGCAGCAGCAGGTGCTGGAAGTCAAGGGCATGCTCGGCGACGATTACCGTTTCATGCTGACCAACACCGGCCGAGCGATGGCGGCGGGGCGGCAGGAAGTGTGTCAGTACGCGGGACCGGCGCCGGTATCCATCCAGCAATACCATCAGGTGGTGAAGGCGCAAGCCGCCAAAGTCCGCTTGAGCCGCGACAGCCTGCGGCAGGCGTTCCATGACTTAGTGGTTCCCGATGCCTTGTTGGACCAGCTTGGACCGTCGCTGATCGGCCACCAGGCTTTGTTCCTGTACGGCGGCACGGGCAACGGCAAGACCAGCATCGCGGAACGAATTCCGCGGGTGTACGACGATACGATCGTCCTGCCCTACGCGGTGGAAGTGGACGGCCACATCATCACCCTGTTCGATCCCGCGGTGCACCGCCCGGCGCCGGTGAAAGACGACCTGCTCGATCCGCGCTGGGTGGCGTGCGAGAGGCCGTGCATTACGGTCGGCGGCGAGCTTTCCGCCGCCATGTTGGAATTGCGTCCGGACCCGGCCACCAAGGTATTCATTTCCCCCTGCCAGATGAAGGCCAATAACGGCATCTTCATCGTCGACGATTTCGGCCGCCAGATGATCTCGCCGCGCGAGTTGCTCAACCGCTGGATCGTGCCGCTGGATCGCCGCGTCGATTACCTCACGCTGGCCTCCGGCATGAAGTTCCAGGTCCCCTTCGAGCTGATGGTGGTGTTCTCGACCAACCTGGATCCGCACGACTTGGCGGACGAGGCGTTCTTGCGCCGCATCCCGACCAAGGTGCTGGTGGAGGACGTCAGCGACGAGGTTTTCGACCGGATCTTCCAGCGCGTGGTGGACGCGAACCATACCCCATGCGATCCGGACGCCGCTCGCTACCTGCGCGAGCGTTGTCTGGCCGCCGGCGCCAAGAACCTGCGGGCCTGCTACCCGGCTGACGTGTACCGGCTGGTACAGGCGATCAGCGAATACGAGGGCCAACCGGCGAGGATGAGCCGCGCCAGCATGGACCGCGCCGTGGGCCTGTATTTCGCCAAGATCCCGCGGGCGGAAAAATAGGCTGTCCGCTTTCCCCTTTCCGCCATACGCGGCGCGCATTCACCCGCGCCGCGTGGCACAATGCTCCTTCGGACTGGTCGAATCGCATGGCGAAAGCAACCACGATCGGAGTGGATATCGGCGGCACGAAAGTGGCCGCGGGACTGGTGGACGATGCCGGGGTCATTCTGCGCAAGACGCGCGCGCCCATGGTCGCTACCGCGGATGCGGCCACGGGGTTCGCCGCCGTGCGCGGCGCCGTCGAAGCGCTGTTTCGGGAAGTCCCCGGCGCGCGCGGCGAAGTGAAGGGCATCGGCATCTGCTCGCCGGGCCCGCTCGATCCCCATACCGGGACTGTGCTGAACCCGCCCAATATGCCCTGCTGGCGCGCCTTTCCGCTGGCGGCGGAAACGGAGCGGGCGTTCGGCATCCCCGTGCGTGTGGATAACGACGCCAACGCGGCCGGACTGGCGGAAGCCATCTGGGGCGCGGGCATCGGCTACACGAACGTGTTCTACGCGACGCTAGGCACGGGAATCGGCACGGGGATCGTGTTCGGCCGGAAGATCTACCACGGCCGCACGGGAAGCGCCGCCGAAGGCGGCCACGTCACCATCGACTACAAAGGACCCCTGTGCGGCTGCGGCAAGCGGGGCTGCATCGAGATCCTGTGCTCCGGGCCGGCCATCGCCGTGCGTGCGCGCGCCAAGATCGCCGCGGCCGCGGGCAAGGCGAAGATCTTGGAGCTGGCCGGCGGCGGCTTGGCGAGCGTCCGCGCGGAGCACGTGGGCGAAGCGTACCGCGCCGGGGATGCTTTGGCCCAGGAGATCCTGGAGGAGACCGCCGACTTGCTGGCCATTTGGCTCGGGAACACGATCGACCTGCTGGAGCCGGACGTGATGGTGGTGGGCGGAGGCGTAGCGGAGCTGATGAGCTCGTTCTTTGGACGCATGTGCGCACTCATCCCCAAGTGGTCGATCAACCCGCGCGCCAACGAAGTTCCCCTCGTGATGGCGCGCTACGGCGCCGACGCCGGCATCGCCGGAGCCGCCTCGCTGTGCGGCTGAACCGCTCCGCGCCGGGGATTGGGCGTATAGTGTCTAATCGGGGATTCTAATGAACGCGCACTGCGTTTGCATTGGCCGCTTGGCCCTTAGAGAATGACGATTCGCTTGCATGGACTGATCTTGATGCTGGTCTCGTCGTTCGCTCTGTCCGGCTGCGCCGATTCCCTGCGGAGTCAGCCGCCTCCGGCAAAATGGACGGCGGGCTTTTGGTACTGGCACGGCAACGGAGCTGAAGCGGCGCCGGCCAAAGCGACGCCGGACGTGCTCTATTTTCATGCCGGCACGATAAGGAAGCCCGACGTTTTCGGGGTATACGCGCGCGGCGCACTAGCGCCGCAGTGGTCCGTGTACGAAACATTGCCGAGTTCTTTACCTGCCGCGCGGGAATACTGGCTGGTTTTTCGTGAGGAACAACTTGGCGTACCGGACCTGTCCGCGGTGGCGATACTCACCCAGCGGATTTCGGACATCTTGACGATCACCAGGCGATGGAAGTTCAACGTGGTCGGGGTTCAGCTCGATATCGATAGTCCGACAGGCAGCCTCTCGCGGTATGCGGACTTTCTTCGGGAATTCCGCAAGGCGGCGCCGCCAGGCTTGGAAATATCCATCACGGCGTTGCTCGATTGGTTCCGGGACGGCACGTCGATCGCGGACGTCATCAAAGAAACCGATGAATTCGTCCCGCAGTTCTATGACGTTGTTTCCACTGGCGGCTCGGAAGACTGGCGCGCGATTGCGACGAAAATCGATGCCGCGCAATGGGCGCCAAGGCTCAATCGGTTCGGGAAACGCTATCGGATCGGGATCTCCACTTTCGGGCGTGCGCGATACGTCCCGAGGGAAGACCCGTCCCATTCCGGATATGCGGGCCTGCGCTTGTACAGCGATTTCACGCCGGTCGACATTGCCGGCAATCCGGCATTCAATCTTCAGGCGTCGCGCAGCGAAGCGAACGAACTGGTGCTCAGCTATCGGCCCACGCGAAAAGTTCGGATCGGCTACAACAATTTTCAGCCCGGAGATCTGGTGCAGTTCATTCTCCCGACGCCGGAAGCCGTCCGGGCGGCGGTGGAGAGCGCTAGGCGCATGGGTGGCAACTGCGGCGGAGTCGTCTTCTTTCGCTGGCCCGCGTCGAACGAGAACCTGGTCATGCAGCCGGATGACGTCTTGATCGCGGCGGGTCTTGCGCCGCCGGAGCAGAAGGTCGTCGGCGTTGAGGCGGTGAATGGGCAATGCGCGGCGGTGAGTTGTGTGGATTTGTATCTGCTGAACGCGAGCGCCTATGCGGCCAAGACCATTCGCTACCGTATACGCAGTTCGGCGGAATTGGAGTATTTCCTGCCCGAGCATAACGTGCCCGTGCGGATGGCTGGTCCGTCGGACATCGAAATCACGCTTCCGGCCTATAGCGGACGGAACCGTATATTGCTGGGGCGCGCGGTCAGCGCGAATCCAGCCACCTTTCGAGTGGTGGAGGCGCAATGAAAGTTTCGGGAGGAGCGTACCGGTTCTTTGCCCTGCTCCTCATAGGGTTTGGGCTGGCGCTCGCGTGCGCCTACGACTCCTCGCTCCGGGAATATCTGGACGCGCACTTCTGGCTGCCATTCGCCAGGCGGGCGGGAAGCTTCGAGAAGAAGAACGTGCGGCGAATGGACGCGCCGTATGCGGGAATGGCCGACGCCGCCGGGAACTCTCCGCTGGCGAAGTTGCGGGCGGCGTACCAGGAGATTCCGATTCCGGATTTCGGACCGGTTTACGCGCCGCCCGACGCCGCGAAGCTGCACGGCGCGCTGGCGGCGGCGCGCGCCGATCAGTCTCTGACGCCGCGTGAGCGCGAGGAAGTCGACTTGCTCGACGCCAAGATCGACATGCGGATCGGAGAGCCGGAAGGCGGCCCCGACCAGCTCCTGCGCGGCGCCGAAAAGAAACTTCAGGTGTTCCTGCGCTCCGCGCGCACTCCGGAATTCCGGAGCGAAGCTCGCGGCTGGCTGGCCCACATTTATTATCTCCTCGGCGAACAAACCGCGGCGGGCAAGATCTACCTGGATGAATTGAATCGCAACGGCTCCAATCTCAGCCGCGAAACTTTACTGAATTCGTTGCGCATGACTTATGGTTACGATGGCGGCCAGGAACTTCTCGACCACCTCGATGAGTACTTCGATACGCCCGAGCACGCCGCGTTTGCGATTCAGCTCACAACCAATCCCCATTGGTACAAAGACGGAGAAAAAAGAGAGCGCGCCGATGAGGAGCCGGAAACGTACGCCCGAATCAAGGCCCTTCTGGAGAAGCACGGCAATCTGCTGAACTCCAACACGGGCAGCCACGCACTGGCGATGCTCGGAATGCGAACCGCGCTCCGCATGGGCGACCCGCCCGCCGCGCTGGAGATCGCCGCCAAGGTTCCCGGCGATGCGGCGATCCGTTCGGAGCCGGATTTCGAGTGGATGTTGGCTTCGGCGCACTTCTTGTCGCACGGCTTCGCGGCCGCGGAGGCGCCGCTTTTGGAGCTTTTCCGGTCGCCGCGCGCTTCCGCCAGCCAGAAAGCGGCCGCGGCCTATGGCCTCTGCGGCGTCTATTGGAAGACGGGAAATAGAGTCGAGCAAATCCGCTTCGCCTTATGGCTGCATGGGGCGTGGCGCGATAACCACGCCCCTTTGAGCTATCCGAGCGATATTTCGGACCAGTCCATCTATTGGGCGGAATCGGGCTGGGATCTGAATCTGCTGCTCGATGCGGAGGCTCCCGACGACGCGCTGGAAGCGTTCCTGCGGCGCTACCCGGATGCGCCGGACGCGCGGCTCGTACAGTACGCGCTAGCCGTGCGGTTCGCCCGGGAGAACCGGTACGACGAGGCGGCGCAGATCTACGAATCGATTTATGCCAGCCAGCGCGCCCCCCGAATGCGCCAGCTTGCCGCGCTCTACCGGGAGGCGAATCGAACGGATCTGACGGCGCCACAGTTGCAAGAGGCCAGGTACAAACTGGCGGAGTTCATCAGCGCCAATCCCGACCGGATCTATTTCAATGATCGGCTCTGGTCGGGAATGCAGCGGTATGCGTTGAATGCGTCCAGCGACGGCCGGCTCACTCGCGAGGAACGTGAAACCCTCATGACGGACGAACGAAAGCTGAAAGACGACCAGGAAGAGCGCTGGCGAGCCTACCTCATTTTGCGGGAGGTCGTCAAAGACCCGGGCAAAACGGAACTCGGGCGCAAAGCGGCGCAATTGGCTATTCGCTGTCTGCGAGGAATCAGCGATCGATTTGAACGGCAAGACGAGATCCGAATGGCGGATATCGAGCTATCGAATTGGCTGCGCCATTGAGGGTCAAGGTCATTTCGGCGCCGAGGTGGAGCGGTGCTATACTCATGGCGCGATGATCGTCGCGGGATAGGAATATTTAAGGGCAAGGCGTAGCCAATGCGTTCTTCGAATTCCACTCTGGTTCCAAGGGGGCGTCTTCATGCTCGATTTGGTTGTGGTTCGCGTAGTTTTCATAATCGTTCTCGCGGTTTCCGCCGCTTTTCTCCATCCTTTTGGTCTTCCCTTGTGGGTGGCCGGCGCGGGCGGTTTGATCCTGGGCGGCTGCATTATCTTCTTTGAAGTCCGTCTGGAGCAAGTCAGCCTGAAGCGCTTGATTGGAGCGGCTTGCGGCTCCGTGCTCGGAATCCTGGGAGCCTTCCTGATCTCTCTGATCCTCGACAGAGCCGGCGTGCATCAGGGCTTTCTGCATGTGGCGCTGCTGCTGTGGATGATGTACGTCGGGATGGTCGTGGGCGCCAAGAAGGGCGACATGCTCAACCTGGCGGCCCTGGGCGGCATCTTTGGAGGGGAGAAGAGTTCCAAGCGGTCCTTCAAGATCCTCGACACCAGCGTGATCATCGACGGCCGCATCGCCGATATCGCGGAAACCGGGTTCCTGGACGGCGTGCTGGTCATCCCGCAGTTCGTGCTGCGCGAGCTCCAGTTGGTGGCCGACTCGGCCGACTCGATGAAGCGCAACCGGGGGCGCCGCGGCCTGGACATTCTCCAGCGCGTCCAGAAAATGGCGCACCTCAACGTGCAGATCGTGGAGGACGATTTTCCCCAGGTCCGCGAAGTGGATATGAAGCTCATCGAGCTGGCCAAGATCTACGACTGCAAAATCATCACCAACGATTTCAACCTCAACAAAGTGGCGCAACTGCGCGGCGTCGAGGTGCTGAACATCAACGAGTTGGCGAACTCCCTGAAGCCCATCGTGCTGCCCGGCGAGACCATGCGGGTCTTCATTCTGAAGGAGGGCAAGGAGTACAACCAGGGCGTGGCCTATCTGGACGATGGCACCATGGTGGTGGTGGATAACGCCAAGAAAATGATTTCCAAGACCATCGATATCACGGTGACCAGCGTCCTCCAGACCACCGCCGGCAAAATGATCTTCGGCAAGTGGGATGAGCGGTCGCACCCGTCGGTCCCCGAGAAGCACGACCGGCCGCTGCCGCTGCGCAAACCCGAGTCGCAGCTTACGCCCGGTCTCCCCACGGAGAAAAGCGCGCTAGAATCGTAATGCTCATGCGCGTCGCCGTGATACTGCCCGCCGCCGGCCTGGGTACCCGTATGGGCCGAGGCTCGGCCGAGAAGAGGGGTACCAGCCGCAAGCAGTTCATGCTGCTCGACGGCTCTCCCATCCTGCTTCATGCCGTGCGCAGCTTCGCGGCCTCGGATCGCGTCCGGGAAATCGTCGTGGCGGTGCGCCCGGACGACGTGCAGTGGGTGGGCGATCTGCTGGCGCGCGAATTCCCCGGCCGCACGCGCGTGGTGGAGGGCGGCGCCAGCCGCCAGCAATCCGTGGCCAACGCCCTGGCGACGCTGGGTCCGGACACGGAGCTGGTGGCGGTGCATGACGCCGTACGTCCCTTCATCGACCTGGAGACCATTCACAAGGTGTTCGACGAAGCCGCCGAAACCGGCGCCGCCATCGTGGGAGTGGTGCCCGTGGACACCGTCAAGCAGGTGAGCCGGCATACCGGCCGCGCCCGGATCCGCTCCACGCTCCAGCGGGAAAAGCTGGTGCTGGCGCAGACGCCGCAAGTGTTCCGCTACGACTTGCTTGTGCGGGCGTTCGAATCCGCGCACGCGGATGGTTTCATCGGCACGGACGAGGCCAGCCTGGTCGAGCGCCTGGACGTGGAAGTGAGCGTGGTGCTGGGCAGCGACCGCAACATCAAGATCACCAAGCCCGGCGACATGGACCTGGCCCGCCTGTTCCTCCGGGAAGCCTCGGAAGCCGGCAAGGAACCGCGGCTTTGAGCGAGATCCGGACCGGTTTGGGATGGGACGCGCACCGCCTCGCCGCTGGACGCCCCTTGATTTTGGGCGGCGTGACGGTACCCTTCGAGTTGGGCCTGGAGGGCCACTCGGATTCCGACGTTCTGGCGCACGCCATTACGGACGCGGTTCTGGGCGCGGCCGCCCTGGGCGATATCGGCATGCATTTCCCCGACGCCGACCCGCGCTGGAAAGGCTGCGATAGCCTGGTGTTCCTGCGGCGCGCCACGGAACTGGCGAAGCAGCGGGGATTCCGGATCATGAATGTGGATTCGACGGTGATTCTGGAAAGGCCCAAGCTGAGCGCGTTCCGCGACGCCATTCGCGGCAAGCTGGCCGAGGCGCTGGGTCTCGAACTGGACCGGGTCTCCGTCAAGTTCAAGACGGCCGAGAATCTAGGACCGGTGGGAGAGGGCCGGTCGGCCGAAGCGCAGGCCGTCGTTACTCTGCAGAAGCTCGGCACGGGTCCGTGGCACGAATCCGCGGGCCAGGATGGCTAGCTGGCCTTAAGCAGGCACAGGCGCCGGGCGGCGCGGCGGGCCTTCAAACGCTCATTGGCCTTCTTTTGTTTCTCCGCGGAGACGACGGTCTGGCACGCGTCGCAGCGCTTCCTGATCCGCGATCGCGTGATGAAGGCGGCCCCGCACCGGCGGCACATCTTCGTCATCGTCTCTTCGAGCGGGAGAATTCCCGGCTTCTTCGGCAACAAGTGGGAGTAATGAAAGTCGCAATGATTCATTAACGGCGCCTCGCGCATTCTGCAGGCCACCCGGATTCCGGCGCGAAACTCGTGGGTTGGGGAATATGGCGCACACAGGCTCGACAGCGCCTAGAAACCCACCACCCGCGCGTCAAGCGCTCACTCCTGGCGGTGATCCGGCTGTTACTCGCATCTCATTCTTGAATAAAGGTTTCCAGGGCCAGTGGCAACCACCGCTGAGGCTGGAAAGGCTTGTCCCGTCCGGGAACTTTCATTGTACTATTATTCACATGCACGCCGGACTCCGAAATCAGCCGACGCTGGCCGAGGCGGGCCGATAGGGCTGTTCCGCGCCTAGCAGTTCCCACCGCAAATGATTGATATAGAAGACGAGAGGCGCATCCGGAAAAGCGGCATGAAACTTCTCGTAGACCCGGTTTTCCCAACCTTCGCCAAAGTAGGGCTTGGCGTCCATATCCTTGGCGAAAAACCCGTTTTCGTGGGGCGCGCCGACGAAGTCCAGCACGGCGGTGATCAGGTCCAGATGGGAAATCAAAACGGCCTGAGCCAACTCCTTGGCGAACTCGTCGTCCTTGGCGGCGATGCGGCCCCAGAAGCGGGGCGTGGCTTTGCGCAAGGCTTCGGTATTCAATTTGACCAGGCGTGCCCGAACTTTGAAGGCTTCGTACATCCGGTAGGTCTTGAGGCGGCCGATGTGGATGCCACGTACGAGCTGGTCGAATGCATCCTGCCCCATGTCCAGGTACACATCCGAAAGAAGCATTAGGAATCCAGGGTATCACGCGCGGGCTGGCGGCGGAGACGGGGGTCCGCTTATCCGGATTGGGTGCGGCGGACAGAGTGGCGGAGCCGGCCTGCGCCAGCTCCTTCATACCTCACGGTGATCGACCGGAATCCCAAAGCTGTCCGCGCAGCCCTTCAAGACAAAACTGCAGCCTGATCGGGGGACGGCCGCCACGCGCAGGTTGGCCAGGGGGCTGACCACGCCCAACCCAGGCCCGGCGGGCGCCCCCTGGGCTCCGCCCCACTCACTCGGCTCAGAAATTTACGATAGAAGCGAAGCCCGCCGGGTCGAGGCTCGCGCCGCCTACCAGCACGCCATCCAGCTCCGGTTGCGCCATCAGCGACTTCACGTTGTCGGGCTTGACGCTGCCGCCGTACAGGATGCGCACGGCGTCGCCGGCCCCCGGCCCGAATTTCGCCCGCGCCTGCGCGCGGATGGCGCGGTGCGCGTCGGCGGCCATCTCCGGCGTCGCGGTCTTTCCGGTGCCGATGGCCCACACCGGCTCGTAGGCGATCGCGATCTTGGCGAACTGCTCGGGCGCCAGGCCGGCTATGCCCTTCTGGAACTGGCCGGCCAGGACCGCCTCGGTGCGGCCGCCTTCGCGCTCCTCCAAACGCTCGCCCACGCACACGATGGGCGTGAGGCCGAATTCCAGCGCGGCCAGCGTGCGCTTGAGGACCGTTTCGTCGGTTTCGGCGAAGTACTGGCGGCGCTCGCTGTGGCCCACAATCGCGTGCGTGGCGCCCACGGCGGCGATCATCGGTCCGGAAATCTCCCCGGTGAAGGCGCCTTCCTTGGCCCAGCCGATGTTCTGCGCGCCCACGCGTATGCGCGTTCCGCTGGCGGCTGCGACGGCCGCGGCCAGATTCGTGAAAGGAGGACAGATCACGATCTCACAATGCGTCGAGTTCGCGACCAGCGGCCGGAACTTCTCGAAAAATGCGGTGGTTTCCGCGGGCGTCTTGTACATTTTCCAATTGCCCGCCATGACAGGTATTCTCATAAGATTTGCCGTAAGAAACTTTCCCCGTGGGCGATGGATACGCCGAAGTTGGCGCCCACGGTCTGGCCAATATCGGAGAGCGACGCGCGCACGCCCAGGTCCACGCCCTGGCGAGCCTTCGGCCCGAGGGCTAATAGCGGAACGTATTCGCGCGTGTGGTCGGTGCCGGGAACGGTCGGGTCGCAACCGTGGTCGGCGGTGAAAACCGCGAGGTCGTTTTCGGACATCGCGCGCTCGAAAGCCGGCAGCCAAGCGTCGAACGCTTCGAGCGCCGCGGCGTAGCCTTCCACGTCGTTGCGGTGGCCGTACTGCTGGTCGAAATCCACCAGGTTGACGAAGATCAGGCCGGCGGGGACTTCACCCATCGCGTCCAGCGTCTTCGCCATGCCATCCGCGTTGTTCCTGGTTTTCGCGTAGCCCCGCACGCCGCGGCCCAGGAACACGTCGGAAATCTTGCCCACGCCGTGGACGTAGACGCCGTGCGCATCGAGCCGGTCGAGCAGCATGTCCTGGGGCGGCGGAACGGCGTAATCGTGGCGGTTGGCCGTGCGCGTGAAGGCGCCGGGCGCGCCCACGAACGGCCGCGCGATCACCCGGCCTACTTCGTTCGGCCCGCGCAGGATTTCGCGCGCGGTCTCGCAGATCTTGTACAGCTCCCACAGCGGGATGACCTCTTCGTGGGCGGCCACCTGGAAGACGCTATCGGCGGAAGTATAGACGATGGGCGAGCCGGTCCGCATGTGCTCCGGCCCGAGTTCCTCGATGATCTCCGTTCCCGAGGCCGCCTTGTTGCCCAGCGGCCGCCGGCCGATGCGCCGCTCGAACTCGTCCATGATCTCGCGCGGAAACCCGTGCGGGTAGAGTGGAAAGGGCCGGACGAGATGAATGCCGGCCATTTCCCAATGCCCGGTGGTGGTATCCTTGCCCGGCGACGCCAGAGCGCACTGGCCGTAGGCGCCTTCCGGCGCGCTGGCGGGCGGGATGCCCGCGAGCGGCTTGATATTGCCCAATCCCATCCGCGCCAGGTTAGGCAGCGACAGCCCGCGGATGCGCGCAATATTGCCCAGCGTATCGGCGCCGGGAGGATCGAGAAACGCCGCCGCATCCGGCATGGCGCCGATTCCCACGCTATCGAGCACGATCCAGACGACCCTCTGAAACACAGAATTCGAGGGTACCATGCGGCGCCGGCGCGGCCGCCGCACCAGTGCTGCGCGATCACGCGCGTGCGCCGGGGAGCTGTTTCAGCCAGATCCAGCCCAACGCGGCGCCAAGGAAATAGTAAGGAAAGTCGGACCACTCAAACGTCGTTCCCAGAATCGTCGCGCCCAGAAAGGTACTGCGCAGGAGTTCCAAAAGAGGCGGATGGTATAGTTGCAGGAACTCCAGCCCGCAGGTTGCCGCCAGCACAATCGCGGCGATCCTTACCGGCGGCCAGCGCGGACGAAACCAAGAGAAAACGAGACACCAGAAGACCACATAGAAAACGCCGCCCAGCGAATCGTTAGCCCAGCGCGCGCCCGGGCCGCGGTACAGCTTGGAGTAGAACCCGATAGGAACAATCACGGCGAGAGACAACCACCTCGCGCGCCGGTCGAGAAAATACCTGCGCAATGGATGAGCGAGCAACCGCCGTCGGCCTCAGCGACGATCTGGTGCGGCCGAGAGGACTTGAACCTCCACCCACTTTCGTGGACCAGATCCTAAGTCTGGCGCGTCTGCCAATTTCGCCACGACCGCACGATCCCCAATGAATTATAGCCTACGGAGTCCATCAGCGTGCTCCGAGCCGGTAGAGTAGGAGAGAGGGCGACGGCCGAGCCGCGACCCACTCTCCCCTCGTCGAACCGGAGGTGCGGATTTCCCGCGTCCGGCTCTCCTGAAGGCTCTTGCCTCAGGCATGC
>JBEKHV010000075.1:0-19441 GCA_050012095.1 Bryobacteraceae bacterium | reverse complement strand
ACTCGCTCATGCAAGGAGTCATCCTCCAGGTCAGCATCTCCGCTGGGGGCCTCCCGAAACACGCGGTTTCGGGAGGCCTCATCAACCCTCTGGGCATCGAAGGCGATCTCCACGCGCATCCCGATGTTCATGGGGGCCCGCGCAAGGCGATCCTGCTCGCGGCAGCCGAAGTCATCGACGAGCTGACGGCCCGCGGGTATCCTCTATTCCCTGGCGCGCTCGGGGAAAACCTCACCACGCGCGGGATCGACGTGCGCCAGATCCGCATCGGCGACCGGCTGCGGGCGGGTGGGGCGCTGCTCGAAATCACCCAACCGCGCGGGCCTTGCTCCGCGCTCGACGTATATGGCGCCGGTTTGAAAAGCGAAATCTACGATGCGCGCGTCAAGGCGCGGGACCCCGGCTCTCCGCGCTGGGGAATGAGCGGCTGGTACGCGAGCGTGATCGAGCCCGGCTCCGTCCGCGCAGAGGATATAATTGCACTCGTAGCCTGACGCATGGAGAGTCCGATCGAGGTGGCGCGGCTCGGGGCGGGGCTTCCGGAACGCATCGCAGCCCGCATGCAACTGCTGCTGGCCGGGGTGCCTGACGTCGATAAGGCCGTCTTGCGCCTCGAGCGGCTCCGGCAGGAATCGCCTTCCGCGTTCGAGCGCATCGCCAGTTCGCCGGCGGCGCTGCGGTGCGCGGTGGGCGTCTTTTCGTACAGCGAATTCCTTTCCGAGGACGTCATCCACAACCCGGAGCGGATCCTGCAAGTCTCGGGCTCTGGCAGCTTTTACCGCGTTCTGACGGCGGAGGAGTATGCCGGGCGCTTGGCGAGCCAGCTTGGGAGCCTGCCGGGCGCGCCGCCGGCCGTGGAGATGGCTCGCTTCCGCCGCCGCGAGTTGCTGCGCATCGTCCTGCGCGACGCGCTGGGGGCGGCCACGCTCTCCGACGTCACCGAGGAGCTTTCCAACTTGGCGGACGCGGTGCTCGACTCTGCCTACCGCCGCATCCGCGCCGAAATGGTGGCGCGGTACGGCGAACCGCGCCTGCCCGGCGGGCAGCCGTGCGGGTTTTCCGTGATCTCGCTCGGCAAGCTGGGCGGCCGGGAGCTGAACTACAGCTCCGATATCGACCTGATGTTCGTCTACGGTGGAGCGGGCGAGACGGACGGCGAGGAGCGGCTGAGCAACAAGGAGTTTTACAAGAAGGTCGCCAACGAGTACACCGAGGCGCTTTCCACCTATACCGCGGACGGACAGTGCTATCGCGTGGATCTTCGGCTGCGGCCCGACGGGAGCCTGGGAGAAATCTGCATTTCGGAGGAAGGCGCCGAGGCCTATTATGGCCAGCGCGCGCGGGACTGGGAGAAGCAGATGCTGATCAAAGCGCGCGTTTCGGCGGGCGAGCCGGAGCCGGGCCAGGCGCTGCTGGAGTTCGTCGAGCCGCTGATCTATCAAAGCTCGCTGGATTTTCGCGCGGTGGAGGCGGTTTCGGAAACGCGGCAGCGGATCGGCGAAAAGGCGGCCGCCCGGCGGGCGTTCCAGGGCGGTCCCGATATCAAGCTGGCGCCCGGCGGCATCCGCGACATCGAATTCCTGGTCCAGTGCCTGCAGCGCCTGCACGGGGGCCGCGAACCGTGGGTGCGGCACGGCGGCACGATGCTGGCGCTGTTCCGCCTGCGCGACAAGGGGCTTCTCTCCGGCCCGGAGTACGCCCGGCTGGCCAGCGCGTACCAGTTCCTGCGGTACCTCGAACACCGGCTGCAAATCGAAGAGGACCGGCAGACGCACACGCTGCCATCCGACCCCGACGCGTTGGACCGGCTGGCCCGCAAGATGCCCGCCGTCGCCGGCGAGCTGCTGACCGATGGCGAGGCGCTGGCGGCGCGGCTGGAGGAGCATCAGGCCGCCGTGCGCGAGATCTATGAGCGCGTAATCCACTCCCAGAAGCCGATGTATTACACCGCGCCGGCCGAGGCGTCCGCATGGGAGGAGGACCGGGAGACTCCCACGCCCGGGAACCTCACGCGCTTTCTCGACGCGCGCGCCCCCCGGCTCGCCACGGCCGTGGCGAGATCTGGCTTGCGCCGCGGCCAGGAGCGATTCGAGCACTTTCTGGAAAAGGCCTTCGCCAGTCCGGAAATCCTGGGACGGTTGAACGCGGATACCCAACTGGCGGCCGGCGCGCTGGATATATTCGAGCACAGCCCTTATTTCGCGGACGCGCTGCTGCGCGATCCGGATCTGCTGGAGGATATCGGGCGGAACATGGATCTCGGCGGCGAGCCATTGGCGGACGCCGCCGCGCTGCGGCGTTTCTATCGGCGGCAGATGTTGCGAATCCAGAGCCGGAGCATGCTGGAAGCGCCTCCCATCTTCGGGACGCTGGAGCGGACTTCCGCGCTGGCCGACCGCGTGATCGAGGCGGCCTACCGCATCGCCATCGCGGAAGCGCCTTTGCCCGCCGGGGCCGGCTACGAGCCGCGGAACCAGATGATGGCGATCGCGCTCGGCCGCCTGGGGATGCGCGAGTTCGACCTCGGGTCCGACGCCGATCTGGTCTTCGTGATCCCCGACGCCGATGCGGCCGAACAGCCCTTCTGGACCGGTGTGGCCGAGCGCATGATTCAAACCGTGAGTTCCTACACCGGCGAGGGTGTGATCTTCGCGGTGGACACCAGGCTGCGGCCCAACGGGCGGGAAGGCGACCTGGTACAGACCGAAGGCGCGTACAAGAACTATTTCGCGAGCCACGCCGAGGCGTGGGAAGGCATCACCTACATGAAGTCGCGGGCCGTGGCCGGCGACATCGATCGCGCCACGCAGTTCCTCAACGACTTGCAGGTGGTGGACTGGCGGCGCTACGGCCAGAGCATGCGCTCGCGCAAGGAGCTGATGGAAATGCGCGCGCGGCTGGAGCGCGAGCAAGGTTCCCACAACCCGCTCAAAGCCGGCATGGGCGGTTATTACGACATCGACTTCGCGCTGATGTACCTTCGCCTGAAAGGCGCGGGGATTTTTTATAAGGTGCTCAACACTCCGGAGCGCATCGACGTGATCGAGAAGATGGGCCACCTGGAGCGGGAAGACGCCGATTTCCTGCGCGACGCGGCGACTTTCTACCGAGCCCTGGATCACGGCCAGCGAGTTTCAACGGGCCACGCCGAAGGCGATCTGCCGGCCGCGCAAGGGCCGTTTGAGACGCTGACAGCGCTGGTCCGCCGCTGGACGCCCGAGCGCCTGCACCACGACCGCCTGGACGTGACGCTAAGAGAGATCCGCCAAGGCACGCGGCGGTACTTCAATCGGCTGTTCGGAGGGTAGAGAAGGCGCGTTCCGCCATCGCATACCGTAGCGCGTCCAGGCCTTTTCCGGTGACGCTCGAAATTTCAAAATAGTCGAGGCCGCGGGACTCGGCCAACGCGCGCAGGGCAGCCGCGCGGGCGGGATCCTGCGCGGCGTCCATCTTGGTGGCCACCACGATCATGGGCTTCTCCACCAGCGCCTGGCTGAAGCTGGCCAGCTCTTCCATAACTGTGTTGAAATCCTGGACCGGCTCGCGGCCGCTGGATTCCGACACATCCACCAGGTGCGCCAGCAGGCGCGTGCGTTCGATGTGCCGCAGGAACTGTGTCCCCAAACCGTGGCCCAGGTGCGCGCCTTCGATCAGGCCGGGAATGTCGGCCACCACGAAGCTGCGGTAGTTCTCAAGCTGCACCACTCCCAGGACCGGCTCCAGGGTGGTGAAGGGGTAATTCGCGATCTTCGGCCGCGCGGCGGAGATGCGCGAGATGAGGGTGGATTTGCCGGCGTTCGGAAACCCCACCAACCCCACGTCCGCCAGCAGTTTCAGCTCGAGCCGCAGGCGTTTCTCTTCGCCGGGGCGGCCGGGTTCGTGTTCGGTGGGCGCCTGATGGGTGGAGGTGGTGAAACGTGCATTGCCGCGGCCTCCGCGCCCGCCGCGCGCTACGGTGAAACGCTCCCCGGACTGGGTGAAATCGTAGAGACGCTCGCCCGTGGCCTCATCGTAGACCAGCGTGCCGACAGGCACATCGACTTCCAGAGTCTTTCCCTCGGCGCCGGTCCGGTTGCTGCCTTCCCCGTGGCGGCCCCGTTCGGCCTTGTGCTCCGGGTTGAAGCGGAACTTGAGCAGGGTGCTCTCGTGTTCGTCGGCCACCAGGATGACGTCGCCGCCATTTCCACCGTCGCCGCCGCTCGGCCCGCCGCGCGGGACGTACTTCTCGCGGCGGAACGCCAGGCAGCCGTTGCCGCCGTCGCCGGCCTTCACGAGGATTCTGACTTCGTCGATAAACATAGAAAAGCCGCCGGCTCCCATGGAAACCGGCGGCCGTCACAACACTGGAAAACCAGCCGAGCCGCGGAGGACGCGGAAACTCGCCTTACGAAAAAACCCTTCTCATCGGCGTGAATCGGCGTTCATCGGCGGCTTCCCTCTTCACGCCGCTTCGTGAACGTTGACGAACTTGCCCAGCTGGCCCCGGTCCCGGAATTCGACCACGCCGGTGATCTTAGCGAACAGCGTATCGTCCTTGCCCCAGCCGACGTTCAAGCCGGGCTTGAGCTTTGTGCCGCGCTGGCGCACGATGATGGAACCGCCGGGGACAAGCTGGCCGCCAAAGACCTTCACGCCGAGCCGTTGCGCGGTGGAGTCGCGCCCGTTCCTGGAACTGCCTAAGCCTTTTTTATGCGCCATACATCACCTAAACCAGGATGTCGCCCACCTTCAGATCCGTGAAGGATTGGCGATGCCCAATGGTCTTCTTGTATTGCTTCTTGGGCTTGAACTTGAAGACCAGAACCTTGCCGGTCCGGCCATTTCCAACGATGGTAGCCTTCACCGTTCCGCCCCGTACCAGTTCGCCGTCGTCCTTGAAGGACGCCTTAACGGGCAGGTCGATTTCGGCGCCCACATCGCCGGCCAACTTTTCCACGCGGATCACGTCGCCCGGAGCGACGCGGTACTGTTTTCCGCCGGTTTCCACTATCGCGTGCATGTCTTCCTCTGATTGGCAGCCGGAACACTAGGGAGTGCGTCGGGACCGCTGGGAGTAAACCCTGAGTTTACTACAGATGGCGGCGGCCTCGCAAATCGGGCTGCGCCCCGGGATGGCGCGCCCGGCGCCGCACGCCGGCGAGGATCGCATTGCTTGGGCGGAATCCAACTGTTATAGTTGAGTCGGCGTTCAGGGTCCGATTCGCGAGTTGCAGCGGGCGCCACGCCGCAGGGGCGGAGTTTCTTCGTCCCGTCACAGGGACTCCCCGAACTGCGGCGAGCCGCGACGATTCGGCTCCGAGCCACGGTCTGGGTTCCGGAGGCATTATGGACCGATACAACGACAACCCCATTCCCCAGGATGGCGAGCCCATCCAGGTTCGCGAGAAGAAGCTCATTGTGCCAGACAATCCGATCATTCCCTTCATCGAGGGCGATGGCACAGGGCGCGATATCTGGCGGGCCTCCCGCGTGGTCTTCGACGCGGCGGTCGAGCAGGCCTATGGCGGCCGCCGCCGCGTAGCCTGGTACGAGGTGTTCGCCGGCGAGAAGGCCCACCAACAATTCGGCAATTGGCTGCCTCAAGGCACGCTGGACGCCATCCGGCGCTTCCACGTCGCCATCAAGGGACCGCTGACCACCCCGGTAGGAGGCGGCATGCGCAGCCTGAACGTCACCTTGCGCCAACTGCTCGATCTGTACGTGTGCATGAGGCCCGTGAAGTATTACCCAGGCGTCCCTTCGCCGGTCAAGCGCCCCGAAGCGATGAACGTGGTGATTGTCCGGGAGAACACCGAAGACGTCTATGCCGGGATCGAGTGGCGGGAAGGCACGCCGGAGGCCCACAAAGTCATCGCATTTCTAAATGGCGAAATGGGCAAGAAGATTCGCCTCGATTCGGGAATCGGCATCAAGCCCATGAGCGTGACCGCCTCCAAGAGGCTGATCCGCCGCGCCCTTCAGTACGCCATCGACAACGGCCGGCGCAGCGTCACGCTGGTACACAAAGGGAACATCATGAAATACACCGAGGGCGCCTTCCGCGACTGGGGGTATGAGCTGGTCAAGGAGGAGTTTGCGGATACGTGCGTCACCGAGGCGGAAACGGGCGGGGAAGCCCCCGCTGGCAAGATCCTGGTGAAGGACCGCATCGCCGACTCCATGTTCCAGCAGGTGCTCTTGCGGCCCGATGAATACGATGTGGTCGCCACGCCCAACCTCAATGGCGACTATCTGTCGGATGCCTGTGCGGCGCAGGTGGGCGGGCTGGGAATGGCTCCGGGCGCCAACATCGGCGACGAGCACGGCGTCTTCGAAGCGACCCACGGCACGGCCCCGAAGTACGCGGACAAGGACGTGATCAATCCCTCGAGCGTCATTCTCTCCGGCGTGATGATGTTCCAGTACCTGGGCTGGAAAGAGGCGTCGCAGCTCATCGAGCGCGGCATCACCGAAACCATCCGTCAGAAGCGCGTCACCTACGATCTGCATCGCCAGATGGAAGGGGCCGTGAAACTGAAAACCAGCGAGTTTGCCGCCGCCATCGCCGGCAATATGAAAGCCGGCGTAACGGCCGCGTGAAGGAAGCCATCATGAAGAGAAAAGTCACGGTTGTAGGGTCGGGAAACGTCGGCGCCAGTTGCGCGGTCCGCTTGGCCGGCAAGGGACTGGCCGACGTTGTCGTCGTGGACATTTTGGAAGGCATTCCGCAGGGCAAGGCGCTGGACATCCTCGAGTCCTGCCCGGTGGAGGGAGGAGACGTGCAGGTGGTCGGGGGCAACGATTACCAGCTCACGGCGAACTCCGACATTGTGGTTCTCACGGCGGGTTTCCCGCGCAAGCCGGGGATGAGCCGCGACGACCTGTTGTGGGCCAACTACGATATCGTCAAGGCCACCGTGGAGCAGGCCGTGAAGTACTCGCCGGAATGCCTCCTGATCGTGGTCACCAACCCGCTGGACGCCATGTGCCACGTGGCGCACGCCGTGAGCGGCTTCCCCAAGAACCGCGTCATGGGGATGGCGGGCATTCTGGACTCGGCGCGCTTCCGCGCCTTCGTGGCGCAGGCCCTGGACGTCGCCGCGTCGGACGTGGTGGCCTTCGTGCTCGGCGGCCACGGCGACACCATGGTGCCTCTGACGCGTTACAGCAGCGTGGCGGGCATCCCGCTCTCCGACCTGATGGATGCGGAGACGCTCCAGGCCATCGTCAAGCGCACCCGCGACGGCGGCGCCGAGATCGTGCGGTATTTGAAGACCGGCAGCGCTTACTACGCGCCGTCGGCCGCGGCCATCGAGATGGTGGAAGCCATTCTCCTGGACCGCAAACGCGTGCTCCCCTGCTCGGCGTACCTGGAAGGCGAGTACGGCATCGACAAGCTGTTCGTCGGCGTACCCGTCAAGCTGGGGGCGGGCGGCGTTGAGAAGATCTACGAAGTCAAGCTGGAAGCGGAGGAACTGGCCGCGCTTCGCAAGAGCGCCGCCGCCGTCAAGGAACTTGTGGACGTGATGGCGCCCAAGCTGGTGACGGTCTAAATATATAGAGGCCGGCGGGCTATTCCTTTCTTGTCAGCAAGTCCCGGTATAGCGCGAAGGCGCGCGGGTAATCCAGTTTCAGCATGACCTGCACCGGCGTCGCGTCGGGCGTTGCGGCGCGATCCAGCGGCACGGTGGCGCCGTAGGTCTTTCCCCAGGCGGTCTCGACGTCCAGATAGCGCGTCTCGGACCGGGTGACAATGGCCGGGTCCAGCAGGTATCCCGCCGCCAGCGAATCCCACAGGTAGGCCGTGCCCCGCGGATTCTTCAGGAAGGCCGGGTACCGGTTTCCGAAGTCCTCGCGGAACAGGTTCGCGATGGGCGTTGCGGCGCTCGCGATCTGGTCGAACTCCGCCTTCCGGATGGGTGCGGTATTGCAGATGTCCAGTCCGAACATCACCTTCTCGGGGATGCGCGAGCGCAACACGGCGCGCGCCGCCTCGGGGTCGAACCAGAAGTTGAACTCAGCCGCGGCGGAAGCGTTGCCCGGCGCGCCAATGGCGCCGCCCATGAAGACCACGCGCTTGATCTTGGTTTCGATATCCGGCTTCAGCCGGAGCGCCAGCGCCAGGTTGGTCATGGGCGCGATTTCGAGGACCGTCACTTGTCCGGGCCGCCGCTCCACTTCCCCGATCAGAAATTCCACGGCTCCGCCGCGCGCCTTGCGGTCGGTAAGCTCTGCGCCCGGCGCCGGTTTGACCTCCGCGGGATTCAAGGTGAATGCGCCGGCGTATGAGAGTGCGCCCCAGCGGCGCCCGGCCTCGCGGCTCATGGCCGCGGTGTGCAGCAAAGGCGTCTCCGCGCTGGCATAGATGGGAACGTCCGGCCGGTCCAGCAGGTCCAGAATATGGAACATGTACTCGGCCCCTTGCGGCGGCCATACGTTTCCCGGCGTCACCACGAGGCCCGGAACCGACGCGGCCTCCGGACTGCGCAGCAGCATGACCACCGCCGCTCCGTCGTCGCCGAACAACCCGGAATCGGTATCGATGACCACGATGTCCCGGCCCGCGGCCAGCGCGCAGGCCGAAATGAGAATGCCCGCTACGAATCGAACCATCTTCACCCAATATAATCGAGGAGCAGCCATGCCGGCGCCGCCGATTCCCCAGGTCACGCTCGCGGATTACGAGAGCCATCCTTTGCATCCGATCCACGCCGCGGTGGACCACTGGGCCGCGAGCCGGCCCGATGACGCCGCCGTTCTTAATGCTACGCGCGGGTCGCGTCTCACGTGGCGCGAGCTTCAGCGCGGCTCGATGGCGGCGGCCGCCGGTCTGGCGCGCCTGGGGTTTTCCAAAGGCGATGTGCTGGCGGCCTCGCTGCCGCTGCTCGACGAGCACATCCTGTTGGAATACGCCTGCTTCCGCCTGGGCGTCATCCATGCCCCGCTCGACCTGCGCCTCGATCCCGCCGAAGCGTTGCGCTGCTTGGCGCTCCTCCGTCCCAAGGGCTACGCGTTTCCGGGCAAGATCGGCGCCGCGGATTTCGGCGCGCTCGGAGAAGCCGCGCGCGGGCACTGCCCTTCCATTCAGCATCTCATTCAGTTCGCGGCCCCGGTCGAGCGCATCGCCCAGGCCATAGGCTTTTCGGACCTGCTGTCGGGCGCTAGCGCGGATGCGGCTTTCCCCGCGGTTGCCGAGCACGACCCTGCCCAGGTGATCTTCACCACCGGCTCAACCGGCTCGTCCAAACCGGCGGTTCTGTCTCACCGCGGTATCACCTGTCAGAACCTGTGCCTGGCGCGGGCGTTTGACTTCGGCCCCGGCCATCGGGTGTTGTGCAATCTCCCCGCCTCGCACGTGGGCGGACAGGCCGAACTCCTCATGACGACGCTGTTCTCCGGCGCGGCCGCCATCACTCTCGAGATCTTCGACCCCGCCAGATCCCTCGAGGCCATCGAGCGCCACCGCGTCACGCTGATCGGCCAGATCCCCGCCATGTTCCAGATGGAATGGCGCACGGCGGATTACGCCGGGTGCAATCTCGGCAGCCTGCGGACTGCGGTCTACGGCGGCCAGAGCGCGCCGCGCGCCTTTCTGGAGCAGATGCGCCGCATGGCGCCGCGCATCGCCACCGGCCTGGGGCTGACGGAAACCTCGGGGTTCTGCACCTACACCGCGCTCACGCCGGATATCGATGCCGTCGCGCGCGGTGTGGGTTGGGCCATGCCCGCCTACCGCCTGTCGATTCGCCAGCCCATGATTGGCAATGGTTCGGCCGGAAGCGAAGCGCCCGAGGGAGAGATCGGCCACGTCTGTTTTCAGGGCCCGCAGACCTTCCTCGGCTACCTAAACGACCCCGACGCCACGGCCGCCGCACTCTCCTCCGACGGGTGGCTCTACACCGGCGACATGGGCCGCTTCGACGAGCGCGGCCTGCATCTCGCGGGCCGGGCCAAGTGGGTGCTGAAGCCGGCTGGCTACCAGGTTTTTCCCGGCGACGTGGAGGCGCACATCGCCGCGCTCTCCGGCCAGGTAGCCAATGTCGGCGTAGTCGGCCACCCGCATCCTATCTGGAGCGAAGCCATCGTCGCCTTCGTTGAAAAGCGCCCCGGCGCCGATCTCACCGAGGCCGGACTGCGCCGCCACGCGCGTTCCCTCACGTCCTACATGCGCCCCCTGCATTACGTGATTCTGGAACCCGGCGCCATGCCGCTCAACCGCAGCGCGAAGGTGGATATCGTCCGCCTTCAGGAACTCGCCAAAGAGGAAGTGCGCAAGCTCCGCGACCGCGGACGGTGGGACGCGTGCGAGAATTGATGTCTATTCCCGTTGCCCTGTCATGCGAACTGGACCCTCGCGTTGGATTCCCACCGTCACCATGCTGCTGGTGTCGCTCATCAGCTATATCGACCGCAACACCCTCGCCCTGCTTGCGCCCACCATCCTGAAAGAGACGCGGCTTTCCGCCGAGCAGTACGGTTTCGTCATCTCGGCTTTCTCCATCGCCTACATGATCGGCAACCCGGTGTGGGGCCGCGCCCTGGACCGCCTGGGCCTCCGCCTGGGGATGCTGCTGGCCGTCTCCGTGTGGACCGCGGCGTCGGTCGGCCACGCCTTCGCCGCCGGCTTCCTGGGACTCGCCGTGGCGCGCGCGGCCCTGGGCTTCGGCGAAGGCGCCACGTTTCCCGGCGGCCTGCGCGCCGTGGTGCAGACGCTGCATCCTGCCGAGCGCTCGCGAGGCATCGCGGTGGCGTACAGCGGCGGCTCGCTCGGCGCCATTATCACGCCGATCATCGTCACCCCCATCGCCCTGTGGAGGGGCTGGCGCGCCGGTTTCTGGTTCACGGGCCTGGTGGGATTCTGCTGGATCGTCCTGTGGACGCTCGTGAGCCGCCGGCCCGAGCTCCGCGGCGCGCCCGAAACCCGCGACGAAGCGCCGCGCCCGCGGCCGCGACTCCTGGACCGCCGGCTCTGGAGCTTCATGCTGGTTTATGCGCTGGGCGCGCTGCCGCTCGGGTTCATCATCTACGCGACCTCCATCTACCTGAGCCGGAGTTGGAACGCCACTCAAGCCGATATCGGCCGGGTGCTCTGGATTCCGCCGCTCGGCTGGGAGGTTGGCTACTTCTTCTGGGGCTGGCTCTCCGACCGCAAGCTGCGCCTGGCTGCCGGCCCGGTCGCCGGGTTGCGCGGTCTGTTCGCCGCGGCCATGCTGCTGAGCCTGCCTCTAGCGTTCAACCCCCGGCTGCCGTCCTACTCCCTGGTACTATTCGGTCTCTTCTTCTCGATGTTCGTCGCCAGCGGCTTCCTGATCCTGCCGATCACCTACGCCACCCGCGTGTACTCCGCCGCCGATGCGGGCCTGATCGCCGGTCTCGGCGCCGGCGCGTGGAGCGCCGTGGTCGCGATAATGATGCCCGTGTTCGGCCGCCTGTTCGACCTGGGCCGCATCGAAGCCGCCTTTGCGCTGGCCGCGGTATTCCCCGTGGCAGGATGCGGGTTCTGGTGGTGGGCGAATCGCGAGTAAACGTTGGGGTTTGAGGCGGTCCACCGGAGCATGTGCCATACTGCGGGGGTGAGGCTTAGACCCTGGTCTTGGCTGTTGGTCGGGGCAGTGGCCGCAGCCGGGCTGTTGGGAGTCGGGGGCGTGGTGTGGCAGCGGGCGCGCGCGCTCAGGCCGGCGTCCCTGTGGAAGCGCCTGCCCAGACGCGACGCGCTGGTGGTTTCCATCGATTTCCAAGCCCTGCGGCGGGCCGGCATCCTGCAACTGCTGGAAGGCTCCAAGATCGGCCAAGATCCCGAGTATCGCAGCTTCGTGGAAGCCTCGCGCTTCGACTACACGCGCGATCTGGACACCGCCCTGGCAGCCTTCACGCCCAGCGGCAGGTTTCTGCTGCTGACGGGGCGCTTCGATTGGAAGGGCCTGGATTCCTATGTCCGGAGCCAGGGAGGCGCTTGCGCCGGTTCTTTCTGCCGCATGGTGGGCAGCGCGCCGGAGCGCCGCATCTCGTTCTTTCCCCTGCAATCGAACCTCATGGCGCTGGCGGTGAGCCAGGATGATTCCGCCGCGCTGCGGCTGAGCGCCCCGGCGGCGGCGGCGCCGGAGACTCCCGACGCCCCCATCTGGCTTTCCATCCCCGCGTCGGTCTTGAAATCCGGCGACGGGCTTCCCGCCGGCGCGCGCGAATTCGCCGGCGCGATGGGGCAGGCGGAATCGGTCACGCTGGCGTTCGCTCCCGAAGGTGCGCGGCTCGCGGCCCGGCTGGAAATCCGCTGCCGGACCGCCGGCGACGCCGCCGGCATGGCCGCCCAGCTCACGCGGACGACGTCTCTTCTGCGCGATGCCATGGCGCGGGAGAACCGCCAGCCCAACGCCGCCGACCTGAGCGGCGTGCTGGCCGGCGGCTCGTTTCGCATGGAAGGCGCCCGGGTGCTCGGCTATTGGCCAATCGAAAAGGCCTTCGTGGAATCCATTCTGGGCGCGCAGTGACGGGCGGCGCGCGCCCAGCGGCCGCGCGAGCCGCCCAGGGGGAAGGCCGCCAGGAGGCCCTATGAGATTCGCTGTACTCGGACTTGGTTTCATGGGCAGCGTTCACCTGAGAGCGCTTCGCGCCATTCCAGGCGTCGAGATCGCGGCTGTGTGCAGCCTGGATGCCCGGGCCCTTTCCGGGGACCTCACGGCTGTCCAAGGCAACATCGGCGGTCCTGGAGAGCGCCTGGATTTCTCGGGCGTCAGGACCTACGCCGATCCGGAATCCGCTCTCGCGGGGCAAGATATCGATGCGGTCGACATCTGCTTGCCGACCCACCTCCATGCAGCCACCGCCATCCAGGCGCTGCGCGCGGGCAAGGACGTTCTGGTGGAAAAGCCCATGGCCCTCGATGGCGCGGCTGCCGATCGCATGGCCGCCGAGGCCGAAACGCACGGCCGCATTTTAATGGTTGCGCACGTCGTCCGGTTCCTGCCCGCCTACGCCGCCTTGCGCGCCGCGGTGAAGCAGGGCGGCTTGGGGCCAGCGCGCTCGGCGATGTTTCGAAGGCGGTGCGCCGCGCCGGCCTGGGGAGGCTGGCTGATGGATCCCGCGCAAAGCGGAGGCGGGGTTTTCGACCTCTTGATTCACGACGTCGATTTCTGCCTGCACCTGTTCGGCAAGCCCGAAGCCGTGCTGGCCACGGGCCACGAGCAACTCGCCTCCGGTATCGATTGCGTCAACGCCCAGTTGTTCTATCCGCATGGCGTCGCGACCATCGCCGGCGGCTGGCATCACCCCAAGGCGTATCCGTTTTCCGCCGGGTACACCGTCGTAATGGACGGCGGCACGGTGGAATACGGCCCCGCCGCCCCGGCGCCGGTGCTATATGGGAAGGATGGCGCCAGCCGGGCGCTGCCGCTGGCGGACGGAGACGGGTACGCAGCCGAAATCGAGTATTTCGTCGAATGCTGCCGCGCGCGGCGCAAAGCCGGGTTGTGCCCGCCTAGGGAGTCGGTCGAAGCGGTGAAGATGATGCGCGTGATTCTGGAAGCCCGCCATCGGAATGGAGAAAAAATCCTATGCGGAATCTGAAGCCGCTGGAACCCGGAGTGATGTTCTGGGCCGAACGCGACGACTTGGCGGAGATCAAATCCCTGGGCGTCCGGTGCGGGCAGTTGGGCATTCCCGGGAGCATGGAATTGACGGCCGGCGCCGCGGCTGTCTGGCGCGCCGCCCTCGCGCGTGAGGATTTTCCCCTGGTCACGGTCTTCGCCTCCTACAACGGTGAAAGCTATACGGACATCCCGACCGTGGCGCGAACGGTAGGGTTCGTCCCCGTAGAGACGCGCGGGGAGCGGGAGCGGCGCACGAAGGAATTGAGCGATTTCGCGGCGCTTCTCGGCGCGCCCAGTATCGCCTGCCACATCGGCTGCGTGCCCGAGGAGCCGGGCCATCCCGATTCCGTCGCCGTCCTCGGCATGGTGCGCCGCATCTGTCTCCACGCCGCCATGCATGGGCAGACGTTCGCGCTCGAGACCGGCCAGGAACGCGCGGAAGTCCTGCTCAATTTCATCCGCCGCGTGGACTGTCCGAATCTGCGCATCAATTTCGACCCCGCGAACATGATCCTGTACGGCACGGGCGATCCCATCGCGGCCTTGCGCCTGGTGGCGCCGCATGTCGCTTCCGTCCACTGCAAGGATGGCGATTGGCCTCCCCAAGGCGTGCCCGGCGCTCTCGGAACGGAGCGCCCGCTGGGCCAAGGTTCGGTGGGCATGGAGCGCTTTGTCGGCGCCCTCCGTGAAATCGGCTTTTGCGGTCCCCTGAACGTGGAGCGCGAAGCCGAGAACCAGCAGGAGCGTCTCCGCGACATCCGCAACGCCGTTCTCCTTCTCAACCGGTTGACGGCGGCCTGACGCGCTGCCGGATAGGCGTCGAAGCGCAAGAAATCCGGAACTTTCCGTCCCGCGGGGCGAATCACGGCATAGGGCAGGTTTGATAGTGCCTGAATGGCGAAAGCGGGAGGCGGCGATGACGAAAATGGTCCTGATAGGATTAATCGGTGGGATCGGCCTGTGGGCGCAGGGGCCGGGGCGCGGCCCGGGTTTCGGCGGGCTTGGGTTTGGACCCGGCCCGGGGTCGGGAGCCACTGTCACGGGGGCGCCGTATTCGGCGGTGATGACCAGCCAGCAGGTTCTGGCTAACGGCAACACCATTCAGCGCCAGGAGCAGATCGGCCTCTATCGCGACAGCCAAGGCCGTACGCGGACCGAAATGGCGGTGAAAAGGCCGGACGGCCAGACTATCCAGAGGGTGGAGATCGTGGATCCGGTCGCGGGCGTGATGCGAAGCCTGGACACGCAAAACAGAACGGTCCGGGAGACGCCGCTGCACATGCCCCGGCCCGGTATGCCATCCGCCATGCGGGGCAGGGGCCGCGGCGGGCCTGGCGCCGGCGGTCAACCGGCGAATCCGGGCGCCCGCGGTTCGCGCTCCCCCAGTCAGGTCGGACCGGGCGGCGCGGCCGCCCGCAACGCTCAAACGGACAATCTGGGGACGCGGGTAGTCAACGGCGTCTCTGCCGCTGGAACGCGCGTAACGCGCACGATTCCCGCTGGTGAAATCGGCAACGCGCAGCCGCTCCAGGTCGTTCGTGAGACATGGTTCTCCCAGGAGCTTGGCCTTCCCGTCATATCGAGCATGTCGGATCCGCGCACGGGCACAACGGTCACGCAACTGACCAACATCGTGCAGGCCGAGCCGGACGCCTCGCTGTTCCAAGCGCCTGCCGGATACACGGCTCAGAAAGCCGGTAGAGGCTTTGGAGGCGCGCCGTTCCGCCGCGGCGCCCAGCCGCCCCAACAGCAGTAGCGCCTTTAGCCCCCCGCGCCCGCCCGCTCCGCGCGTCCCCACGCGGAGCGGTTGACGGTGGCTCGCGCCGGACGTTACAGTAAGGGTGATCGTATCCATCCGGCCAGAAAGTCCCCATCGTCTAGCCCGGCCTAGGACATCGCCCTTTCACGGCGGTAACGGGGGTTCGAATCCCCCTGGGGACGCCACTCGCTTCGACCTCGCCGATATTTTTTGATCACAAGCTGTTTGATTTTTCTAAATCATTCATAGTACATAACTTATCTATTTCGTGCGGGTCGGCCGAGAGATCCGTGGGGATACCATTTGGACGTGGAACGACTCACCCCCGCCAGCCGCGCCTGCGCCCTCGCGGCAGCCGCCCTGGCGCACGATTTCAACAGCGAGCTCACCGTCATCCTCAGCAGCGTTTCCGATGCGATCCTGGCGCTCGAACCGGGCCATCCGGCCCGCTCGCCGCTGCTGGATCTCGAATCCTCGGCCCGGCGCTGCGCCCGCAAGTGCGGCGATGTGCTGGCCTTCAGCGCCCGCCACGGCGTCCGCCCCGCGCGCGCGCCCCTATCCGCAGTGATGGAAATGTAGGCCCGCCGGCGCGCTACTGTGGAAGAAGTGCGCATTCTCGGCATTGAATCCTCCTGCGACGAAACCGCCGCGGCCGTGGTGGAAAATGGCCGGACGGTGCTTTCTTCGGTGGTGGCTTCTCAGATGAGCACGCACGGCAAGTACGGCGGCGTGGTGCCGGAACTGGCTTCGCGCGAACACTTGCGCGCCATCGTTCCGGTGGTGCGGGAGGCGCTGGAGCGCGCCGGCGTGCGCCTGGAAGATGTCGCCGCCGTGGCCGCCACCGCGGGGCCGGGTCTGGTGGGTTCCCTGCTCGTCGGGCTGACCTATGCCAAGGCCCTGTGCTACGCGCGCGGCCTGCCGCTGATCGCCGTCAACCATATCGAAGGCCACATCCATGCGGTCGTTTTGGAATCCAGGCGCGCGAACACGCCCGTGGAGTTCCCCGCCGTGGCGCTGGTGGCCAGCGGCGGGCACACGCACCTGTTCGAAGTACGCGAGGGTTTCCACTACCGCCTCCTCGGCAAGACGCGCGACGACGCCGCCGGCGAAGCCTTCGATAAGGTCGCGAAACTGCTGGGCTTCGGCTACCCCGGCGGCCCGGTGATCGACCGCCTGGCGCCCTATGGCGACCCCCAAGCCGTGCGCTTCACCTTCGCCAGGATGAAAGGCAACGCGCTCGATTTCAGCTTCAGCGGTCTCAAGACCGCGGTGCTGCGCTGGGTGGAGGCGCGTAATATGGAAGCGGAAATCGCCGCGCGCCGCGCGCTCGGGCGCGGCGGGTCGCCACCCTCCACGGAGGAATGGCTGGCCGTCACGCCCCGCGCCACGCTGGATTTATTGGCTTCGTTCCAACACGCCGTCATCCGCGAGCTGCTGACGCGCGCCGCGGCCTCCGCGGAGAGCATCCAGGCGCGAACGCTGATCGTCTCCGGCGGCGTAGCCTGCAATTCCGGTCTGCGCGCGGCCGCCCAGTCGGCCCGCCTTCCCTACCCGGTGCGCTTTCCGACGGCGGGCCTTTCCACCGACAACGCCGCCATGATCGCCGCCGCCGCGTTCCCCAAGTTCGAGCGGGCCGAATTCGCAACCTTGGATATCTGCGCGCAAGCCGGTCTGCCGCTGGCGTGAGTCTCGGCCCTGAAATTGAGGATGGTACCATTGGGATGCGGCCCTGTAGCTCAGTTGGTCAGAGCGTCGGTCTTACACACCGAAGGTCCACAGTTCGAGCCTGTGCGGGGCCACCACCTACCGCAGCGCTTCCAGCCGCGCGCGCAGCTCGTCGTATGTCATCCCTCCCGGATGGTACATTCGCACCACGCCGTCCCGGTCGATCAAAACCAGCGTGGGTGTGGTGCTGACTCCGTACTCCCGAAAGTTTTTTTCGCTCACCACCGCCGGCGAGGCGACGATCGAACCATAGTACTCGCGGCGGACCGTTTCGATATAGCGCAGTTCCGTTTCCGGAGGCGCGCCCTCGCCGCCCGCGACGTATCCGTATTTTTGCGTCGGGCCGATCAGGACCAGCCCCTTGGGGCCGAATTCCGCTTGGATGCGCGTCAGAATCGGCGCCTCGGCCCGGCAGTCGCCGCACCAGTGCGCCCAGAAGAAAAGCAGCGTGGGCCGTCCCTTTGGAAGCGACACGCCTTCCAGCTCGGGAGCTCGCTTGCCCTCCAGGCTCAAAAGATGAATATTCTTCTGAATACGGGTGGCGATTGTGGTGGCCCCATACGTCTTGAGCTGGCCGGCCAGGTAGCTCACCGCTTCGGTCGTCTGGCCCCGCGCCGCGAGCGCCTGCGCCTGGACCTCAATAGCGGCGCCGAGCCCGATCGGCAGAACGGGTTCCTGGTCGAGAGGCCGCGTCTTGAGCAGGCCCGTCGCAAGTTGGTACGTCTCGCTCGCGTACGCCTCGGCTTGGTCGTAGGCCTTCTGGTTGAGCGCTCCGCGGGCCATCCAACTCATCGCCGTAACCAGTTCCGGCGTCACGCCGTGCGCCGCCCGGTACTCGCGGACATAGGCTTCGGCCTGCGGAAACGCATGTCCCGCAACCGCATTGCGAACATCCGTGGTAAGACTCGCCGCGGCGCCCGATGCGGCGACGAATCCCAGGATCAGCGCATATTTCACGGTTCTCCTCCCCATTCCACCTCTACGATGCCGCTGGCGGCGTCGCCCATTACTTTTTCGAGAATTTCAGGCGGTCGAGCGCACTAGATAAAGTTCAGCTACTTCCATGATAATCTTGCGCCCGTGGCTGGCGTTGGTGCTCTTCGCCGGCGCCGCGGCCCGCGCGGCCACGCCTTCTTACTCCGCCACCGGCTTCCGCAACGCCTGCGACCTGGCCTCCGGCCCATTCGCGCCCAATACCGTGGTCTCGATCTACGGTAGCGGCTTGGCGTGGTCGACTCTCGGCCTCACCGCCGACGACGTTCGGGGCGGAAGCCTGCCCACGACCCTGAACGGCGTCGAGGTCGCCGTGGACGGCGCGCCCACGCCGCTGTTCCTGGTCTCCGACTCCCAGATCAACTTCCTGATGCCCACCAACCAGATCGCCGGCCCGGTGACCATCCGCGTCATCCGCGAGGGCACGGTGGGTCCGGAGGTTTCGCTCACGCTGCTCGATGCCGCCCCGGCCTTGTTCGCCTCCCCCACCGCGCCCGGCTACGCCATCGCACAGCAGTGGCCCGACTATTCCACAATCACGCCGAGCGCCCCCGCGCATCCCGGCGGCATAGTAATTCTGTACGCCGCCGGGCTCGGCAGGACCAGCCCCTACCCTTCTCAATCCACTGAGATTCCAGCCTATGCGGGCGTCCTCCAGGCGATGACGGACTTTCACGTATACCTCGACGGCAAGCCTCTGGATTCCGCGAAGGTCCTCTACGCTGGCCTGGCGCCCGGTTGGTCTGGTCTCTATCAGGTCAACCTCGTCCTGCCCGGCGACGCCGGTCCCGACCCGGAGATCCGCCTGGCCATCGGCGCCCAGATGAGCGCCCCCGGCATCAAGCTGGCGGTGCAGTAGGCGAGTGGGGCAGGCCTCCCGTGCCTTCCGCTTCACCAGGCGCCACGATCTGAGGGACCTGCAAGCCACGATTCCGGCGTCAAGCGCCTCAACACAAACAGGGTGACGCTCAGGAAGCAGATCAACGCCTTGAGCACGGCCCGGCGGGCGATGTGGAAGAACCACGCGCCCGCCCAAACCAGGAAGAAGCTACAGAGGAACAGGGACATCGCTTTCAATATGCGCCGAACGGGAAAGGGACGCAATGGCCGCCACTCACACCGTGGAAGCTACGCCGCGATTCGCCACGTTCATCGTGCTTCAATGAGGCCGCGAGCGCGCGCTCGCGGAAATCGGAAGGTGGTCAGTGACTTTCACCACTCAATTCCGCTTCAATGGGGCCGCGAGCGCGCGCTCGCGGAAATCCAGCGGCTGCGGCCGCTCCCTGGCCCCGGCCCCCGGCTTCAATGGGGCCGCGAGCGCGCGCTCGCGGAAATAAGACGGGGTTGACGGTAGACACAGGGGCGCTTCAGGCTTCAATGGGGCCGCGAGCGCGCGCGC
>JBEKHV010000074.1:0-19558 GCA_050012095.1 Bryobacteraceae bacterium | reverse complement strand
GATGCGCTCGATGGCAAAGAGTTCCTGGGAGTTGACGGGCTGGTAGACGGCGAGGAGGTCTTGCCTGAGGTGGTCAATTTCCTGGAGGTCTTCGAGGCGGACGACGGCGAAGGTGGAGGCGGTGAAGCCGTGCTTGCGGGCGTTCTGGGCGGAGCGGGCCCGGCCCGCGGACGTGCGAGGTCCAGTTGACTTGGCGGCGTTCGCGCGGTTGGCAGCGATGCGTTTAGGGGAGACGAGGCACGGGGTGTGTGACATTAGTGAGTATCCTTCCGCTTTGAGGTGTAGCACGGGGAAGGGCTGGAGTCTGAAATTCAGAGGGTAGCGATGAAGGAAGGAAAGGAGTTATGGGGCGGGAGGAGCGGTGAATGGTTCAGGGAGCTGGTGAACGTCCCCGGCTTTTCCGGCTCTTGCATGCGGACGTGGAGGATGTTGACCGGCCTCTCCAGGTTGGCCCGTTTCAGGGTCGCCGGAGTTGCTCGGGATGGGAGAAATGAGGCTGACGGCTCCACAGGACGCGCTTGGGTATATAATCGATGCCGGCCAGGATGGCAAAACGGAAATTCCGGGCCGGATAGCTCCCATCGCATTTCCAGATATTCCGAGCTAATAGTCGGATAGCTATTTCTTGCTCCGTAAGAAAGGATCTGATGCAGCGAACGATTTCATTTACGCTCAACGGGAAGCCCGAGCGCGTGACGGTGGACGACGAACGCATGCTGCTGTGGGTCTTGCGCGGCGATCTCGGCCTCACCGGCGCTAAGTTCGGCTGCGGCGCCGCCCAGTGCGGGGCCTGTACGATCATCGTGGACAAGGAGCCCGTGCGGTCCTGTTCCATCCCGGTCAAAGACATCGCCGGCAAACAGGTGACGACGATTGAGGGGCTGGGCCAGGAGGGCAAACTCCACCCGATCCAGGAAGCCTTTGTGAAACACCACGCGTTTCAGTGCGGATATTGCACGCCGGGCATGATCCTGAACGCCTACGCGCTGCTGCTGAAGACGCCGCGGCCGACGGCGGACGAGATCATCCGGCACATGGACAACAACCTGTGCCGTTGCGGGTCGCATACTCGCATCGTGGCGGCCATTGAAGAAGCCGCTGCCGGGATGGGGGGAGGCGCCTGATGAGACCGGAAGATCTGAGCCGCCGCGATTTCCTGGTGACGGGAACGGGCCTGTTCGTGTTCTCCCACGCCGGACCGTTGGGCGCCCAGCCGCCGGCGACCGGCGCCAGGCGGGGTGGATATCCCGTCGATTTCAACGCCTACCTGCGCATCGGCGCCGACGGCCGGGTAACCTGTCTCGTCGGGAAGGTCGAGCTAGGGCAAGGCGAGACGACTGCGCTGGCGCAATGCCTGGCCGACGAACTCGACGTGGCATACGATTCGGTAGACATGTTGATGGGCGACACCGAGATCTGTCCGTGGGACTCGGGGACAGGGAGTTCGACGGGCATACAGGTGTTCAGTCTCGTGTTACGGAGGGCGGCGGCGGAGGCCAGGGCCGTCTTGCTGCAAATGGCAGCCGAGCAACTCCATGCGCCCGTGGAGCGCCTCAAGGTCGACGCCGGGGTGGTCACCGACCCGGAGCAGGGCAAGCGGATCGCCTATGCACAGATGGTCCAAGGAAAGCGCATCGAGCGCCATTTGGGGAATGTGCCCTTGAAGTCCCCGGCGGAATTCCGCCTGATTGGCCGGACACAACCGTGGAAGGGCGCCGTAGACGTGGTCACCGGCAAGACAAAGTACACGGGCGACATCTCCGTTCCAGGAATGCTCTGCGCACGGATTCTGAGGCCGCCGGCGCATGGCGCAACCCTGAAGAATGTGGATACAAGCGCCGCGGAGAAAGCGGGCGCCCGCGTGGTGCGGGCCGGCGACCTGATCGCCGTTCTCCACGAGCGGCGCGACGTGGCGGACGCCGCGCTCCGGCTGGTCAAGGCGCAGTTCGAGCCGCCGCCGACGGGCCCGGACGATCGAACGATATTCGACCATCTCCTCAAGACCGCGCCGCCAGCCGCACTGTTTGGGGAGAAAGGCGATCCGGCGGAAGGCGAGAAACTAGCCGCCCAAATAGTCGAGGAGACTTATCTCAACGGCTACGTGGCGCACGCGGCTATGGAAACGCATTCCGCGGTGGCCGCGTTCGAAGATGGCAAATTCACGGTATGGGCGAGCACGCAGGGGCCGTTCCAGGTGAAGCAACAGATCGCGGACGCCCTGGGCGTTTCGCCGGAAAGCGTGCGCGTCATTGCGCCGGTTTTGGGAGGGGGCTTCGGCGGGAAGAGCTCCGTGACTCCCCTGGCGGCGCGGCAGGCGCAGGAAGCGGCGCGATTGGCAAGGGCCGCGGGTACGCCGGTACAGGTAGTGTGGGACCGTGCGGAAGAGTTCTTTTACACCACCTTCCGGCCGGCTGCTGTGGTGAAGATCCGCGCGGGCCTCAGCGGCGCGGGCAAGATTGTTTCCTGGGTGTTTGAGGTTTGCGGCGCCGGCAACCGCGACTCCATCTCGGTTTACGACATTCCCAATCAGCGCACGACCTACTCCGGCAGTTGGCAGGACACGTCGAATCCGCCTGGCATGCACCCGTTTTTTGTCGGGGCCTGGCGGGGCCCATCGGCCAACACGAACACGTTCGCTCGCGAATCGCACCTCGATGCGCTGGCGGTCAAGGCGGGTGTAGACCCGGTGGAGTTCCGGCTGAACCACCTGACCGACCAGCGTTTGCGGCGCGCGCTGGAGACCGCGGCCAAGCAGTTCGGCTGGAAGCCGGCCAAGGCGCCGAGCGGACGCGGCGTGGGCATGGCCTGTGGAACCTACAAGAACGACAGCCGCATGGTGACGATGGCCGAGGTGGCCGTGGATAAACAGACGGGGCGCGTGCAGGTGAAGCGCGTGGTCTGCGTGATGGATCAGGGCCTCACGGCCAATCCGGAAGGCTCCCACCTTCAACTGGAGGGCGGGATCATCATGGGGTTGGGGTACGCGTTGATGGAGGAGATTCACTTCAAGGGCGGCGAGATTCATGAGCGCGACTTCGACACCTACAACATTCCGCGCTTCTCGTGGGTGCCCAAGATCGAAACATTCCTGATGGACAACCCTTCAACGCCGCCGGCTGGATGCGGCGAGCCGCCGGCCATCACCGTGGGCGCGCTGATCGCCAACGCCATCTTCGATGCTGTAGGCGTTAGGCTATTCCAGTTGCCGATGACGCCGGAGCGGGTGCGAGCGGCGATTCAAGGGGCATAATCGCGGGACGGACGCCGGTCTGACGTTGAAACATCCCGAAAAGGAGACTGTCTTGAAGCGCCTTCCTTTTTGTCTGATGGCGAGTCTGTTGGGGACGGCGGGTCCGATCATGGCGCAAAACGCGAGCGCCGCTTCGGCGGGCGCGCCCGTCCTCCCATCCTCCAGCGCGCCGGATGCCTCCGCGCTTTTCCCGCGGCACTGGGTTCGCGGCTACGCGGATTTCGATGTCGCGCCGCCTACCAATGAGCCGGATCTGGGACGCTGCGCGGCTTCCACGGGGCAGTTCGGCGGGGCCAATGCGCCGTGCGCGGCGTTCGCCCGGTATGTGCTCAGCGGATACGTGGAGGCGCAGCCGTTCGGGCGGGGCGTTTTCCGGCGCGTCTTCTTCTTCGCCATGCCGCGGGTGTTTCTGGGCAATAACATACCCCAGATCAGCTACACGGCGACGGCGACCCCCATTGCAATCGAGAGCTCTATCGGCGCCGGGATCGAGCTGGGCAGGAACTTCGAGGTACGGGCCGTGCGGCACGCGGTATATTGGCTGGGCCGCTACCGGAACGATCTCGGCGCGGCGGACCTGGATCGCAACGGCCCGTACGGCCGCTACGCCACCATCGGCGTGCGGTGGCGCTTCGGAGGATATGGAGGGGAGACGCAATGACGGCGGTCCGCCTGTTGGATCGGCTCGAAGCCATGAAGGGACAGTTTGGGGCGGACGCGGCCGCGCGCACGGCGGAGCTGCTCGAACGGCTGGCGGGAACGCGCATACGCGGTGCGGAGCAATTGATCCGCTTGCATGAGACGGTCCTTTTTCTGCGGGCTTACCCGCCCGGCCCGCGGGCGTTGCGGGCGGCCGATCGCCTGCTGTTCGCGTTCGGGAAGAGAATCGACGATGCGGGCGCGTTCGCCGATCCCCAGATTTCCGGGGTGGCGGGCTCGGAGCTATCGGCGGTGTTCAGCCACGAAGTGGCGCGCCGGCTGGGGGAGCGGCATGGGCGGGCGATCGGCGTGGATTGGGAGGGATACGAAGCGCCCGATAGCTTCGGAGCGGCGCTGGCCCGGCGACTCCCGCTGTTCGCCGACGATTGGCCCGTGGAAGCCAACATCCCCTATCGACAGTGGCTCGGCCGGCGGGGGCTCCCGTGGCTGACCGCCAACCTGGACGCCGACGCTTACGAAGCGCTGCGGCTGCCGCTGCTGTGGAAGCTGGGCGCGTCGCGCGCGACGCGCTCACGGACGCGCTGGGCGGCGCGGCGGATCTTCTATCATGCGGCGCCGCTTCTGAGACGTTCCGAGATCTCGCTCGAAGCCGAGCTGGCGGGGCCGCCGCTCGCGGTCGAGAGGCTTCCAGTTAGCCGGGCGAACCGGCTACTGGAGGTGATTCTGGATACGTCGGCGGTTCGGTATCGCGAGCTGTACGGGTTCACGTGGCCGGATCGGGCGCGCGTTTTCTGGGCGGATGCGGGGCGCGGCCTGGGAATCTGCTTCTTCGGCGTTCCACCGGAGCGGCGGCTTCCCCTGCGCGCCTATCATGCCGGGATGTTCTTCAAGAACGGCGTGCCGGTGGGATATCTGGAGACCCTGTCGCTATTCGAGCGCGCCGAGGTGGGATTCAACCTGTACTACACGTTCCGCGAGGGCGAGACGGCCTGGCTCTACGCGCGCACGCTGCGCTTGCTGCGCCAGTTGCTGGGCGTCACGGCGTTTTCCGTGGACCCGTACCAGGTGGGTCTCCACAATGAGGAAGCCATCGAATCCGGAGCGTTCTGGTTCTACCGCAAGCTGGGATTCCGGCCGCTTTCAGCCGAAGGCGCGCGGCTCGCCGAGAGAGAAGAGGAGCGCATGCGCGCGGCGCCGGGCTATCGCACGGCGCCGGGCATCCTGCGGCGGCTGGCGCGGAGCGGGCTCATGTACCACGGCGGGCCCGAGTGGGACCGCTTTTCCGTGCGCCAGCTTGGGATGCGCCTGGCGGAGACGAGGGACGGCCCGGCGGGATGGCCCGGGGTGTTCGCGGCGATCGGCGACTTCGCGCGCTGGCCACGCGAGGAACAGCGCGCCGCCGGCGAGATCGTGCGCGCCAAGAGCCTGCCTACCGAAACCCGTTACCTGCGGCTGCTGCAACGTCACCGGCGCTTGCGCGCGGCCGTGCTCAAGCTAGGCTCCGCCTGAGGGAGTTGCGCCTTATGTCCGCTCAGGGGCCCGGCCCTTCCTCCGATGCGATGACGCTTTACTGGGCGCGTCCGCCGGCTGGAGCGGCGGCCGGCGCGGCCGGCGCGGCCGGCGGCGCGGACCCACCAGCCGCGGCTCCCGGGGCGCCGCTCATGCGGCCGGAGGGCATTGTGTCGGCCCCTCGGGATGACATCGCCGGCGCCGACATCGTCTGTCTGTCCGCAACTCCGGTCGCGCTCCCCGGCGCGCCCGGATATGCCGCCCCGCCCCCTCCGCCCTGGCTCGGATTCGACCCGCCATTATAGATTCGCGGCTGATAAACGTCGCCCCATATAGCGGCGGGATTGTAATAGCAGTACCCGGCCCACACGTCGCAGGTAACCCTTCCGAACGGAATGTAGGTCCACAGCGAGTAATAGGGATTCCAGCGCCAGTTGCCCCGGCAGGGGCTGGAGCCGGTCCGGGAGATGTAACCGGAGACGAAACCGGAGCAGTCCCTGGCGGCGGATGCGTTGGCCGCCGCCAGCAGCCCGCCGCGTCTCGAACTCCAGCGGTCCAGTGCGTCGGTGTCGTCCTTATCGAACTTCTGAACCGTGGCGTTGCCATCCAGGAGGAGCATCTTGCCGGATGTGATCTCGACGGGATCCCCGCCAGCCACCTGCACCCGGGCCAAGCCGCTAAAGACCCGAATGCGCGCAGGGTCCGTATCGAAGCGATAGTCTCCGGCTTTCATGATGGCCGCGGTAGAGTTCTTCCAGGCCAGCGCAAAATTGTTGTCTTTGGTGACCTCGGCGCGCTGCACGACGGCCGACCCGCTCTCCAGCTCGACGCGCGTGTCGTCGAAATCGCTGTTGACCATGCGGAAAGCGCCGTTCTCCCCCAGACGCATGAAAAGGCCGGGATTCATGAGGACTTCGACGCGCCCCTCGGCGGTACTGAGGCGCTGATCCTGCTTGACGTAAGGGAAATCCGCGACGAGGGGAGTTGGAATTCGCTGGCCGTCGATGGACGCTTCGCCCTCGACGTAATCCACCATCCCCGACTTGGCCGGAACCACGAATTGAGCCAGGGCCGGGGTGAACGTCCCGACCGATAGCAGGACGACGCCTGTGAGCGCTAACGAATGGAGAGCAGGCACGCGTTTCATGGCGATTCTCCGAACTGCACTCTTGGTTCGGGCACGTGCATGACCAAAGCGAAAACAACGGATTTAAAGAGCTTTAACTATCTTATACGACGCGACAAGGTGGCTGAAAACCACCATGTTGGCTGCGTTCAATCATGATGGAGGAAGGCGCCGGGCGCGTGGAAGCGACGTATGGCGGGAATTTCGCCCGGCTGCGACAGGTGAAAACGAAGTACGATCCGGAGAACCTGTTCCGAGTCAACCAGAACATCCCACCGGCTCCCGCCGGCGCGGCCGGATAGACTTCACTACTGGGCTCGTCCGCCGGCTGGGGCGGCGGCCGGCGCGGCGCGCGCGGCCCCACCAGCCGCGGCTCCAGCCGCGGCTCCTGGGGCGCCGCTCATGCGGCCGGAGGGCATGGTGTCGGCCCCTCGGGATGACATCGCCGGCGCCGACATCGTCTGTCTGTCCGCAACTCCGGTCGCGCCCCGCGGCGCTCCCGGATATGCCGCCCCGCCGCCCCCGCCGCCCAGGCCCGGATTCATCCTGCCATTATAGATTCGCGGCTGATAAACCGCGCCCCATACGGCGGCAGGATTGTAATAGCAATACCCGGCCCACATGTCGCAGATAACCCTTCCGAACGGAATGTAGGTCCACAGCGAGTAATAGGGATTCCAGCGCCAGTTGCCCTGGCAGGGGCTGGTGCTGGTCTGGGAGATATAACCGGAGACGTAACCGGAGCAGTCTCTGGCGGCGGATGCATTGGCCGCAGCCAGCAGCCCGCCGCGTCTGGTACTCCAGCGGTCCAGAGAGTCGGTGTCGTCCTTATCGAACTTCTGAACTGTGGCGTTGCCATCCAGGAGGAGCATCTTGCCGGAGGCGACCTCGACGGGATCCCCGCCAGCCACCTGCACCCGGGCCAAGCCGCTAAAGACCCGAATGCGCGCAGGGTCCGTGTCGAAGCGGTAGTCTCCGGCCTTCATGATCGTCGCGGTAGAGTTCTTCCAGGCCAGAGTAAAATTGTTGTCCTTGGTGACCTCGGCGCGCTGCACCACGGCCGACCCGCTCTCCAGTTCGACGCGCGTGTCGTCGAAATCGCTGTTGACCATGCGGAAGGCGCCGTTCTCCCCCAGACGCATGAAAAGGCCGGGATTCATGAGGACTTCGACGCGCCCCTCGGCGGTGCGCAAGTGTTCGTCCTGTTTGACATAAGGGAAGTCGGCGAGGATCGGAGACGGAAGCTTCCGGCCTTCGACGGATGCCTCGCCTTCGACGTAATCCACCATCCCCGACTTGGCCGGGACCACCGACTGCGCGAACAGCGGGCTTGAGCCAGCCAGCACGGCCATGGCTCCAAGCGAAACGAGAGCCGTCCTCATCATGCGAACCCCCCCTTCTTATAGCTTGAGCACAATTACGACATATGTCAACACCTTCCTGGAGGGCCGCAGCCGATATCGGGCCTTTGGACTCGGACTTTATGGTCTACGACAGGGCTAGGACCATTCGGTCCAGCCCATCTGGAAGGCGCTGGTTCCATAGAACAGCGCGGCGCGGATTGTAGCGGGCGGATTGGCCCGACCGTTACACTGGTCGATGGATGTGGCGCGTTCTTCCCTTTCTCGCAGCGGTTCTATGTTTGAGCGGCTGCGGGTATATCGGCGATCCGCGGCCGCCACTGGCTAACGTCCCGGCTAACGTCCAGGATCTCTCCGCCACGCAGCGCGGGGCCGCCATCGCCGTGCAATTCCACGTTCCGCCGCGCACCACCGAAAATGCGCCGATCAGGGAGCCGCTGAAGCTCGATCTGCGAATCGGGACCTACGGCTCGCCGTTCAACGCCGAGGGATGGGCCGCCCAAGCCAAACAGATCGCCGGCGGCAAGATCGAAAACGGGATGGCGCGCTACGAGATTCCGTCCGGAGATTGGACGGGCAAAGCGGCCATCGTCGCCGTCCGGGCCATCGGCGCCAACGGGAAGGCGGCGAACTGGTCGAATTTCGTGGTGGTTCCGGTGGTCCCGCCGCCCGAGACGCCGCGCGCCGTGCGCGCGGCGGCTACGCCCCAAGGAATGCGGATTTCCTGGACCGCGCGCGGCGCGAATTTCCGCGTGTTCCGCCGCGCGGGCGACGAGACAGGCTTTACGGTTGTGGCCAACGTCGACCGGCCCGAGTGGACCGACCCCGCCACCGAGTTCGGCAAGCGGTACGTCTACCGCGTCGAAACCGTCGTGAAGCTCGAAGCGGGCAAGGAAGCGGAGAGCGAGTTTTCCGAAGAAGCCGCCATCACGCCGGCGAACGAGTTCCCGCCCGCCGCGCCCGCCGGGTTGCGGGCCGTGGCGGCGCTGAACTCCATCGAGCTGAACTGGGAGGCCAACGCGGAGCCGTTCCTGGGCGGTTACCGGGTCTACCGCTCCACCGGCGGCGGCCCATTCGAGAAAATCGCGGACATTGGCCCGACTCCCGCCTACTCCGACCGCACCGCGGAACCGGGCAAGACCTACCGCTACGCCGTGAGCGCCGTCAGCAAGACCGGCCACGAAAGCCCGCGGTCGGAGGCGGTGGAAACGGGGATACCGTAAGCCTCACACAATGTGGGGCAGGTGGAAACCTGCGGCCGATTGGCAATCGGCCTGGCGCTGGACCACGCAGATTCCTCTGGCGCCAGCGCCACGCCCACTTGCGCCGGATTCATCTCGGTATACCGGGCAATCCGCTCAAACTCCTTCCCGTCGCGAACCAGCCGGTCATAGCTCTGGTTCTCCACGCGGGTGACTTACTCATAGGGGATTTCGACCTCGGCGAAGCTACCTGGCGTAGCCGCATTCACGGCCTCGACAACGCTCTGGATATGAGGCCGAAGCTGAGGCCATTGCTGCTGGCCGAGAACTAAAATCGCGATTTTGCGCTTCGCCAAATTCTGCTGATAGCGCATGTTTCTGTCGGTTGTTACGAACAGCTCGAATCCTGCACATTCCGCTGCCGTTAGCAAATCGCCATTTGCGAGCATGTCCCAGCCTTGCTGGGCGGCTGTCCGGACCTTGTGGCCTTCGAGGTACGGGCGGATCGGCACAGGCGTCGCCTGATTGAAAAGAATCAGCATCTAAAGCGCGTGAGCGGGCGCTCGATCCAGACTGCGGGCGGCGAACTCGATAACCGCCTTGACCTGTTCCCGGTTGAGCCCGTCGAACCACTGCATGATGTCGTCGATATTGGCTCCCGCCTCGATATTCTCGAAGATGGCCGAAACGGGCATCCGGGTGCCTCGAAGCACCCATGCGCCGCTCACCTTGCCGGGAATGCTTTCCACGGCGGGGCATTGTGACCAATCGAGATTCGCCATGATCTACGCTCCTCTCCTCAGGTTACCGTAACTAAACTTACTACGGCGCCGGCGCCGCTTGCGGCAGGCCGAGCGCCCGGCGCACCTCCGGACCCGACATGTTGGTGTTGTAAACGGGCGTTCCGACGTCGAACTCGCGCGCGCGGGATAACGGTCCGACCAGCACCGGGTCAAAGCCGGCGTCGCGGACCAGACCGGCGACCACCTCCATGGCGCTCGCATCGTCCGCCGCCAGCGGCACGCCGACCCGCGGCCCGGTTCGATGCGCTTCGCGCGCCAGCGTCCGGTCCCAAACGGAATTGAAGACGCGGACGAGCCGGGCGCCGGGCAGCCAGCGCGCGGACCAATGCCCAGTGCCTAGACCGGAGTCGAGTACCTGTTTGGCCGCCGCGCCATCGCGCTCCGGATACGGATTGCCCGTCTCCATCACGATCTTGCCGGAGAGTTGAGAGCCGTAGCGCTCTCCGAAGTCCGCCAGAGAGCCGTAGGGAATCGAAATCAGGACGAGATCTCCGAAAGCCAGGGCTTCCGCGATGGAGCCGCGCGAAGCGTTGGGTCCGCTCTGAGCGACGAGGGCATCGAGACGGTCCGGATGGCGGGAACTGAAGCAAACCTGGTGGCCCGCCTGCGCCCACAGTTTTCCAACGAGGCCGCCGATGCGGCCGGAACCGACAACTGCGATTTTCATATTACGCCAAACCTTTCTGCGATTTTAGATTCGCTTTAGAACGACATACTCGGCATGGACGCCATCGCGCGCGATGCCGAGGTCGCCGCCCGTGCCCCACACTTCGGTTCCGATCAGAGCGGCGGGTCCGGCGACAATGCGGCCGGCGAAATCGCGGCCCAGGATGCGCGGAAGAGGCGCGTCCGGAAAGCGGCCCTCCGCGCTTACGATGTCGCTGGGGTTGATGGCGGCGGCCAGGATCTTCACCAGGACCTCGGCGGGGCCGATGGAAGGGGCCCGCGCTTCGGTGACTGCTAAATCGCTCACGGGGCCGTGCCGATCGATCCGTAGCGCTCTCATGGTTGCCACTGGGCAGGCGGAAGCGCCTGCCCCACCTTGATGCCTACTTTTTCACACCTTTCAGGCTTACTTCTTGGGGCGCGACGGGCGCATCTCCACGCGGCTGACCATGGTGCGGGCGGGCATGCGCAATACCATGGCTACTACGTCGGCTACGTCCTCGGGGGCCATTTTCCAGCTTGCGCCAGATTCTCCGCCGAAGGCCGTATCCACGCTGCCGGGCATGATGGAGGAGACGCGCACGTTGTCGTGACGGTGGTCCAGCATCAGGGCTTCGCTGAAACCGTTCAGGCCGAATTTGGAGGCGTTGTAGGCCGCGCCTCCGCTAAACGCATTCTTGCCCGCCAAACTGGAAATGTTCACGATGAATCCGCCGCCGCGCGCGGCGAAGCGGGCCAGCGCTTCGCGCGAGCAATAGAACGGGCCGTTGAGATTCAGATCGATGGTCTGGCGCCACTCGTCGGGCTGCATCTCGGCGACCTTGCGGAAGATGCCCGCGCCGGCGTTGTTGATGAGGATGTCCAGACCGTGGAATCGGTCGTCGATTGCGCGGAAGAACTGGCGGACGCTGTCCAATTTAGCGACGTCGGCGGCCAGGCCGAAGATTGCGCCGAGCGGAGCCATTTCGGAAACGGAGCGGTCGACGGAGTCTTGGGAGCGGCCGCAGATGGCAACCGAGGACCCCTCGCGCAGCAGGCGCTCGGCGATGGCGCGGCCGATGCCGCGCGTGCCGCCGGTGACGACGGCGATTTTCCCTTGGAGATTCTCCATAAGTATAGACAGGATACAACTTTCAGTGATCGGGCGAATCGCGCGCGACTCGCCGGGACAAGCCGTGAGGCTTATCCCACGCTAATTCCGCAGCTTCTTTACCGTCTTGGGATTGGAAGAGCCTGTTAGGATGAAAGCGCAAGCGGTTCGATCTATGGACTCGGCCAGCCAGCCTGCGACGGATCTGGAGTCGATCTTCCGTGAAAACCATGCGATGGTGTTCCGGGCGGCATACCGGATTACCGGCAACGCCAGCGATGCCGAAGACGTGCTCCAGACCGTGTTTCTGCGCATGTGGAAGCGCACGCCGGCCTCGGAATCCATTGATAACATGGGCAGTTTTCTGCACCGGTCAGCGGTCAATGCGGCTCTCGACGTGGTTCGAACGCGCCAGAACATCCGGCACGTGCCGCTCGACGAACTGGAGCCGGTGCTGGCCGATTCTCCGCACCGCGCTCCGGATCGCGCCCAGGGTTCCGGCGAGATTCGCGAATGGCTGCGCGGCGCCCTGGCCCGGCTGAACCCGCGCATCGCCCAGATGTTCGTCCTGCGGTTCTTCGAAGGAAAGGAAAATCCCGAGATTGCGCGTCTGCTGAACACCACCCCGGGCACGGTGGCGGTGACGATATCGCGGACGCGCGACCGGCTGCGACAGGAATACCGTTCCTACGTGGGAGGCGTAGCATGACCCCCGATATGGACCCCATGGATCTCGAACTGGAGCGGGCGATGGTGGAAATCCGCGACCAAGCGGTGGACGACGCGGCGATCGAGGCCGCCGCCGCCCGCGTGTGGGCTCGTCTGACAGACGTCGCTGGCCCGGGTTCGGCCGAGCATATTCGCGGCTGCGCCGATTTCCGGGCGCTCTTTCCCGAATACCGCGCCGGCAGCTTGCCGGAGGCGCGCGCGCTGCTGCTCAAGGACCACTTGAACCAGTGCGTGGCCTGCCGCAGGGTGTACGAAGGCAAGCTGGTGGCTTTCCCCAGATTCCACCCGGAACTGGCGGCCGTTCGCCAGCGGCGGCACGCCTACCGCTGGGCCGCGGCGGCCGTGGTGGTAGCGGCGGCCGGCGTCTCGGTGTGGGTGGTTCGCGACCGATTCACCCCCCGCCAGGGGCGCGCATCCATTCAGGCGGTGAACGGCGCGCTGTACGCGTTTTCGGCCGCGGGCGTCCAGCTTCTGGCGGTTGGCCAGGATCTGCCGGAAGGGGTGGAGATCCGCACGGCCAAGGATTCCGACGCCATGGTGCAGCTCGGCGATGGCTCTACGCTCGAACTGCGCGAGCGCTCCTCGTTTTCGGCTTCCCAGAGCGGCGCGGATATCACGGTCCGCCTGGGCCGGGGCAGCGTGATTGTGCAAGCCGCCAAACGGCGCTCGGGCCATCTCTACGTGGCCACCGGCGACTGCCGCGCGGCGGTCACCGGAACGGTATTCAGCGTCGATGCCGGCGTGAAGGGTTCGCGCATTTCCGTGATCCAGGGCGAGGTGCGCGTCACCGAAGACAACCAGGAGAAGGTCTTGCGGCCGGGCGATCAAACGGTGACCGGCTCGAACCTGGAGAACGTCCCGATTCAGGACGATGTTTCCTGGAGCCTCCACGGCGAAAAGCTGGGGGCCAAGCCAGCCCCGGCGCCAGCCGGCCAGGCCAGCGCGCTGCTTTCGCGCGCTCCCGCGTCCACGGCGCTATTCGCGCTGCTGCCGGATGCGGCGGAGGCGTCCCGGGACGCCATGGCATCGCTCCGCCAGGCGGCCTTGAATCCGCAATTGCGAACTCTGCTGAAGGGAGGCTCCACGAACGTGGAGCCGCTGGTTTCCAAGCTGGAAGCCGCGAGCGAATATTTGGGCGAGGCCGCGCTGGCGATGTTCGTGGGCGCGGATAACCAGCCGCAAGGGCCGGTGTTCCTGGCGACCGTGAAGCGCGCGGGCTTCCGCGATTTTCTGGCCAAGACAGGCCTGACCGTCATGGTGGAGGAACGCCCGGGTCTGGTGGTGTTCGGACCGCGGCGCGAGACGGTGACGGCGTTCGCCCGCACGCTGGACGGCCCCCCAGGCGGCTTTGAGACGTCGCCTTGCTACGCCCGCCTCGCCGAAGCCCGGAGCGCGGGGTCCGGCACGGCGCTGTGCGCCGATCTCGCCCGCTTCGGCCAGATCGTTCAAGGCGCCCGCTATCTGGTGGTCGAAGACCGGCGCGTGAACGGCCGGCCGGAGATTCGCGCCACGGTGGGCTTCGAGGGACCGCGCACGGGGATCGCGGCCTGGCTGGCGCCGCCGGCCCCGATGGGCGCGCTCGACTATGTTTCTCCCGATGCGACTTTCCTGGCGGCCTTCGTGGTGAAGAACCCGGCCTCCACCGTGGATGAGTTGTTCGCCTTCCAGCGCCTCTTCCACCCCGGCTCCCAGAAAGCGCTGGCGGAGGCGCGGCAGCAAGACGACGCCGACCGCAACGAACTGGCGGCCAGCCTCGGCGGAGAGTTTGCTTTGGCCCTCGACGGCCCCCTGTTTCCGACGCCCTCCTGGAGGCTCATCGCCGAAGTCTACGACCCGGTCCGCTTCCAGGCGACCCTGGAAAAGCTGATCGGCGCCTATAACCGCGAGGCCCCCCATCACGCCGGGGCCAAGCCGCTGCGGACTGCGCGGGAGACGGTGGACGGCCGCACCTATTACATGATCGGCTCCGGGGACCCCAACCCGCTGCTGGAGGCGCACTACGCCTACGACGACGGGTATTTCGTCGCGGGTCCCACGCGCGCGGCAGTCAGCCAGGCGTTCCAGGCCAAGACGGCCCGCACCTCGATCGCGCGCTCCTCGCTGTTCCTTTCCCTGACGCCGCGCGACCGCTACGCGAACTTCTCGGCCGTCATTTACCAGAACCTGGGACCCACCCTCGCTCCCCTGGCCGGGCTGCTGGGGGCCTTTGCGCCCATCCAGGCCGGAGGGCGGGGGAGCCAGGTGGCGGGCCTGGAAAATCTCAAAGCGACGCTCCTGGCCGCCTACGGCGAGCCGGATCGGATTACCATAGCAGGTAGCGGGGAAGCGCTCGGCATGAGGGCCAGCGACTTCGCCACCGGGAGCCTGCTCGGCATCGCGGGCAACGCCTTGCCTCTAGGACAGTTCTTCGGAACGCGCGGCCGGCAATCTTCGTATCGGAAATAGAATGGATCCAGTCATCGAGCTGGACGGCCTGGAGGTGCGTTTCGGCGGCCGTCCCGTCCTCAAGAAACTAAAGGCGACGCTCACCGGCCGGTCCATCGGTCTGCTGGGGCCTAACGGGGCGGGGAAGTCGACGCTTCTCAACACGCTGCTGGGGTTTTACGAGCCGTCGGCGGGAACCGCGCGGGTATTCGGCCAAGACGTTCGCACCCACGCCCGCGCGGTACGAAACCTGATCGGCTACATGCCCGAGAACGACGCCTTCATCGCCAATATGAGCGGCGTGCGGTTTGTCCGTCTCATGGCGGAGCTGGCCGGCCTTCCTCGCGAGCACGCGCTGGAGCGCGCCCACGAAGCGTTTTTCTACGTGGGCCTGGGCGAAGTCCGCTACCGCCCGCTGGGTACGTATTCGCTGGGCATGAAGCAATCCGCCAAGCTGGCGCAGGCCATCGCCCACGGTCCCAAGCTGTTGTTCCTGGACGAACCGACCAACGGCCTGGACCCGCCCGCGCGCGCCCGCATGATCCAGCTCATCCAGGACATCCGCGACCGCGGCGACCTGCGGCTAATTCTTTCCTCGCACCTGCTGCACGACGTGGAAGAGTGCTGCGACGAAGCGCTGATTCTCAAGGATGGGAACATCGCCGCGTTCTGCAATTTGGAAGAGGAGCGCCGCTCCAACCGCCGCTTCCTGGAGATTGAGACGCGCGGCGAGAACCATGGCGGGTTTCTGGAGGCCATGGAGAAGATGGGCTGCGAAACGGCTCCGGGCGCGCAGGGCCGCATCAAGTTGATTCTGCCGGACGGGCTGGAAGTACGGAGCCTGTACGAAGCGGCCGCCGCGCAGAACGTGCAGATTCGCAGGCTGAGCCACCGGCGCGATTCGCTCGAAGACATCTTCCTGAAAGCCATGGAGACCGCCGATGGCCGTCTATAAGAGAACCTACCGGCCGTACGAGGGCGAGTTGACGCCGGGGTGGTCGCGGCTGTTCGTGATTCCGCGCTACGCTTTCGAAGACCTGCACCGCTCGCGCTTCCTTTCCATCTTTTTCCTGGCGACCTTCATTTACCCCCTGATTTGCGCGCTCATTATCTACGTGCAGCACAACGCCAGCGCGCTGAAGCTGATCAACGTGGAAAACGCCTCGCGGCTGATCTCCATCAACGTCACGTTTTTCCTGTCGCTGCTGGGCTGGCAGAGCATCATGGCGCTGTTTCTGGCGGCCTTCATCGGCCCCGGCCAGATTTCGCCGGATTTGTCCAACAACGGCCTTTCCCTCTACCTGGCGCGGCCGTTCTCGCGCGTCGAGTACGTGCTGGGCAAAATGTCCGTGCTGGCGATCCTGATGTCGCTGATGACCTGGGTTCCGGGTCTTCTGCTGTTTGTGTTGCAGGGCTACCTGGAAGGCTGGAGCTGGATGGCGGACAACGCGCGCCTGGCGTACGGAATCTTCTTCGGCGCCTGGATCTGGATCGTGCTGCTCTCGCTGATGGCGCTGGCGATATCGGCGTGGGTCAAGTGGAAGCCCGCCGCCGGGGCGCTGATGTTCGGCGTCTTCTTCGTCACCTCCGCCTTCGGCGCGGTGGTCAATGCCGTGCAACGCACCAACTGGGGCTACCTGGCGAACATCAGCTACCTGGTGGGATCTATTTGGGAGCAGTTTTTCGAGGGTGCCAACAAGACCACCAACGGAGCGGTTTTCTTCCGCTCGCCTATCGGCTCGGAGTTGCCGCTGTGGTGTTGCTGGTCCGTGGTGGTCCTCCTGTGCCTGATCTTCCTCTACATGCTGGCGCGCAAGATCCGCGGCGCGGAGGTGGTGCGGTGAGGGCGGTGGTTGGCGTGGCCCGCAAAGACCTCACCGCGGAGACGCGGAGACGCGGAGAAGGCGCGGAGAAGGCGAGTGTTGGGTTGGGCTGTGGGTTGTGGGTTTCCGATGCCGGTGGAGTATGCGCAGCAGAGGCAGCCGAGGTTCGAGGGGCTGGCGCCGGGCGGCGTGGGTGGGCGGGGGCGGGATTGACAGGCCACAAGAGACGATGGCTTGTCCCACCTCAAGGGGTGGCGGCATGAGCGATAGGGCCATCGTCTTCGAGAACGTGTCCAGGTTCTACGGGGAAGTGCTGGGCATCAACCGCGTGAGTCTCTCCATTCCACCGGGGGTCACCAGCCTGGTGGGGCCGAATGGCTCGGGGAAGACCACGCTCATGAACCTGATGGTGGGGCTGCTCCGCCCCACCGAAGGGGAAATCCGGGTGCTGGGGATTTCCCCCGCGCATCCCGAACGCCTTTGCAAGACGATCGGCTACTGCTCGCAGTTCGACGCGTTTCCCAAAGGACTCACGGGCTACCGCTTCCTGTACTCGTACCTGCAGGTTCACGGAATGAGCGACGCGGAGTGCGACGGGAGGACCAGGACCGCGTTGGAGCTAGTGGGCCTGAGCGGCGCCGCGGACCGCACGGTGGCCTCGTACAGCAAGGGCATGCGGCAGCGCGTCAAACTGGCGCAGGCCATCTGCCACGATCCGCAAGTCGTGGTGCTCGACGAGCCGCTGAACGGTTTGGACCCCATGGCGCGCGCGGAAGCCATCGCGCTGTTCCGCCAGTGGGGAGAACAGGGCCGCCACGTGATCGTCTCCAGCCACATCCTGCACGAAGTGGACCGCATCTCCGACCAAGTGATCCTGCTCAGCCATGGCTACGTGGTGGCCGAGGGCCAGATTCAGGGCGTGCGCAGCGAGGTGAAGGACCAGCCCGTGCAGATTCTGGTCCGCTGCGACCGGCCGGCCGAGCTGGCCGCGCGGCTGTTCGAGCGGAATCATGTGGTGGAGGCGCGGATTCAGGGTGACGGAAAGAACCTGTTGCTTCGCACGCGGGACGCGGACAGCTTCTACCTGCTGCTGAACCGCGTGGTTTTGGAATCGGGGCTGGTGATGGAATCGGTGGCGCCCGCCGACGACGACGTCAACTCGGTCTACCAATACCTGATCGGGTCCGAAGGAGCGACGGCATGAAGGACCTCCGATGGCGTCAGATGGGCGGCGTGATCCGGCTCGAATTGAAGCGCACCGCGTTCTCCAAGCGCGGTTGGTGGATCTACTGCCTGGCGGCCGCTCCGGTGTTCATTGCGTTGCTGCACTGGCTGCTGCAAGAGCGGCTGCTCCGCAACCACAGCATCGGCGACGACAGCATCATCTTCGCCGCGCTGTTTCAGTTCTTCTTCCTGCGCGGTTCGATTTTCTTCGGTTGCGTGGGACTGTTTGCCAGCCTGTTTCGCGGCGAAATGCTGGAGAGGACGCTGCACTACTACCTGTTGACTCCGCTGCGCCGCGAGTTTCTGGTGGTCGGCAAATTCGCGGCCGGCCTCACCGTCTCGCTGATGCTCTTCGTGCCCAGCGCGGCCGTCACCTACCTGCTGCTGGGCCGCCATTTCGGCGCGGCGTGGACGGACTACCTGACGCACGGCCCCGGGTTCAGCCAGCTTGGCTGGTACGTCCTGGTGGCGGCGCTGGCTTGCGCGGGCTATGGAGCGGTCTTCCTGGTGTGCGGTCTGGTCTTCCGCAACCCGATGATCCCGGCGGCGGCGGTCTGGGTTTGGGAGAACCTGAACCCGTTTCTGCCGGCCTTGTTGAAGAAGGTCAGCGTGATTTTCTACCTGCGCAGCCTGTGCCCGGTGGAAGTCCCGGCCCCGCCGCCGTTCTCGATCATGGTGATCGACGCCGACCCGACCCCCGCCTGGATAGCCGTCCCCGGCCTGCTGATCGTGGTCCTGCTGCTATTGATGTACGCCGCCATTTCGGCCAGGCAGACGGAGATCGACTACGGGGAGTGAGGCTGCGGAACCGGTGCGCGACGCGCTTGTGGGACCTGCCCGCTCCCTCACGGCCGCGGCTCGGAGCATCAGGCGCGCGCCGGTGTTTGGCGCGCGGGGTGCATGCGTTTGGCCGGCGCGCCCCGCCGGCGACGAGCCGGGCCTGCGACCGCTTCTGCCGTATCCACCAGGAGCCGCAAGGCGCGGTTCACCGATTCTGCGTCCCCAAAAACTTCCGCGAGTTCCGGTTCGATCAACATGAGGTTGGTCCCGGCGGCTGCCTGTCGGTAGTATTTGCCGCGAACGCCACCCTTAAGCTGGGAGAGGTCGTACTCGGGACGTAAATCGCTATCCAGTCTCTTTGCCGATGCCTTCTTCATATTGGCTACGCTCTCTTCTGGCCGCCGTTCGTGCGCTGATGATCCGCAAGCGGTTTCCTCTCTGGCAATGCGACACGAAGACAACCCGATGCCCGGCGGTGTGACCAATCGTGATCTCCCGCTCCTTTCCACCGGAGTGATCTGGGTCGGGAAATGTCAGGGCCAGTGGGTCGAGGAAAACCGTCGCCGCATCGTCGAAGGATACGCCGTGCTTCTGGATGTTGGCCTTGGCCTTCGCCGAATGCTACTCATAGACCACAGGTTCAGTCTACCGCAGAGGGCCAGTCACACATCATCTTCGCTCTTGCTGGCGCGGAAGAGCACGGGATCGTCGTTCCTGCCCGCCAGACCGAGATCAACTACGGGGAATCGGGGGCGCCGATCCGGTGCGCGCCGTGTTTGTGGGACCTGCCCGCTCCCTCACGTTCGGTTACCGGGATAAGCCTGGCTGATCTTGTGAACTGAAAGGAGTTCACCATGTAAACTGCCTGTTCGACATGTAGCCGAACGAACGGGGGTTCCCGTAAGGGAGCC
>JBEKHV010000073.1:0-19667 GCA_050012095.1 Bryobacteraceae bacterium | reverse complement strand
CTTGCGTGAGTTGCGGGGATGGATCGTGTAGTTCCATTCGCCGTGGAATTTGTTGGGCTTCAGATTGACATGCGCGAACTCTTCATCTGTGATTCTTCGCCCGACGGGGTACTTGCGGTGATCCAGCCGGCAGGTCACTGTCAAGCCCTTGGCCGTCGTCGTTCCGGCGATCAGCCGCACCACCGTCTCGTAATCGCGTAGCGGCTCGCCGCGCCAGTTGGACGAGATGAAAGAGAACAACCGGTGCTCCACCTTCTTGTTCCATTTGCTCGTGCCCGGCGGGAAATGGCAGACTGCCAGCGTCAGCCCCGTCTGGTCGGCTAGGCCCTGCAACTCCCCTTTCCACAGCCGCAGACGCCAGCCGTTGCTGCCGCCGCCATCGGCGGTGATCAGCAACCGCCCGACGCGCGGATACAGACGGCGGCCCTCGGCGCGCCACCAGCCGCGGATCGAAGCCACGGCGAACGCGCCCGTGTCGTGGTCCGTGCCCACGTTGACGAAGCCGGCGTTGCGACCCAGGTCGTAGATCCCGTAGGGATAGGCGCGGGGCACCTCGGGACCGGGGAAATCATGTCCGTTGACCTTGTCCGCCGTCCCCGTTCGGCGCCACTGGCGGCCCTGGTTCTGGTAATTGCCGATCAATTCCTTCTTCTTCGTGTCCACGGAAACGACGGGCTCGCCCGTCCGCCAAGCGTCTTTGACGGCGCGGTTGATATGCCGGAACTGCGCGTCGCGATCGGGATGATCATCCCCCTCCTCGGTCTTGCGGTTGCCCTGCAGGCTGTAGCCGTCCTCCCGCAGGAGTTGGGTGACTTTGGTGTGGCTGACCGGGTGGCGCCGGACCGTCAGTTCCGCCGCCAGCGTGCGGGCACTCTTGCAGGTCCAGCGCAGCGGCGACTGCGGGTCACCGCGCGCCGTGGGTTCGACCATGCCGTCCAACGCGGGCGCCAAGCCGGGATCGTTGGAGGTCAACGCGTGTCGTCCGCCGCCCTCGCCACGAACCCGGCCCGGGGCCAGCGGCGCGGCCTGCAATTCCTCAACGCCCTTGGTCAACGTGACGCGCGACAGTCCGCAGGCGCGGCTGACCCGCGAAATGCCGCCATACCCCAGTTCCACGGCTTGGCTGGCGGCCACCAGGCGGCGGGCATGTTCGTCCAGATGCGGCCACATGCCAGCAAAGTACTGGGCGAGTTGGGCATCGGTGTCCATGCCCAACGTGATAACACATCAGGGCGGTAAATGTAAATGTTATTTGTTTACGACGCCTTACCTCGCTGGAGATCACCAGCGACTGTGCCGCCACAAGTCCGCATACCGTCAGGAGCACGCTGATGAACCTCATCGTTTGTCGTCTCTGCTCTCTTTCCACTCAACTACCGCCCTCGCGGCGAGTACTTGTTCAGGAGGGTCAACAAGGGAGCGGCCGATTTGGGCGCGGGCCTTCCGTGGGTCACGATGTCCCGGTTCTCCAGCTTGCGGCCGTAGAGAGTGGCGTTGTCATCTAGATCCTCGCGCAGGGTGGCGCCTTCCAGAGCAACACCGGCAAACAGGCCCTGAGAACGCGACCATGAAAGTATCTCCGCGTGCATTTGGGCGTCCGTTTGAGCCGTGGCCGTGCGTCCCACGGGGCCAGCGGCAACCGAACCCTCAGCGCCTAAAGTGAACTTGCTCTGGAGCAGCTTGTCCGCGCCGCGCTCCGACATCACCAGCATAATCAGATCCGTCTCAGAGCCGCCGATCTGAAACCCAAAGCTGCCGCCCTCGATGCGAATCGTAGCGGGCGCCGACCAGCCCTCGCCGCTCTTGTTACGGCAGGACAGATACCCCTTGCCAAACTTACCGCCGACTATGAATGCCCCCGTCTTGAGCCCTGGCACAATGACGATGCAGTGCGCTTTGTCAAGCAGATCCTGCGGGATCCCCTTGTCGGGTGTTGCCATTACTTCCGAAAAGACCGCCGCAGACTCGCCCATTCGTTTGGCAGGCTCGCTATCGATCGCCAGCAAGGACGTTGTGAGGGCCAAGCCGGCCGTGGCCACTATGACTAATTTCATTTTCTTGCCTCTTCCTGTCGCAAAAGCCTGTCGCGACCTATCCGTTAATGCACGGTGAGCGCCATCCCGGCCCGCTAGGCCGGCGGCGATGCGGCGACCGTGCAGGCAAAGAGTATTGTGAGGCGACTTCGGCAGCGGGCGTGGCCTACCGGCGCCAGAGTTTGCATTTCAGGGTGCAGCCTTTGCATCTCGACCGCGGTGAGTTTCCGCTTGACGGCGGCATCGGTCTCCGGATAGCGGGGATCGGCATCTCTCGCGAGGATCTTTGCCCGTCAGGCATCTCGCTCCCTCCAAACCAGGTCCGCAACTCATCGGCGAGCGAATCGCCTCCACAGGAGCTGAAGTTGGCAAGACTCGTGCAGGGGGAAAACGTCGCCCAAAAAATCCCTGTGGCATTAACCTGGACGACGGAAGAGGCAGTCCATGAAGAAGTTCAACGCGGTCGTTCTCTCCCTGACGTCTGGCCTTGGCCTGACGGTGGCAACCGCCACTGCGCAACAAGCGCCCGTAAACCTCAGATCGAACTCCACCTTCGCGGTCCTGGCAGGCACCACGGTCACCGTCACCGGTGGTGGCACGATTACCGGAGATGTGGGGATATATCCAGGCACTGCTTACGTGCTTGGAACTCCGCCCGTAACAGTCAACGGGGTGGTATACGCGGGAGGTCCGGTCGCAGCCCAGGCCCAAGCCGACCTGGCCACTGCCTTCAACGACGCCGCTGGACGGTCCGTAAACCCTATCGTTGTGGCGGGTAATATAGGCGGGCAAACCCTGGCCCCTGGCCTCTATAAATCCACCTCCTCGCTGGCGATATCGTCGGGGGACCTCACTCTCGACGCTCAGGGCAACGCGAACGCTGTCTGGATCTTCCAGATTGCCTCGACACTCACCACGACATCCGGCCGCCAGGTTATCCTGGCCGGCGGAGCTAATGCCGCCAACATTTTCTGGCAAGTTGGCAGTTCAGCGACCATTGGAACCACCTCTGTTTTTCAGGGAAACTTACTGGCGGCCATATCGATTTCGATGCTCACCGGATCGAGGCTGACGGGCAGAGCGTTGGCAATGGGGGGCGCGGTCAGCATCGACACCGGCGGCGGCAGTAGCGCTGCAATTCCAGTAGCTGGGACAGCACCCCTCATCAATCCGGCCAGCGTCGTCAACGACGCTAGCTATCTGAGTCCGGTCGCCGCCGGCAGCATCGCGGCTGTTTTCGGGAGCAACCTTGCCATCGGGCAGGCGTCTGCCATATTGCCTTTTCCTCTGCCCCAAACCCTGGCCCAAAGCTCTATTACGATCGGCGGTCAATCTGCGCCCCTCTATCTTGCCTCGCCCAACCAAGTGAATCTGCAAATCCCTTGGGAGTTGGCGGGTCAAACCCAAACTTCGATCGTCGCGACGGTTAATGGCGTAGCTTCCAACACTCTGACCGTGCCTCTGGCACTCTTCGCTCCCGGCATCTTCACGATCGACTGGTCGGGAGCGGGTCAGGGAGCGGTTCTGATCGCCCCCACCGCCGAGGTTGCCGCGCCTGGTACCCCAGCGCCGCGCGGCGGATACATCTCTATCTTCTGTACCGGCCTAGGAGCGGTTACCAACCAGCCTGCAACGGGGGTTGCAGGTCCAGGCTTCCCGTACGCGCTCACCAAGACCCTGCCCACCGTGACCATTGGCAGCGTTGCGGCTGTGGTGTACTACTCAGGGTTGGCGCCCGGCTGGGTGGGCCTCTACCAAGTGAATGCCCTGGTACCGATGAGCGTGTCTCCGGGGAACACCGTGCCGGTTATCATCAGCGTGGGGGGCGTCACGTCCAACACTGTGACGATTGCGGTGCAGTGAACCGTTTATGAAGGCCGCCGGGCGTTTGCTTGCCCGGCTCTACTGGTAACAATTCATGCGTTTTGCGGTTGATGCTCACGCTATCGGACGCCACCAGAGAGGGAACGAAGTCTACATTCGCAGCCTCCTGAACGCATTCGCTCGGCAAGCGCCGGGTCGCGAGTTTGTGGCGTATGTTTCAACCGACACCGCGCGAGACGTCATTCCGGCAAGCATTCAGACGCGCCGGGTAGCCGCGAACCCCTTTCGCAGGTTGGGGCTCGACTTGGCTATCCGGCTTCGCCAGGACCGGCCTGACCTGTTGCATGTGCAGTACACCGCGCCCTTGGCGTGCCCGACGCCGGTGGTGGTAAGCGTTCACGACGTCAGTTTTCTGGAGCACCCCGAGTATTTCACGCACGACCGCGTCGTACAGTTGCGCTGGACTGTACGGCGCACGGTTCGCCGCGCCGCCAGAGTCCTTACCGGCTGCGAGTTTTCCAAACGGGCGATTCTCAGGGCCTACAGCGATCTGGACGAGAGGAAAGTGGTGGTGGCGCCCTATGCGGCCGCCTCCGAATTCCGTCCTCTTCCGCGGGAGACCGCGCAAGCCGCGGTGCTGGATCGCTTTTCGATCTCCGGACCGTTCTTCCTTAACGTCGGAGATCTTCATCCGCGCAAGAATCAGATCGGCCTGATCCGGGCGTTCGCGCGGTTGGTGGGCGCCTATCCGCAGATCAAGCACAAACTGGCGCTGGCTGGAAAAGATACCTGGTTCGCCGGTCGCGTGCGGGAGGCCGCGCGCGATTCGGGCGTGGCGGATCGCATCCACTTCCTCGGCTTCGTCACCGACGACGACCTTCTGCGGCTATACAACGCCTGCGACCTTTTCGTGTTTCCGTCTTTTTACGAGGGTTTCGGGTTGCCGGCGTTGGAGGCGATGGCGTGCGGCCGGGCGGTAGTCTGCTCCAACGCCTCGGCATTGCCCGAGGTTGTGGATGGCGCGGCCGTCCTGACCGATCCTTGCTCGGTGGACGAGATCGCGCGCGCGATGGCCGACCTTTTGCTCGATTCCGAGATGCGCGCGCGGATGGAACGGCTGGGGCTAAGACGGGCGGCGCATTTCAACTGGCAAAACACCGCGCGGAGGACCCTGGAAGTTTTCCACGAGGTCGCCGAGGGGCCCGCCCTCGCGGCGGAGCCCGTGCGATCTTCCTGTATGGTGCGCCGGTGAGCCCGCTTCAGGCGTCCTGAATGCGCCTGGCATCCTTCTCCCCACTGCCACAGGGCTCGCGGCCTAATCGGGTTGCCGTGCGCCGGTTCGGATCCCGGAGGCGCAAAGGGTCCTCCAGTGGTTTTCTGGCGCTCGGCTCCCACGCCTGATTGGCTACTTCCCGGGTGAGGTCAAAAAAACGCGTGCTGGAGCCGGCAGCGAGCCATAGTCCTTCTGGCTCGCCTGAAAGTACGCCAGACTGGCCAAATCCCGAAGCTGGGCCAAGCTCTGCTCGCGCCGAGCCTCGCGCAGCTCTTTCTCCAGACGATTCGCCTTCGCATATGTAGGAAGAAAACCCGCCAGAAACACGACGACAAGCAGAACCGCCACTCCAATGATGCTGTTCTTCACACGCACCTCCTGGTTCCGAGGGGACCTCACAAACGCGCCAAACGCCGCGCCTCTTCGTCCGCTGAGCCGGCTGAACAGCCGCTAGAGAACAGGTCTGCGTCCTCGAATGATCGGATTCCGTCTCTTCTCACACGCCCTTACTCCGGCGGGAGGACAGGCGCACGACCGCGAGGCACGCAGGCTGCCGGCGCCGGGAAGCCCAGCGCGGCGATCCAGCCCCGGCCGTTTCCCGCGAGTCACTCTCATCTCCGTCCGATCACCTCAGCCACCTCTTTGACTCGATCCCCCAATTCCTCGCCGCGGCCCCTGACGTAGTCTTGCGCCGCGGCAGCCTTGTCCTTTATCCAGCCCTCCCCTTCTTCGACCTTGCGGCCAATGAGGCGACGCGTCGTAGCGCCGGAGCGTGGGGCAAGCAAGACCGTCAGGGCGATACCCGCTCCCAGCCCGGCCAAGAATAACAGCAGCGAACAACCTCGATTACCGTTCATTTCGACTTTCTCCACTTTTGTGATCCTCCCCCCAAGGAGCAATCCTGTGGCCACAACTTGCTGCGGACGATGACGAAGGGTGTCCGGTGACAAAGGCAAATTCCCAAAACTCCTTCGCGGCCGACACGCAGCCGTCTTACGCGACGCCGGCGCTGCCAACTGGTCCGGCCTCGGGCGCGCTCCATGTCGCCGATCATCGAGGGATCAGGCATAGAACCGCTCACCCAAGCGGTCTTGACGAGAGCCTCGCCGAGAGATTCCGTTCTCTGCCGCCGGTCCCGATCGGCGCCCTCCTGGCGATGGATACGCCGTGCGGCCCGTGGCACGGCCACGAAGCGTCTTGAGCCGGCCGCCGATTCGCACTCCATGCAGGGTGCGCTCTTGGCGGCGCTACTCCATCGCAGCCAGGACTTGTTCGAGCGGCAGCGTCACGAAAGTCGTTGCGTAATCGGCTATCCCGTAGGGGATAACGAGTTGCCCGCGATGCACGAGGCTGCCGCACGAATAAACGACATTGGGCACGTAGCCGTCGCGGTCGTTTGCACTTGGCTTGACCAGTGGTTCAGGCAGGCGGCCGATAACCTTGGTCGGGTCGTCGCGGTCGAGCAGGAAAGCGCCGATGCAGTACTTTCGCATTGGCCCCACGCCGTGGCTGATAACGAGCCAGCCGGCTTCGGTTTCGATCGGCGAGCCGCAGTTGCCTAACTGGATGAATTCCCAGGGAAACCTGGGCTCCAGAATGAGCTGCATGGTGTCCCAGAAATGGAGATGATTTGAGAACATCACGTAGATGTTCTCCGCGTCCTGCCGGCCAAGCATCGCATAGAGGCCTTTGATTTTGCGGGGAAACAGCGCCATGCCTTTGTTCTCGACGGCCGGGCCATTTAAGGTGATGAACTTGAAACGAAGAAAATCGGACGTCTCGAGAAACTGCGGCAGGATCATTTTTCCGTCGTAGGCGGTGTAAGTCGCATAATACGTGCGAGCGCCGTCTTCCTGTTGGAAGAGGACGAAGCGGGCATCCTCGATCCCGTTGCTCTGCGATGGAGTGACTGGGAACAGAACCCGCTCGGACAAAGTCGACTCCGCCGCGAACTGCACTTCGTAATTGGAGCTGGCGAGCATCAGGGTTTGTCTGACTGTATTCTGGGCCGTTTCCCGTTCCAGCTCCGGGCGCTGTTTTGCAACCCGACCGATGCTGGCGCGCAGTTCTTCCATTGAGAATGCCTCCGGTAAACCGTCGAGAACCTGCTGGTTGAAGTCATTCATGAGACGGAGTTCCTGAAGTTTCCGCTTGAACAGTGGTTTTTCAAACGTCGAGTTGGGCACTTGCATCGGCTCGAGGCTGTAGCGGGAGGGCAAGTCCATTGTGATGTTACTGGTGGCGTCCAATACTCCGCTGCGGAAAGCGATGGAGGAAACGTGCCCTTCGGCCGTGGCGCGTAAGCTCAGAATGAAACGCAACGACCCGGGCGCAACGCCCGACTGGTCAGGGTGCGGAACCATGGAGGGATTGAACAATGCAGCGGCTTCGAGCGAATACTCGTGAGTAAAATAACCGCCCAGCAACAATTTCCGTTCTTCGGACAGCCTCTGGCCGTTGAGCAGATAGGGGCTAACCTCGTCAAACCGCCGGCGGAGAAAGTCGTCGATCTTCAGTTGACGGTCGCCGAATTCAGCCCGAAGCTCCTCCAGGAGAGTATGGACTTCGTTTTCGGGCAGAGCCATAACCCGGGCGGAGATCTTAATGGAGCGATGGTCGCTCATGAGACGAAAAGGCCGGGCCAGCACATGTGTGCGGTCCGGGTCCAAGGTGACAGTGCTGCGCTTTATGTCGATTGGCTTCATTGGGCGATCAGGGCTGCCAGGCGGGCTCGCTGAACTCGATTCGCGGCGGTCTGCATCAATTGCATTTCCGCAAGCGGAAGGGGATAAACCGGCATGGATTTCTCCGCCGCATCCTGCCGTCGCGCCAGTTCGAAGGAGTCCATATAGAGTCCCGCCGTGTTGCTCCACACCATTGTGCGGCCCAATTTGTAGGCGTTAACGCTCATGGCGTGGCGGCGCGCTCCATCGCGCAATAAACCAGCCACCTCGCGGGCGATCGCGCCCGGGTCTGCGAATGGCACCAGCACGCCACGCTGGTCTCTCAACAGCTCGGCGGCGTGCCAATACGGCGTCGAGACCACGGCTTTACCCGCGCCGAACGCATAGGCTAATGTTCCCGACGTAATCTGAGCTTCGTCCAAATAAGGAGTAATGTAAAGATCCGCCGCTCCAATGAACTCGGTCAGTTCCTTTAGCTCCACAAAGCGGTTGTAGAAGATGACGTGGTTCTCGAGTTTGTTCTTCTTGACGATGGCTTCGAGGCCGAGGCGGTAGGCCTCGCCTCGCGCGCGCAGTTCGTGGGGGTGCGTGGCGCCCAGCAGGATGTATACGACCTCGGGGAACTCCGCCGCGATATTCGGGAGAGCATGGAGCACATATTCAATCCCCTTGTTCGGTGAAAGCAGCCCAAACGTCAGCAACACCCTCTTCCCGCGCACGCCGAACCGGCCCTTGTAATGGTCCGGGGCGACAAAGGTTACGTTGGGAATTCCATGCGGGATGAGATCGATGTGGGACGGGGGCGCATGGTACACTTCCTGCAAGATCGTCCGTCCCCGTTCGGTCATGACCACTAGCCGCGTTGAGCGGGCGATCAGTTCCCGCATCACGCGTTGCTGGTCGGCGTTCGGCTTGAGGAGAACCGTGTGGAGCGTGGTGACGACTGGCGCTTTCAATTCGCATAGCAGCGACAATAAGTGGCTGCCGGACGGCCCGCCGAAGATTCCGAACTCGTGCTGGACGGAAACGACGTCCACATCGCTGGAGTTTAGGAAGTCGGCGGCGCGACGGTAAGATTCCAGGTTCTGCTCCTCAATCTCGAAGCGGACGGCGTCCGGATACCGGTAGCACCCCTCAACGTCATTGACCGTCGCCGCGAAGCACCGGCTTGGGGGGTGCCGCGCCGCCACAGCCCCCAGCAGGTCGGATGTGAACGTGGCAATGCCGCATTTGCGCGGCAAGTAGTTGCCGAGGAACGCGATGGTTCGAACACTGGAAGCTTTCCACACGCTTACGCCGCCCTGACAAGAGTCTCGCCGAAAGACTCGGTTCCCTGCTGCCCATCCTGCTCGGCGGCGCCCTGGCACTGGATACAACGCAACGCCCACGGCACGGCTGCTAGGCGTCCTGGGCTGATCGCCGACTCGCACTCCATGCAGGTTCCAAAGCTGCCTTCGCGAATCCGTCCTAGTGCGGCCTTTACCTGGCGCAGCAGCGTGGCGGCGCGGTCCACGTTTCGAATTGCCAGATCGCGTTCCGAGGCGTACTGAATTTCGTCCATTTGGTCCGCGCTTTTCTCGATTCCGATGCCGTCCCGCTTTTGCAATACCCCAGCCAACTCGGCCTCTTTTCGTTCAAGGATCGCTTGGACCCTCCGTATCTCGGTACTTGCTCTCTTCATTGCTATCGCCTCGCCCAAACGGGCTGCCATCGTCCTAGCACGAGATGGTCCAGAACTGAATCCCGCTGTTCGGAGACTGAGGCCGCTGAACGACTGGCACAAGTTCGCCGGCGCCGGGATGCAATATCTGCACTAGAGTGCGGATTTTGCCGCCGCTCGTATCGCGTCGATCCCAGAGCGTCCCTGCAAGTCGAGGGTGGCCACGAACGTGCTTCCATCCAGCCGGAGAAGCCACCATGCGGCACACAAAGCTCATCATTCTACTGATCGCAGTCTCTGCGTTTCTTTCTGCTCAGACTGCTCAGACGGATCCGCCAGGCAGGGTGGGACGGCTGAGTTACATCAACGGTTCGGTGTCTTTGCAGCCGGCCGGCGTGACGGACTGGGTGGATGCCGACGTCAACCGTCCGCTTACCACGGGTGACCAAGTCTGGATTGGGGACAGCGGGCGAGCGGAGATTCACGTGGGATCGACTGCGTTGCGTTTGGACGCAAATACGGCATTCCAGTTCCTGAACCTGGACGATCAAACGATCCAGATCCAACTGTCGCAAGGCGTCCTCACGGCCCACGCCCGAAACCTCGAGCAGAATCAGAACCTCGAGATCGATACGCCAAGCCTCGCTTTCACCGTGCTTCGACCTGGTGAGTACCGGATTGACGCCAACCCCGACTCCGAGACCACGACGGTCGCCGTTCGCGGCGGAGACGGCGAGGTGACTGGCGGGGGGCAGGCGTTCCCCGTCCATGCGGGCCAGCAGGCAATTGTGGTGGGCAGCGACCAGATCACCTACAGCATGGTACCCGCTCCGGGAGCTGACGGATGGGACCAGTGGAACTCTTCGCGTGACCGCCGGGAAGATGAATCGCTGTCCGCACGCTACGTTTCTCGCGAGATGGACGGCTATGAGGACCTCGATCAGTATGGCAGTTGGGTGAGCCAGCCCGGCTACGGCCAAGTCTGGATGCCGACCACAGTCGCAGCCGGCTGGGCTCCCTACTCGTACGGGGAGTGGGTTTGGATCGCGCCTTGGGGTTGGACATGGGTCGATGAGGCGCCGTGGGGATTCGCTCCCTATCACTATGGCCGATGGGCCTCCTTCAATGGCCGTTGGGGTTGGGTGCCGGGACCGTACGGGGTAACGCCACTCTATGCGCCGGCGCTGGTGGGGTGGATCGGGGGCGGTTCTGGCTTCAGTTTAAGCTTCTCCATGGGCAATGCCCCAGCGGTAGGGTGGTTTCCCTTGGGACCACGCGAGCCCTACTTTCCGGCTTACAATGTCAGCTCCGGCTATTTCGGCCGGGTGAACAACACCAATACGGTAATCAACAGTACCACCATCAATACCTATTACAGCAACAGCCGGAACCCCAATGGCCGCGCTTTTGACAACGTCCAATATGCAAACCGAAACGTGCAAAACGCGGTTACGGCGGTTCCGCAGGAGAGGTTCGCCAACGGTCACCGCGTGGCTGAAAGCTCGCGCTCCGTATCGGGCGCCCAGCTTGGCGGAGCGGGCTTCGCAGCCGCCCCAGCGGTGGCGCCGCAGCACGCCAGCGTCCTCGGCCCTCGGGCAGGGGAGGCATCCCGCGCTCCGCGGCCGCCCGCCAGCGTGTTGAGCCGACCAGTGATAGCACGCACCGCTCCTCCTTCGCCGGCGGCGCCCTTTGATCGGCAGCAACCCGAGCTGAATCGGAATCCCGGCCGTCCGCTTCCACCGGCAACCGTCCAGCAGACGCGCCAGGATGCGCCAGCCCGGAGTTCTCCGGTTCACGTCGTCGACATGGGACGAGTTCAGCGTATTCAACCGGCGGTTGGCGCCGGACCACAGCAGAGCGTGCGCGGAGGGAATCCCGCCTCTGGGAGACCCAGCGCGCCGAATTCCCCACCGCCGAACCCACAGCAGCGGCCCAGCTCTATACCGCCACCCGTAGTTAACAATCGGCCTGATGGGGCGCCCTCGAACCCCGCCGGGAGGCAGAATGGCCCGGGGGTGCCTCAAGTAGCCAAGCCGGATGCGCCGCCGCCTAATGCCAGTCCCCAGCGGCAGAATACGCCTCCGCCCAACGTAGTGCAGCAGCCGATCGCAACTCCGCCACCCGTAGTCAACAATCGGCCTGATGGGCCACCATCGAACCCCGCCGCGAGGCAGAATGGCCGGGGGGCTCCTCAAGTAGCCAGGCCGGATGCGCCGCCGCCCAACGCCAACCCCCAGCGGCAGAATGCGCCTCCGCCCAACGTAGTACAGCAACCGATCGCGGCTCCGCCGCCGGCCAATAACCGGCCGAGCGGGCCCCCGCCGAGCCAACAGCCGGCACAGCGTGAGAGGGTCGCCCCGCCGGTACAGCCGGACCGGCCGCAAACGCAGAATCCACAACGGCAGCCGCCTCAACAAGTGAAACAGGCTCCAGTGGAAACACCACAGCCGGCATCCAGCCCAAAAGGGGCTAAGGGCAAGCCAGACAAGACGGACGAGAAGAAATGACAGGGGTTTTGCGCGAGCGCCGGGCATCATGACCGAGGTCTTGGCGCTCGCGCAATGCCCCTTGGAGGAACCCATGACAACACATGAAACAATGCACAAGTTCCGAGATTTTCGGCGCTCAGTCGCTCTTGGGCTATTGCTCCTCTTCCCGGCTCCAGCGGCCTACGCATACTCCGTTCTCACCCACGAAGCCATTATCGATTCGACCTGGGATAGTGCGATCCGGCCACTGCTGCTCAAACGATTTCCGGACGCCACCGCGGACGAGTTGACGCAGGCGCACGCCTTCGCTTACGGAGGGTGCATTATTCAAGACTTGGGGTACTATCCGTTCGGTAGCAAGTTCTTCAGCAATTTGACGCATTACGTCCGGACCGGCGATTTTATCCTCAACATGATTCGCGACTCTCAGGATCTGAATGAATACGCTTTCGCCCTGGGAGCGTTGTCGCACTACGCCTCCGATAACAACGGTCACCCCTTGGCCGTCAACCGGACAGTTCCTTTGTTCTACCCCAAGCTTGGCCTGAAGTTCGGAAAACTGGTAACGTATGCCGACGACCCGACGACCCACGCCGAGACGGAGTTCGCCTTTGACGTCTTTCAGGCGGCCAAGGGCCGGTACGCCTCCGCGGCATACAAAAAGTTCATCGGATTTCAAGTAGCAAAACCCTTGCTCGAACGGGCGTTCGAGAATACCTATGGGATGAAGCTGGGAAAAGTATTCCTGGATGTCGATCTCGCCATCGGGTCGTATCGCCGCGCGGTCGGGACGATTCTTCCGGCTATGACTCGTGTCGCTTGGCAAATCAAGCAACAGGAAATCAGGAAAGACGATCCCAGCGCTACGCGCAGGACCTTCCTTTTCAATTTATCTCGTTCCGATTACGAAAAGGAGTGGGGCGCTACTTATACGCGGCCTGGGGTCCGGTCGAAAGTCCTGGCGTCTGTATTCCGCATCGCACCCAAGGTAGGCCCGTGGCGGCCGCTGGCATTCAAGAGGCTGACGCCCGAGGCCGAGAAGCTGTACATGGCCAGCGTCAACTCGACGATTCAGAGTTATCGGGGATTGCTTTCGGAGCAAGACGCGGGCCGGCTTAAGCTACCGAACGTCAATCTTGACGTGGGAGCGTTCACCGCGGCGGGGGGATATACACTGGCGGATGCCACGTACGCGGAACTACTACACAAGCTGGACGGCCACTACACGGAGATGACTCAAGAACTCCGAAGCGATATTCTGGTTTTCTACCAGGACCCGCACGCTCCCAATTCGACGAAGGCGGACGGCAAAGAGTGGGCCAGGGTGCTCGCGGAACTCGATCAATTGCGGTCTGTGGACATGGGCCTACGGCTTCCTGCGGTTGCCGAGGTGGGAGCGCGTCTTCCTAAATGAACGCCGCCGTTGGATCGGCGCCAGCCGGCGATCGGGCCGCGCTCCGGCCTGCGGCGATCGAGTGATTCGTATGCAGAAGAAAACGGTTCTCTTCACTGTAACTGCGGTTTGCGCGGTGGCAGGTCTGGGGTCTTGGGCTCTACTCCGAAACAACTCCGGACTTCAATACCGAACGGCTACGGTTGGCCACGGCGACATTAATGTAACTATTTCGGCCAGCGGTAACCCGAACGCGGTGGTCACGGTCCAGGTCGGGGCGCAAGTCTCGGGCATCGTGATGGCCCTGTACGCCGACTTCAACACCAAGGTGACCAAAGGCCAGTTGATCGCGCGCCTCGACCCTGCGTCGCTCCAGTCCAAAGTGGATGAAGCTCAGGGGAACCTCGACGCCGCGCGCGCCACTGCCGCCAACGGCCAGGCCGGCATTCAAAGGGCTCAGGCCGGAATCCAGGCCGCCACCGCTTCTACGGCCGCCGCGCAGGCCAATGTTATCAAGGCCGGGGTCGCCACTCAGGACGCCAAGATCAAGGGTGATCGCCGCGTGGAACTGGCCAAGGAGGGCGTCCTTTCACAAGAGGATGTCGATACGGCGGAGGCGACTTTTCACACGGCCGCCGCCGATCAGGATGCCTTCACGGCTCAGCAGCGCGCGGCGGAGGACAACGGGAAGGTAGCGCAGGCCGACTTAAAGGTCGCCGGCACGCAATTAACAGCCAACCAGGCGCAGGTGAAGCAGTTCGAGGCGGCCCTTCGATCCGCGCAGATCGACTTGGCCTATACGTACATCAAGGCGCCAGCGGACGGCGTCGTGGTCTCGCGAAATGTGGATGTCGGCCAGACGGTGGCCGCGAGTCTGTCCGCTCCGACGCTTTTTCAAATCGCGCAAGACCTCACCAAAATGCAGGTCGATACCAACGTGTCGGAGGCGGACGTGGGCCGCGTACAAGTGGGCCAGCCCGCCACGTTCACGGTGGATGCGTATCCCGGGCGCACGTTCACGGGAGCCGTGACGTCCATCCGCAAGGCTCCCATCAATGTGCAGAACGTGATCACGTACGATGCGGTAGTGGGCGTTTCAAATGCCGATTTGAAGCTGTTTCCCGGCATGACCGCGGATGTGAGGATACTGGTGGACCAACGTCCGAACGTACTGAGGGTGCTCAACGAAGCCCTGCGCTATCGTCCAACGACCGAGGCTCCGGCAGCGGGCGCCGGCGGCCAGGGAGCTGGCAAGGCCGCTGCGCCCGAGCAAGCAGTTTCAGTTATGGACCCGAACAACAAACAGCGGCGCGTGACAATCACGACCGGACAAAGCGACGGTACGTACACAGAAGTCACCAGCGGCGATCTGAAAGACGGAGATCGCGTCATTGTCGCGGAATTAGTGAATGCCGGCGCTCCATCAAGCAGTGCGGCCGGCTCCCAGCGCGGAAGCAAAGGGACGGGGTTCTAAGAAGCGGCATCCATGGCGGCGGTCATTGAAATCAAAGATCTCGTGAAAGATTACGCCCTCGGGAACGTGCCCGTGCACGTATTGAAGAACATCTCGCTCGAGGTTGCCCGCGGGGATTTCGTGGCGATCATGGGTCCGTCCGGGTCCGGCAAATCCACGCTCATGAATATTCTCGGGTGCCTTGATAAGCCTACGTCCGGAACTTACAAGCTCGACGGCATCGGCGTTGGGCAGCTCAGCCGCGACGAGTTGGCGGAAATCCGGAACAAGAAAATCGGTTTTGTCTTCCAGCAGTTTAATCTCCTGGCCCGGACCAGCGCGTCGGAGAATGTCGAGCTGCCGCTGATGTACACCGATATGGCCGCGGCGGAGCGGCGCGCTCGAGCGGCGAAGGCTTTGGCCGCCGTGGGGCTGGCAGGCCGCGAGGCGCATCAGCCGAGCCAGCTCTCCGGCGGCCAGCAGCAGCGTGTGGCGATCGCCCGGGCGCTGGTAAACGATCCGCGGATTATCCTAGCGGACGAACCGACCGGGGCCGTGGATTCCAAAACCAGCATCGAGATTCTGGCAATCTTTCAGCGGTTGAACCGGGCGGAGGGCATCACGATGATCGTGGTGACGCATGATCCGGATGTTGCGACTTACGCGAACCGGACGATCCATTTCAAGGACGGCAAAATACAACTGGACGAAGTTCTTGCGCACCCTCGCGACGCCCAGAAAGACCTGGAGCCGCTTTCCGCGCAAGCAGAGGCGGATTTGGTTTTGGTATGAACAAGCTTGTTGTCAGCGTAAGAATCGCATTACGCGCGTTGATGGTGAACCGGACCCGGTCGGCGCTCACCATGCTGGGCATCATTATCGGCGTGGCGGCGGTAATTGCGATGGTGGGCGTCGGAACGGGCGCAACCGCCCGCATACAGGCGCAGATCCAGAGTATCGGGAGCAACCTGATCATCGTGCTGCCCGGCAGCATCAGCACGAATGGAGTCCGGCTCGGCTCCGGCGCAGTGGCGACGCTCACCGAGGATGACGCCAAGGCGATCGCGGCGGAGTGCCCATCCGTTTTGGCCGTCGCTCCGTCGGTGCGCGGCGGCGTGCAAGTGGTGTACGGGAGCAACAACTGGGCCACAACGGTCCAGGGCGTGACGCCGGATTACATGACCATTCGCGATTACACGATGTTGTCGGGCGAGTTCTTCACGAACCAGGATGTCGATGCAGCGGCCAAGGTGGCTGTGCTGGGTGAGACCGTCGTGCAGAATCTGTTCGGCGACAACGATCCTACCGGACAGGTGGCCATCATCAAGAACGTGCCTTTCACCGTGGTGGGCGTGCTGACGCCGAAGGGGCAGTCTCCTTCGGGCCAGGATCAGGACGACATCATCCTGCTGCCCATCTCCACGGCAAAGCAAAAGGTGCTTGGCGCCAATAAGGCCAATGCCAAGGCCGTCAGTACTCTGATGGTGCAAGCCAGCGGGCCGGCCGCGATGGATCAGGCGCAGCAAGAGATGGAAGCGCTGCTGCGCGAGCGGCACAGGATACTGGAGAGCGAGGACGACGACTTCACCGTCCGCAACCTGACTGAAGTTTTCGCGGCTCAGGAAAGCTCGGCGCAGGTAATGTCGATTCTGCTGGGCGCGATTGCATCCGTATCCCTGCTTGTAGGCGGCATCGGGATCATGAATATCATGCTCGTGTCGGTCACCGAAAGGACGCGCGAGATCGGCCTGCGGCAAGCGGTCGGCGCCAAGACGCGCGACATTCTCTCGCAGTTCCTGGTGGAAGCGGTGACGCTCTCGTTATTAGGCGGGATGATCGGAATCGTCACTGGATTGGCGGCTTCGGCGCTGATCTCACACTTCGCGAACTGGTCGACCCAAGTCAGCCCGCTGTCCATCTTGATGGCGTTTGTGTTTTCGGCGTTAGTGGGAGTGTTCTTCGGCTACTACCCGGCGCGGAAAGCGGCGTATCTGGACCCGATTGAAGCTCTCCGGTATGAGTAAGGGTCAGCCGGGGCGCTGTCCCTTTGTGAGAAAGGAGCGTAGGTGCAATTCTTGCCGTCATCAGGCAAGAATTACTGCAGGTTCGTCTCGATTCGGCGCCGGAGTGCTTGCCGGCCCCTAGTGGGCGCCGCGCCGGGCGCTTCTGGCTTGTGGTTACTGGCGTGCCATACCCCTCTGGCCGGCTCTCCGGCATCGGCTTGAGCCGAAGAACGTCCCAACGGCCTCCAATATGGCTTTCTTCCGGAACCGACCGCTCTTCCACAGGGACCCCGAGAACAGCCCCGCGACCGGCGTGGCCGACTCGCGCGGCGCTTCAGTATTGGCGGCCATCGGCGCATCGCGCCGCCAGATCCCAAGTTCCAATAAGTGGGCGATGGTCGTGCTGTTTGGCGCGATCGCGGCGCTGTACTTTGCCCGCCAAATTCTGATCCCCCTGGCATTTGCTCTCATTCTGACGTTCGTCTTGAGCCCTGTGGTCGCGCTTCTGCAAAGATTGCGCATCGGCCGCGTACCGTCCGTCGCTGTGACCGTCCTCGTAACCATGGCGGCGGCCGGCTGCGTTGGCTGGATCATCGCAATTCAGCTTGTTGACGTCGCCAAGGAACTTCCCAGGTACCACCAGAACATTCAGGCCAAAATGGAAGCGCTTCGCATTCCTACCAAGGGACCGTTAGGCCTTGCGGCCAACAGCTTGGAGGAGATTGCGCACGATCTTTCCGGCCTGGGGGCGCCCTTTCCGGGCCTCGGTCCTCCAGCGCAGGACCAGGAGCAGCGCGCTGCGCCGAGTACTCCCGGGCTTCCTCTGCCCGTGCAGATCGTGCAACCGCCGGCAAATGGATTGGACTACATTCGCGATCTGGTTCAGTCCATTTTCCGGCCCCTGGCGCTGGCAGGACTTGTCCTCATCTTCACGCTCTTCATGCTGGTCAAGAGATTCGACTTGAGACATCGTCTTTTCCGGCTGGTTGGACTCGGTCAGATCAACACGATGACGCAAGCGCTCGACGACGCGGCGCACCGTGTCAGCCGGTATCTATTGAGGCAGATCCTGGTCAATGCCGGCTTTGGGGCTTTGTTCGGATTCGGCCTGTACTGCATTGGCGTGCCTAATCCAGCGCTATGGGGAGTCGTCGCCGCCCTCCTGCGCATCGTGCCGTATGCCGGCGTGATGGTCGCCGCCGCGCTGCCGATCGCGTTCTCGTTGGCGGCTTTTAACAGTTGGCTGCCGCCGCTGCTGGTGTTCCTGCTGTATGCCGGCCTTGAGCTGATCACCGCCAATTTCGTCGAGCCGTGGCTTTACGGGACGAACACGGGAATCTCTTCGCTGGCGCTGCTGGTGGCGGCTGTCTTTTGGACTGTCCTGTGGGGACCCGCCGGTCTCATCCTGTCTACGCCTCTCACCGTTTGCGTCGTTGTGCTGGGCCGCTACGTTCCTCAACTCTCTTTTCTTCATACCCTGCTGGGGGACGAAGTGGTTCTGGGGACGGAAGCTCAGATGTACCAGCGCTTACTGGCCATGGACCAGCCCGAGGCGCACGCCATTGTGAGCCGGTTCTTGAAAGAACAATCCCTGGTGGAGTTATACGATTCGGTGCTCATACCCGCCTTGAGCCTGGCCGAGCAGGACCGTCACAAAGGCGCCATTGACGCAGCCAGGGAAGAGTTTCTCTTTCTCACGATCAACGAAATGATTACCGAGCTTTCCGAGCGCCAACTGGCGATCGATTCATCCCCAGCCGAAAAGTCCGCGGCGGAATCCGGCCCGGCGGAGCGTCCCCGCGCCCGGATCATCTGCCTTCCCGCAAACGATCGCGCCGATGAGGCTACGGCCGCTATGCTGGCGCAGCTCCTGGAGCAGGCGGGCCACACGGCTTTGTCTCTTCCCATCGCCCACGCTTCTTTCGCGGAGATGCTGGCATTGCTTGAGGTAAGACAAGACGACGTCATCTGCATCTCCGCATTGCCGCCTTATGCCTTTCCACCGGCGCGAACGATGTGCAAACTGATTCGGGAACGCTTTCCTAAGCCCAAGCTGGTAATCGGAGTCTGGGGCTTCAGCGGCGATGCGGAGAAGGCCAAGGCGCGTTTCGAACGGACCCAACCGGATCGATTGCTCACGAGCCTGGCGCAGGCTGTCGAGCAGATTCGGGAATTGATCCGGCCCGAGGCGTCATGACCCGTCGCCAAAGGCCGGCTGGATATATGGTCTCGGAGAATTGCCGGCCCCGTGCGCGCCGGACGAACACATTGGCATCACTCGTGCAAGGATTGTCCAGTTACTGCGCCGCAAGACGGTATTCGGAAAGGAAAACTCCGTGCCAAAGGGACCGGTAATGGCGGATTTCACTCGGGCAGGTGGCGGCGAAGCGCCGGGCCGCTTGTCCCTGCGATGCCGTGTTCCTGCCATTGGCGAGGATGCCGCTGGCGCCGTGGATGTCATCACCGAGGTCCGCCGCGAAGAGGCTCTGCTCAAAACGGGGGCTTTGCAGAACGCAATTTTCAACAGCGCCAACTTCTCGATCATCGCCACCGACGAGAAGGGCGTCATTCAAATATTCAACGTCGGCGCCGAGCGCATGCTCGGCTACGCCGCCGCCGAAGTGTTGAACAAGATCACTCCGGCCGACATTTCCGATCCGCGGGAAGTCATCGCGCGCGCCAAGGCGTTGAGCCTGGAACTAGGAACCGGGATTGCTCCGGGCTTCGAGGCGTTGGTGTTCAAGGCCTCGCGCGGGATCGAGGACATCTATGAATTGACCTACATCCGCAAGGACGGCAGTCGTTTTCCGGCGGTCGTGTCGGTCACGGCCCTGCGCGACGATCGTGGCGCCATC
>JBEKHV010000072.1:0-20465 GCA_050012095.1 Bryobacteraceae bacterium | reverse complement strand
AAGAATCCATGCATCGGGATCGGACCCCGGACGTTCCCCAGACCCAGGTTGAACGGGTACTTCTTCCCGTTGGCGTAAAACGCGGTTTCGTCCAGCCGGTTGGCCCACGGCGCCAGGAAGGGCACTCCGCTCATGCCGCCAACGCTTGGCAGCACGTCCTTGCCCTTCACCTTCATGGAAAGGGCGTTGTTGCCGCGGGACGGCGTGAGAGAGACGATGGTTTGGCTCTTGGCGTCCTCCAGGCGAACGACGTCGCCTTCCCGGTGCGCCGCATATTGCCCGAAAGCGGGCCAGACTGCCAGGCACAGCAAACCAGCAAGTTTCATGACTTAGGATTTTAGCAGGACGCGCCTCCGGCCGTTTTCCCCTTTCTGGCGCGCGGGCGCCTGTGGTAACGTATCTCAGGGAGAGAACTTATGGCCCATGTGACACGACGCGACTTCTTCAGAACCGGTCTGGCGGGTACGCTGCTGGCGGGAGCCGGCGGCGCCATACCCGCATGGGGCCAGAAAAGATCGGCGACCGACTGGGTGACCCTTGGCAATTCAGGCGTGAAAGTGACCCGCCTCGCCCTCGGCACCGGGACATTCAGCGGCCGCGTGCAGCGTGAGCTCGGCCAGGACGATTTCACGCGCATGGTCCGCCACGCCTACGACCAGGGCATCCGCTTTTTCGATACGTCGGAGGGCTACTCAGGAATACACGCGATGCTGGGCGCGGCTTTGAAGGGATTGCCTCGCGACTCCTATCGCCTGATGACCAAGTTTGCGGTGGGCCCGGCTCGGAACGGCGCGACCCTTCAGGCCAGAATCGACCAAGCGCGCACGGCCATAAATACCGAGTACTTCGACATCGTGCTGATGCACGCCATGAGCAGCCCGACCTGGCCGGCCGACACCCAGGCCACGCAGGACGCGCTGGATGAATTCAAATCGAAGAAGGTCGTCCTGGCGAACGGCGTGTCCATTCACGGGCTCCGGGCGCTGAACCCCGCCTCGGGTTGCAAGTGGCTGGACGTAGCGCTGGTGCGCATCAACCACACGGGCGCTCGCATGGACACGGCAGCCCAGCAGCAGGATACAGCTGAACTCGGCGACGTTCAGCAGGTGGCGGCGCGCGCCAAGGAGATCCACGCGCAAGGGACCGGCGTGCTGGGCATGAAGCTCGTCGGCGAAGGCCAATTCACGGACGGGGAGCAACGCCAGAAGTCCCTTAACTTCGTCATGGGACTCGGCGCGGTCGACGCCGTCACCATGGGTTACAAAAGCACGGCGGAAGTTGACGAGGCCATCGAGCGGATGAACCGCGCGCTGAACGCGTAGGTGCTTTTGTAAGCCGGCGCGCTCGGGGGGCGTCACGCGCGCGAACGGCGATACCAATCGATGGTGGCTTCGAGTCCCGCGTCCAGATTCGTGCGGGCGCGAAAGCCAAACTTCCGCTCGGCCCGGGTCGTATCCAGGCAGCGGCGCGGCTGTCCGTTGGGAAAGGATGCGTCCCATTCCATGCGCCCCGCGAAACCACATAGCTCCGCGATCTTGCCGGCCAGATCGCGAATCGAAATCTCCACCCCGCTGCCGATGTTGACAGGGTCGGCGGAGTCGTACTTCTCCGCCGCCAGAACGATGGCCTCGGCGGCGTCCTCGACGTAGAGAAACTCGCGCGTCGGCGATCCGTCGCCCCACAGCGTGATGGCCGTATGGCCGCTTTCCGCCGCTTCCACGCACTTGCGAATCAGGGCCGGAATGACGTGCGACGAAGCCAGGTCGAAGTTGTCGCGCGGGCCATACAGGTTCACCGGCAGCAGGAACACGGCGTTCATGCCGTATTGCTCGCGGTACGCCTGGCACTGCACCAGCAGCGCCTTCTTGGCGACGCCGTAGGGCGCGTTGGTCTCTTCCGGATAGCCGTTCCACAACGACTCTTCGCGGAACGGCACGGGCGTGAACTTGGGGTACGCGCAGATGGTGCCCAGAACGACGGTCTTTTCCACGCCGTGGCGGCGGCACGCTTCGATGACGTGGATCCCCATGATGGCGTTCTCATAGAAGAACCGCCCGGGATTCTCCCGGTTCGCTCCGATGCCGCCCACGACGGCGGCGGCATGGATGACCACTTGGGGGCGCCAGCTCCCGATGAGCTTCTCGACCGCCGCTTCCCGCGTCAGGTCGAACTCCCGCCGCCGCGGGGCCGCGACTTGCTCGCACCCCATGCGGCGCAGCCGCTCCACGATATGCGATCCCAGGAATCCGCCGCCGCCTGTGACAAGGATCCGTTTGGACTTCAGTTCCAAGCTCATAGGTCCGAAGACGATCAGACGCCGGTTTGGATCGCCCCCACGGCTTCCGCGCCGCCCTTGAGTTTGCGGTCCAGCGCCGCCAAGTCGGCATCCACCATCATCCTCACTAGATCTTGGAACCCGACTCTGGTCTCCCAGCCGAGCAGGCGGCGGGCCTTCGCTGCGTCGGCGCGCAGATCGTTCACTTCGGCGGGGCGGTAATATACAGGGTCGATTTCGACGTAGTCCCGCCAATCCAGCCCGGCATGCGTGAAGGCGGCTTCGGCGAACTCGCGCACCGTGTGAGATTCGCCCGTGCCGATGACGTAGTCGCCGGGTTCGTCCTGTTGCAGCATCATCCACATGGCTTCCACGTAGTCCCCCGCGAAACCCCAGTCGCGCCGGGCGTCGAGATTCCCGAGGTACAACTTGTCCTGCAACCCGGCTCGGATGTGCGCCACCGCCCGCGTGATCTTGCGCGTGACGAAGGTCTCGCCGCGCCGCGGAGATTCGTGGTTGAAGAGGATGCCGCACGAAGCGTGTATGCCGAAGCTCTCCCGGTAGTTGACGGTGGCGTGATGAGCGAATACCTTGGCGCAGCCGTACGGGCTGCGGGGGTGGAAAGGCGACGTCTCGCTCTGCGGCGGCTGCGTCAAGCCGAACATCTCGCTCGACGAAGCCTGGTAGAACCGGCACCGCAGGTTGTTCCTGCGGATGGCCTCCAGCAGTCGAACGACGCCGGTCCCCACCACATCCGTGGTGTACTCCGGAATTTCGAAGCTCACCTTGACGTGACTTTGGGCGCCCAGGTTGTACACTTCGTCGGGCCGGATGGATGCCAGCAGCCCGCCCAGCGAGCTGGCATCGCCCAAGTCCGAATAGTGCAGAAAAAACTTGGCGCCGGATTGGTGAAAGTCGGTGTACAGATGATCCACGCGGTCGGTGTTGAACGACGACGACCGCCGCTTCAATCCGTGAATCTCGTACCCCTTCGCGCTCAGGAACTCGGCCAGATAAGCCCCATCCTGGCCCGTGATGCCAGTGATCAGCGCTTTGGGCATATTCCCATTTTACGGGCAATCAGCGCGCGGCGCCGGGTGTCAGGCTATCCACTTCCGGTTCGGCTGTCGCGGCCTCGCGGGAAGGCCCGGACGGTCCCGCCATGTCCGAACTCGCCACACCCGCGATCCAAGCGAACGTAAAGGCGTTGGCTTGGATGTACATATTGAAATCCACAAAACTGTGGAGCAAGATGCACGTGAACGCCGCCACACAGGCAATGGCGCGATACCGTCTGTCGATGCTCCGGGCGTACAACACGCTTCGTCCCGCCCTGGCCAGGATGCGGAACACGAACACAAAGCCGGCGGCGAAGCCGACGAGGCCCAACTCCGCGAGAACTTGCACGTAGTCGTTGTGGGCGAAGTCCGCGGTGTTCATGGGCGCGACGGTCTTGTACCTTAGGAAGCAGGATTCGTAAGCGCCCAACCCGCAGCCGAATACCGGGTAGTCTCGAATCAGCAGACCCGTGTCGCGCCAGAGCTGCGCGCGTGTGTCGGGGGTCTCGTTGTCCATGTGGGCAAAGTCGGAGAAACGGGCAATCAGCGGGTCCGTGGGGAGGAAGACAAAGCCCAGCAGAGCAACCACCGCCACCAGCGCCATGGGCAGCATCCGCCGCCACAGCGGCGCGGCCACGACGTCATCCATCCTCCAATTGCGCGCACCGAGAGTCAGCGTTCCGCACACGAACAAGGCGGCTAGCGCGCAGAAAAACCCCATGCGCGAGAGCGAAAAGACGATTCCCACCAGGATCAGCGCCGCGATGGCGAGCATCGCGCAGGCCTTCACGGCCTGCGCGGCGGGCCAGCGATGAGGTTCCCGGTCGCGCTGGAGAATCGCCAGGGCGTACATCGCGGCGAACGGCAAGACCATTTCGAGCAGGCCGGCGAAGTGATCGCGGCTATTGTATGTACCAGTGGCCTCGCTGGTCCCGCCTCCGCCGTAGGATTGGTAGAAACCGAGCAGGGCTTCCAGCCCGACGACGATCAGCAGCGGCCAGAGCGCCGCCCACGGGTGATGGCGCAGGCGCGCAGCCAAATCGCGGACGATCAAAAACACTACCAGGAAACCGGCGAGCGTAAGCGCCCACTGGGCCGAGACGTACGGCGCCGCGCTCAACGCCATCCAGCGGGGCGGGGCGCCGGCCACCGGCTCGGTGGCGCGCATCAGTTCCCAGCGGGCTGGCGAAAGCGCGCGCACCAGGCCCGCGGGAAGCGGCGCCACCTGGAACGCGGCGACCGCCAGCACGGCATAGCCCGCGATGGCGGCGATGCGGTCGGGCCGGGGCGTCCGCTCGCGCCGGGGAAACAAGAAATAGAGAGCGCCGATCGCGCCGATCGCCACCAGGCAGGGAATCCAACTTTCCGGTTCGACTCCCGCGTGCTCGAAGCACGCGTAACCCAGCGTCGCACCCAAGACGATCAGTGCCAGGATATTCATGGACGCAAGAATGGAAAAGGCCTCCAGCCGGAGCCAGAGGCCTTGTGGAATTCCTGTGCGCGGCGTCTACCCACGGCGACGGCCGCGGCTTAACGCGAGCACGCCAGCCCCGGCGCAGATCAGCAGCCACGTGCCCGGCTCGGGGACGGTGCCGGTGATCAACACGTTTAAGTCGCCGCCCGAATACGCCGTGCCTTGTGTGCTGTTCGTCGGGGAGGTGAACCCAAAAAACTCACCGTCGGCGCAAGGGAAAGCATCGCCGCACGTCGAGGCGAGAATATAAGGCGCGGAGCCAGAAGTCGCAATTGCAAAATCATAAAGGCCAGCTGCGAGAGGCAGGTTGAGACCAGTCCATGTAGCTTCGTAGAGCTGACTGTAACTGCCGGGCGTATTCTGGTAGTTGGACCCGTTCGGGTAGGTGACCGCGGTATATGTGGGGGCGCCGCCAACATTGGTCATCGTGCCGCCACTATCGAGGCCGATGTACAGGCCCGTCGCGCCAAACTCCGCGGTGGGATTATCCCCGCTGATCGCGCCGGTCGAGTTGTCGGCGGTAGTGGTGCCTACGAACCACACGCTAAACATTTCGACTGTCGGCGCGACGGCCAGTTGGAAATAGTCTCCTGGGTTTCCTTCGGGAACAAGGTACGCGCCGCTCAAAGTGGGGTCATTCGTGCCTGGCAGCGGAATAGAGTACAGCAGCAAATCCGCTGCCTGCACCGCCGCGGAGAATGCCACGAGACCAAGCGCCACAGTCAACATTCGTTTCATGATTCGCCTCAAGTTCACAGCATCTCTCCCATGCGCACTATTTCCGGCTGAGTGGCTTCGGCGGGCTTGTTATACCTAGCGCAACCCCCCGGCTGCCTGCCAAGGGCGTGGATGGCGGCATCGCCGCCGGCCCCGCAGTGGCCGTAGTTTCGACGTTCGGCGAAACCTGCAACGCGCTTTGTCCCGAGAAGAACCCCATCGCCGAATTCGGCGCGAGCGTAAAGGCCATCGATCCGGAAACCAGCCTCACCAACAGGCTGTCGTCCTTCTCCTCCACCCTGGCGCGCGAGTCCGGAGACAACGTCACCATCGAACCATCCTGGAAACGGATTTTCGCCGGCGTGACGCCAGCAAGAATATTGTCGCCAGCCAGCACTGGCCAGGAAGGCACGCCTGCCGTTGCGACTCTCACACCGCGAAGTACGAAGTCGGAGGAACTGCTAACGCTTCCCACGGGCGAAGCGGCAAACGCGGATACTGCCACAACGAACGGAATCAGAACGATGCTCTTCACACGCGACCTCCGGCTCAAAAGTTAAGTTTAGGGCAGACTGCCCCCTAAGTCAATGAAATCGGTTGGGTTGTAGCCCTTCTTCAGTACTATTGGCTTGGGGCGCGGTAAGGAAAAGTACTAGTCCCGTACCAATTGTACCGAGTCCATCCAAAAATCGCCGGCGATCTTGTTGTCGAACTTGGCGGATTGCGTCCGAAGCACCCGGACAGAGATCAAGTCCGTCCCCGCTGGAACCGTAAATGGTTGATCTATAAGGGTCCAGTCCCAGGATCCCAGCAAAGGCCCGGTGCGTACGTCCAGGCTACTGGGTTTTTGGGGGTCAAAGATCTCTAACCGCGGGCCTTCGTTGGTGGTAATCTCCCTGGTGTGAACCCAAGCCCGCAGCTGGTAGGAACCCGGTCGAACGATGACCAGTTGTGTGGTGTTTGCGTATACCACGTTTTCCGTTCCGAGGAAGTGGATATGCAGCGAGCGCTTGCCGTCATGCGCCACAGAGGTATCGATCGTCGTCTCGAACTGGTCCGACGGCTGGATTCGCCAGTCCAGCGCCGCGCCGCTGGGTTCATCCTCGAACCCACCGTTAAACAATGAATTAGCGTCATCCTCACGGAGGCCAAGGAAGGCCGACCAGTCTCTCTTCGCGGCCGGGTAACGACGCGCCTGGATGAGTAGATTGATGTATGACGTTGTAAGACCCTTATCGGCAATGCCGCTCCGAAAGGCCTGCTGCCAGGCGGAAATGGCGAAGTCCACCTGCCCGGTGGCAACGAGATGGTTGACGTAGGACAGGGCCGCGCGCCGGTTCTGACCGATCACCGCAAACACCCGGCCGGTATCGCCGATCATTTGGTCGAAGTAGTTGAAGAGCACGCCGTCGTAGTCGGGCACGGTCTTCAGAACGCGGGAGGCGGACGCCATCGCGGCATCGTTTTCGCCCAGCATGAAGTGGAAGTTGGCGTCGCGCAGCCAGATTTGGGGAAGCCGGCGGTTGAGGTCCAGCGCGCGCTGAAAGCATAAGCGGGCCTCTGGAAGCTGGTGGTTGGCGACGAAGGCGTCACCCAGGTCCGCCCAACGGTACGGGCTGGCGCTGTCACGGCGCAGAGCCTCGGCGTACAGCGAAACAATCCTGGCGGTATCGGAGCGCGGCTGTTCGGCCAAGCCGTGGGCGATGACGTCGGGGCTGCGGTCGTCGCTGAGCGCGTTGATAGCCACGGCGGCGCCGGCGGCCAAGGCAATGGAAAGCGCTGCGGCTGGCAGATTCATAGTAGCCCTCTCACCGGCGAACGAACGAGTAGAATAGCATCCCCCAATACTCCCTCAAAGCGCGCTCGGATTGAGAGAGCGCCTGCGCCTGGGGCAGCAGGCGCTCGATTCCGGTGGGCAGGGGCACGAATCTCGCATAGAAGTTGACTGGAACAAGGGGAGCGCAATAACGGGAAGCGCTTTGTGGAGGAGGAGAGTATCCATCAACAGCCCCGAAGGCCCAGAGCTTTGCCCGCAAGACGCAGCGGCCTGACCAGATAGTAGGCCGCGAAAAGGCTCTCGGGCAAACGCATCCACTCGGCGTCCTTTTGATTGGGCTGCAGCGCGCGACGCCAGAGATAGCGGAATCTTCCGCGCAAGCTTTCGATTGTCCTGAGATGAAGCATCGCGCCGCCGGGTTTCCCAGAGGGGTCGATTACCCGATGTGCGAGCCACAGGCGGGCTTGGGCCGAGATTCGGGCAACCGCCTGGTCTTGTTCGACCCGCCGCCATACTTCGGAAGGAATGGGCGCCTCGCATAAGCTGTGAGCGAGGTCCAGACCGGCGGCCAACGCCCGCCAGCATCCTGTGCCCTGCGCTTGGCGGACAACATCATCCCAGTCGACAGCGCAACGGGAGACGATGCCCGATACGTCGCATGGGAACCGCGCCATCTCCCAACCTTCCCGAGCGGCATGGATGCACAAGTAAAGCAGCTGATCCTCGGGGCAGAGCGTGCGGGCCGTGAGGCCGCCGGCGCGCAGCACGATGGAACGATCCACCGCCCGAACGGGATCGAAAGGCAGGAAGTACGGCGACGAGAAAAGCCAATGGAGGTCCACTTCGCACTCCGCGTCGCGGCGCTGGAGCACGATTTCGCAGGCGCCGCTGAACCCGATGTTCCAGGCCGCGCTTGTCTTCCCATAGCCGTCGGCCGCCAGAAGACCCAGCGCAGTTGGCAGTTGGGAGCGCGGAACGAAGATATCGAGATCGGTGAATTCGCGCAACGCGAGATCCCCATAGGCGAGATGGGCCAACACGGGGCCCTTGAATGCGATCGCGGCGACGCCAGCCGCCTGCATGGCCTTGAGAATCCGCGCCAATTCCGCGGCCATGCGGAGGCTGCGCATCGCATTGGCGGAGACCCTGGCCCGAATCTCCGCGTGGACGGGACAGGAGGCCTGCCCCGTCAGCGCACGGGATAGCAGAGGCGCCATCCCATTCGAGACGGCCAGATCGACGAGAAGGGGCCAATCGAGCGGGGCTGCAAGAAGCTTGGAGATCCGGGCGTGGGCGCTTTCCGAGGGCGGGGAGCCGCAGGCCAGCAGGAGGTCCAGTTCGGGGGGCAAGACAGCGACCGCGCTTCCGCTCCTTAGAGGAACGGCCCCGGGGCCCAGCTCGGCGTGAACGCCATCTGCAAGCATATCCATTGGGAAGACCACCTCACTCCCACTCCGGGATCGTCGGTTCTCTTCTCACCCCTGGATCGAGAGCGCGCGCTGGAATAGCCCCTCTGCCGCCCGAACAACATCCTCAGCGGGGAGATCCTGTCCGGCCATCTCCTCGAGGGCGATCATTCCGTCTTCCGACTTATAGGGAAACCAATAGGAAGCGGAAGACGCCGTAAACAGAATGATCGACTTGACGCCCAATGCCGCAGCGATATGGCTGGCCCCTCCCTCGCTTGCGACAAAAAGCGCGCATCGTTCAAGAACTGCCGCATAGTGTCGGATCGGGAGACCCGAAACCAAGATCGCATCCTTTCCAAGTCTTCCGCAGACCTCCTCCGCGATCGAAGTCCGGTCGTCGGGACCTTGAAAGACCAGAATTGGGCGGCCAAGGTTCCGGCGCAGGTTGTCACCTAGCGTTACGAACTTATCCCGGCTCCACGTTGGTTCTGCGCCGCGCCTTCCGGGCTGTAACGCGACCCAACGGTCCTTCGGGCCGATCCCATGGTTGCGCAAGAACGCGCGCGCTAGGCCCCTTTCATGGTCGTCGAGAATGAGGATGGGTTTAGTCGGCGGATCGGGGAGGCCCAAGGCTCTTGTAAGACTGATGAAATGGGTGAAGACGTCATCCCGTTCCGAAATCCCCGGAGCCGCTATGTTATACGGCTGTAAACCCCCAACCGGGATCGCGCTTCCTATCCCCACCCTGTACCTGGCGCCTGAAAGCAGGCAGATCGACTGCGTCGTCTGGTTACCGAAGAAATCGAGGACCAGATCGAACGGTCGCAGCCGGGAGATGTCCGTGAAGACGCTCTTGGCGCTCAACAGGCACTCGTCTACGGCGGGATTGTTCCGCAGAATGTCGCGCCCCGGCGGAACCGCGGTGAGATAACAGATGAAGGCTTCCGGGAACGCTGCGCGCAGAGCCTGGAGCGCAGGCGTGGTAAGCAATACATCGCCGGCGCAGGCTAGACGAATAACCAATATCCTAGGAATGCGCCCCAGCTCGATCATTGCCGCCTCCCGCACTCACACACTTCGTAGTCTCTAATAGTTCCTCTGAGGCGGAAAGAACCGGAACCGGGGGCGCCAGCGCCAGCCGGCATTCGGGGTTCAGCAGGTATCGCCTTCGTGGGGCGGACTCCCTAGTCCGCGCGGATCCCCTGGACCCGCTCCTGGCGCAAGGCAAGCAAGCCTATCCACGGAACGGGGACGTGAAGCCGGTGGTCTCCAGCCTCTAAGGCCGTTTTCCGCAACGCGCCGGGATGTGGAGTGGAGGTCAAGGACCCCCGCTCCACCGTCCGGATTATTGCAACTTCATCGCCGGATCCCCGAACAGGATCCACGTCCGGCGGACATCCATGTCCGTAGTAGCGCTCTTGGCGGCCATGGCGGCCTGGCCGATGGTCGTTCCTGGCGCTCCTCCGTAAAGCGCCTTCACCATGGCTTGGTTCATGTCGGACTGCGGCGACGCGCCAGTCAATCCCGAAGATGCCCACACCGCCGCCGCCCCTCCCTGCGAGGCATTCAGCAGCGCCTTGCCCAAAGCGTTCGTGTACACATCCTGGAAGTAGCCGTTCAGGCACGTCATCGACAGCACCACCGGGGCCGTCCCTCCCTTGCTCAGTCCCGCGGCGTCCGCCGAGCTCAGCAGCCCGTCCGCCCAAATCTCCGTGGACCCGTGCCCCACATAGTTCACCAGCGACGCCCCCGAGTTCAGTCCCGCCTTCACTTCCGCCGGCGCCTGGGAATCGCTCCCCGCCAGCACCTGCGTGGCCGCCATCCAGCCCGGTAGTAACGCCTGCACCGCAGCCGTGTAACCCTCGAAATTATCCGTCGGATCCTGGTCCACTCCCGCCACCAGCAACGCCCGATTCTTCGCGCTTCCGCCGCCCGATTCATCGTAGGCCATCAGCCGGTTGACCGCGTTGGTGGCGTCCGCAACCGTCTCCGCCGGAATGCGCCCGATGGCCATCTCCGGTACCCCGTTGTTGTTGAAGTCCGCAAACCAGTCGTCCGAAGCCGTCTCGAGGGAGGCGGTGTCCACCAGTTTGACCGGCACCAGATCCGGCACGGCAGTCCCCAGGTAGTTGCGCGGATCCAACGTCCCGTTGCCCATCAGCAGCACAAAGGCCGGCTTGGTCGTCCAGTTCGCCTGGGCCGCCGAAAGGAAACTTTGGATGGCGTACGGGCTCTCCACCCCGAAGTTGAACTCGTTGTACAAGTCCTGGACATCGATCGCCTGCACCGTATGCCCTTGCGATTGGCGCAGCGCCGCCAGCTTCTGCGCCGCCCCCAGCAGGCTCGCGTGGCTGATAATCACCATGTCGGCCCCCGCCTGCGCGGAATGCCATGAGGATCCCCCATTCGCCGCGATGCTCGCCGGACTGGCAAGCTGCGAACTCCCCACCGCTAGCAACGTCCTCGTTCCGCCGCCCTGCGGCGTAAACGTAACAGTCCCCCCCGATACGCTGCGGGGCGTCACACTGACCGCGGAGGGATTGGTGATATCGATCACCTGGATCCAGGATCCGCTGAATCCGCTCACCGTCACTTTGCTGCCCGAGGCCGCCGTCATACGCAGCGAGTCGCTGTCGGCGACATAGCTGTGCGGATAGCTCAACAGCACCGTATCCACCACGCTCACGTCCGCGGCGCCGCCCGTGACCGTCAGTCCCAGCGCGTTGGCGCCTTCCTGCAGGTAATTGTTGGGAACCGGGAAACTGGAGGAGCTGCTGTTCTGATCGCTGAATGTCATGTCGCCCACGAAGTTGCCGTTGAGCGTGACGGTCACCGCGTGCGCCCCCGCCGCGACCCCTTGCAGCGTCACCTGCAGCGTCGAGGAGCCTCCCGCGCCAGTATTCAAATGCGTGATGGTCAATGCCTGGCTCAGCGGATCGCCGGAATCCAGCACCGGCCCGAAGAAGTTGTTGCCACCCCCGCTGAGCAGCGCGGCAAAGTAGACCGTCCGCGGTTGCCACTGGATCGTGAACGGAAAACTGGAGGCGCCCGCGGCTGCCCGCATATTGGCAGCGCCCTGCGAGCCGATCCGCAACCCCGGTCCGTTGCCCAACACCAACCAGTACGCCTGGGCGCCCGACCAGATGGTATCGGCGCCCACGCCGTAAAAGTCGATGGCATCCCCGGATTGGAACTTTCCATCCGTCTGGCTTTCTACCAGAATCGGTTGCTGCACCCCGTTGACATACAACTGCAGCCTGCTCGGATCGACATTGGGATTGAGCCCGGCCGCCACCAACTGCGGTTGCGTCACGCGGTACCAACCCTCGGAACTGACGCCCAGTTTCAGAGCCTGATCGGCGGCTAGCGCCCATTGGGCCTGGAGGTTCTGCGGCGTGGCCGCCGCGGCTCTTACGGCGGTGGACGCGGTAGCCGATCTGCCGATGCTGCTCAACGACACCGCGGGAGCCGAACCAGAAGCCCCGCCGCGTAGCGCGGCCGCTGTTGTCCCTGCTGCCCGCATGCCCGTAGGCTTGGACGCAGGCGCCGCGTCTGGAATCGCCGGCCCATACCACGCGCTGGCGCCGCTCAGATCGATCTCTTCCACCCAGTAAGCGACGCTTCCGGAGCCTCCCGGCAGGTCGTCCTGCCAGGTGCGCGTGTGCCCGGCCGTGAATGTAGTGCCAGAGCCGCCCAGCAACGCCGACCCCGCCAGCAAAGACGAGTTCAGCTTCACCCGCTGCCCGTTCTGCTCGCGGTAAATGTTGAAGCCCAGATTGTTTATCTCCCGGCCGGTTTGCAGCTTGATCAAGTTCCCGCTACCGGACGGAGTGGCCGTTAGCGAACTTACCGTCACCGCGGTCGGTCCAGCCCCCGGATTCTGGGGCGTCATCGGAAGGAGAAGATGACCCGTGGCTGTCGTGGCGCCCAAGGTCCACGTCATGGTGGTCGTATTCGGCGCGCTACCGTTATTCGGGTTGGCTTTGCTGTCGCTGCCCGAAAGCCGAAAGTTATAGATACCTGCTGCGTCTGTATAATTCATCCCGCGGGCATTTTGGCCTGACGCGGCCGTGGCGGTTGGCGGCACTGTTCCAGGGTTGTTGAGGGTATCGTCGTCGTCGGCAACGTCGTAAACCACATAGCCGTTGTTCAGCTTAGACGCTGAGGGCGTCGTATCGGTGATGGTGCTCAAGTCGGTGGTGTAGCTAGTAGAAACCTCCGCACTGGTATCGAACGGCGTAGTTTGATTCACATTGTAGTACGCTGCGCTGACGCCGGCCATAATCGTGGCGCCGGTGGACCCACCCAGGGTGCAGCTGATCGATATGCCACCGGCGCTCAACGTGCCCATCGCACGGTAAAAAGTGTAGAGAGTTATTGAACCGACAATCGGTCGCGGCGTGCTCATCAAGGTCATCGTGGTGCCGGCCTCCGTACAAGTCGGCGTATATTGGGTGCCAGAATTTTCGCCGACTGTCACAATGAGCAACCCGTTACTACTTGTGCCTGCGCCTACGATGGTGTGAGTCCAGCCGATGCTCGTATTATTAGTTACAGTGCCGGTCGTACCAGAGGCAGAGCTGTCAAACAGAATCCCCTGCGGCCACGCTGGCAAAACGAACACGACCAGCAGCGCGAGGCAGAAAGCGACCCCTCTCAGGATCATGCCAGAGGTTTCAGTACGATTCGATTTCTTGACGATAGCCACTTCGGTTTTCATTGCTGCCCTCCTCAGTCACTGCCGGCCGCTTCTGCTTGCCGCAGGCCGCTAGCGCGTTTGAATTGCCGGCCAGAGCCAAAACACCGCTCCGGCTCGGACGGCTAAGAGGAATGGAAAGAACATGCGTTTTCAACCACGCCGGCTCCGCTACAACGGCCCCGCCGCGCCGGGTTGCCGGATGCATGCTGTTGCCCTCAGCCCGGAAGCGCACACGACGACCCCGGCTCCACAGATCCGTGGCAACGCCGAGAAATACTTTCAAGTCGCGAGGCTTCATCGGTTCCCGCTCCTGACGAAGTCCACCACCCGCCCATCGGGAACGAACCGGAGTTCCGCGCAGGGGACCGCCTTGGTCACCCGCTCTAAAAACTCCAGGGTGAAATCGAGCCCCGCCGCGTCGTAAAACGGAATGAAGCTGCGGGCCACCAGGCGCGCAACAGCCTCGGGCTGACGGAGCGGGACCGTCTGGTTTCCGGCGCCGCGTCCCAAAAAGAAAATCTCGGTCAGAGGGGTCCGCGCGGAACAACCCAACTCGGCCTCGCCGTGCCAGGGCGTACCGTACATCCACATTTTCCCGTCGAGACATCGCAGGATGATGCGGTCGTCGCTGAGAATCAGAACGCCCTTGTCCTTCTCCCACAGCCGTGCGGTCGTGGTCTTCCCATCCCCCGACTGGCCCAGGAACAAATAACCCCGGCCATCCGAATCCCGAACGCCACAGGCGTGGACCTCAATGCCGCGTCCCCGCGCCAGCAGGTTCGTCATGAGGATTTCATCGAGAGGGTACTCCAGCGGAAAGGCCGGCTCGCCGCGGGCGAAATAATCCCGGTGAAGAAACACTTCACCGCAAGTAAAATCCCGGTTGAAACGCGCGCGCTTATAAGGGACCGGCCCAAACATCGGAGTAGTGAAATCGAAAACGTAATCCCCGTCCTGGCGGAAGAGCCGCCAGAGAGCGCCGGAGTCGAACATCCTGTCGCCAGCGGGGTGGCGCAATTCGCCCCAGGCCGCGGAGACCCTGGCGTCGGCGGCGCAGGCGTTCACGAGGAACCCCTGGGCGGTCCGCTGGACCGCCACTCTAAGCTCCGGATCGCCGCTTACCAGCGCGATGTCGATGCCCCCGATGCAGAGGCTCAAGGCGGCGGCTTCGCGGACCGCCACTTTCTGCATTTCGCATTCCGAGGGGGAAAACACGGATACCTCCGTCTTCACGTGCCTATCGAGGAACAATTCCCCACCGGTGAACAATTACTGCCGCTGACGGGACCGGCGGTGCCCGCAGTCTTGCAGTTGCCCAAAACAGCCTCCTCGGGCCGCAGCGGGATCTGGACCAGCACAGGCTTCCGATAGGGCTTCTTTTGTGTTTGCAGGTGGCGATCCTGGTTATTCGTCATAATCAACGGGCCTCCAATTCAGGGCTTGCTGAGAACACGCCGGCTGGCGGCAATTGGGATCCAAAGCCGCATGAGGAACAGCCGCCTGGAGCGTTTCGCATTTCTTTCAAAATCGGGAATAATCCGTCAGACTGCTCGTGGTCCAGCCAGTTTTCAGCCTGTCGCTGTTGGAGGGATCGCAGCGAATCCAGTAAAGCCGGATGCATGGCCCCTCCTTCGCAATATGCGCAGTCGCCGTGGGCCGGAACGGGAATATCCATGGCCGCGGCGCGGAGATGCGCCACGTGGCAGAGAAATTCCACCGGCGCCTCCGGGTCTCCGCTTTCCAGCTCTCCGTTCGCCGGGCACATGCCGCACATGGCCTTGATCTCGCAAGCGGTACACTTGGTGACCCGCGTGATTTTCTTCCGGCGCACCTGGTGCAGGAAATGGTCCCAGCCTTCGCGGAAGCTGCCCTGGCGCAGGTCGTAGCAATCCACGTGCGAAAGCACGCAGATAGTCATCTTCCCTTCGGGGTCGATGGCAAAACCGTTGATGCCGCCGCCGCAGTGGTACACTTCGTCGCTGCGCTCCGGCGGGTTAGCGGGCCCGTTGAATCGCGCGGCGAACTTCTTCCACTCCGCCACGCGCTCCGGGTCCTCCAGGTCCATTTTCACCACTTCCCACGGCTGGAGCCTCACTGCCAATGGGCTCTGGGAGCAGTCGATGCGCGGATTCATCATGCCATCGAACTTGAAGCTCAAGCCCAGTTCCTCCGCAAACCTCTTCATCTCGCCGATTTCGTGCTTGTTGATGGAGATGGCCACCGTCTTCAACGCCAGAGGCAGCTTGCGTTCCCGCAAGAGCTGGATTCCGCGCATGCAGCGGTCGTAGGAGCCGGGGATGCCGGTCAGCCGCTCGTAGGTTTCCCTGGCGCCGCCGTAGAGCGTGATCTCGATGGAGAAGGGGAGCCACTCGGCCAGATAGTCGGCGATTTTAGGGGTGATGAGGTTGCCGTTGGTGAAAAGGGAGACGATGAAGCCCTTTTTCTTGGCGTAGGTGTAGATATCGAGGAAGTCCTTGCGGGCGAAGATCTCGCCGCCGGTGTACAGGAGCCACAGGCAACCCGCCTCGGCCATCTCGTCCAGAATGCGGCAGTGCTCTTCGTAGGTGAGCTCGCCGCGTTTGGCCTCCAGATCGCCCATGGGGAGGTTGTTGTAGCAGTGGACGCACTCGAGCGGGCAGCGGCGGGTGACTTCGATGGACGCATTAGCGGCGACTCGTTGCGTCACCATCTCATTGTGGAGACGCAAACTGAAGTCCTGATAGCTTTGCCCTTCCAGCGTCTGCATCTTCACCCGCCCCCGCCAGCGCGTTCGACGATTCCGGCCTCTTCCAGATCGGCGATGAACTGCAGCGTATCCCGCTCGGCTTCTCCGGGCGAAACTTCGTATTCACTGCCCACGGCTTCGGCGATCTGGCCGGCGGTGGTTCGGCCGTCGATCCGCTGCCAGATGAAGGCGCCGACCTCGCTCAGGTTGTAGATCCAATCGAGATCGCCAACCTGACTCCGCACGGGCACGATAATCATCTCACCCGCAATCGAGCGAGCCGCAAAATCGTCCTTTTTCCGAAAGCTGGGGGCCGAATCGCTCACGCCCACACACCTGTCCCTCCTGCACTAGCGGCAGAACTCATTCTAGTGCTTAGGGTTAGGTGAAGTCAAGGTAACGTCGAGAGACAATAGTACCAGTACGAACAAGTGTTCGCCGATTCCGTATCACATTTGTATGCGGATGTATGGCGGTTAAAGTAAGCTCCCAGATGACTTAAACTGGAGCCAGTGCTCACCTTGTCGAGCGCCGATCTGGCCGGGCTTCTACGCGCCAGCCTTGCCAGGGGCGTGTCTCTCCGCTTTCATGCCACCGGTTCCAGTATGAGCCCTTTCATCCGGGATGACGACGTAATCACGATTTCGCCGCTCGGCGCCGCGGAAATCGGAATCGGCGATGTGGTGGCTTTCACGAGGCCCGGGACGGACCGGCTGGTAATTCACCGTATTGTAAGGGTCGAGAGCGGCTCGTTTCTCTTACAGGGCGATAATGTTGTCGAGGCTGACGCTCTGATTCCCGCCGGCGGTCTTCTCGGCCGCCTGACGGGAATCGAGCGAAAGGGACGGGCATGCAGGCTCGGCTTGGGCCCCGAGCGCCGGCTCATCGCCGTGTGCAACCGTTGCGGCCTGCTTCCCCTGCTGTTGGCGCTGTTCCGCAAGGTCTATCGGTGGTTCGCGCCAAGATCTGAGGAGTAGTCTGCGGCTGGTTGTCAGCCCGCAAGAGCGCCGGCCGCCAGGGGCGCCCTCTGGATCGCGCGCAGCTTGACAATCCGCCCCACAGAGCGGCGCAGCCGCAACCGAAGGAGGTTCTTCCGCCCCTGCGGGGCGGGGCGCCGGAAGAATCTTCTCAAGCGGAAAAGCAAGCGTGGAACTGTAACGCTGGGCAAAGCAATGAATTTACGCCCCATCCGAACGGACTTCGATCAAACCCTCTCCGGCCAGGTTTTCCAACAAGACGAACAAATCCCGCTCGCAGCGCTCGGCATCGACTTCATACGTCTGGAGCATGGCGTCGCGAACCGATGCCACGGTGCGTGGCTGCTCTATGAGCTTCCAGATCGCGGCCCCTACCGGATCCAGGCCATAGTACACGCCCGTCTTCAGATTGAGTATCGCGGCTTCTCCCTCCAACTCACAGGAAACTTGCTCGGAGGATGCCTGTACCACGGTCTCAAGCGTCACACGTTCACGCCTGTAATGCTTGGGTCGGCGCGGGAGGGCGCAGAAGACTCTGGATCTGCACCAACTGAGCCCGCCTGGCTTTGGAGTTCATATTCGCGGTTGGAATTCCCGTCCGCGTGTAGGACTTCTCGCAATCGGCGGACGAAGGTCCCCGCATATCGCCTTCCATGTAAGCCAATCCGGGACAGCGAGTGCAGCCCGCTGCGTGGACGCATCCGGAGCAGGTAGGGAGATCGCGCACGCGGATCGAGCGGACTTCTTCGAGTTCTCGCGAGCCGCGCCAGATGTCCAGAAAACTTTGCCGGCGCAAATTGCCGCAGGGCAGGGGAAACTGGACGCAAGGATACACGTCTCCGTAGGGCGAGACATAACAGAAAGTATGCCCCGCGCTGCATGAGTACCCGTCCAGCGCGCTTTCATCCGCCGCGGCTGGCGGGGCGCAGAACTCCTGGACGTTGCCGACCAGCGCCTCATCGTTGAAAACTTGCTTCAGTACGGCTTCGGGGATGCGCAAGGCCGTAACGGAGTTATCGCCGTCGATCTTGGGAGTGATCGTCGGGTCGATGGTGACGCTGGCGCCCAACTCGGCTCCGAGCGCCCTCACGCCGGGGTAATCGAGCATGTTCTGGCGCATCAGGACATTGGCAATGGTTACCTCTATCCCCTGCGATTTCAAAAATCGAATGGCTCGGATGGATCGTTCGAGAGATCCCGGAACTTTCGTAATTCCGTCGTGAACCTCCGGCCGGTGCGAGTAAATGCTGATTTGCACCTGCGACACGCCAAGATTCCGGATGCGCTTCGCCTCGTCCTCGCGAATCAGAATTCCATCTGTTTTCAGCCTCACTTGGAACAGCAGCGACCGGGCATGCTCGAGGATTTCGAACAGGTCCTTGCGGAGCAGGATTTCGCCGCCGCTAAAGACGAGGGAAAGAACGCCCGCCTCGGCCAGTTGATCGAGGATCGCCTTGATCTCGGCCGTGGTCATCTCGCCGTGGTCGTGGTGGTCGAGATAGCAGTGGATGCACCGCTCGTTACAGCGGTAGGTGAGGTCGAACTGAACGTTGAGCGGGATGCCCAAATCCCAGGCCTTCTTCGAAATCTCTTCCATCAGCGAACTCATCGGTTCTCCCCTCTCCTGTGTCCCAGTCAAGCTGCGGCCGGATGGTCTGAAACCAGCAGGATGCCATGCTTCGCCAGCTCATCCACAAAGTCCTGGGCGTCCCGATAAGCGACGCCGGCCTCTACCTCGAACGCCGCGCACACTCTGGATTCCACAATCTCCGAAAGCGGCGTTCGCCCGTCCGCCGCCTGCCAGATGGCGGTCCCCACCGGACTCAGGGTGAAGATTCTCGAATCGCGAGTGGACATGACGATCATCTCGCCGTCCATCAGTCGCGCCGCAATGTCGGGACTGCGCGCAATGTAAAGCGGGCTCACGCGATCATCTCCCAAACGCCGGGATCGGGCCGGAACACCAATTTTTCGATGGGAACCCGGTGGACAAAGTCGCAGGCCGATTGAAAAACACTCCCGACCAGCTCCCGCTTCCCCGCAAAGAACAGAATGTTCCGCAGCAACGCCATTGTCATATCGGCGGCTGCCATGGGTTCGCGCCGGTTCTCCGGCCCTTTGGCAAGTAAGAACAGGGCGGCGATCGGCGCCGATATGTTTGCGCCCGGCTCTCCCAACTCTCCGGCGAAGGGCGTTCCAAAAGCGCGGTACGCATCGCCGCACCGGCGCACGTAAGAGACCTCATCGGTCATCAGCGTCACATCCGGCGGCGCCAGGCGCGAGATGGTGGTCTTGCCCGCTCCCGAGACTCCCGAGAATAAGAAGGCGCGGCCGTTACGCATCGCGCTGGCCGCATGAACCAGAAAACCTCCCTCGCCAGCCAGCAAAAGCGTATGCAAGATGCGCAGCACCGCATCTATCGAGTACGGGTTCGCGCTCTGGCGAACAACCCCCCGGCGCGTTTGGGGGTCCAGCTCAGCCCGGAAGTCGCCCCGCCGCACGATCCATCGGCCCCGGTCGTACCAGACCTCTGCGTCGGCGTCCGAGTTGGATAGGGATGGCGGGTGGAGCTCGATTTCGAGGTGGTATGCGGGATTCCTGGTTGTCCCCGTGAATCCGCCGTATCGTTTCTGAAGCAGCTCGTGGAATCCAGCCTCGCGCGTGCGGACGCGGATGGGAATTGCCCCGATCTCGATAACGGTCTCATAAGCCGCTGTCATCTGTAGCGACAGGCTTCAGCCTGTCCTCCGGAAGACCGGCTGAAGCCTGCCGCCGCGCTTGCTGCCGCCGCGATTCGCCGCCTCCAACTGTGCAGTCTTAAAAGAGCGCAGCCCGGCCACCCCGCCAAAAGGCGGGAAACCATGCGCCCGATCGGTCCAGGGCTTCGTTTTAACGGTATTTCCCGCCCTTCCCGGATCACTCTCGTCACCCGGCCCAACAATTGCCCCGGGGAAAACGGCGGGTCCGCCTGAGGCATGGAATCGCCACGGGCAGTCAAGACGCCATCGGCCGGCCGGCCCATCGCGATCAGCCGATGAATGTACAGCCGCTCCTCTCGCCTGAACAACGCCAAATCCCCCAACCTAATTGCCTGCGCGTCCGTTCGTTCGATGCGGAGCAGGTCGCCCGGCCAAAGGGTGGGGAGCATACTGGCGCCCATCGCGTACAGAAATACGGAACCGTGATCGCGGAGGACTTCCAGCGCAAGCTCTCGTTCCACCCGGGCGCGGGTGGACGAGCCGTCATCCCCCTCCCTTAGGAGCGCTTGGTGTTGGTTTGGCATTGTTGCTGCGTCGCGGAAATCTTGCCGCACGCCAGCGCCATGGTCTCGAAGGCGCGCCCGCACTTGAGCGC
>JBEKHV010000071.1:0-20654 GCA_050012095.1 Bryobacteraceae bacterium | reverse complement strand
GCGTCCGCCGCAACCGCGAGCGGCTCACTTCAAACGGCTCTATCGAAAGTGACGCGGCGGTCTCCCCTCGCTCACCCCCGAATCCTATCTCGCCGCGTCACTTCCGATAGAGGGCTAACGTTCACAGCCCAAGACTCATCGCACGATGACCTAAGGGGTTTAGCTCCAAGTGATTAGTCGATCTTCATCGAGCAAACGCCTGCCCGTGGCCGATGTTTCGACGTGGAGCTTTTTTCATCCTACAACCCAGCCGCAAGCTGCGAACTGTCGAGCATTCTACTATAATATCGTCTAACCTCAGTTCTCGCTGGGGACCTTATCCGCCCTATCGACGATCAGCACATCCACCGACACACTCCTCACTTTCACCAGATGGAGCCCGAGCTGCTTTTCGACAGCAGTGAAAATATTCGGAAAACCCTCGCCCGGAACGCTTGCCATGGGCATCCCCGCGTTGTCCGCTGCTGGCGCGGGCGGCGTAGCTGCGGCCGCCGGCGGCATCGCATCCGCGAATTCGAGCGTGAACTCATAGGTCCCGGCCAGCCCGGTTCGATCGACTACCCGAGGCTGCGGGCTGCCCATGGGCGCTCCATTCGACTGAGTGATGAAGGCTCCCAGCCTTAGACAAAAGGCTGCGATGGTTTCTCTAAAAGCCATCCGGTACACCGCAGGCCGCCCGGAGGTGTTAAACGTAACACCCCCAGCCGCTGCAGCGCCTGGCGCCAGCTTTGGAAAACCATTCGCGTCACGGCCCGGTTTGAAGGGCGCGGCATCGGTAGAGGGAACCCACTCCTTTAGCCTCGGTCCTTCCTTGGCCACCACCAGTTCGTAGCCGGGGCGGGGCTGGGCTTCATGATGGAGGATTACATGAAATCGTTCCGCCAGCAGGTTCTGCAACATTAGTCGGAACTTATCCTTCGTCGTATCGGGAGGCATGATCGCGGCAATGCTGTACACGTACGTCCCTCTCTCGCTTAGCCAGGCGGGACCCGAGATTTGGTCCGCCGGTACGTCGTAGGCCATAGTCAACAAGTCGGACAGCGTCGCCCGCGGCAAAGTGAACCGTCCGGGGTCATAGGTTCCGTTGCCGCGTCCGGCTCCGGGAACGAACGGACCGGCCGGTTTTACCGAAGCTACCTCGAATGTGATCTTGGAGTCGTCGGTCTGCGCGCCTAGGGGTCGAGCAGCAACCAGGACGGTGAGGAGGAGGGCGATGAGAAATCCGATTTTCATACCGCGTAACTCCTTAATGAATTATAGGCTCAAGGCGGGCTCCAACATGTGAGGAATTGGCACTGGCGTGACAGCTGGCTGGCCCACCTCTGACGGCCTACGACCATGGCGCAACAAACACCCGTTGAAATGGTGGTCTTGAAGTGGGGTTCCTTTCCATTGACCCCTCGATTGCGGACTCCGCTGGTCCACTTTCGCCCCCGAAAGGCTCAAAGGAAAGGAATCCCTGTACCGTTTTCTGGCCAGACGTCCGAAATAGCGTTTGTAGCCTGCCGAATCCAAAACTTCCTCGAGCCGGACGGCGCGATTCGTTTTCGTCGGTCATCATGGGAAAGAAAAAATCGGATCGGCATGTCAGGAATCCGGCAAACGAGGCATCCTATAATAGTGGGGGGAAGAAGTGTTTTCTTGCTCAGGTCACGGTCGAGCACAAGTCGAGTCTACAATCGAGGCTTATATGTCCCATCGAATCCCGTTTCCCACCCCTACAATCCTCACAATTCTCGCGGCCCTGCTGGCTTTCTTGTCGTCGGACGCGACCGTCGCCCAGAATCCGCCCTTCCCGGCGGAGTTTGAAGTCGCCTCGGTCAAACCCCAGCCGCCTTCAATGACCTTGCAGCCTGGCATGGTCGCCCCGCCTGGTTATGATGTGCGCTTATCGCTGCAGGACCGGGCGCAAGACATGATGCAGGACGGTCGCCCGGTTGGCTGGATACCATCGGATAAAACGCTGGTGACGATGAAACGCTGGACGCTCGCCTCCATGATCGCGGCGGCCTACAAAGTCAAAAGAGAACAGGTTTCGGGTCCGTCGTGGCTAACTGAAGAAAGGTACGACGTGGGAGCTAAGATCCCCGAGGGAGCGACCTCGTCCAGCCTGAATGAGATGCTTCAGGCTCTTCTCAAAGAGCGCTTCGGCCTGAAAGTGCACGCGGAAGACCGTGAATTGCCCGGCTACGCGCTGACGGTCGCCAAAGGCGGGCCCAAGCTCACCGCTGGCACCTCCGATTCCACCGCCCCGGCTGAGCAACCCATGAGCATGGACGATCTGAGGAAGATGAGGGAGCAGCGCATGAAGGCCATTATCGCCGCGAGGCAGGCCGAAGGGCTCAGCGAAGCCCCGTCTTCCCCCGGCGGCGGAGGCAGATCGAGCTTTTACGAGATGAAGGACGCTACCGCAGCCGACATCGCCCATCGCATCTCCCAGTTTCTCCAGAAGCCCGTTGTGGACATGACCGAGCTTGATGGCAAGTACACGTTCGGCCTCGCAATCGTGCAAGCCGGGGGCGATTCTCCCGAGCACGCCGCATCGCAGGCGCTAGCCAACTTCGGGCTTAAGCTGGATTCGAGAAAGGTCCCGACTCAGATGATCTTTGTCGATTCCGTCTCGAAAACGCCCACTGAAAACTGATCGCACCCCGGCGGGTCGGGTACGCCATCGGTGAACCTTGGTGAACCTATCTGACGTCGAGCTCCTGCGACTGGCAAACCGGTTCGGAAGATGAATGCACGGTACCCGCGCGCCCAAGACTATGGGCTGCTGGGAAGTCAGCCCAGAATAGCCTCCGAGGAAGTGTCGGCAACTCGCCTGATTACGTTTTCGCGCTCGATTTAGGAAAAAAAAGGCCGACTCGCACATGTGGCTGGCGCGTTCTCGGCCCCAGCGGGCGAAAAGTGGGCTTTTGAGAAACTACGCCTTTTCCTGGTGTCGCCGCCCAGATGGAAGCCCCCGTTCACAGCCCCGGCGGCTCGTCCCCCTCGAAGTGCGGGTCGTATCCGCTGAAAATGAGGCACACCAAGCGCTCGGCGTCCTGAGGAACCTGAGCTGGAATCCGCTTCCGGCCTACCCCCACGATATCGGTCAGAACGTGAACGGCGTTGACCACGCTTCTGTGAATCAAGGGGTCGGACTTGGTCAGCTCGGCGTAACGCCTGCCGGCTTCCCAAAACGCCTTGAACTCCTGGAGGGGGTATTTCCGTTTGTCCCCGAAGAGCGCCTCCTCGAAAGCCGAATATCGTTTCGCCACCTCAGCAGCTAAGCGGTCCTTTTCCGAAGCCGGCATACCCACTTCCTCCTGTGTCCATCGGCGCGCCAGCCGAAACCGAAATTGTAGTGTAATCACCAGACCCCTTTCCCTGCTACGGACGGCGCGGGACGGACGTTTGCCGGGATTCCTCCCGTGAAACGCCCTTCACGGCAGCCACTTGGCTGGTTCGTCGCCGTCCCGTACTCGTGCCGCTGGCGGCCCAGATACGTTCTGGGAGATTACTCCGTGGAAGCCCGCCCGCGGCCCGATCTCCGCCACACGGACGGAACCGTCGGAATGATCATCGCAGCGGCAGCCGCGGTTTGTTATTGAACTAGGCGCACAGAAGGGTGTCCGGCTTTCCCGGCCCGGAAGAGTCGGCGGTCGGAGGTAAGAACCGGACAATCGTGTTCCAACGCAAGGGCGAGGTAAACGCAATCCCACAAGGATAATTGGTATTGCAGAGACAGATCGAGAGCGCGGGGCAACTGCGGGCGCGTGTCGAATAGCCGGGGCGCGCATTTCGCCATCAACCGGAAGGCCTCGCGAGCCTGTTCCGCCGAAATCTCTTTTCGGCGGTTACGCTTCGCTACCAGGCTGGCGAATTCCGCCAGGAGAAGATCGGGAGCGATCGGCAGAACCTCTCCCGAGGCGTACCGCTCGAACAATCCAAGGGCCGGCGCCCGGTCCGGTTCGGGTAGCACCCATTTTGCGGCGACGCTGCAGTCCAGAACGAATTTCTCCGGCATGCACTATCGCTCCCGGTCCGCGCGAATCAGGGGCGCACTGTCGGCCACGGGCGGCAGGGACGCTGCAAACCGGTCCAATTCCTTCCGCAGATTGCTCAATTGCCGCCGCCGCTCCGCCTCGGCGGCCTCCGTTTCCAGCGCCTGAATGATCTCGGAATTGAGGCTCCGCCTCTTCCTTTTCGCCTCTCGCTTCATCACCCGATAGATCGGGCCCGGAATATTCTTGACAGTGATGTTCATGGAACCATTTTGGAACCATTTGCTCCTCTCCGCAACCGCAATCTCCAGCTCCGAATCGTCCCCACACGCTGCCGCGCCGGACACCGGTGTGTTGGCCCCAGACGGCGTTCCGGGACATCATAGCCGGTGAGCATCTGCGCCCGGCTCTTCTCCACGGAAACAGTCCGTTTTCAGGCTCGCCCCACAAGATCCGCCGGGCGCCCCAGGCCCGGTCACCGTACTTCCGAACTTTTATCTCAATGCAAACAAACAACTTCCCCAGTCGCTGCGTCCGGACCCCTCCCGCCCGCCTGCTACTCTGTAGCCGGGTAAATTATGGCTACTCTCCGTCAAATCGAGGCCAATCGCCTCAACGCGCAGAAATCTAGCGGGCCGCGCTCCGTCGAGGGCAAGGCCGTCTCCCGCATGAATGCCCTGAAAACCGGCATCGACGCGAAATCCAACGTCATCCCCGGCGAAGACCCCGATGCCTTGGAGGCCCTCGCCGCCGAATATCACGAACGCTTCCGCCCCTCCGCCCCCGAGCAGCGCTTCCTGGTCGATTCCCTTGTCGCCAGCGAATGGATGCTCCGCCGCCTCCGTAAGGTGGAAGCCCAACTCTGGCAATCCGAGATGGAGGAAGGCCTCCGCCGGCAGCGGCTGAACGAGAAATGGCCCCTGGGCGCCTTGTTCACGCGCGCCATGACCGATTTCAACCGCCTCCAGCGCCGTATCGATTCCGCCGACCGCATCTACCACCGCGCCCTCGAAAAACTCGAGCGCCTCCAGGTCGCCACGGCCGGCCCCGCCTCGCCCCAGCCGAATAGCCCTCCGGAGCCGGAACCGCCCGCCGCCGGCCCCGTCTTCCTCCCTCCCACTCAAGACGAACCATCCGGGAATCAACAACTTGGAGCAGAAATTGGGTTCGTTCCGCAATCTGTGGGGTTGGGCTTTCAGCCTCGTTGCCTCCCCGTCTCCCGCAGCCCGATGGGGATAGCGAATCGGTACTAGCCGGCCTGTTAGATCGGGAACGGAGCGGCGATGTGTCTCGTTAGCGGAATCGGTTACACTAAACCGGGCGCGACAGATGCATGGGAATGGTTGGCGTACTCTGGGGCTTTGTCTTACCGCTGCCGCGTCGGTACTGGCGCTGGTTCCGCAGTCGAACGCCGAAGATCTCCTGGAGCTGTACTGGCAAACGCCCGCCGCCGGGGCGCGCCGATGAACAGCCCCGGCGCCGATTGGAGCAACGCCCGCCTGGTGGAGCGCTGCCTCCAAGGTGACGACCGCGCCTGGCGCGTCCTCGTGGACCGGTACAAGAACCTGGTCTATTCCATGGCGCTGAAATTCGGCGCGCCCCACCAGGATGCCGCGGACATCTTCCAGGCCGTGTGGTTCGACCTATTCCATGAATTGCACCGCTTGCGCGACGCGGATGCCCTGCAAGCCTGGCTGGTTCGCGTCGCCACCCATAAGTGCTTCCAATGGAAACGCGAACGGCAGGCCGAAGGCGGCGAATGGGAAGAAGGCCCGGTGGAAATGCAGGCGGAGGACGGCGGCCTCCCGCGCGACCTGTTGGCCGAATTGGAGCGGGAGCAGCTTGTCCGCGACGCCGTAGCCCTGCTTCCTCCGCGCTGCCGGGAAATGATCGATCTGCTGTTTTTCGAGCACCCTCCCTTGCGTTACCAGGACGTGGCCCAACGGCTGGGCCTTGCGGAGGGATCCATCGGCTTCATCCGCGGCCGTTGTCTCAAGCGTCTCAAACAGATCCTGGAAGAGCGGGGCTTCTGATGACGGGGGCGGCCGTTTCCGCTCCTGGGCAAGTATTCGTAAGTCCCCCCTCCCGTGACGTTCCGCCGGGTACACTGAGGTCATGACAGTAGAAGAAAAACCGGCCGTTGCTCCACGGGAAGAGGCGCCTGAAGAACTGCCGGTTCTCACCGTGCGCGATACGGTGGTGTTCCCCGGCGCCATGCTCTCCATCACGGTGGGGCGGCCGGCCTCGGTGGCGCTGGTGCTGTCGCTGGGCGAGGCGCGCGATATCGCTGTGGTCTCTCAGCTCGATCCGCGCGTCGAGACTCCCGGCCCGGAGGATTTGTACGAAGTGGGAACCGTGTGCGTCATGCACAAGGCCATTCGCGTTCCCAAGGACAACCTGCTGCTGTTCTGCGAAGGCAAGGAGCGCATTCGCACGCGGAAGTTCACGGCCCAGGAGCCGTTCCTCAAGGCGCAAGTGGAGCGCATCGTGGACGTGGAGCCGGAAATCACGGCGGAGGTCGAGGCCCTGCGCCAGAACGTGCTCGGACTGTTCCGCCAGATCGTGGCGGTCTCGCCGAACCTCTCCGACGACCTGGTCGCCATGGCCGCCCAGATCGCCGGGCCGGGCCGGCTCGCCGATTGGGTGGCGGGCAACCTCCCTTCGCTCAGTCCCGCCGAGCGCCAGCAACTGCTGGCGCAGTCCGATGGCGGCGCGCGCCTCAACGAGATCCACCGCAACCTGACGCGCGAGCTGGAGCTGCTCGAGCTGCGCGGGCGCATCCAATCGCAGGTCGAGGGCCAGCTTTCGCAGAGCCAGCGCGAGTTCTATCTTCGCGAGCAATTGAAAGCCATCCAGAAGGAATTGGGCGAGGGCGACGACGCCACCCGCGACATCGACGATCTTCGCAAGAAACTGGACGCCGCCGGCATGAACGAGGAGGCCAAGGGCGAAGCGGCCCGCGAGTTGAGCCGTCTCTCCCGGATTTCGCCGGCTTCGCCCGAATACGGCGTGGCGCGCACGTACCTGGAGTGGATGGCGAGCCTGCCGTGGAGCAAGTCCTCCGGCTCCCAAGTGGACGTGAAGCGCGCGGCCCAGATCCTGGACGAGGACCACTACGACATCGAGAAGGTCAAGGACCGCATCCTGGATTACCTGGCCGTGCTGCAACTGCGGCCTGTGCTCAAAGGCCCCATTCTGTGCTTCGTGGGACCGCCCGGCGTGGGAAAAACCTCGCTCGGAAAATCCATCGCCCGCGCCCTGGGCCGGAAATTCGCGCGCATCTCCATGGGCGGCATGCACGACGAGGCCGAAATCCGCGGCCACCGGCGCACGTATATCGGAGCGCTGCCGGGCCAGATCATACAAGGGCTGAAGAGGGCCGGGACCAACGACCCGGTGTTCATGCTGGATGAAGTCGACAAGCTGGGGCGCGATTTCCGCGGCGACCCGGCTTCCGCCCTGCTCGAAGTGCTCGATCCCGAACAGAATTCCACCTTCCGCGACAACTACCTGGACGTCCCGTTCGATCTTTCCAAAACGCTGTTCATCACCACCGCCAACGTGCTCGATCCCGTTCCCGACGCCCTGCGGGACCGCATGGAAATCATTTCGCTCGAAGGCTACACGGAGCAGGAGAAGGTGATGATCGCCTTCCGCTACTTGATCCCGCGCCAGACCGGGGAGAATGGGCTCGATCCCGGGAAGGACCTTCTCTTCAGCGACGAAGCCGTGCGCTTCATGATCCGCCGCTATACGCGCGAAGCCGGGATGCGCAATCTGGAACGCGAGATCGGGACCATTTGCCGCAAGCAGGCGCGCCGCATCGCGGAGGGAACGCGGGAGAAAGTCGAGGTGACGGCCGCTCTGGTCGAAAAGGACCTCGGCGCGCCGCGCTTCCGCACGGATACGGAGGTCGCCGAGCGCACCAGCCGTCCCGGCGTGGCGGTGGGGCTGGCGTGGACCCCGGTGGGCGGCGACGTGCTCTTCATCGAAGCCGGACGCATGCCCGGCGGCAGCAAAGGCCTGATCATGACCGGCCAGCTTGGCCCCGTGATGCAGGAATCGGTGCAGGCCGCGCTGACCTGGGTCCGCAGTAACGCCGCCAAGTACGGCATAGACCCCAAACTTTTCAAGACCAGCGATATCCACGTCCACGTGCCCGCCGGAGCGATCCCCAAGGACGGCCCCTCGGCCGGCGTCACCATGGCGGCGGCGCTCGTTTCCATGCTGACCGACCGGCGTCTGCGCCCCAACCTCGCCATGACGGGGGAAATCACGCTGACCGGCCAGGTGCTGCCCGTGGGCGGCATCAAGGAAAAGGTGCTGGCGGCCAAGCGCAGCGGCGTGCGCGAAGTGATCATGCCTTTCGAAAACGAGGTCGACGTGCGCGAGGATCTCAAGAGCGAGCAGATCGGCGAGATGAAACTCCACTTCGTGAAGGCCATGGAAGAGGTAGTGGACTTGGCGCTGGAGAAGCCAGGGAATGGGGCGGCGCGGCGCCGCCGCCCCAGCGTATAACTGCGTTGTACAATGTAAGACGCCGTTCCTGGTGGTCTACCGGCTGGAAGCGGATCGGCCCGTGATCCCGGCGATCCTGCATGGGGCGCGCCGCTGGCCGCGCTAGGGGCGGTGTGGGGTATGCTTTAACCTGCCCTGGGCACGCGATAAAGTCCTCTCTTCCGTTATCCTGTCCTCTATGGCGTCCAGCCCAGACTTGAACGTGTCCTTCAAGCCCCCGCATTCCGATCGGACGTTCTTCGGCCACCCCCGCGGCCTGGCGACCCTGTTCTTCACCGAGATGTGGGAGCGCTTCAGCTATTACGGCATGCGCGCCCTCCTCATCCTGTTCATGACCGCCGGCGTGGAAAGGGGCGGCCTGGGATTCCCGGTGGCGAAAGCGGCTGCGATTTACGGGCTCTACACCGCCATGGTCTACCTGTTGAGCCTGCCGGGCGGCTGGGTGGCGGACCGCATCATCGGCCAGAGAAAGGCCGTGCTGTACGGCGGCGTTCTCATAGCCTGCGGGCAGTTCTGCCTCATGGCTCCGGGCACGGCCGTCTTCTACCTCGGACTGGTGATTCTGGTTTTGGGCGCCGGCCTGTTGAAACCGAATGTGAGCGCGATTGTCGGGCAGCTCTACGCGCAGGGCGACGGGCGGCGCGATGCGGGCTTTTCGATCTTCTACATGGGGATCAACTTGGGAGCGCTGATTTCGCCGCTGGCGTGCGGCTGGGTGGGCGAGCGAATCAGTTGGCGCCTGGGATTCGGGTTGGCGGGCGTGGGCATGATCGCGGGCCTCATCCAGTACGTCGCGGGGGCGAAGTATTTTGGCGACGCGGGACTGCGGCCCAGGGGCGCGGGGAGCCCGGAGGAGGCGCGCACGCAGAAGCGGCGCGCGGCGTACGCGGCTCTGGCGGCCCTGGGGCTGGCTGGCGTTCTGGGCGCGCTGACTGCCGCGGGCAGGATCGATCTTACCGCCCAGACCATCTCCAACGCGCTGGGAGTGGCGCTGGCGATCGTCACCGCGACGGCGTTCTCCTGGCTGCTCGCGGGCAAGGGATGGTCGCCGGTGGAGCGGAAACGTTCGGCGGCAATTCTGGTTTTGTTCCTTTCGGCGGCCGTGTTCTGGTCGGCGTTCGAGCAGGCCGGTTCTTCGCTCAATCTCTTCGCGGAGCGGAACACCGCCCGCAACGTTCTCGGTTTTCTGTTCCCGGCGAGCTGGTTTCAGTTCGTGCAGCCGCTCTTCATCGTCGCGCTGGCGCCGGTCTTTGCCTGGCTCTGGGTGGCGTTGCGCGGCCGCGAGCCTTCCAGCCCCGCGAAGTTCGCCTGGGGCCTGTTCTTCGCGGGCCTGGGATTCGCCATTCTCGTGCCGGCTTCGTCCCTGGCCATGAAGGGCGCGCTGGTCTCCTCCTGGTGGCTGGTCTTCACGTACCTGTTCCACTCGCTGGGCGAATTGTGCCTCAGCCCCGTGGGCCTGAGCGCCATGACCAAGCTGGCCCCGGCGCGCGTGGCGGGGATGATGATGGGACTGTGGTTCGTCACCATCGCCATTGGCGATTACCTGGGCGCGCGCGTCGCATCGCTCTACGAATCGGTTCCGCTGCCAACGTTGTTCGGCATCGTAGCCGGCGTGGCCTTTGTCGCGGCGCTTGCTCTCATTGTCCTGGTCAAGCCCACCGTGCGCCTGATGTCGGGGGTAAAGTGACCTTCTGTGACCGGCGACGCCGGCCTGCTTGAAAGGCTGGCATTGCGCCGCCAAGGGCTTCCAGCCGCCGCGTGGCTTTCCGGGCCACCAGCTCCCGCAACGCCCGATGGATCAGCGCCGTCTTCTCTTGAATACCCGTGGATTCGCGGGCCGCGCGCAGCAGATCGTCATCCAGGTTGAGCGTGGTCCTCATGCGCATCAGTATATGCGATTCACCCACGCGCGGGGCTAGGCCTTTCGGAGGCTGCTGAACAATGCCAAAACATGACTGGCCGCCGATGAACGCCGATTGAGAATAAATCGTTTATCCGCGCTCATCGGCGTTCATCCGCGGCCCAACGTGGTTTTTTGGGGGTGCTTTCAGCAGCCTCCGAAAGCCCTGACCCACCAAGCGGGAGTACAATACAAGCAAGGGGGAAGACGCCATGCGGGTTCCCAGTTGCTTTCTGCTCGCCCTCGCGCTGGCCAGCGGGCTTTTCGCTCAGAACCAAGTAGCCGGCAGCCTGCCCGGAATCGCCCGCACTTTCGGCAGCGTTGTATTCCCTGGCGGGACGGCGGCGTCCATGCCGGGCATCCAGCGTACCTTCGGCAGCGTCGTCTTTCCCGGAGGCGGCGGGCCGCAGATCGTCGTTCCTTCCTTGACAACGGCTTGGCCCTATGGTGGTCCCGCGGCGCGGCTCGCTCCAGCCGGACGGCGCGCGGCCGCGGCCTATGTATACCCGATTTTCTGGGGGGGACTCTACGACAGCTCGTACGCCTATCCGTCCGAGCCGGCCGTTTCCCAGTCGCCGCAGAACGTTACCGTGGTTTACCCTCCGCAATCCGGGCCGGTCATCATCAACGAGTACGGAACCGGCAGCGCCACGGCGCCGGGGCAGACGGGCTCGGTCGTCTATTCGGAGCCTGCCAGCCAAGCGCAGGACGCCAGCCCCGCGCCGGGGACCTACCTGCTCGCATTGAAGGACCACACCGTCTACGAGGCGGTGGCCTACTGGGTGGAGGGCGATACGCTGCACTACTTCCTGGCGGGGAACCAGCACAACCAGGTTTCGCTTTCGCTGATCGACCGGGAATTGACCGCGCGCTTGAACAAGGCGTCCGGGCTGGTAGTGACGCTGCCTCCGGAAAAATAGCCGGCCGCTATCCGCTACTCCCACTCGATCGTGGCGGGCGGCTTGTGCGTGAGGTCCAGAAAGACGCCGGCGATTCCTTCCTGGCCTAGCAGGTCCACGCACATCGCTTGTAACAGGGGAGGGTCGATAGAGACCGACCGGGCCGTCATGCCGTCTACGGAGTCCACGGGCCGCAGGACCACCGAATCGGGGCGTTCTCCGGTTCCCAGCGGGATCAGAACCACCGGAAACTGCCAGACCTTCCGGTCGTAGCCGCTGGCGTGCGACAGGCGGCGCACCGCCGAGTCGGCGCGGCGCAGCCGGGCGATGCGCCCGGGAGTCAAAGAACAAGCCCGCACCGTCATCGCGGGAACGGGGACGTGCGTCTCGATGCGTGCCACCACGCGGTTCACCCCAGCCAGCCGGTTGATCAGCGCCGTGGCGCGGTCGTGGTCGGGGGCGTCGATCACCAGCGCCGCGGCGTAACTCCGTGAGTCTCCCTGTACCCCGACCGACCGCACCGGCGCCAGCCAACCCTCGGCGACCGCGCTGAGGGGCGCATCGGAATCCGCGCAAAGGCAGCGGATCGCCAGACCCGGCCCGGGGAAAGGATGGCGCTCCAACAGCTCGGCCGGCAAGCCCAGCTCGCGCCCCACTTCGCGCACCTCGTCCTTGTAGAACGATTTCAGCGGCTCCACGATGCGTCCCGCTTCGATCAGCTTCTGAATCCCCGCCACGCGGTTATGGTGCGTCTTGATGAGGGCCGCGTTAGCCGTGCCGCCGCTCTCGATGGTATCGGGATAAATCGTCCCCTGGCCCAGAATCCAACTCTCCTCGGCCAGGCTGCGCTCCTCGATGATGCGCTCCTGGACGCGCACGAACTCTTCGCCGATAATATGGCGCTTCCGTTCGGGATCGGTGACGCCGGCCAGCGCTCCCAGGAACCGCTCTTCGGCGCGCTCCACCGCGATGCCCGGCAGACGGCGGATGAAATCGGTTTCGCCCTCCCGCATCAGGCCGGTGTCGACGTACACTCCGCGGACGCGGCCCTCTCCGAGCGCGCGGGTGCACAGCGTAAACGCCACGCTGGAATCCACGCCGCCGCTGACGAAGAAGAAGACGTTGCGGCCGCCCACCGCGTCCCGAATCTCCTGTTCCAGCAGCGGCGCGCGGTGGCGCGGGTCCCAGTCCTTTTGGCAGCCGCAAATCCGCAGCACGAAGTTCGCGAGGTATTCCTTGCCGCGTTCCGTGTGGACCACTTCGGGGTGGAACTGCACGCCGTAAAGCCGTCTCTGAGGCGCCGCAAACGCCGCTACGGCGCAGGTGGAAGTGCGGCCGGCCACGTGGAAGCCCGCCGGCACGGCAGCCACCGTATCGCGATGGCTCATCCACACCTGCTGGCGGCCCTCCAGTCCCCGAAACAGCGGATCGGAGGCGGGGTCCATCTCGAGCGTGGCGAGTCCGTACTCCCCCCGTTCGCCCCGGCGCACCTCTCCGCCCAGCAGATGCGCCATGAGCTGGTGCCCATAGCAGATGCCCAGCACGGGCACGCCGCGGCTGAAAATCGCCGGGTCCACGGTGGGGCTGCCGGGGTCGTAGACGCTGTTTGGGCCGCCGGAAATGAGAATGCCGCGCGCGGAGGCCAACTCGCCGGCGGGAGTCTCGCTAGGCCGGACCTCGGCGTACACGCCCAGATCCCGCACTTTGCGCGCGATCAGGTGACAATACTGCCCCCCGGCGTCCAGTACGACAATCTGCGGGGCAGGGTTCAAACCTCGATGGTAACAGGAGCGGCGGAATCGCGCCCTGTCACTTCGCCGCCACCGCGGCGCCGGCTTGTTCCCTCAGTGCTTCGGCCTTGTCCGAGGCTTCCCACGTGAACGTGTCTTCCATGCGGCCGAAGTGGCCGAAGGCGGCGGTCTTGCGGTAGATCGGGCGGCGGAGCTTCAGGTGGTCGATGATGCCGCGCGGCGTCAGCAGGAAGTTCGCGCGCACCAACTCCGTGAAACGCTCGTCCGGGACCACGCCCGTGCCAAACGTGTCCACGGCCACCGAAACCGGCTCGGCCACGCCGATGGCGTAGGCGAGTTGCACCTCGCAGCGGGTGGCCAGTTTGGCCGCCACAATGTTCTTGGCGATGTAGCGCGCCATGTAGCACGCGGAACGATCCACCTTGGTCGGGTCCTTGCCGGACAGCGCGCCGCCGCCATGACGGCCCATGCCGCCGTAGGTGTCCACGATAATCTTGCGGCCCGTCACGCCCGTATCGCCGTGCGGCCCGCCCACCACGAATCGCCCCGTGGGGTTGATGTGATACTTGGTCTGGGAATCGACCATGCCGGAGGGAACCACGGCGTCGATGATGCGCTTCTTCACTTCCCTGCGCAGCTCTTCGGTGGAGACCTCGGGACTGTGCTGCGTGGAGACCACCACGGCCTCGATGCGCTTGGGAACGCCGTTCACGTACTCCACGCTCACCTGGCTCTTGCCGTCCGGCCGGAGGAAATCCAGAACGCCTTCGCGGCGCGCCTCGGAAAGCCGCCGCACCAGCTTGTGGGCCATCATGATGGGGAGCGGCATCAGCTCCGGCGTCTCGTCGCAGGCGAAGCCGAACATGAGGCCCTGGTCGCCGGCGCCGCCGGTATCCACGCCCATCGAGATATCGGGCGATTGCGACTGGATCAGATTGTGCACGCCGCAGGTGTGCGAATCGAAACCGTAGGACGCATCGTTGTAGCCCACGTACTCGATGGTTCCGCGGGCAATCCGCTGGACGTCCACATAGGTCCTCGTGGTGATTTCTCCGGCCACAATGCAGGTGCCGGTGGTCACCAGGACTTCGCAGGCCACGCGGCCCATGGGGTCGTCGGTCAGCACCGCGTCCAGCACGGCGTCGGAGATCTGGTCCGCAATCTTGTCCGGATGTCCCTCCGTGACGGACTCGGAAGTGAAAAGCGATCGTCGAGAATCTGCCAAGGTTTTCCTCCCCGTGGGCGTTGTCATTCCAATTTAACACGGGGGACGGACTGCCAACAGGCCTTCTCATTCCATCGCGGTGGTGAATTCCCGGTCGCGGAGACAATCCGCTATGCGGGGATCAGGTGTACCGCCGTAGCTTTCATCACGGCGCACACTACGTCGCCGGATTTCAGGCGCATATCCGCCGCCGATTGCGCCGTGATGGCGGCCACCAGTGGGAAGCCGCAGTCCAGTTCCACGCGGGCCAGCGGGCCTTCCAGCGTGACGGCGCGCACGCGGCCGGCCAGGCGATTTCGAGCGCTCGACGCCTGCCCGGCGTCGCGCGTCAGGGTCACGTCTTCGGCGCGAATGCAGGCCCACGCCGGGAGCGGAACCGCGGGGGCCGCGAAGTCTTCGCCGCCCGCCACGCATTCGATGCGCGCGGCTCCCACCCGCAGCGTAAGCAGACCGCCGTCCCGCGCCGCGACCTCCACGGGCAGTACGTTCTCCACTCCCACCGACTCGGCCACCTGCGCGTCCGCCGGATGGCGGAACACCTCCTGGACGGGTCCGGCCTGGCGGATGCGGCCGTCCACCATCACCGCCATCCAGTCTCCCAGCCCCACCGCCTCCAGGCGGTCGTGGGTTACGACGATGCTGGGGACGCCGCCGGAAACCAGCTCGCGCCGGAGCTCATGACGCAGGCGAAGGCGGGTGGCGTGGTCGAGCGCGGAGAGCGGCTCGTCGAGAAGCAGCAGCGCGGGACCGGCGGCCAGCGCGCGCGCCAGGGCCACGCGCTGCTGCTGGCCGCCCGAAATCGCGCGCGGGGAACGCGCCGCCAGGTCCGCCAGCCCGAACGCATCCAGGAGCTCGCGCGCCTTCCCGCGCGGCGCGGCGTACTCCACGTTCCGCGCGACCGTCAGGTGCGGAAACAGCGCGTAATCCTGAAACAGGAAGCTGGCGCGCCGCTGCTGCGGAGGCCGCCACGCTCCGTGCCCGGAGTCGTACCAAGTCTCGCCGCGGAAGCGGATCTCTCCGCAATCCGCTGTTTCGAGGCCCGCCAGCAGGCGCAGCAGCGTGGTCTTGCCCGAACCGGAAGGGCCGAACAGGACGGTCACCGGCGCCTCGGCGAGCGGGATGCGCAGATCCGCCTCCAGTTCGAACCCGGAGCGAAGCCGCTTCCGGCAGCGGCAAATCAGTTCATCGGCCATAGCGACCAAAACCGCCGTTGCAGCGCGTAGGTCAGCGCCAGCACGGAGAACGAAACCGCCAATAAGAAAAGCGAGGTCTGGTTGGCGGCGGCGTAGTTGAGCGACTGCACCTGGTCGTAGATGGAAATCGACGCGGTACGGGTGACGCCCGCGATGTTGCCGCCCACCATGAGCACCACTCCAAACTCACCCATGGTGTGGGCGAAGCTCAGAATGGCGCCCGTGGCGATTCCGGGGCGCGAGAGCGGCGCGATGACGCGCCGGAACGTCGCCGCGCGGGAGATTCCCAGACACCAGGAGGCTTCCAGGAGCTTGCGATCCACCGCGGCGAACGCCGTCGCCATGGGCTGCACGGTGAACGGCAGGCTGTAGAGCGCGGAAGCCAATAGCAGGCCCTGGAACGAGAACGGCAGCATCCCTCCGGTCAGTTTGCCGTAGAGCGCGCCCACGGGACCGCGCGGGCCGATGGCCAGCAGCACGTAGAACCCGAGCACGGTCGGCGGCAGCACCAGGGGGAGCGCCACCACGGCCTCCACCAAAAACTTCCAGCGGCGCGGCGAGTACGCCAGCCAGTACGCCACCGGCATGCCCACCGCTAGCAGGATCGCGGTGGTCGCGGCCGCCAGCCGCACGCTGAGCCAGATGGCTTGCCAATCCATCATTGCGCCTCCGGCGGCGAGAAACCGTATCTCTTCAGGATGTCGCGCGCGGCGCCGCTTCCCAGAAACGCGCGGAACGCCCGGGCTTCGCCCGAGTCCTTCAGGATGAGACCGCCTTGATCGATCCGGGGATAGGCGTCCACCGGGATTTCCCAGTACCTGCCCTGGTCGCGCACGGGCGGGGCGAGCGCCAGGGAGAGTGCCACGATGCCAGCCTCCGCCGCGCCGCTTTGCACGAACTCGAAAGCCTGCGCGACATTTTCCCCCAGCACCAGTTTCGGACGGAGCGCGTCGTAGATGCCCAACGAACGCATGGCCGCCTCGGCTGCCCGCCCGTAGGGCGCGTGCGCCGGGTTGGCGATGGCCACGTGCCGGAGGCTTCCGTCACCGAGCGCCGTCGCGGGATCGAGCTTGGAGCCGGCCGGAACCCAGACCACGATCCGGCCGGCGCCATAAACGAACAGCGAATCCGCCGCGCCGATCCCGTTCCGCAGCAAGCGGCGGGGATAGTCCACATCCGCGGACAGGAAGAGATCGAAGGGGGCGCCGGCGCCGATCTGTGAATAGAAATTGCCCGACGAGCCGTACGTGGGCTGGATATCCACGCCGGGATGGCCGCGCCGGAATTCGGCGGCCAGCTCTTCCAAGGCGAACTTCAGGTCCGCCGCCGCGGCGATGGTCAGCTTGCGCGGCGCCGCCGGACGCGCGCAGGCGCCGCAGAGCAGCGCCGCCAAAACTACCGTAGCGGCAAACGGGCGTGCGACCGTGGCGCGGCGTGGCATCTTCGTCGAAGGCGTCTATGGGAGACCATACCACGCCGGGGATGCCGGTTGGCTTCGGCTTTCGACGGGCTTCGCATCGCTCCCAGGCGCGCGATGCTACACTGACGCCAGAAGAGTGCGCCCCACGACCCCCAACCCGCTGACTCTGGAAGAGCATCGGGAACTGGGTATGGAGGTGCGCAAGATCCGCGCCAGGATTCACGAGTTATGCAATCTGGTTGTGGACGTCTACGGACCAAACGACCAGGCAGCGTTCACCTTCCTGAAGGTGGCCGAGGCTATCGACCGTTTGCGCGCGGATATGCAGATCCAGGCGGCTCACGACTGGCCCGGCCACTCCACGGACGGGTTTTACGAGTGACGTCCCCACCCCTGACTCACCAGCCGACGGGTTTGCCGCGATTCTGCTCGTCGAGCCACTTCTGCAACGGCGCGAAGTAGTCGCGGATCGCCGAGGCGTCCATCTGGCGCGTGCCCGCGATTCTTTCGAGCGCATCCTGCCAGGGGCGGCTCTGCCCCATTTCCAGCATGGCCCGCAGCCGGGCGCCGGCCGCCGCGTTGCCGTAAATCGAGCAGCGGTTCAGCGCGTCCTGGCAGCCGGCCGCCTGGGAAAGCGCGCGGTGAAACTGGAACTGCAAAATGTCGGCCAGGAAGTAGCGGGCGTAGGGCACGTTGGCGGCCACGTGGTACTTGGCGCCGGGGTCGAAATCGGTCTCCGCGCGTCCCGGAGGAGGCGCGATGCCCTGGTATTTCAGGCGCAACTGCCACCAGGTTTCGTTGTACTTCTCGGGGGGAATCTCGCCCGAGAAAACTTTCCACCGCCACTGGTCGATGACCAAGCCGAACGGCAGAAACGCGATCTTATCGAGGGCCCGTTGGAGCAGCAGGCCGATGTCCTTGGAGGCGTCGGGGGCCTTGTCGAGCAGGCCGATCTTGACCAGATATTCGGGCGTGATGGAGAGAGCGATGGTGTCGCCCACGGCTTCGTGGAAACCGTCGTTGGCGCTGTCGCGGAACGAGGGCGCCAGGTTGCTGTAGGCGCGCTGATAGAAATTGTGGCCCAACTCGTGATGGATGGTGAGGAAGTCCTCGCCGGTGATCTGGATGCACATCTTCAGACGGAGGTCGCTGAGGAAATCGATATCCCAGGCGCTGGCGTGGCAAACCACGTCGCGGTCGCGGGGCCGAAGGAACTGGGAGCGCTCCCAGAAAGCGTCGGGCAGGGGAGCGAAACCCAGCGAAGTGAAAAAACCCTCGCCGTACTTCACCATCTGCTTCCAGTCGGTGTTGCGCTTCTTGAGCAGGTCGGTGATCTCATAACCGGGGTCGGCGTTGGCGGGCGCGACCAGCGGGTAGATGTTTTCCCATTCCTGCGCCCACATGTTGCCGAGCAGGTAAGCCGGAATCGGTCCGCTGGCCGGGACCGCGTTTCCGTATTTCTCGCGCAGCCGGGCGCGGACGTAGGCGTGCAGCGAGAGGTAGAGCGGGCGCACCTGTTCCCAGAGGCGGTCCAACTCCTGGGCGAAGGCGTCGGGCGTCATGTCGTACTTCGAGCGCCACATGGCGCCGTTGTCCTGGAATCCGAGCTGCTTCGCGCCCTTGTTCGCCAGAGCGACGTAACGGGTGAAGTCCTTGCGCATGGGACGCGCGATGGCGTGCCAGCCGGTCCAGGCGTCGAGCAGTTGCCGGGCGTCGCGGCTTTCGGCCATGATCTTCTCCAGGTCGTCCAGCGTCTGGCAACTGTCCGGGCCGCTGGGGCAATACTTGCCCTTGCCGTACAGGCCTTCCATGCCCGCCGTGATGCGGGTCAGCTCCGCGGCTTCCTGGGGGTCGGAAGGCGTGGCGATGGTGAGCGAAAGCTTCAGGAGTTTGATCTTGCGCGCCGTCTCGGAATCGAGCTTGAGGCCGTCGAAGCGCGTGGATTTCTTGGCGTAATCGACGGTGGCGGCGATGGCCCGCTCGTCGATCTTGGCGGCCACAGCCTCGGTGTCGTCGGTGATGTAAGTGTCCTTGATCCAATCCGCCCGGCTGGCGTCGATGTTCAGGACGAGCAGTTTCTTTTCGGCGTCGTTGATGAAGCGGCGGGCTTCCTGGGGCGTGGGCGGCGCGGCCGCCGCAGCCAAGCCCGCGAGAGCCGATACCCAGAGGAGGCGTGCGATGGTGCGGGTGTGCATGATTATGAAGATAGCAAAACAACAACCGTTGACCGTTATTCGTTAACCGCTAAACCGGGCTGACGGAAAACGGTTAACGGTAAACGGCAAACGCTATACTGATTTCTTATGCCCACGGTCCTGATCGCCGGCGGAGGGCTGGCCGGACTTGCAGCGGCGGCGGCGCTGGGCGGCGCCGGGTTTCAAGTAGACCTGTTCGAGGCGCGGCCGTTTCTCGGCGGGCGCGCTACGTCTTACCCGCTCGGGGATGAAACCATCGACAACTGCCAGCACATCCTGCTGCGCTGTTGCGTCAACCTTTTGGATTTTTATGGCCGCATGGGCGTCCGCGACCGCATCCGCTTTCACCGCGAGGTCTACTTCATCGAGCCGGGAGGCCGCGTTTCCACGCTGCGCGGAGGCAGGCTGCCGGCGCCGTTCCACCTGGCTGGGTCGTTCCTCCGGTTACAGTGCCTGGGCCGCGCCGACAAATTCGCCATCGCGCGCGCGCTGGCCGCTTTACGCCGCGAACGCACGCGCCGCTCGGACCTGGACCGTATCAGCATGCTGGACTGGCTGAACCAGAAGCGGCAGACGCCGCGCGCCATCGACCGCTTCTGGCGTCAGGTGCTGGTGAGCGCGGTCAACGAAGACCTGGACCGCATGGCCGCCGCTCACGGGTTCAAGGTCTTCTGGCTGGGATTTCTGGCCCGGCGGGATTCCTACGAGATGGGCTTACCCGCCGTTCCTCTGGCCGAGCTGTACCAGGAGGCGGCCCTGCGGCGGCTCGGCGACGTACGGATCCACCTGCGCAGCCCGGTGGAGCGCATCGACGCCGGCGGGTTCCTGGCCGCGGGCGAGCGCCGCACGGCCGGCTCCTACATCTGCGCGCTACCCTTCGAGCGCCTGGAAGCAGTGGGCCTCCCCGCGCCAGCTTTCGAACACTCGCCCATCACCGGCGTGCACCTGTGGTTCGACCGCGAAGTCACCACCCTGCCGTACGCCACCCTGCTGGACCGCACCATGCAATGGATGTTCAACAAGGACCGCGGGCGCTACTTGCAACTGGTGGTGAGCGCATCGCGCGATCTGACCAACCTCTCGCGCGCGGACATCGTCGAAATGGCGGTTGGCGACCTGCGGCTGTTCTTTCCCCGGGTGTGCGACGCGAACCTCGTGAAAGCGCACGTGATCAAAGAGCAGCGCGCGACTTTCTCGGCGGGGCCGGGGACGGAGGCGCTACGGCCTGTGGCTCAAAGCGGCATGCCTAACGTTTTTCTGGCCGGAGATTGGACACGCACGGGGTGGCCCGCCACAATGGAGGGAGCCGTGCGCAGCGGTTACGCGGCGGCTGAGGAGGTGGCCAAGGCGGCCAGGGCGCCGGCGCGGTTTCTACTTGAAGATATGTAGCGCCAGGCCCGGAGGGCGCCCCCTTGCCGGCGGTGGGTTTTACATTCACGTTTCAGATCCACCGCCGGCAAGATGGAATGAGAAAGCCGGTCTCCAGCGGGACGCGTTAAGCTCCCAATACGCACTCGAAGTGCAAAAGGAGACCGGCAATGAAGAAGTTTAGCATTCGTTCCAAGAG